>NZ_JBLWUK010000001.1:0-253245 GCF_048268965.1 Oceanisphaera sp.
CGTGTCGTGGGAGGTGGCTGTGGTGCCTCTGGTATTCAGGTTCAAAGGTGAACAGATCTTTACTGTAATTGGTATTAGTCGTGATCCAGCAGACGACGAGCCTGCCAATAACGGCTGCGCCAATACACATTATCCAGGCGAGAAATGGTCACCCCGACGCTGGACGAGGCGTGCGCAAACTTGCCATCACCTACATAGACACCGTTGTGCCGAGTGCGTCCGGTACGAAAAAAAACCAGGTCGCCGGGCTGCAACTCGTCTTTGGTAATTTTTCGCCCCAGCTCGACCTGTTCATAGGTACTTCTGGGCAGCGACATGTCATAGACTTCCTGGTACAGGGTTCGGGTAAAGGCCGAGCAGTCTATGCCTTCGCTATCGACACCACCAAAGCGATAGGGGACGCCTCGCCAACGTTGAAATGCCTGGTGCAAGCTATGTCTGGAACCAAACGCAGACTTGAGCTTGCTCGGTCCGGTACTGATGCTGTAAGTCAGGGAAGACACCGGCCTTTTGCCTGGCAGCTTTTTTTCAGGTTCCGGCTTGGGAGTACTGCAACCGGCAACCAACAAGAGACTGCCAAGAATTATTACCTTTTTCATAAGAGTAAGGGCAACCAGCTATTAATGGGAATCACAATGAATGGGAATGACTATTAACTGCAAGATAGTAGTGCAAGTCACAGGGGGTTTGCAAAAATAATATGAGTAAAAACAAGGTTATTTTTACCCGTGCACTGATTTGTGATGCCAGTCGCCTGCAGTTGCCTGCCAATGCGCGACTCCTGCTCTCGGCAGCAGAGCAAGATCGCTACGGCAAGATGCAGCACCCGCGTCAGGCCAGGCTGTTTTTGCTGGGCCGCTACCTGTTACGCCAACTACTCGCGACATCCCTGAAACAAGCCCCCGAGCACATCCGGATTCTCATCGATCATAAAGGCAAGCCCGTACTGAACGAGCCGGGCTGGCACTTTAATATCAGTCACAGTGGGGATCTTTTGGCGCTGGCATTCGGTAATCAGGCCCCCCTGGGCATAGATGTGGAAAGCCGCCAGTTATCCGGCGCACAAATCACTCGCCTGGCACGGCGTTACCTGACGACCAATGAGCAACAGTGGCTTGACCAGGGCAACAACACGACGGACGCCTTTCTGCAGTTATGGACCATTAAGGAGGCGGTGCTTAAAGCCCACGGCAGTGGTATTGCCAATAACCTGAGCGCGGTACACTGGCAGCCTCATGATGAGGTGGCGCACTTTGATGATGCCCCATACCAGCTGCATCAATTTAGGCATGCACATAGCCGGCTCACTCTGGCCATCAACAGCGCCACCGGCGTCAGCGTCGATTGCCTCAAGCTGTGCGATTTGCCCTTCGAACTTGAAATTACCGGCTCTCAGCCCAATTTAGATAACAATGCTTTGAATATCACGCTTTAAATAACGCTTTAGTTAACTACGCCATCCATTCATCACCCTGAGCGAGACTCCTTTTTATGATCGTTGACATTAATGTGCAGAACTTTCAACAGGCACTTATTGACGCTTCCATGAGCAAAACCGTGGTGATTTACTTTCACGCCGAGGCCGTGCCCGAATGTCTGGCCATGTCCCCCATAGTGGAAAGACTGATCGGAAGCGACAACCAGCATATCGACCTGGCGCGTGTCGACGTGGCAGACCCTCAACTGCAAAGCCTGGCGTCACAACTGGGGCTGCGCGCGCTGCCGGCCCTGGTCGCCTTCAAGGATGGCCAGCCCGTGGATGTGCTGGAAGGCCCTCAGGATGAAAGCGCCATCTCCCAGTTTTTACAGCCTTATCAGCCCAACGAAGCCGAGCTGTTACTGGATCAGGCCAAGCAGGCGCTGGGCTCGGACCCACAAGCCGCCTATGGTCTGCTGCAACAGGCCCGCGCCCTGGAAGACAGTGCTGCCATACGGCTTTATCTGGCCGAAGCCGCCCTGGCGCTGAACAAGCTGGAAGAAACCAAGCAGCTGCTGGCCACCATTGGCATGGCGGATCAAGACAGCCAATATCAACATATTCTGGCCCGGTTGGAGCTGGCAGAAGAAGCGGCCGACAGCCCCGAGCTGCGCGAGCTGGAGCAGAAGCTGGCGGCAGATCCCGAGTCGTTAACGCTGAAAGAAGAACTGGCCGTGCTGTTGTTTCAATCCGGCCGACAGGAAGAAGCCCTGCAGTTGCTGGTAGAGATATTACAAAAAGACCTCGCCTTTGGAGAGGCCAGAAAGCACTTCTTGGACATGCTGACCACAATGGGCGCCGATCCGGTCGCCTCCCGCTACCGTCGCAAGCTGTACAGTATGCTGTATTGATTGAGTGTGAGGGGGAAGGCGTAAAGTCTGAGGGGATTTCCCCTCACGACTCACTCTTTCCCCCTCATCTTGTACAGATCACCAGCTGGTGGCGATGACCAGAATAACCAGTAGTGGGCAAACGATGCGCACATACCAGGGCCAGATCCGCCAGAAGGTACTGGTTGCCAACTCGGGAGAGCCCTGCACCAGCTCTTCAAACAGCTTGGCTCGTCCCCACATCCAGCCCCCCAGCAACACAATCCCCAGGCCAACCAGAGGCTGTATTTGCTGTGTCGACAGACGAATGACAAAGCCAAACAGGCTGCCAAAGTTCAGACAGATAATGACACTCACCAACGCCAGCACGCCGCCCAGCAGCCAGGTCATGAACGGACGCGACATCTTGAAGCGCTCTGTACTGTAGGACACCGGCACTTCCAGCATGGAAATAGACGAGGTTAACGCCGCTATGCCCATCAATACGAAGAACACCAGCGCCATCATCAACCCTATGGGCCCCATAGTGTCAAACAAGGCCGGCAACACCACAAACACCAGGGTGTCGGAGCTGAGCAGGCTACCGTCGTCGGCATAAATAGAGACGCCGTTCTTCATGGCCACAAACATGGCGGGCAAGATCACCAGACCGGCCAAAAAGGCGACTCCGGTATCCAGCAGGGTGATTTGCAAGGCAGTGCGGGGAATATTCTCCTGCTTGTTCAGGTAAGAGCCATACATCAGCATGGAGCAGCCACCTATGGTCAGCGAGAAAAATGCCTGCCCCATGGCGCTGATCAGCAGGCCGGGTTCCAATACCTTGCTGAAATCAGGCACCAGATAATGCTTAAGCCCGGTAAAGGCACCGTCCTGAGTCAGAATATAAAAGAACAACAACAGGAACAGCACGAACAAGGCCGGCATCAGTCGTGCCGACCAGCGCTCTATGCCCTTTCGTACCCCGGCCTGTACCACCAATATGGTCAGCAGGTAAAACACCAGGGTGCCCACTATGTTACGGGCCAGACCAAAGTCCTGCAGCCAGCTGGTGGCTTGTTCCCAGCCCAGTATGCGGGTAATGGCCGCCGCCAGAAAGGCCAGTAGCCAGCCTGCCACTATGGCATAGAAAGACAGCACCAGACTGGGCACCAGCATGCCGACATAACCGACCAGGGTCGCCATGGCTTTTTGCAGCGGATTGCGGGCCAGCTTGCGCACCGAGTCCACCGGGTTGGCCTGGCCAAAACGACCGATGGCCACTTCCATCACCAGCATGGGAAAGCCCAGCAGCATCACCAGCAGCAGGTAGGCGAGCAAGAAGGCGCCGCCGCCATTACTGGCTGCCTGAGTAGGAAATCCCCAAATGTTGCCCAGGCCTACGGCGGCACCGGCGGCCGCCATGATAAAGCCGAAGCGCGAGCCGAAATGTTCTCTCACTGTGATTACGTCCTTCTGTCTTTGTATTAATGGTGGTTTGCTGGCCTACTCGCCGAGCAAGGGCGGTCCGTCCTGTTTGGGCCAGGCATTCACCACCGCCTTGACCAGAGTCGCGAGCGGAATGGCAAAAAATACCCCCCAAAATCCCCATAAGCCCCCAAACAACAGCACCGCCATAATAATGGCGATGGGATGCAGGTTGACCGCCTCGGAAAACAGTATGGGTACCAGTACGTTGCCATCCAGCGCCTGAATGATGCCGTACACTACAATCAGGTAGAAAAAGGGCGGCGTAAAGCCCCATTGAAATAGCCCGACCATGGCCACCGGCACGGTTGCCGCCGCCGCGCCTATATAGGGGATTAGTACGGAAAACCCTACCAGCACCGAGAGCAGTACGGGATAACGCAAGCCCAGCAACATGAAGGTGAGGTAGCTGACCCCGCCCACGATCAGGATTTCAATCACCTTGCCACGCACATAATTGGCGATTTGTACGTTCATCTCTCGCCATACCCGCGAGACCAGCTCGCGGTTGCGCGGTAAAAAGCGATTGGTGCTGTTCATCAGCTGGCGCTTGTCTTTCAGCATGAAGAACACCAGCACCGACACCAGGATCAGATAGACCAGCATCACGGCGGCATTGGTCAGCGAGCTGAGCGAGACGCTCAGAATGGCATCCGCCGACCCCAGCAAGCGAGCACGCAGATCGTCGAGCACACTTTGCACCAGAGTCACGTTGACCAGCTCGGGGTACTCCTCGGGCAGCGTCAGCAGCAGCTCCTGGCTACGGCTGATCATGGCGGGGATTTCCCGCGCCAGGTTGGCCATTTGCGACAGGAAAGTCGGCACTATGCTGATCAATGACAGCACCACCAGAATGGCGAACAATAGCTGCACCACAGCCGCCGCCAGCACTCGCCCCAACCCCAGTCGCTCCAGCCGGGTGACCGGCCAGTCCAGCAGATAGGCGATCACGACGGCGGCAAAAAACGGGGCCAGTATCTGGCCCAGAAAGTACACCACCACAAAGCCAAACAGCAGGCTTAAAAACAGCGCAACGGCACCGGGGTCGCTAAACCGCTGCCGATACCAGTGCTTGATCACATCCAGCATGCAAAAAGTTCCTTATGGTGCCTTGGTAATAATGAGTGTCAGCATACTGGGCTCTTCGCTAACGACCGTTACCGAATGACCCATACGCAAAAGATAGGCGGGAATGTCCTGTCGTGACCCCGCATCGGTAATGAATAACCGTAATTGTTGTCCGCCCTGTGCCGCTTTAAGCCACAGTTTGACCTTCAACAAGGGCAAGGGACAGCGCCAGGCACTGGCATCCAGTGTTTGCACGGCACCTCCGCTAAAAAATGAAAGGCATTATCCCTTTGTTGTGGCCACCAAACAATGCTTGTTACCCCTAATAGGGGCAGGTATTCTGCTATAAGCGCATTACAAGACAAGGTAATTAGAATGAAGCTGCATGCCACCAGCTTGGCACTGGTGTTTTCCTTGCTGATGACGACACAACTTGAGGCCGCCAACAGTCTGCCCGATATCGGCACTGCCGGCGTCACCGCCATGTCGATAGAGCGAGAGGCCCGCTTTGGCCAGGCATTTACCCGCTTCGCCCGTGCCAATCAACCGGTGATCAATGACCCCGTGCTCAACGAGTATGTCACCGATCTCGGTCTGAAGTTACTGTCCCAGGCCGACTCGGTACGCTTTCCGTTTCGGTTTCTGTTGATTAACGACGACAGCATTAATGCCAGCGCCTTTTTGGGGGGCGTGGTGCAGCTGCATACCGGATTGTTTTTATACGCGGACAACGAAAGCGAGCTGGCGTCTGTTATTGCCCACGAGATCACGCACGTGACCCAACGCCATATCGCCCGCTATCTGGAGTCGCAATCACGCAGTACACCGCTGACCGTCGCCGGCCTGGTAGGTTCGGTGGCACTGGCGGTCGTTAACCCTCAGGCAGGCATGGCGGCCTTGCAGACCACCCTTGGCCTGAAGATGCAGTCGGCCATCAACTACACCCGGGATAATGAATTTGAAGCGGACCGCATCGGGCTGCGTCTGCTCCATAATGCGGGGTTTGATCCCGAGGCCATGGCCGGCTTTTTTCAAAAACTGGCCGATAAATATCAATTCGCCAGCACACCGCCTCCCATGCTGCTCACTCACCCCCTGCCCACCAGCCGCATTGCCGAGGCGCGCAGTCGAGCCCGGGACTACCCTAAACAACACTACCCCGAGAGCCTGGACTTTCAGTTTGCCAAGGCCAGAGTCATGGTGCGCTTTCAACAAGGCAGTGCCAGCGAGCTGCAGCGTTTTTTTGAACAGCAAGCCACGCAGGGTGATGGCTGGCAGACCGATGCCGCTCGTTACGGTCAGGCCCTGGCACTGTTAAAAGTCAATAACCACCAACAAGCCCGGCCCATACTCGAGGGACTGGCGGGTAAGCATGCCAATAACATTTTTATTCTGGATGCACTGACCGATCTCGATAATGCACAAGAGCGCTATGATGCCGCTATCGCTCGTTTACAGGCCGCCCAAAAACACAGACCCGATAATCAAGTGGTCACGATCAACCTTGCCGACAGCTTGCTGCAGGCCGGTCGACACCCGCAAGCCGCCACCCTGCTCGATAACTACCTGCGCCGTCACCCGGAAAACCTCCTGGCCTGGGAGCTGATTGCCCAGGCTTATCGCCCTCTCAGCGACGAGTCGGCGTTTCGCCAGGCCCAGGCAGAAGTGGCCGCCTTGAAAGGCCGTTACGATCTGGCCGTCGACCAGATGGAGATTGCCGCCAACCTGTCGAAAGACAGCATGCAACGCGCCCGCCTCGGCGCCCGTCTGGAGCAGCTGCGCCAGCAGCAAAAAGAATGGGAAGCATTGAGGAACTAGCGAAAACAAAGCGAGAAGCCGTCAGCTTTAAGCGGTAAGAAAAACCAAAACCAGCTCCATCGTTGGGTCAACGACTCATCTCAAACAAGTCGCCCCAACGAAACCACCAACGCTATGAGCTCGGTGGTTACTTCCAGCTGATAGCCTGTCTCTTAGTCACGACTATTTATTGATATTAGTGTGGCTTGTCAGGCAGAGGGCACTACTCCTCCGACACGCCGTAAACCCATCCATGGGGGCTCAAACCGCGCCATCCTTGGCGCGGATGGTCGGTTGAGCAGACACCCTCTGCCTTCCCGCCAGGAGCGGAGTTGTCAGTCAGTGGTGCTCACCGAAGACTCGGGGCCTAGGAAGAGGCGGCTGGGATAGCCTCTGCCGACCATCACATGACAGGGATGTCATGTGTTTGAGCGATACATGGAAGTACTTGAGCGTGTCGGAGGAGGCTACCCAGCCTCCTCTGTACATTAATTCACCGGCTAGTGACTAAAAGACAGGCTGATAGCTTAAAGCTGGTGGCTGGTCTTCTCCCAATAGGCTGCCTGCCAGCGGGCCAGGTCTTCCGGCTTGAGCTCTCCTTGATGGCTGTCTACCAGCTTGCCGTCAGGGTTCAGCACCATGGTGGTTGGCAGCGCACTGGGGGTACCAAAGGGCCAGTCACCTTCAAGCTGCATCGCGATGGGCATGGTCATCTGGTAACGCGTGG
Source organism: Oceanisphaera sp. (assembly GCF_048268965.1). GTDB lineage: Bacteria > Pseudomonadota > Gammaproteobacteria > Enterobacterales > Aeromonadaceae > Oceanimonas. The sequence goes on from NZ_JBLWUK010000001.1 coordinate 7,364, forward strand.
CCAGGCTTTGCAGCTCGGTCCCGGACAGCTTGTCAAAGCTGACGGCCAGCACGGCGGGCCCATCGCCTTGCTGCAACTCATTCAGCAAGGGCATTTCTCGCAGGCAAGGAGCGCACCACTCGGCAAAGTAATTCACTACCAGCCACTGCCCCCGATAATCGCTTAACTGTTGCTGCTCTCCGTCTGCCAGCGTCAGGCTGGCCTTGTCACCGCACCCGACCAGGGACAACAGCAACGCACACATTATTAAAAACCCGCTTCCAAGCTTTTTCATATCCTGTACCCTCTGCATTCACTTTTATACAATCATCTACGTTATCATCTACCGCTGGCACCATACCGGCCATATCGCCACAGGAGTTTAGAATGAGCCTATGTATCTATCATAATCCTCGTTGTTCCAAAAGCCGAGAAACCCTTGCGCTGCTGGAGCAGCAAGGACTCACCCCAGAGGTTATCAAATATCTCGACACCCCACCCGATGCCGAACAGATCGGCAAGCTGCTGGATCTGCTGGGTATGAACTCGGCCCGCCAGCTGATGCGGACCAAAGAAGCCATCTACACAGAATTGGGGTTGGCCGAGGTGCAGGATGAGCAGGCCCTGATTGCCGCCATGGTGGAACACCCCAAGCTGATCGAGCGCCCGATTGTGGTTAACGGCCAGCAGGCCGCCCTGGGCCGTCCTCCCGAGCAAGTGCTGGATATCTTGTAATGACGACGCAACTGGCACGTTTGCTGGCCTTGACGGGTTATTTTGGCCTGATGCTGTGGGTTATTTTATGGCATGCATTTATCTCGCCCTCCCCCCACCTTAGCGTCACCTTCATGCTGTTCATGTGGCTGCCCTGGCTGTTGATCCCCATGAAAGGCATGCTTAAAGGGAACCCTTATACGCACGCCTGGGCCGTGTATATGCTGATGCCGTACTTTTTACACTCGGCAACGCTACTCTGGGTAGACGAAGGCGAGCGTTGGCTGGCCGCCGTTGAGCTGCTGCTGGCCAGCACCATGTTTATCGGCAACATGTATTACGCCAAACTGCGTGGCCGCGAGCTGGGCCTGAGCATTCGCAAGAAGAAAAAAGCTGATAACTAAGCGTTAATCGCTGTACGTTACACGCCGTACGCAAATCATAAACCAAGCCTGCTGCAGGCTTGGTTTTTTTATTAACTTACGGCGTATGGCGTAACGCTGACCGCGGCTCTTTACGTTCTGGGTTGCAGGTGTCGAGACCAGCGGTTTTCCAGCCGTCGAAAACCCCATACCAGCAAGAAGGTAAGGCACATGTACAGCAGCCCCGCCGCCAGAAAGGCTTCAAAGGGCGAATAGTAGCGGGAGTTCACGATACGAGCGGCACCGGTCAAGTCCACTATGGTAATCACCCCCGCCACCGCCGAGCCATGCAGCATGAAGATCACTTCGTTACTGTAGGCGGGCAAGGCACGGCGAAAAGAGTTGGGCAGGATAATGCGGCGCAGTGTGGTCAGGCGACTCATGCCATAAGCATAGGCGGCTTCTATTTGTCCTTCGGGCATGGCATTAATGGCACCACGAATGATCTCGGCGGTGTAGGCACTGGTATTCAAGGTAAACGCCAGAATGGCACAGAACCAGGCCTGACTGAACAATTCCCAGGCGGCAGACTCTCGCAGCCACTGCCACTGCCCGGCGCCATAGTAAATAAGAAACAGCTGAATCAGTAACGGTGTGCCACGAAAAAAGTAGATATACGCCCAGGCCGGCCCCTTGAGTAACCAGTTGCTGCTGTTGCGAAAAATACCCAGCGGCACCGCAATCAACAAGCCGATGAACAGCGAAGCTGCGACCAGCCATACTGTGGTGTAAAAGCCCTGCCAATAGACAGGCCACTCGTTTGCGATAATTGTAAAATCCATAGCTTATCTCGCCGCAATTGCGTAATGACGCTCGGCCCACTTCAACAGTGAGGTCGATATGGTAGTAAACAGCAGAAAGATAACCGCCACCGCCATATAAAACGTGAAGGGCAGCTGAGTGGCACCGGCAGCCAGCGACGCCTTACGCACCATATCGTCCAGCCCTATGATGGACACCAAAGCAGTAGTCTTGAGCAACACCAGCCAGTTGTTCCCCAGCCCCGGCAGTGCATGACGCATCATCTGCGGAAACAAAATACGACGCAGCACCAGCATGTTGCTCATGCCATAGGCTCGAGCCGCCTCCAGCTCCCCCTTGTCGACCGCCAGTATGGCGCCGCGAAAGGTTTCTGTCATATAGGCACCAAAAATAAAGCCTATGGTCAGAATACCGGCAATAAAGGGGCTGATCTCGATATAATCGGGCACATAGCTCACCCACTCATGGGCGGGGTTATCGGCGCCCAGCCAGGCATTCAGCTTTTCATTAACGGAATAGAGCGAGTTATTGAGTAATACCTGCCCGCCAAAGAAGATCAGCATCATCAACACCAGGTCGGGGATGCCGCGAATAACGGTGGTGTAGCCGGTGGCCAGCCAGCGGGCAGGTTTGAATGAAGAAAGTTTGGCGAGTGCTCCCAGCAAGCCCAGGGTGAGCGCCAACAAGAGCGAAAATAACGCCACTTGTATGGTCAGCCCGGCTCCTTCAAGCAAAGAGCTTTCGTATCCTTGCAGATCCAGCATAACGACTTCCTATCTTGTCGGCCCCGTTACGGGGCCGACTTATGCAGCTTAACCGCCGTAAACGTCGTATTCAAAATACTTGCTGTTCACGGCCTCATATTTGCCGTTGTCACGCAAGGCTTCAATGGCCTTGTTCAGCTTGTTCTTCAGGTCTTGATCCTGCTTGCGCACCGCAATGCCAAAGCCTTCGCCAAACCATTTTTCATCGGTGACCGAAGGCCCCACAAATTCAAACTGGTCGCCCCCGTCTTTATTCAGCAGGCCTTCTTCAATGGCCGTTGCATCCAGAAAGACATAATCAACACGACCGGCCTTTAAATCCAGGTAGGCTTCATCGGCGGTGCCATAACGCACCAGATTGACGTCTTTACCAAAGTTATCGGTCAGGTACTTGTCGTGCGTGGTGGCTATTTGCACGCCGACACGCTTGCCCTTGAGACCGGCTTCGCTTAAATCCAGCTCTGTGCCTTTTTTGGCCACAAACTTGTTGGGCACCAGGGCATATTTACCGGTGAAATCAACGGTACGCTTGCGCTCTTCGGTAATCGACATGGCCGCAATAATGGCGTCGTACTTGCGCGCCAACAGGGCAGGAATAATGCCGTCCCAGTCTTGTGCAACCAGTTCGCACTTCACTGCCATCTGTTCACACAAGGCGTTGGCCATATCGACGTCGAAGCCTTGCAGCTCGCCATTTTCATCGGTCCAGGAAAAGGGAGGATAGGCTCCCTCTATACCAAAACGTACCGTTTCCCAATCCTTTGCCTGCGCGGCTCCTGCCGCCAGGCTCGCCATAATGGCACCGGCAACTAACAGTTTCTTCATGCCTTACTCCTTGTGTTACACCTGATGTAGATCCGTTTATCACCCTTCATCATATCGATGATGTGTTCTTGCCAACGTCTCAATCTCGCTTAATAGACTGTCGAGATAAATTGTTTAAATCGTTCCGAGCTCGGGTTGGCAAATACCTGCTTGGGATCCCCCTGCTCTTCTACCACGCCCTGGTGCAAAAACATCAACTTGTTGGACACCTCTTTGGCAAAGCTCATTTCATGCGTCACCACCAGCATGGTGCGGCCTTCTTCGGCCAGGCTGCGCATCACCCCCAGCACTTCGCCTACCAGCTCGGGATCCAGCGCCGAAGTGGGCTCATCAAACAGCATGACTTCCGGGTCTACTGCCAGTGCCCGGGCAATAGCGGCCCGTTGCTGCTGCCCACCCGACAAATGATTGGGGTAATATTCTCGCCGCTCATACAGCCCCACTTTATGCAGCAGCGCCTCGGCCTTTTCAATCGCCTCTTTTTTCGGCACTTTCAATACGTGGATGGGTACTTCGATGATGTTCTCTAATATAGTCATGTGGGACCATAAATTGAAACTTTGAAATACCATCGCCAGGCGGGAGCGAATGCGTTCAACCTGGCGCATGCTGACGGGCTCGCGTTCACCATGCTTGCCGGTGCGCATTTCGATCAGCTCGCCATGCAGGCGCACCTCACCGGCGGAGGGGGTTTCCAGCAGGTTGATACAGCGTAAAAAGGTAGACTTACCGGAGCCGGAAGAACCGATAATAGAAATAACATCGCCATTCAGGGCCGTTAAATCGATGCCTTTCAGCACTTCGAGAGTGCCATAGTGTTTATGCAGGCCCGACACTTCCAGGGCAGCTTTACTCATCCATTAGATCCTTGTTCCACTGCCGACAAGACGGCATAGCGACCATTACAGTTAACAAACTGTTAACCACACCGAAAGCTAACATCTGTTTCGCGTAATAACAACATAATCCCCTGCACAAACGCGAGAACGTTGGTTTTTCGTACAACACAAAAACCCATCCACAGCATAATATTATGCATTAATAGCGAATAATTTTTCATCACCTCATGGTACTTACGCTGCTGCTATCTGATGACGGTTGGTCTAGATGACCGATGACCGACGAGGCAATATCGCATATTTTTCGTCTTTTGTTTCTAATGAGGCTCACGTATCCTGTTTACTAATGGAATATGGCGGTTAACAGCCTGCCACACCGACTTATTGGAAGATAATATATGTATTCCGGCTTACTGATCGTTTTACTGCCCCTGGCGCTGGGCTATTGCATTCCCTGCCGTTCGCAGTCGATTTTGCATTTACTGAATGTGCTGGTGGCACGCATGGTGTATCTGATCCTGTTTTTAATGGGGATCAGTCTGGCCTTCGTTGATGATTTAGCCAACCATCTGGGCACTATCTTTACCGTCAGCCTCGTCTTTCTGGCCTGCATCACTGTGGCCAACCTGGCCGGCCTCTGGCTGCTGGATGTACGCCGGGGCCGGTTAACCGGCGAACGGGGGGCGCCCGCCATCAGCAAGTGGACGCTGTTGCTCGACTCGGTGTGGTTGTGCCTGGTGATTCTGGGCGGCGTTGCCGTCGGGTTCTTTCTCGACCCCGAGTGGTTTGCCGTCGACACCCTGAGCGAATGGGCCCTGATGCTGCTGTTATTGTTAATCGGCATTCAGCTGCGTAACTCCGGCATGCGGCTGAAGCAGATATTGCTGAACCCATGGGGGCTGTCCATCGCCCTGGTGGTGCTGGTCAGCTCCTGGTTCGGTGGCCTGGCCGGCGCCTTGATACTCGACATGCCGCTCAGCCATGGGCTGGCCTTTTCCTCTGGGTATGGCTGGTATTCGCTGTCCGGCATTCTGATCAGCGATCAACTGGGTCCGGTCTTGGGCAGTGCCGCCTTTATCAACGATCTGGCACGTGAGCTGGTCGCCATCATGATGATTCCGGCTCTCATGCGCCGTCACCCCTCCTGTGCCGTGGGTTACGGCGGCGCTACCGCCATGGATTTTACGCTACCGGTATTGCAACGTTCCGGGGGGGTCGTCGTCGTGCCCGTGGCCATCGTATCCGGCTTTATACTCAGCCTGGCGGCACCGGTATTCATGCTTGGCTTTCTCTCGCTGGGCTAGGGTCTGGTTGGAGCTGGAGTCGCCTGTTTTACGGCAATTTACCCTTTAAGTCTTGCACCTGAGCGCCCAATCAGTATTGTAAACAGGGTATTTTGGTTTATTTACTTCCAAAGGAAGGATATTTAATGATGAAAACTGTAGGTCTGGTCGGTTGGCGCGGTATGGTTGGCTCGGTATTAATGAGCCGCATGGTAGAAGAAGGCGATTTCTCCCGTATTAAACCGGTCTTTTTTACCACCTCTCAGGCAGGCCAGCCTGCTCCCGACTTTGGCACCAACGCCGGTACCCTGCAGAACGCCTTCGACATAGAGGCGCTTAAAGAGCTGGATGTGGTGCTGACTTGTCAGGGCGGCGACTACACCAAAGAAGTGTACCCCAAGCTGCGTGCCGCCGGCTGGAACGGCTACTGGATCGACGCCGCCTCTGCCCTGCGCATGGATGACGAAGCCCTGATCGTGCTGGACCCGGTTAACGGCACACAGATCCGTGAAGCCCTGGACCAGGGTGCCAAGACCTTTGTTGGCGGTAACTGCACCGTGAGCCTGATGCTGATGGCGCTAGGCGGCTTGTTTGAAAAAGATCTGGTTGAATGGGTCGCCGTGTCGACTTATCAAGCGGCCTCCGGCGGCGGCGCCCGCCACATGCGTGAGCTGATCACTCAAATGGGTATCTTGCGTGATGAAGTGGCGACTGAGCTGGCCGATCCCGCCTCGGCCATTCTTGAGCTGGAGCGCAAGGTGACCGAGAAAACCCGCAGCGGTAGCTTGCCCGCCGATAACTTTGGTGTCCCTCTGGCCGGCAGCCTGATCCCCTGGATTGACTCCCAGCTGGAAAATGGCCAGAGCCGCGAAGAATGGAAAGGTCAGGCCGAGACCAACAAGATCCTCGGCATTGAACAGGCGATTCCGGTCGACGGACTCTGTGTGCGCGTGGGTGCGCTGCGCTGCCATAGCCAGTCGTTCACCATCAAGCTGAAAGAAGACATTTCTATCCCCGAGGTAGAAAAGCTGCTGGCCAGCCACAACGACTGGGTCAAGGTGATCCCCAACGATCGTCAGCTGTCGATGGAAGAGCTGACGCCGGCCGCCGTCACCGGCACGCTGAGCATCCCCGTTGGTCGTTTACGCAAGCTGAACATGGGTCCACAATACCTGTCTGCCTTCTCGGTAGGCGATCAGCTACTGTGGGGGGCCGCCGAGCCACTGCGCCGCATGCTGCACCTGCTGCCCTAGGCCTGACGCTGTAATGCCCAGACAAAAGCCCGCCATATTGGCGGGCTTTTCTGTCATAGCCAGCTTGCAATCGAGAGACATAAAAACGGTCAGGCCTGCACCTTTTGTATGCTGGCAAGATGTAATCCTCCGGAGACCACCTTGTTTCGCCCGGTGTTTTTGGCGTGATACAGTCGCTCATCGGCCAACTTGACTGCCGCCTCGAACGTGGAAATATCGTTGAAAGTAGCAAGGCCCGCACTGAAGGTCACCGAGATCACTGCGTCATCATAATCAAAAGCAACTTGCTCAAACTCATCTTTTATCTTGTTCATCAGTGCCTTGGATGAATCCAGGCTGATGTCGTAAAAGATGATCAAAAACTCTTCTCCCCCCCAGCGAACCGTCAGGTCGCCACCTTTTACATTATTTTTCAATAACTTTGATAGCCGGCTCAATACCAGGTCGCCAAAATCATGACCAAAGCTGTCATTTACCTGTTTAAAGCCATCTATGTCCAGAATAGCCATCACGGCCTGCTTGCCAGCCTTCTTTTTCAATGCGCTCATCAAACCATTTCGATTCAGCAACCCGGTCAAGGGGTCGATGCTGGCAAGGTATCTATGGTTTTCCGAAGTCTTGGATATGACATTATAAGAGCCAATCCGGATCCATTCACTGGTGAGTATCAAGACATAGAGTGCGATAGAGGAGGCGATGATTCGAACAAACTCGGCACTTGAATAATCATATACAAACGGAAATGGCCCCTGAATAAAGACCGCACTCACCAGCAAGTAAAGCCCCATATAAATACTGCCGACCTTGGGGCCCGCCAGTATGACCATCAGCATGGATAACGAATAGGTCCAGTACACCCCGGAACCATCAGCCCCTCCGCTCAACAATAAATACCAGGTTAACAAGAGCAGGGTAGAAGAAAGAAAGAGGCTGGCTGGCCGTGTATCAGTGGCTTTTTTTATGATAAAGCTCATCGCCAAGACAATAACGACAAATAAAAAAAGCACAATAAACAAGGTTATTCGGCCCTGCACAAGAGAAACGGCACCGAAAATACTTAAAAACAGCGTACCAATTGCAGAGAAGGCAAGCACCAGCGTCCGCTTGCGCTCGTTTTCTATTTCGTCCGGTGATTTTCCAACTATCAAGACGTATCCCTCTAAGTGTAACGGCACATCCCGCAGCAAAACGACGACACCAGCAGTATGTTTATCAACTGACATCGATACGCGGGAATCCCCTTCTGAATGCGCATCCAATCCATGGCATGCCGCATTAACGCCCAAGGCTCGGGCAAGCTAGCTGTTTACTTCAGACCTGCCGCCAACGTTACACTAAAGCAGCACCTGAGTTTCAGTATAGGATGCGATAATTGCAAAAAGAAAGTCCCGACAAAAAATCAAAGCGACATGCCCGGTCACATCAACAGCAGAAATGATACCGGTGTCTCAACGTTAACCGGTTGTTGTTCGGGCCTGCTTAACAGATGCCTACAGGGGCGATTGACCTCGCAAGATGATTTTTCAGTCGTTCTTCAAAAAAGTTTAGTCATAAAATGTCCACCGCCCCTGACTTTTTCGTCTGAAACAAGGCTTGTTCACAAAATCGCCTCGGGGTAGGATCTGCCCCCTTTTGCCGAACACACCCGAGGCCCTCATGAAAACATTCATTCCCAGCAAAGATGCTGCGCTGGAAGATTCCATCAGCTTTTTTCAACAACAACTCATCAAGCTGGGGTTTGATATCGAGGAAGCCTCCTGGCTGAATCCGGTCCCCAACGTCTGGTCGGTGCACATTCGTGACAAGAGCTGTCCGCTGTGCTTTACCAACGGCAAGGGCGCCAGCAAAAAAGCGGCATTGGCATCGGCGCTGGGCGAATATTTTGAACGTCTGGCCACCAACTATTTCTTCGCCGACTTCTATCTGGGCCAAGCCATCGCCGAGGGTGACTTCGTGCATTACCCTAACGAAAAGTGGTTTCCACTGCCGGCCGACAACAGCCTGCCCACCGGTATGCTCGACGACTATACCCGCGGCTTCTACAACCCGGACGACGAACTGACCGCCGACATGCTGATCGATATGCAATCGGGCAATGATACGCGCGGCATCTGCGCCCTGCCCTTCGAGCGTCAGGGGGACCAGCAGACCGTTTACATTCCGATGAACATAGTGGGCAACCTCTATGTGTCCAACGGCATGAGCGCCGGTAATACCCGTACCGAAGCGCGTACTCAGGGCTTGTCGGAAGTCTTCGAGCGCCACATCAAGAACCGCATCATCAGCGAGCGTATCAGCCTGCCGACCATTCCCGCCGAGGTGATGGCTCGCTACCCGCATATTCAGGAGCCGATAGCCGCCCTGGAAGCACAAGGCTTCCCTGTTCATGCCTTCGATGCCTCCCTGGGCGGCGAATACCCGGTGATCTGCGTGGTGCTGTTCAACCCGAGCAACAGCACCTGCTTCGCCTCCTTCGGCGCTCACCCACGCTTTGAAGTGGCACTGGAGCGGACCGTCACCGAGCTGCTGCAGGGTCGCAGTCTGAAAGATCTGGACGTGTTCGTGCCCCCTTCCTTCGAAGATGACGAAGTGGCCGATCACCACAACCTGGAAACCCACTTCATCGACTCCTCGGGCCTGATCAGCTGGGACTTGTTCAAGGAGCAGGCCGACTACGAGTTTGCCGACTGGGACTTCAGCGGCAGCTCGGAGCAGGAGTTCAAGCACCTGATGGCGATTTTCAACCAGCTGGAGCAGCCGGTGTACATCGCCGACTATGAACACCTGGGCGTCTATGCCTGCCGTATTCTGGCCCCCGGCATGTCGGATATTTATCCGGTAGAAGATCTGACGATGGCCAACAACAACATGGGCGCCCATTTGCGCGCGATTTTGTTAAGCCTGCCTGGCTCGGATGCGAATGCCGAACAGCTAATGGGCTTGTACGAGCTGTTGGAAGAAGAAGGCCTGGATGACTTTACCCGTATCCGCGAGCTGCTTGGTATCGCCTCCAGCAAAGGCACCGCCTGGCACACCCTGAGAGTGGGTGAGTTGAAGTGTATGCTGGCACTGGCCGCCGGAGAGTTAGAGTTGGCACTGGAATATGCCGACTGGACCTTAAGCTTTAATGCATCGGTATTCAGCGATGAACGCCACCGTTATTACCGCTGCCTGAAAGCCGCCCTGGAGTTGCACCTGAGTGAAAATCGCGACCCCAGCCAGTACAAGGCCGCCTTTAGCAGCATGTTTGGTAGCGATACGGTGGCACAGGTGTGGGCACAGATTGAAGGCAGTGCACGTTTTCATGGTTTAACACTGGCCGATGAAAGCCTGGCTGACTTCCCTGCCCATCAGGCGTTGCTGGCCACCTACGAGAAGCTGCAAAACGCCAAGCGCGCCGCCAGCTGGAAGTAAAAACAGTGACTGGTGACCAGTCATAACATCGGTTGGTAAAACAACAAGACCCCGGCTTATGGCCGGGGTCTTTGTTTGTCCTGTCTCAATTCCTGTTCAATAGAACCCGGGCATCAAGACTTCTGCTTTTGCAGCACATCCTTTAACGCGGCCACATCGACGGCGCCGGGGATCAGGGTACCGTCGGGGAAGACCAGTGCAGGAGTACCGTTCAGACCCAGGCTGCGGAACAGGCTCAGGTTCTGGTTCAGTTTGTCAGACACCTGCTTGCTTTCGGCCGCTTTCAACAAGGCCTTTCCATCCAGCCCCGCCTTGTCGGTTATGGTCGCCAGGGCGGCGGTTTTGACTCTTTGCTGACTCATCAGGGCCTGGTGCAGCTCTTCATATTGCCGCGGTGCTTCCTGGGCTGTCGCCAGGGCCAGGCGCGCCGCCTGTACCGAGTCGGGACCCAGTATGCCGATATCCTTGACGATCACCTTCAGCTCGGGCTCTTCTTTGATCAGGGTTTGCAGCGTTTTGTTCATCCGGTGGCAATAAGGGCAGTTATAGTCGGTGAAATACACCATTTCTATCTTGCCGTTAGGGTTACCCATGATGCCGTCGGTTTTATTGGCAAACAGCTGTGCCGATTGCTGCTTTAACTGCTTGGAAAACTCCGCCTGCTGAGCCAGCTGGTCTTTTTCTTCCAGCTTGATAATGGCTTCACGCAAGATTTCGGGCTGTTCCAGCAGGGTTTCCCGTACCAGCTTTTTGACTTCGTCCGCAGTCATTTCTGCCTGGACAGGCGTAGCAGAAAACAGACCCAGGGCCAGTATGGGTGCCAGTGTATTCAATAATTTAGGCTTCATCAGCTTCTCACATCAGATCAGATTATCGGGGGCAGCCTAACAGACCGGGTAACGCATCAGAAGACCCGCCTCACTTATTAATTAAATAATCGCGATCCCGATAAGTGCGCATCCAATGGGGCTTGAACACGACCAGTACGGTAATCGCCATGCCGTTGAGCAGCGCTTCCGGGAACAACAGCAGGGGCAACACGCTCAGGTAGTTATCCAGTACCGTTTGCCAGCTATATTGGTCAGACCATACCATAAATCCAGAATAAGCGATGGTTTTCACTGCGATGGTCAGTGCCGCATTAAAGAAGCCGGCGACGAAGATATAGACGAACAGATGCCGGTACAGATAGCTGTAGGTCAGCAGAAACAGCAAATAGCTGAACGACAGGGGCACTATTACCCCCAGCAGCAGATTCACGCCAAAATCTGGCCAGGATTCAAAACCGAACAGGGTGATCAGCAGCAGGCTCAGGGTGCTCATCAGCACCCCCATTCGCCAGCCCAGCATCAATGCCAGCGTGGTCAGGCCGAGAAAGTGCACCTCCAGCCCTTCCTTGACCCCGGCCTGCAGCATCCACAACGGCACCAGGGCAATGGCGGCGCCAAAACTCAAATGCTGGCTTGTTTTATCTGCCAGCCAGGGTCGCCAGTCAAACTTCCAGGCGGCGAGCAGCACCAGCAGCAGGCTCAATAAAATCAAGGTTCACTCCTCACCGGTTGGATGGGAGCTGCCCGGTTTGCTGCGTTGTCTGATGCTCGGCCAGCGTTGTCGGCTCGTCCACCAGCGTATAACTCAGCTTGTCCAGGGTCACGGTTACTGAAAGCTGGCGGTTTTCGTCATGGCTGATTTGCACCAGCTGATAGTCCAGCTCAGGGGCGACCCAGAATCGCGTTCTGCGTTTGCTGTTGCCGCGATCACGCTCCACAATCAGGCTCTCGAAACTACCGATACCGGTGTTGACGACTTCTTTGCCGACCACGTTAAAGGTGACCTTTTTGATCTCGTCATCCCGTACCACCGGGTAGGTAAAGCTGGTTTTTCCGGCCATGAGATCGCAACGCGCCTCAAAGAAAAAACTCACCGAGTCGAAGGCGCCGTCTTTCGTCGACAGCAGGGTATCCCCCTCTTTACCCTGATACAGCACCATTTGGGTTTTGGCATCAAACACCAACCGCTCTTCTCGCCGAACCCCCAAAGCCTTGGCCTTGTAACTGAAGGTTTCGGGCACGGCGGTGCAGTCTTTCCAGGTAAAACTGGCTTTTTGCTCCACATCCAGTAACCAGTGTGCCAAAGAAAAATGCACATGATAGCGGTCTTTGTTGCGATCGATATTCAGGATATTGACGCCCCGGGTTTTATCGCCGTTGAGCAACACACTGAACTCGGCCCGCAGATGATCGATATCCTGGGCTGAAGTCGCCCCTGCGACCATGAGAGCACCCAGTGCCCATACGATTCTTTTCATCATCTGCTTTCCTCAATTGTCTGTACCTGAACATTCGGCAATGTCTGGGCCAACCATACACCAAGCATCCCCAGTAAAGAAAATACCAGAATCACCACCAGGTTGGATAACAATGCCAATAGCATACTCAAAGCTCCCACCATCAGCAGCAACAACCCCATCAAGGTATTGCTGACTGCGACATAATCGGTCCGCCGGTTACCGCCGGCCAAATCAACCAGATAGGTTTTTCGCCCGACGCGCACTCCCGCATGCGCCAGGCTGAGAATAAAGATCATCACGGGAAAATAGCCAAGCCAGGGTGTTCCCGACCACCAGCCGAGGTGCAGCCATACTGCGCCTCCCAGCACGGAAGCCAGCGCCGCCGCCCACTGCATCACCCGGCGTGCAGAATGATCCGCCATCCGTCCCCATACCCAACTGCTGATAAACTGGGCCAATCCCTGAGCAATAACCAGCCATCCCAGTGTTTGCATGCTGGTGTCACTTTCTCGCGCCAGCAATACATAATAAGGCATGACCAGGGAGGTCGATAATAACAGGGTTCTCACCATGATAAAGCGAGCGAAATTCGCGTCTTCTCGCACCAGCTTGATGTTTGACCAGGCCTGGCTCCACCCATTTTCGCCCTCGTCAGTGGTGCCGGCTTCTTCTGTAATGCTCCAGTAACACAGCATACCCAGCCCCCACACCAGGGCCGCCGCCAACATAATCATCGCGTAGCCCCACAGTGCGATATCATTCAGGCTGCTAAGCAGTAAACCAAACAACAGACCAATGCCGCCGGCCCAGCTAGCGCCTGCTCCCGTCACCTTTCCTCGTTCACGCTTGGGAACGGTTTTCCCCAGCACATCCTTGGCCGCAATAGAGCATAACCCCCGAGACAAGCTCATGATGCCCAGTAACAGGAGTAGCAAGATGCCAGCCAGCCAACCCGTGCTGATTAACGCCACCACCGCCATCAATACCAGACAAGCGGCTTGCAGCCCTGCGCCCCACATCCAAGCGACTTTGCGCTGTGCTAACCGCTTGACGTAAGCTCCCAACACGATTTGCGGCAACATGGAGCCACTTTCGCGTATCGGTACCAACCAGCCAATAATCCACACCGGAGCACCTACGGCTTGCAGCAACCAGGGCAAAACAGTTTTAGCACTGGTCATCAGTTCGGCGAGTGCACTTGCCACCTGAGCGAGAATCAACCTGCGCCGGTTGCCTTTAATGACAATTCCGGCATCATCGGAGCTGCCTTTGCTAAGTCGAGTATCCTCTTTGGGGCTCAACGACTTGTCCTGGCTGGTGAATTGACTCGCATCCGGCTTGCTCAATTTCATACCGCTCCCTTAGAGATCACGAAAATGGCTTTATCTTATTCTCAGGCTGTACCCAAGGCTCTATGATAACAAGGTAAAATATTCCCGCGATTTTTGTTACTTCCCTCACCGACACTAGGATTCAGATACTAAATGGATACGGGCTACCGCATTATTATTGCCGATGACCACCCCTTGTTTCGCAGTGCCTTGCATCAGGCCGTGCAGATGGCAGTATCAGGAGCCGAGTTGCAGGAGGTGGATTGCATCAATAGTCTGATGCAGCTGTTGAGTGAAGCCGAAGACGTAGACCTGCTGCTGCTGGATCTCAAAATGCCCGGCGCCAGCGGTTTTTCTGCCCTGGCGTCACTGCGGCATCAATACCCTCAACTCCCCGTAGTGATGGTGTCAGCCAGCGAAGAGCCCTCCGTCGTCCAACAGGCGATGCGTTTTGGTGCCATGGGCTTTATTCCCAAGTCAGCTCCCATGCCGGTACTGGTCAGTGCACTCAACACCATTCTGGAAGGCGACCCCTGGTTTCCCGAAGGCATCAGCCTGGATCAGGCACCGGAAGATAACATTGCCGAGCGCCTGGCCAGCCTGACGCCCCAGCAGTTCAAGGTGTTAACCATGCTGTCGGAGGGCAAGCTCAACAAGCAAATCGCCTTTGAGCTCAGCGTGTCGGAAGCCACCGTAAAAGCCCATGTCACCGCTATTTTTCGCAAACTCGACGTTAAAAACCGCACCCAGGCGGTAATAGCGCTGTCGCAAACCGGTGAGGGGTGAGGGGTGAGACGTAACACCACATTCTGAAGACTCGATGTGTTACGCCTTACTCCTCACTATTTCTCCCTCACTGGGGTGTCTTTGCCCTTAAACCAGGTGCTGCAACAGCGCGCGTAGCTTGAGTGGCTTGACCGGTTTGCTTAAATAACTTAGCCCCAACTGCTGTAACTGGGCCTGCAGCTCGGGTTGGCGGTCGGCACTGATCACCACGGTCGGCACAGGTTCGAACTCACGGTGCAGCGTCTCTACCAGTGCCACCCCGGTTTCCCCTTCATCCAGATGGTAATCCGACAGTATGATCTGCGGCTCGAAGCCATCACGGTAATGCCGGTTCGCTTCGGTGCCGTTCAGAGCCAGTTTTACCTCGCACCCCCAGCGCGTCAGCAGGCCCGACATGGCGGTGAGTATGTCGGTATCGTTGTCGATGCACAATACTCGCAACCCCGCCAACTGACTGTTGCTGGTGGCCGGTAACGGCGGTGGCGGCGGAGCTTGCTGTTCGGCCTCCAGCTGTGCCCGGGGCACGGTCACGCTGAACACAGAGCCCTTGCCTTCCGTTGAGCGCACCGCCAGCCGGTGGCCCAGCATCACTGCCAGCCCCTGAGCGATGGCCAGCCCCAGACCCAGTCCCTGCTGATGATGACGCTGACCGTGCTCCAGGCGCATGAACTCATCAAAAATCACTTCCTGTTTATCCGGGGCGATGCCGGGGCCGTTGTCCCACACCTCGATACGCACTTCGTCGCCCCGCTCTGCATCACCACAGCGGCGCAAGCCCAGTACAATACGCCCGCCCGGGTTGTAGCGCAGGGCGTTGGTCAGGAAGTTCTGCAGGATCCGACGCAGCAGTCGAGAGTCGCTGTGCACGCCGAGTCGGCTGGCCACCACATCGAAACGGCCTCCGTCCTGTTCGGCCAGCACCCCGAACTCCGCCTTGAGGGTATCGAACAGCTTGTTGAGCGCGAAGTCACCGGGTTTGGCCGTCAGCTTGCCCGACTCCAGCCGCGACATGTCGAGCAGATCGCCGATCAGATCTTCTGCCGCCGCCAGGGAGCGGTCTATGTGTCCGGCCAGTCGACGGCTTTCGTCATCACCCGAGGTTTCCAGCCAGGATGAGGCAAACAGCTTGGCCGCATTGAGTGGTTGCATCAGATCATGGCTCACCGCCGCCAGAAAACGACTTTTGGAGGCACTGACCCTTTCGGCCTCATGGGTCGCCGCCAGCAACTGCCGGTTGACCGCCGACAACTCCCTGGTGCGTTCGGCCACCCGGGCCTCCAGCACCACATTGGCGTCTTTGAGCAACTGCTCCGCCTGGCGGAAGGTGGTGATGTCATTGAAGGTCATCACGAAGCCGCCACCGGGCATGGGGTTGCCCTGCATCTCGATCACCCGGCCATCGGGCCGGGTGCGGGCAGACACATGAGCACTGCCGACTTTCATGTGATTGACCCGGCGGGTCACATGTTCCTCAACGGTGCCGGGCCCGCACAGGCCTCGCTCTGCGTTGTGGCGAATAATATCGGCGATGGGTCGTCCCACCTGGATAAGCCCGGGAGGATAGGCAAACAGTTCGATATAACGCCGGTTCCAGGCCACCAGGTTCAGCTCTTTATCCACCACCGAAATCCCTTGCCCTATGTGCTCTATGGCGCCCTGCAACAGAGCCCGGTTAAAGCGAAACACATCGCCGGCCTCATCGACGATGGCGGCCAGTTCCTCCAGCTCCATGGAGCGCCCCTGCAGCACGGAGGACAACACCAAGCGTGCCGACGAGGCACCGAACACCCCGGCCAGCACCCGCTCGGTATGACGGATCAGGCTGGCCGGCGCCTGCATGCTGCCCTCCAGTGTGCCCTGTTCGCCGGCATAGCGAGAAAAGGCCCGACTGACTCTGGCCTCCCCCACAAAACGGGAAGCCAGTTGCTCCAGCTCCTGTACCGACACCTTGGCGCGGTAAACATCGCCGTCATCCTTGTGCTGGCGCCCGACAAAGGCCGCCGCCTGGAAGCGCTCGCTGACCGAGGGCACCGACAGCCAGGAACCCAGCAGATAACCGGCGAGGTTAAACAGCAGGCTCAGCAAGATCCCCCAGGTGATTGGGCTCATCTCGCCCACGGCGCCCCAGGCCGGTGGCGTCAGCAACCAGAGCAGAAAGTTGGTGTCGGCATCGCCGGCAAACAACCCGGTTTCGGCCATCAGGTTCAGCAGCCACATCACCATGCCCAGACTCAGGCCCCAGTAGGCTCCGCGCCGATTACCGCCACGCCACAGCAACCCCAGAACCAGGGCGGGTACAAACTGGGCGATGGCGGCAAAGCTCAAGTAGCCAATCCGCGACAGGCTGTTGATGTCTCTCAACCACAGAAACACCAGCCAGGAGGTGATCATGATCACGATAATGGCGGTTCGGCGCACCTTGAGCAACAGCTGGGCAAAATCGTCGAAATCGGCGCCCTGCAGCTGGCGGCGTCGCAATATCATGGGCAGCACCAGGTCGTTACTGACCATGATCGCCAGCGCTATGGTGGAGATAATCATCATGCCGGTGGCGGCCGAGGCCCCGCCGATGAAAGCCAGTACCGCCAGCCAGGGCTGATCCAGTGCCAGCGGCAGGCTGATGACATAGGTATCGGGCGACGTATCGGCGGCCAGCCACTGCTGCCCGGCCAGCGCCAGTGGCAGCACGAGCAACCCCATCAATAACAGATAAACAGGAAACAAGCGCCGGGCCCAGCGCAGATCTGCCGGATCATGATGCTCGACCACAGTAACATGGAACTGGCGCGGCAGGCAGATGATGGCGCTCATCGACAGCAGGGTATAGACCCCCATGTCGAGCAGGTTGGCGCCGGTGACGTTCACAAAATTTCCGATAAAGTCTTCTGCCACCAGTACCCTTTGCTGATTGGGGTAAACCAGGATCAGCCAGAGTGCAAAGCCACCCACCACGATAAAGGCCACCAGCTTGACGATAGACTCCACCGCAATGGCCAGCATCACCCCCCGTTGATGTTCGGTGGCATCGATATGACGGGTGCCAAACAGCAGAATAAACACGGTAAACAGCAAGGTGACCATAAAGGCCACCTCGCTGGCGTCCCGGCCTACTCCGCCCACTACCTCCGGCGCCACCAGGCTCAAGCCCATCACTATGGCTTTCAGTTGCAGCGCGATATAGGGCAGGACGCCGACGATGGCGATCAGGGTGACATAGACTGCCAGCCGCTGGGACTTGCCGTAACGAGCGGAAATAAAATCGGCAATGGAGGTAATGTGCTCACGCTTGGCCACGTCGATCAGGCGCGCAATAAAAGGGCCGGCCAGCATGAATACCAGTATCGGCCCGAGGTAAATCGAAAAATAAGACCAGGTGTCGGTACTGGCCTGCCCCACAGTGCCAAAAAAGCTCCAGGAGGAGCAGTAGACCGCCAGCGAAAAACTGTACAGCAAGGGTCGCAAGCGCCCGGCGCGGTAACCCATTCGCACCTTGTCACCCAGCCAGGCACACAGAAACAATACCGCCAAATACGCCAGCGCTATGTAGATAACGGTCCAGCCCTGCATCAGGTCTCCCTTATGTATTCCGTTGTGGTTAAAGAAGTACGCAACAGCCAGCAGGCGGGCAGCATCAACGCCGCCATCAACCAGAAGGTGTAGCCCCCCAGTATCGGATACAGCTGGCCCGACACCACCAGTAACAGCGCCACCATCAGCCCCATGGACAGCGCGGCGTATAACGCCTGGGCGCCAATCACCGCCTCGGGATCCAAGTCCCGACTGATATAGCGCATGGCGCCTAAGTGACTCAGGCAAAAGCTGCCCGCGTGCAGCAACTGCGCCACGGCAAGCCAGCCCAGGTGAGTGGTACTTCCCATCAGCCCCCATCGTATCAATGAACAAACGGCTCCGGCCAGTAACAAGCGCCGCGCCGTCATGGCCTCGAACCATCGTCGGTTCATGGCTAGCACCCCAATTTCGGCCAGCACGCCCAGTCCCCACAAATATCCGATGGTGCTGGTGGCGTATCCTTCCTGCTGCCAGTAGAGGGCGCTAAAGCCATAATAAAAAGCATGACAGCCCTGCAGCAGGCCCACTATCAGCAAAAACCGTTTCATGTTCGGTCGGCGCCACACCTGCAACAGGCTGTCGCCCTGGCGATTGTCATGCTGTTCCACAGGCGCCGGCGTCATGGGCAGCAGGCTCATCAACCACATCAAGGCCAGCGCCAGCACCATGATGTGCAATATCCACTGCTCGCCCCACTGGCTGTTCAGGCTGCCCACCACGATACTGGCGACAATAAAGGCGACTGATCCCCATAGTCTGGCCTTGCCGTAATCCAGGCGGACTTGCACTATCAGTCGACTGGCCAGCGCCTCGTTCAGGGGCATGAGCGAGGGGTAAATCACACTCGTCCCTATCATCAGCACGATCAACGCCAGACTGGACTGATTAAGGTAGAAGGCGGCAAAACCGAGCACACTCAAACAGGCCAGCCAGCGGGCGGCAGGCAATAACTGATGCGCGGTACGAATACAGCCCATCACCAGCAAGTTGCCCACGCAACGAGCCGCCATGCCCATACCGAGCAAAATACCGATAAACTCCGCCTCGGCCCCGACATGGCTGAGCCACAGGGACCAGTAAGGCAGATAAATACCATAACTGAAAAAAAACAGGGCAAACATCGAGGAAAGCCAGACTACAGGCGTCATATCCGTCGCTCGTGATAACAGGTTGAGGTGACATGCATTTATGCATCGTCAGGACGAGAAAACATCCTGTTCAAGCATTTTGCCACGGTTTTCAGCAACGAAGCACATAAAGATGGCGGTAAGGCGTTAGGCGTAAGGCGTAAGGCGTAAGACGTAAGGCGTAAGGCGTAAGGCGTAAGACGTAAGGCGTAAGACGTAAGGCGTAAGATGCGATTCAATAGTGGATCCAGGTCGCCTATGATAATAGGTTATAGCCTGACTGTTTGTTTCTCTTTGATAAAGGTTGTTTCATGCGGTTACTCATGTTGTTTGCCGGGCTGTTGCTCACGGGGTGTCAGACGCACAGCATGGCGCCTTTGCCGGCACCAACAGCCAACCTGTTCCATTATCAGCTGCAAAATCCCCAGGGCAGCACCCTGTTACTGCCAGATGCCGTTCGGCAACTGGCCGAGGCCGACGTGATTATGGTGGGCGAACTACACGGGCATCAGGGAATACACCGTTTTCAGGCCGACTTGCTGGCCCAGCTGTTAAGTCAGCCTCGGCCGCTCGCCCTGGCCATGGAGCAGTTCAGCCGGGATAACCAGGATACGCTTGATGCCTACTTGGCCGGTGAGATGGGCGAGGAGGCATTTATCAAAAAAAGTCACGCCTGGCCTGGCTATCGCAGCGACTATCGCCCCTTGATTAGCCTGGCCCGAGACGCCAGCATCCCGGTGATTGCCGCCAACGCACCACGCCATCTGGTGCGCTGTATCGGTCGCGAGGGGGCGGATTATTTACGGCGGTTACCAGCCAATGAACGCAAATGGGTTGCCGAACGGCTGACGCTTGCCGACGATGCCTACAAGGCCCGCTTCATGGAAAATCGCCACCATGGTCAGGCCCCCAGCGAACAGCAGTTTGCCGCGCAAACCACCTGGGACGACACCATGGCCGAAAGCATTCAGCTCTACTTGCAGCAACATCCCGGCCACAGCATGATGTTAACCGTCGGCCGGTTTCATATCGCCGAAGGCCTGGGCACGGCCCAGCGTTTGCAGCAACGCAACCCCAGGCTGAACATAGTGCTGATTTATCCGGTAACGGCAGATGAAGCCTTGCCCAAGGCGCCGCTGTGGACACTGCACGTGGCCCCATTACCCGCCTCCCGTTTAAAGGGCGAGCCACTGCCGGCGTTTAAACGGGGCGAGCCTGACTGTCTGGCAGGATCTGTATCCGTCCTGTTCGGCCCGCCTGCCCGAAACTCATAAGCCGGCGGCCATCAAAAGTGGCCATTCCGTCACTCATGATCCCCCACAAAGTGATATTATCGGGCAGTGTGACAGGGCAGGTCTATTACCTGCAATCTCAGCTTAGGAGTAGGTATAGAATTGAACGCTTATGGATTGCTGGCCGTGGCCATTATTGCCGAAGTGGTTGCCACCACTGCACTAAAGGCATCGGCGGGGTTCAGCCGCCTCGGGCCCAGCCTGGTGGTGGTAGCCGGCTACGGTATCGCCTTCTGGCTGCTGGGGCTGGTGATGCACTCTGTGCCGGTAGGCGTCGCCTATGCCATCTGGTCCGGCGCCGGCATAGTGCTGGTGACCCTGCTGGCGGTGCTGTTTTATCGGCAGGTCCCGGATTTGCCGGCCTTGATCGGCATGGGGCTTATCATCTCCGGAGTGGCGGTCATCCAGCTGTGGTCGAAAAGCGGCGGCCACTGAAAAACAGGAGCAGGCCATGATTGTGTGCGGACACAGAGGCATCGCCAGCCTGGCCCCGGAAAATACCCTGGCCGGGTTGCGCGAGGCGCATCGGCTGGGTTTTACCTGGGTAGAAATCGACGTCCAGCTGACCCGGGACGAGCAGGTGGTGGTTGCCCACGACGAAAAGGTCAACCGTTGCACCAACGGCAAGGGCTGGCTGCGCCAATTCGACTGGCAGGAACTGAGCCGACTCGATGCGGGCAGCTGGTTTTCCCCCGCCTTCGCCGACGAGCGCATACCGCTGCTGCGGGATTATCTCGCCCTCGCCACCAGGCTCGGCATGCACGTCAATATCGAGTTCAAGCTCTACCCCGGGGATGATGCGGAGCGGCTGTGTCGCCGGGTGAGCGAGATCATGGCACCAGGCCCCTTCGCCCCGGAGAAGCTGCTGTTTTCCAGCTTCGAGCCCGACTGCCTGCGTCACCTGCAGAAGCTGCAACCGAATGTCGCTCGCGCCCTGTTGGTGGAGAAGATCCCCGACGACTGGCAGACACAACTGCACCGGCTGAGTTGTCGTGCCCTGCACTGCCATTATCGCCACCTGACTCAAGCCCAGGCGCAAGCGGTTAGCGCCGCCGGTTATCAGCTGAATTGTTATACCGTCAATCAACAGTGCCAGGCCGACAAACTAGCGAGCTGGGGAGTCAATATGATCTTCACAGATAAACCGTTAACAACAAGCGGTCGGCGGTAAGTACTGCTGACCACTTTGTTTACGCCTTACTCTTCACGGCTTCCTCCTTACTACAAAACGCTTTAATTTATGGCACTTTGTGCTTTTCTGTTATCATGATGCCAGTTTGCCTATCGGCAATGCCTCTCAGCCGTCCGCCAGGACCTTATTTGTTCGGAGTCTCATGTCTTTTGCTTCCCTAGGCCTCAACGCCCAGCTCGTTCAAGCTATTAATGAATGTGGTTATACAGAACCTACCCCTATTCAAACTCAAGCCATTCCGTTAGTACTTAAAGGCGGCGATCTGCTTGCCGGAGCTCAGACCGGTACCGGTAAAACCGCCGGTTTTGGTCTGCCTATGTTGCAGCGCTTAAGCGAAACAAAAGCCAAACCGCTGGCCAATGGCCGAGCGCCCGTCCGCGCCCTGGTGCTGACCCCGACTCGCGAGCTGGCCGCTCAGGTCGAAGAAAACCTGCGCGCCTATGCCAGGCATTCGGACTTGACCACTCTGGCCATGTTTGGCGGTGTCAGCATCAACCCGCAAATGAAAGCCCTGGGTCGCAAGGTTGATATCGTCGTGGCCACGCCCGGTCGCTTGCTGGATCACGTTTCACAGCGTTCCATCGACTTGTCACGGATTGAAATGCTGGTGCTGGACGAAGCGGATCGCATGCTGGACATGGGCTTTATTCGCGATATTCAGCGTATTATTGCCAAGATGCCGGCAAAACGACAAAACCTGCTGTTTTCTGCCACTTTTTCTAACGAAATCAAAAAGCTGGCTGAAAGCTTGCTCACCAACCCCGGGCACATAGAAGTGGCCACCCGCAACGCCACCGCCGAAACCATAGCCCAGCGTTTTTATGGTGTAGACAAAAACCGTAAGCGTGCCCTGCTGAGCTATTTAATTGGCCACAACAACTGGCAGCAGGTACTGGTGTTCACCCGCACCAAGCACGGTGCCAACCGCCTGGCGATGCAGCTGGATAAAGACGGCCTGCCGGCCATGGCCATTCATGGCGACAAGAGCCAGGGTGCTCGTACTCGCGCCTTGAGCCAGTTTAAAGAAGGCAAGTTGCGTGTCTTGGTGGCGACCGATATTGCCGCCCGTGGTATCGACATCAGCGAGCTGCCCCACGTCGTCAACTACGAGCTGCCTCATGTAGCCGAAGATTATGTACACCGCATTGGTCGTACCGGTCGTGCCGGTATTCAAGGCGAAGCCCTGTCGCTGGTGTGCTTTGAAGAAAAGCCACTGCTTAAAGCGATTGAGAAGGTGATCAAGCAAACCGCCGAGCTGGAAATCATGCCGGGCTACGAGCCCATTCCCGACAGCCAGCAGCCTCCTATCGAAAAGCCGGGCGCGAATAATCGCGGTCGTGGCAACCCGGGTGGTCGAGGTAATCACAACGGTGGACGTGGCCAAAATCCACGTAATGCCAATAACAAGTCACCCCGCAGCAACAAACCCAATCAGCCGCAGCGCCACGGCCGACACGACGGATAACACATAGCTGCCAGAAAAAGACAGAACAAGCCGACTGCACCGCAGTCGGCTTTTTTATGGCGGCCGGAAGCCCTGTAGTAGCTGCTTTATACCAATCTAAGTAAAAATATGATCTATTTTAAAGCTGAGTACCAGAGGAAACAGAGTCAGCTCCCACGACACGCCATAAACCCATCCTTGGGGGCTCGGGAAATGACATCCCTGTCATTTCACGGTCGTGGGAGCCGATCTCTGTTGCCTCTCCACAAGCACCGAGTTGTCTGTAGATAGCACCTACAGGCAACTCCGCAGCTGGGGGAGGATGAAGAGATCTACTCCACCGACCATCACATGACAAGGATGTCATGTGTTTGAGCGCCACAGGGATGTGCTTGCAGCGTGTCGGTGGAGTAGACCCTTCGTTCGACCTTTACAGAGCAGCTAAATAGACCAGTTACTTACTCAGTTTAGTATTAGCTGCTAAATCCTGCGCAGCAGGATCTGGTGCACAGGTTTAGGTAATACGGCAATATATGTGACACCAGAGCAAAAATGCCGCTTTGCGCCATTGCGCAGCTAAAGCAGCGCCTTGCAGGGGATCTCCTCACGCCTTACACCTCCCCCCTCACTCCTCACCGCTAATCAGCTGTTTCTCAGATTCAAGCAATGTACGGTTCCACCGACGACCAGCCCCCAGAAGGCACTGCCGATACCGAACAGGGCTACACCCGAGGCGGTGATCATGAAGGTCAATAAAGCCGCATCCCGCTCTTGCTCATTGGCCAGGGCCACCGTCAGGCTGTTGCCGATAGTGCCCAGCAAAGCCAGGCCGGCAATGGCCATCACCAGCTCAGTCGGTAATGCGGCAAACAGCCCCACAACAGTGGCGCCAAACAGGCCCATGAGTAAATAAAACACCCCCGCCCATACTCCCGCCTTATACCGCTGACGAGGGTCGGCATCGACTTCTTTACCCATGCATACCGCCGCACTAATGGCGGCCAGATTAAAGGCAAAACCACCAAAAGGCGCCAGCAATAGTCCGGTCATGCCGGTCCAGCTGATTAACGGCGAGGCCTTGGCCTGATAACCATGAGCCCGTAATACGGCAATGCCGGGTACGTTCTGCGACGCCATGGTAACCATAAACAAGGGAATGCCAATCCCGATCAAACTGCTGGCCGTAAAGCTGGGCATCATCAACACCGGCTGTGCCAGCTGCCAGCTAAACTGTTCAAACTGCAACAACCCCGCGGCCCCCGCGACGGCCAAGCCGGCGAGCAAGCTGAGCGGGATCACATAACGAGGCAGGCGCCGGCGCAATGCCAGATAGGTCACCAACATGGCTCCCACCAGCCAGGGCTGAGTTTGCGCCGAGACAAACAAGTTCAAGCCGAAGGTGAGCAAGACGCCGCCCAACATGGCCGCGGCCAGACCCGCCGGCACTAATTGCATGATGCGATCGAACCAGCCGGTCACCCCACACAGCACAATCAGCGCCGAGCTGAACAAAAATATCCCTATCGCTTCACTCATGGGCACTCCCGCCAGGGCCGTGACCAGCAAGGCCGCGCCCGGTGTCGACCAGGCGGTGATAATGGGCTCGCGATAACGCAGCGAAAAACCAATGCAGGTCACGCCCATACCCAGCCCCAACGCCCACATCCAGGAGCTGATTTCAGCCTGGCTGGCCCCGGCGGCGGCCGCGGCCTGAAAAATAATGGCCGCCGAGCTGGTATAACCGACCAGCACCGCAATAAAGCCCGCCGACAAATGAGAAAAATGAAAGGTCGAGCGCATGTCATCTATCCTTGAATAATTAAACTGTGCGCTATAGCGCACAGTCCGAAAATCACATGCTAGCAAAGGTATGCTATAACGCACAACAACAAGATTAATCAGGAAAGATGCCATGCAGGAACCAAATCAATACCTTGCCACTCGACTGCGAACCCTGCGCCAGCAACGGGGCTGGAGCCTGGACAGGTGTGCCAGTGAAACCGGGGTCAGCAAGGCCATGCTGGGGCAGATAGAGCGCGGCGAGTCCAGCCCCACCATCGCCACCCTGTGGAAGATAGCCGGCGGCTTTCATAGCTCGTTGTCCGACTTTCTGGAACCGACACCCGAGCCCCACCCCGGTCCACTCTACCGGCAGGCCGATGCGCTGCGCCAGCAGCCGGCCGGTGATGGCATGCTGGTGTCGCCCCTGTTTCCCTTTGAAGACAGGTTTGGCTTCGAGATGCTGGAGCTGACCCTGCTGCCCGGTTATCAACGCCGGTCCGATCCCCACGAGCGCGGTGTGATCGAGCACGTGATAGTGCAGCGGGGAGAAATGGAGCTGTTACTGGAAGGCCAGTGGCAGCCGCTGGCCCCGGGTTCGGCGGTGCGTTTTCCCGCCGATCTGCCCCACGGTTATCGCAACTCTGGTGAAACGCCCGCCGTGTTTTACAACCTGATCCATTATCCGGTTCGGGGTCTAGCATAGTTCCGGACGCGACTGAAATCGATACCATCGCCAGGCATGCGGCATGCCTGGCGATGGTATCGACGCTGTTTATCACAGTCATTTCGGAGCTATCCTTCCAACCGGCGCAGTCGCACCCGCAGCAGTTCCAACTCTTCCAACAGATCGATCGCCAATGCAGCCCCCGCCATATTGACACCCAGGTCCTGCTCCAGGCGCTGCGCACAGCGCACCCGCCGCACGCAGATGGCTTGAAAACGCCAGCATGCGGGATCGCGACCGACAGGCTCGATGACCCCTTCCTGTACCAGCTCTAAGACATGCTCGGCGGGTAGTTGGCAGGCCCGACACAGTTCGGCCAGGCTCAATTCGATGTCTTCCTCGAAAATATCACCCGACAGCAGTTGCAACAGTTCGCCTTTCGCCATAATTCAAACTCCCAGGTGCGCACGCGGATTGAACTCGGTTGCCTTCTCGAATGCCTCGTAGGCCTTTTGGGCCGCATCGGTGTCCGCCTTTGGCAGGGCAATCTGCAACACCACATAGAGGTCACCCGGTTCTTTTGCTGGAATACCCCGCCCTTTCAACCGCAGTTTGCGGCCACCCGACGAGTTGGCGGGTATCTTTAGGTCGACCGGGCCGGTTGGCGTTGGCGCCTTGACTCTGGCCCCCAACCCCGCCTCCCAGGGGGCCACCGGGAGATTCAGGTAGATATCCTTTCCCTCGACCTTGTAGTAGGGATGAGGGCGGAACTCGACTTCCAGAAACAGATCACCGGCTTCGCCTTTGCCGATGCCGGTGCCGCCCTGCTTCGACAGGCGTATATGTTGCCCCTGGCGCACGCCCTTGGGGATGCGAACATTCAGGGCCCGCTCCTCGAGCCGCGGCCGGCCGTCCTTTCCCAGTTCGGTGCGCTTCAGTGTCAGGGTACGTGTCGCCCCCTGATAGGCGTCCTCCAAATCGATCAGAACCTTGGCGTAGGAGTCTTCGCCGCGTGCATGAAGCTCGCGTCGCGAACGTCTGCCAAAACCGTGCGTCTGGCCGCTACGCCCGAACAGACTCTCGAAAAAGTCGCTGAACTGTTCAGCATCTCCACCGGTGAAGCCGCCGCCATGGAATTCGAAACCCTGGTCCCAGTCCGGCGGCGGTCGGAATTTCTGTCCGGACTTCCAATTAGCACCAAGCTGGTCATAGGCTGCTCGTTTCTCCGGGTCCTTGAGCACCTCGTAGGCCTCGCCCACCTCCTTGAAACGGATCTCTGCATCCGCTTCCTTGCTGACATCCGGATGGTACGCGCGGGCCAGCTTGCGATAAGCGCGCTTGATCTCGTCCTGGGTAGCGTCACGCTTGACGCGCATGATCTTGTAGTAGTCTTTGAATTCCATCGGTAGCCGCCGTATTTTGCTTTATCGTCGAGAGACCATACAGTCTCGCTACGCGACCCCGGTAACAGCTCGGTAAGCCACGAGACGCCCCGTACCTCTCACTCATTGCCTCGCTGATACCCCTGGCGCCGAGACGAAGAAGATCAACAGTTCCTAATGGATATCGATTTTAATGGTACGGCGACGTCGCGAGGCAAGCTTGGGCAACTCGATTCTCAGCACACCATTTTTGTAATTGGCCTGGGCCTTGGTCGACTCCACCTCCTCAGGCAAGGGTATCGCCCTTTCGAAGCGACCATAGGCGCACTCGGTGACGTGGTAATGTCCTTCGGTTCGTTCACGCTCGATCTGTTTTTCCCCGCGCACCACCAGATAGTTGTCGATCACCTCCAGATCAAAGTCCGATTTTTCCAGGCCAGGTGCTTCCAGACGCACCACTATCTTGTCGTCGTCGTCGAAGACCTCCGCCGCCAGCACCCCCCAACCCGCGCTGCGCACTGTAACCTCCTGACCTGTAACCCTATTGTCTTCGTGAGCCGCCTTGCCCAGTGTGAACCGGGTCATGGCGCCGGCAGCGCGCCGGTACAGTCGCTGCCAACCGTCAACCAGAGTATCCCAAGCCTCGCTCAGTCCTTCGCGTAAATGATGTAGTGTGGACATTTGTCTCCCTCCTGCCAGTAAAACTTGCTTGAGTGGTGCAGAACACCATCTCGCTCGCCAGGGTGAGCACGATCGCAGTTGACGACATGACCAGAGCCATACTTACGGCCAGCACGATAATCAGTGGCAACGCGACAGTGTGCTCACAAGCGCTGCCCTTCGGGTTCGGCTAGACGCGTTTTTCTCTTTGTTGAGCGGGATTTGGCTTAGAACGACTAGGCTACGACCCACTCGCCGCGATAAAAACGCGTTTAACTCGAACAAAATTTAACCGCGAAAGGCCAACAGACCCTAGCCCCCGCTGATCTCGATCTTGCGTGGCTGCACCTCGGCCCGCTTGGGCAGACGCAGAGTCAGTTCGCCGTTGTTCATTTCGGCGTTGATCCTGTCCGTCTCCAGCTCATTACTCAGTGTAAAGCTGCGGCGGAAACGGGTGCCCTTGATATCGGCATACAGGGCTTCCATTCCCTCCGGCATGTCGATCGCCGCCAGCCCCTCTATGGTCAGGTTGTTGCCATCGACCCGTACGTCGAGCCGGTCGCGGGAGACACCGGGCAGATCCGCTTTGAGGGTGATCCCGGTTGAGTCTTCATAGATATCGACCGCCGGACGCAGAACGGCCTCACGTTCGGTTTGGCGTTGTACCTGACCCGACTCGGTCGTTTTCATGGTTTTGGTGTCGGTCATGGTTGAATCTCCTCTGGCTTAAAGATCCAAGTTACAAATTGACATTAGCATCTCACTTGACTTCTATCTTGCGCGGCTGGAGCTCTTTCTTGCGCTGGACTGTGATATGCAGCACGCCGTCCCGATAAGCCGCGTCGACGCCGTCCGGGTCCACGTCCTCGGGCAGCGTGATGACACGTTTGAAGCTGCCTTTGAACCGCTCGCGACGATACACCTGCGCACCCTCGGGCAGCTCTATCTCACGCTTGCCCGATACCGTCAGCAGGTTCTGTTGCAACGAGATGTCCAGGCTCTTCGGATCCATCCCGGCGGTAAACATGTAGACATCCACCTGCTTTGGCGAGGCGCCGACATTGATTGCCGGGTAGGTCCCTGCAGCTACCGAGCGGATACCCAGTGGGTCTCCGCCCCCGCCACCAAACATCACATCCATCTCTCGACGTATGCGCTCGAACTGGTCGAAGACATCACGATCGAAACCGGTTAAGTAACCGAACATGGCGCACCTCCTTGAATGGCAATCTGAATACAGGGCTGCGTTACGGCCCGCTTCTCTCGCAATCTTTATCATTGCAAAGAACGCGCCAGCGTTAAGCTCATTGTTTTTGTTAAGTTACTTGCGTAGATGAAGAACAACTTGCGGTCAGTGTGGCCGGCCGATAGAGCAATATCCGGCCAGTTTGGCTGGAGATCCCGCTTGGCAAAGATGCTAATACCGCGTCCGACGGCATTTTTTCAAAAAGAGGTGTCACAGCATTTTTTGAGCTAGGTTAGTGGGGACCGTCCTTTATCTCATGACTCGTTTAGCCTACGGCGCAAGGTCCGCTCACCGATACCGAGCAGCCTGGCCGCCTTGCTGCGGTTGTAGCCGGTTTCCTTGAGGGCGGCATCGATCAGTAGCCCTTCTGCATCAGCCAGAGTTGTCCCCCTGGGAATCAGCACTCCCCCGACGGCCCCAGTGACACCGGACGCTCTGGCTGGTAAAACCGGTGCCAGCAGGTTTGTACCGACCTCACGCACAGCTTCGGGCAAGCGAATCGCCAAGCGTACCATCACATTTCGCAATTCGCGCACATTGCCCGGCCAATGGTAGCCAGCCAGCAGGGTGAGTGCGTCACGGGACAATGTCGGCGCCGCGCCGAACTTGCCCATGTCGGTCAGGATTTTGCCGAGGAAGTGCCGGGCAAGCAGCTCGATGTCGCCGGCACGCTCGCGCAACGGCGGGAGCTCGATAACCAGCACGTTGAGGCGAAACAGCAGGTCCTGGCGAAACAAACCCGATTCGACGTGTTTTTCCAGAGAACGATGCGTTGCAGCCACCACGCTGACATCCACGCTCACGCCGCGCTCGCTGCCCAGACGATGCACCAGTCCTTCTTCCAGCACGCGCAGCAGGCTGACCTGAGCGGTGGGCGGCATCTCGCCGATCTCGTCGAAGAACAGGGTGCCACCATGGGCCTGCTCGAAACGACCCCGATGCTGGCGGGTCGCGCCCGTGAAGGCGCCCTTCTCGTAGCCGAACAGTTCGGCCTCGAGCATGGTTTCCGGAATGGCACCGCAGTTCACGGCAATAAAAGGCCCCTGGGCGCGGGGCCCCAGCCCATGCAGTGCCCGAGCAACCAGCTCCTTACCCGTTCCGGTTTCCCCCTGAATCAATACCGGTTCGCCACTCGCGGCAAATCGGGGTAGATCACCCAGTGCCTCGAGCATTACCGGATCGCGTACCGTGAGATAGGGAGAAAGCTGCTCAGCCAGAACATGGCTCGAGCGACCCACGGCCAGATCGTCGACCAAGTGCCACGCCAGGGCAATCGGATCGACCGGCTTCTCGAAATAATGTTGTACCCCATGGCGTAGCGCCTCGACGGCGCTATCGATGCTCCCCTGTTCAGTGAGCAGATAGAAAGCGCCATCGGGATGACGAACCAGATACTCGGGCAACAGCTCAAGCCCAGGACCGTCCTTGAGCTGTAGGTCGGCCAGCACCGCGTCAGGAGACCAGGTCTCCAGTGACCGCCGCGCCTCATAGAGGCTACTGACACCGGTGACTGCCGCGCCCAAATAGCCTAATTCCCGTGTCAGGCCGCGTACTATGCCCGGGTCCTCGTCCAACACCAGTAGAGAAATGCCGTTCAGACTTGGAAGGGCTTCTTGAGTCGGCTCCAGCAATGGGGGACCTCCTTATGTTGCAGCGGTAGGGCGAGCACGTCGCGTGCTTCGCCAACATCAGTTCAGCCAGGCGTATGGCATCGTTGAGCAGTGCGCCGCAATTTCGGTCAACGAGACGCCTTGATAAACCTCCTGAAAATGACTCACAAGCCTGACCAGAGATTTGCGGGCTGATTAGGATCGAACTAAAAAACGTATCGGTACTACCCTGTAGTCGCTCCCCCACGATCGAAAAAGCGTTAGGTCCGATGATAAGTATCGAGGGCATGTTGCGCCTGCCTGATTGGACACCACAACCGTTCCGCACGCGCCGTGATCTCCCAAGCGTATGCAATCAACCCATTGCCGTATACCCCTGTCTGGACGAAAAGACACCATGAACCCTTACTATAGCTTGGTGAAGTGGGTGAACTCCGTCTCTTTTGGCCGAAAGTACTGAACAAGTGGTTCTAGAATAAAGGGGTCACATCCAGGAGCCGATCTCGGCCTGCTGGCGCCCGCCGTGTTTTACAACCTGATCCATTATCCCCACTCGTCTGACTCCTGACCTCCGGCTATCCGTGGTGTTACCGGCGTGCTTGATGCCGGAGATGAAGGGTGACCTGCGTTCAGTCATCAAAAATATGTGATGAATGGTTGCAATCAGCCATATGTTATCGATAACATCGGGGTATTCCTGATGGTAAAACCATCACCCTTACTGATGAGTGAAGGAGTTTTATGAAAACCTGTGGCGAAGTTCTGGTCGAGCTTTTAGAGGGATATGGCGTCGATACTGTCTTTGGTATTCCCGGTGTACACACGGTGGAGCTGTACCGCGGCCTGCCGTCCACCGAGCTGCGTCATGTGACGCCGCGCCACGAACAGGGTGCAGGCTTCATGGCCGACGGTTACGCCCGGGTTACCGGCAAGCCTGGCGTATGCCTGATTATCACGGGCCCCGGTATGACCAACATCATCACCGCTATGGGGCAGGCCTACGCCGACTCGGTACCAATGCTGGTGATCTCCAGCGTCAACAACCGTGAGCAGCTCGGCATGGGCAACGGACACCTGCACGAACTGCCGTCGCAGCGTAACCTGGTGGCTGGCGTCAGCGCCTTCAGTCACACCTTGATGCGTCCGGACGAGCTGCCGGCTGTGCTGGCTCGTGCTTTCGCGATCTTCAACAGCGCCCGCCCACGTCCGGTGCACATCGAGATCCCGATTGATGTCATTACAGCACCGGCCGATCACCTGTCTCTCAAACCCGCGGCCCTGCCAAGTCGCCCGGCGCCCTGCCCGTCGGCGTTGAAAGCCGCGGCCGATTTGCTGCGTTCTGCCAAGCGCCCACTGGTGCTGCTCGGTGGCGGCACCAGCGATAGCGGTGCGGCAATGACCCGGCTGGTGGAGGCCCTGGACGCCCCCACGGCATATACCATTAACGCCAAGGGCGTGCTGCCTAAAGGACACGCGCTGGCACTGGGGTCGAATCAGTCGCTGGTACCGGTACGTCAACTGGCACTGGAGGCCGATGTGGTACTGGCGATCGGCACCGAGCTCGGCGAAACCGACTATGACGCCGTATTCGACGGCAACTTCCGCCTCGGCGGTAAATTGATCCGCATCGATATTGACCCCGAGCAGCTCAACCGCAACTTCCCG
Organism: Oceanisphaera sp.; assembly: GCF_048268965.1. Taxonomy (GTDB): domain Bacteria; phylum Pseudomonadota; class Gammaproteobacteria; order Enterobacterales; family Aeromonadaceae; genus Oceanimonas. The sequence continues at coordinate 39,660 of NZ_JBLWUK010000001.1, forward strand.
GCCGAAGTCGCCATTCTTAGCGACGCCGGGCTGGCCGTTGACGGCCTGCTCCGCGAACTGGGAGAACCGGCAGGAGGAACAGCCGAAGACAGTCCGGGGGCACAGCGTGCTCGAGCGGTGCGCGAGCTGCTCGATACCCAGAAGCCGACGGCCTGGAACGGCCAGCGCCGGGTACTCGAGACCATTCAGCAGGTACTGCCAGAGGTGATCGTCGTGGGCGACTCGACCCAGCCAGTCTATTCCGGCAACCACCTGTACGAGTCACACAGTCCACGTTCCTGGTTCAACTCCGCAACCGGTTACGGCACCCTGGGCTACGGCCTGCCTGCGGCCATCGGCGCCAAGCTGGCGGCTCCGCAGCGTCCGGTCGTTTCACTGATTGGTGATGGTGGCATTCAGTTCACCTTGCCGGAGCTGGCCTCGGCGGTGGAAGCGAAAACCCCCATCATAGTGTTACTCTGGAACAACGACGGATACGGCGAAATCAAGCACTACATGGAAAGCCGTGATATCGAGCCCATCGGCGTCGATATTTATACGCCGGATCTGCTCGCCATCGCCCGCGGTTTCGGCTGCCACGCCGAACAGGCCACCAGCTTCGAGCAACTGCGGGACCTGCTGCAGACCGCCGCCGGCGCGACCCGCCCGACCATCATCGAAGTGCGTGAAGACGCGCCTTTCATCCTGGAGGCATAATGAGTTACGACAAGTTCTTTATCGATGGTCACTGGGTCGCCCCCAGTACGGATGCTTGCCTGGCGGTGATCAACCCGGCGACCGAAGAAGTGATAGCGGAGGTCGCTGCCGGTGGCCCGCAGGATGTGGATCTGGCGGTCAGTGCGGCGCGTCGCGCCTTCGCCGACTGGCGTCGTACCAGCGGTGCCGAGCGTGCCGGCTACCTGCGTGCCATCGCCCGGGCCATTGAAGCAAGGGCCGGGGAACTGGCGGCGATTTCTTCACGCAATAACGGCAAGCCACTGTTCGAGGCCGAAATTGACATCGGTGACGCCATTGCGACCTACGACTACTACGCGGGACTCGCCGAGCAACTGGATGAGCGCCAGAACGTCCCCGTGGTGCTGGCGGCCGAGGGCTTCGAGTCTCGCACTCGCCTTGAGCCGGCGGGTGTCGTGGGGCTGATTGTGCCCTGGAACTTTCCCTTCGTGACCACCGCCTGGAAAGTCGCGCCAGCCCTGGCAGCAGGCTGTACCATAGTGCTCAAGCCATCGGAGGTGACCCCGCTGGTGGAACTCCAGATGGGCGAAATTGCACAACAGGTCGGGCTGCCGGCCGGTGTGCTTAACATAGTGAACGGCTCCGGCCCCGACGTCGGAGCTCCGCTCACCAACCACCCGGGCATCGACAAGGTTTCCTTCACCGGCAGCAATCGTGTCGGCGAGACGGTCATGCAGAGCGCCGCGAAACAGATCCAGTCGGTGAGCCTGGAGCTGGGCGGCAAGTCGCCAATGCTGGTGTTCGAAGATGCGGATCTTGACGGCGCCGTCGAATGGATCCTCGGTGGCATCTTCTACAACGCCGGTCAGATGTGCTCGGCGACATCGCGGCTTCTGGTGCAGGAGCGTATCGCCCCGCAGCTGCTCGAACGCCTCAAGTCCGCCAGCGAAGCGATCACACTCGGTGATTCCTTTGACACCAACACTCAAATGGGCCCCCTCACCAGTGCCGCCCAGTACCAGACCGTGCAGGCTTATATCGAACGCGGCCGTGCAGAAGGGTTACAACTGCTGACCGGCGGCAATCGCGCGGCAGGCTTTGATCGTGGCTACTTCATCGAGCCGACAATCTTCGTCGACGTACCAACCGACAGTGCCCTCTGGCGCGAGGAGATCTTCGGCCCGGTACTGTGCGTGCGCACCTTCACCGATGAAGCCGAAGCGATCCGCCTGGCCAACGATAATGACTTCGGCCTGGCCGCAGGCATCATCACGGCCGACGGCCAACGGGCACAGCGTGTTTCCGAAGCCCTGGATGCCGGGCACATCTGGATCAACAGTCTGCAGGTGGTGTTTCCGGAAACGTCCTGGGGAGGCTTCAAGCGCAGCGGTATTGGCCGCGAGCTGGGACCCTGGGGGCTGTCTGCCTACCTTGAGGTCAAACATATCACCCGGCCGCTGGACTGATTCATATCCACAGGCCTGCTCATGCAAAATGGGGCTCTCTAACGAGCCCCTTTTTATTCATGGTCCGGGCGAAAGCTGGCAGCCATACCGGTCAGACATCAAGCCTGTTGCCTCCGGGCTGTCTGCGGCAGATGCAAACTGTGTTCAATGCCGCTATGTTAGCGCCAACGCACCCACCCCTTTTATTCAACCCGAGAAATACATGACCACCAAGCGCAAACCCACGGTCAAGGATGTCGCCCGACTCGCGGGCGTTTCCAGCATGACAGTCTCTCGCGCCCTGTCCAAGCCCGACGTCGTCTCCCAGCAGACCCGACGCAAGGTAGAGGAAGCCGCGGCACAACTTGGCTACGTGCCCAATCTCGCTGCCATGGCGCTGATCACGAAACGCAGCGGTATGATTGGCGCCCTGATGACCACCATTACCAACCCTATTCTGGCGACCACCATCGAAAAACTGCAGCAGGGATTGGCGGCGAAGGGATACCACCTGCTGATCGGCGAAACGGTCTTTTCCCCCGATCAGGAAGCTCATCTGCTACGCGCCTTTCTCGGCCGCCAGCTCGACGGCCTGATCCTCGCCTACGGTTACCACAACGAGGAGACGCTGGCGCTCCTGCGCGGAGCGGACATTCCGGTGGTGGAGCTGTGGGATCTGCCGGAAGGTCCACTCCCCCGTCAGCCAATTGGCCGCGTGGTCGGCTTCTCCAACTGGTCCGCAGGCCATGCGGCAGGACAGCACCTGGTCGAGCAAGGCTATCAACGCCCGGGATTCTTCGGCTTCGACGACGAGCGCGAGGAGCTGCGTTGGCAGGGATTTCGCCAGGCCGTACTGGACGGCCTTGGCCTCGAGCCGTTTCGTTTCAAGACTTCCTCCATCCCCAGCCTCGATGATGGTACCAGGGTGATTGAGCTCTATGCCCGGGATGAAATCCCCTGTGATGCGCTTTTTTTCACCAATGACATGCAGGCTATCGGCGCCCTCTACCGCTGTCAGCGCTTGGGTATCCAGGTACCAGACCCCCTCGGCATCTGCGGCTTTGGCGACTTGCCGATCGCGCAGGTTTCGACCCCCTCACTGACCAGCGTGCGCATACCGGCAGAAAAGGTCGCCAGGCTGACGGTCGAGCTACTTGACCAGCAGATCCGCGGCGAGGAGGTAAAAACGGCGGCTATCGACGTCGGCTGTGAGCTGATCGCCCGCGAGTCCACACGAAGAAACCCTGAGTAAGGCTGGGCGGCCACAAGACAATCGCTGTGGCTTCCCCCTGCTCACACTCTCATCAAGAGGCACATTCTATTGCCCTGTGAGTTCATTACATTTTGGAATACGGTTTTGAGGATATATTGTTATCCCGTGCTGGAAAGCTTCTGTAACCTTCCTGTTATCTAGATGTAATCATATCTCGGATGCGTTGAGCACAAAGAAGGAGTTTTATTATGCAACAACAGGACACTCAGCAGGCGCTACGCACCGATCTGGCGGCAGCCTATCGCCTGTTGGATCACTATGGTTGGAGCGATCAGGTTTTCACCCATATATCGCTGCGGGTACCGGGTGACGAGCCCGCCTTTCTGATCAATGCCTATGGCCTGCTGCCAGAGGAGGTCACGGCCTCGAATCTGGTCGAAATTGACGTCGACGGCAATAAACTCAATAACAGCGACCCCAACGTCAACCCGGCCGGCTTTACGGTGCATAGCGCCATCCATACTCATCGCCACGATGCCGTTTGCGTGATGCACACCCACACCCTGGCCGGCATGGCAGTCGCGGCGCTGGAAGAAGGCTTGCAGCCGCTTAACCAGACCAATATGGCTTTTTATGATCGCGTGGCGTACTACGACTACGAAGGCATTCCGCTGGACCTTGAGGTGCGTGCCCGCATCGTCGCGGCCCTCGGTGATCGCAACTGCATGATCATGCGCAATCACGGCCTCTTGACCGTAGGCCGTAGCGTTGCCGAAGCCTTTTTCTACATGTACTACCTGAATCAGGCCTGCGAAATCCAGCTTGAGGCCATGAAAACCGGACGCAAGCTGGTCATGCCGGCGGTCAAAGACTGCCTGTTTACCGCACAGCAATTTGCGAGTCCTGTCTATCACCAAGAGAGTGTCGACCTGGTCTGGCAGGCGCAACTGCGCAAGCTCGATCGACTCGACGACAGTTACCGGTGCTAACGGCGCCCATCTTCTATTCGAAGTAAGGGGGACACCCGCTGTCGCTGTGTCAGCTAACGGGTGACCGACTGCTCTTTCCCGCCTCGCCAGGCGGGCTGGATAATATGACTTAAGGTTAAGGTGAAGACATGTCGCAACAACCGGATTCAGATACCTCTATGAGCACACTGAAGGCCACTGGCTCCTACAGTGCCGCCCAACTTGCCAAATTTATCATCCCGACACTGCTTGGGATATTGCTGTTCCTGACGCCCATCCATGCCGACGGACGCCTGACGGTGATGATCGCCTTCATCATCGATTTCGTGAACGACGTCCTCAAGCCCATGATGGTGCCGGTGACGGTCGGCGTAGCCGTCATCCCGACGGTGATTACACTCCTGGTTTCGTTCAGCCCGCTCAAGCTCAGCCCTAACCGCTTCGTGCAGTTGTTCAACCCGGGCCTCGGCTGGACCGTGATACGGGTGATCGGCGCCGTGCTGATGCTGATGGTTTACTTCCAGGTCGGCCCGGAGTGGATCTGGCACCGTAACACCGGCGGTGTCATGCTCTACGATGTTGGCCCCGTGGTACTGGCGATATACCTGCTTTCGTCCCTGCTGCTGCCGCTGCTGACGGACTACGGCCTGATGGAGTTTGTCGGCAGCTTGCTGTCGCGGGTATTCGAGAAGCTCTTCGGCCTGCCGGGTCGTGCGGCGGTCGACTGCCTGGCATCCTGGATGTCCGCCTCCGCCGTCGGTATCATCATGACCACCCAGCAGTACCGTGGCGGTTTCTATACCAGCCGCGAGGCCTGCATCATTGCCACCAACTTCTCCATCGTCTCGATTGCGTATTCCTACCTGCTGCTCAAGCTGATTGGCATGGATCATGTGTTCCTGCCCTGGTATGCCTCGGTCACGATTACCGGCGTGATCTGCGCCATCATAGTGCCCAAGCTGCCACCGCTGCGATCCAAACCCCAGGCCTACCACCCGGAATCGGGCCGGCAAGTGGCGTCCTCGCGCCAGCCAGGCGAGAGTCTGTTTGCGCTGGGGCTGCGTCGCGCCGTCGAGCGTGCCGCCAGCGCCGCTTCGCCACAAGAGCTGTTCAAGCGCAGCCTGCATGCCAGTGCCGATGTGGCTTTCAGTATCTATCCGGCGATGATGCTGGTCGGTTGTACCGGTCTGGCACTGATCGAATTCACCAGCCTGTTTCAGACATTATCCCAGCCTCTGGTGCCCTTGCTCGAGCTGCTGCGCCTGCCGGAGGCGGACAAGGCCGCTCCGGCCCTGCTGGCGGGCATTGTCGACAGCATAATGCCGTCGTTGCTGGGAGCCAACATCGAGAGTGAGGTCACGCGTTTCGTGCTGGCGGGTGTCGCAGTCAACCAGATTATCTTCCTGACCGAGGCGGCCATCGTACTGGTACGCGCCGGTATCGGCCTGAAGCTGCTCGACTTGCTGGTGATTTACCTGCTGCGTGTATTAATTGCACTGCCGATTCTGTCGCTGTTAGGCCACTTGATCCTCGGCTGAGCTGTACTTTTATCCCCACCGGCTTGACCGTTTGATCCGCCTTGAGCGGTACGGAAAAGCCGGTGACTTTTGTTACTGAGGTAAGCATCATGGGACGCCCCGAAAATTATCTTTCTTCCAATGTCCGCGGCCTGGCCGACGGCGCCGAGCTGGTACTGACCAACGGCCGCATCTACACGGTTGACGAGAGCAACCCCTGGGCCGAAGCGGTAGCGATTCGTCAGGGACGCTTCATCGCAGTGGGGAGCGCTGACGAAGTCGCCGCCCACATCAAGGATCACACCCGGGTGCTGGATCTGGGCGGACGCTTTGTCATGCCCGGTCTCTACGACATGCACACTCACCCGGATCTGGCGCTGGCTCCCGGCTACGCCGGTTACCTCGATGTGGGTATCGAGGATCCCACGCCCGAGCAGGTGAAGCAGGCCATGCTGGATTACGCCGAGGCACACCCGGACGACAACTGGATCTACGGCACCTACTTCGTACGCTACACCTTCAAGCAAGCCGGTATAGTGCCGGATCGTGCCTGGCTGGACAGCTTCTTTCCGGACCGCCCGGTGGCCATTCTCGACCGTTCCTGGGGATGCATGCTGGTGAACTCGAAGGCGCTGGAGCTGGCCGGCATTGGCGTCGACACCCTGGACCCACGCCACGGTTACATCGAGCGTGACGGCATCAGCGGCGAGCCGACCGGCATTCTGGTCGACGGCGCTTACGCCCTCATCCACGCGGCTATGCCCCCAACACCGGCGCACGCGCTGCAACGGGCCTACCGCGAAGGGGTGCACTTTCAGAGTGGCCGCGGCGTCGTCGGCACCAAATACGTCCACGTCTGCGAACACCGCCTGGATGCACTGCGGGCGATCGATCAGGAAGGACAGCTAACGGTGCGTGTCGAGGCCGCAATCAGCTGGCAGGACGATATTTTCCCGGTCAAGCGCCGCTGGGAACTGCTGGCCGGCGAGCGGCACTTCTACCGCAGCGCCCGGCTCAACGCCAACGCGGTCAAGTTCCATTTCGACGGGACCCACGAGTCACGCTCGTCATACCTGTCGAGCCCCTGGCCCGGCGAGAGCGACTGGCGCGGCCACTTGAACCTGACACCGGAGCACATCACCGACATGGTCAGCGACATGGACCGGCGCGGGATCCGCGTGATCGCCCATTGCACCGGCGACGGTGCTTCCGATCTGTTCCTCGACGCCGTTGCCGAAGCTCGGCGGCGTAACGGTGGTCCCGGTGTCCGTCACCAGTGTGCTCACAGTACTACGCTACTGGATGCCAACCTGCCGCGCTTTGCCGAACTGGACGTCACCGCCGAGTTTTCGCCGGTGGGCTGGTACCCATCGTCTTTCGCCTATGCCCGCGCCGTGTTCGGCGAAGATCGAATGCAGCGTGCCTACAATTTCAAGGGCGTGATTGATGCCGGCGGAGTGGCAGTGATGGGAACGGACTGGCCGGTCTCGAGCCTGGATCCCTGGATTGGATTTGAAGCGATGATCACGCGAGAAAACCCCTGGGAAGAAGAGGACGGCTCCTTCTACGGTGATCCAATCAGCCTGGAGCAGGCCATTCGGGTCATGACGATTAACGGCGCCTGGTCGATGGGCATCGAAGACAAGGCCGGCTCTATCGAGGTAGGCAAATCTGCCGATCTTATCGTGCTCGACCGCAATCTCTTCGAGCAGGCGCCCAAGGGCAACGTCCACAACACCCGTGTGGAGCTGACCATGATCGAGGGCGATTTTGTGTGGGATGCCAAGGGCGAGCTTGAAGGCTCGGCCCGTGAGGCCATCTGGCAATACGAGCTGCCAGCATTCTGAAGGGAGAACGGATAATGAAACAAGCACGACCACCGATACCGGTCACCGTCGTCTCGGGCTTTCTCGGAGCCGGCAAGACCACGCTGCTTAACCGCATTCTTAACAGCGATACCGGGCTGCGGATGGCGGTGATGGTCAACGACTTTGGTGCTATCAATATCGACAAAGACCTGATCGTCAGTGAAACACAGACCATGGTCAGTCTGGCCAACGGCTGCATCTGCTGCACCGTCGAAAGCGATCTGATCGCCCAGCTGTCACAGTTGTTGAGCCTGAAGGAGAACCGCCCCGAGTACATACTGATTGAAGCCAGTGGGGTTTCTAACCCGAGCAAGATAGCGGCCACCCTGCGCTACCCGCAGTTTCGCGACCGACTGGCCATCGACAGCGTGCTGACGGTTGTCGATGCCGAGCAGTTCACCAGTCTCGACGGAGATCTGGCGCAACTGGCGATGGAGCAGCTCGACATCGCCGACATTGTCGTGCTTAACAAGTGCGATCTGGCCAGCCCGGAGCAGATCGAGATGCTGCGTCAGCGCTGGCTCTACCCCGGCGTCCGGCTACTGGAAGCCCGCTTCGGCGAGGTACCACTCGAGTTGGTGCTTGGTGTCGGACACTTCAACCCGGCACGCCTGGACGGCAGCGACGCCCCGGCTGAAGCCGACGACCCAGCACACCGTTGCGATGATCATTGCGATCATCTTGACCACGGCCGGCAATTCGAGAGCTGGAGCTGGTCTTGCGACCAGCCGCTGTCTCTGGCAGCGCTGCGGAAGACCCTGGCGGCACTACCGGCCAGCATCTACCGGGCCAAAGGCTTCTGTCAGTTGGCGGAGCTGCCGGATCAGCGAGCCGTGTTGCACCTGGTCGGCAGCCGCAGCGAGCTACAACCCGGCGAGCCCTGGGGAGAGAGTGAGCCGGCAACCAGCTTGGTGCTGATCAGTACCCGCGGTGGCCTGGATCGCGGCGCCCTGCAGCAGGCATTTGAGGGTTGCATCGCCTGAGTGTCAATATAGACAAATATCCCCCGGCAACGCCGGGGGATATTTTTTATTGAGATAGTAGCGTTTTAGTCCCCTTCGGGCATTTCGGCCGACTGCAGCAACCAGTTGGCCAGAGCCTGAACCTCGGGTTCCCGGGCCCGCTGCCGGCGAATTGCGACATAGTAGGCACCGCATACCAGGGGAGTTCGGGAGGCCGCAACCAGGCGCCCTTCTGCCAATTCCCCTGCCACCAGGTAGGCCGGTAACACAGAAACACCCAGGCCATGCAACGCAGCATCCAGTACGAACCGGAAATGCTCGAAGTGCTGTCCCGGCAAGGCTTCGATCTCGTCATTACTCAGACCGGCCGCGTGTAACCAGAGCCAGGTAGACGATAACTGTGAGGACGCGGCGTAGGCGTCGTGATGCAGTAGCGGGTAACGAAGAATATCCGTTAATTCCACAATCGGCCCGTAGTGTTCGAGCAGCTCGGGGGTACAGACCGCCAGCAGCTCACCCTGGATCAGAAAGTGCGAGTCAAAACCGGCCCAGTTGCCATCTCCATACAGAATGCCGATGTCAAACCCTTCATGCCGTTCGTAGAGTCGACGCAGATCATTCATCAGCTCCACTTCTATATGCGGATAGCGGGCGGTGAAATCGCCCAGCTTGGGGAGCAGCCAGCGTGTATTGAAAGAGGGCTCGACGCCGATGTGCAGCTTACCGCCAGAGCCGCAACGCGCCAGAGAGGTCGCGGCCTTGAGCTGGTTTAACAGCAGGCTGACTTCCTGGGCGTAGTTGCGACCGGTATCGGTCAGCTGCAGCCGTTGGCGGACTCGGAGGAACAGCTCACAGCCGAGCATGTCTTCAAGATTCTTGACCTGTCGGCTGACTGCACTCTGAGTCAGGTTTAACTCTTCTGCGGCCAACGTGACGCTCAGGTGTCGCGCGGTCGCCTCAAAGCAGCATAACGCGATAATAGAGGGAAGTTGGTGTCGCATGCTGTCGTCCTTTTCATGTTCCCGGATAAGTAAATCGTTTGCTGAAGTCGGGCAAGGCAGGCTCCCGGAGCCAGGGCCCGAGGAGGTGATGATAACAGGTTACCGAGGAGAGGTTATCAATGATGCCGGCCAGATAACGGCTGATACGGGATTCTGCATAGCCCTGCGCGGCCGGCGAGCATATCGCCCTAGGATTTATTCAGCAACCGGGCACAAAGACGAACGAAGTCAGACGAGGTCACTATGCCACTCAGACACTGCTTGTCGTCGACGATAGTGAGGCAACCATGTTTGTTCTTCAGAAAAAACGACACCACCTCGGTCAGCGGCGCGTGCAGGTCTACGGACTCAAAGTCGGAATCCATTATTTCAACGACCCGGCACTCGCGCTCACGGCGCTCCAGGGCACTGACGCCATAGTCCGATAACAGCCTCATAATGGTGGTAATCATGCTCTTTTGTGTCAGTATCCCGAGCAGCTTGCCGGTCAGGGGGTCGACCACGGGAATATGCCGGATGCTTTTTTCTCGCATCAGATCATGCGCATCCTTCAGGGTTGCCGACTGATCCAGGGTCAGCAAATCTCGGGTCATAATATCGCCAACAGAAATTGCATCCATGAGTGATTCATCCTTGTGTTGATTATGTAAACTTTAGACCAAACTGACAGCCGCAAGGAGTGTTCGGTAAAGCCCGGGGCATCACGCCCATACCTGAAACACCGGCGTTTCATGCTCCCCCGCCCCTTTGTGCTTCACCCTGTTGTGGCACAGCGCCAACCGGGTTGCAAATACAAAAGCCCGTTACCATCCAGTTTAACGAGCTTTTGCGGTGCAGCTTACAACGCCTTGTCAGGCGGAGACGGCCGGCCGATGGCCATCGGTCAAATGCAGTACATCCACCAGATCATCGCCGCTCACGGCAAAGGCTTTACCAAAGCCCTTCACGAACAGGCCTTGCAAGGGGACCAGGCGAAACAGATGAAAGTCTTCCAGCTTGCTCAGGCCGATCACTGTGTCATCAAAGCGCCCATGCAAGGCATCAATGCCTGCCTGCCATTCGGGGGTATCACGGGTCACGAGCTCGGGGCGAGCATCAAAGGTCAAACGCTTGCGGGCAAACAGCGTACGACTGGCTTGCTCGTCTTCCACCATCATCAACGAGATTTTGGGGTTGCTCAGCAGGTTTCTGGTGTGCCGTGCCATTTCACTGATCAAAATGTAATAACCGTCTTCCCGCAAGGCAAAAGGCGCATAGCTGACGTTAGGCGTACCTTCGGCATCGACCGTGGCCAATACCAGGGTGTGCGTGGCATCGCGAAATTCGCGGATTTCTGGCTCCAGGCGACCCTGCAGGCGTTCTTGTTTATCAAACATGTTTCAGCTCCTTTAGTGCGTTAAATGCAACAACCTGTTCGGGAAATAGCGTGCCCTGTTCGTCTCGGCCCACATAAATCTTGAAAATGCAGCCGCCGTCTGCGTCGTAAAATACGATGGCGTAGGCTTCCTTGCCGCGGTGTGGCTTGCTTTGCAACGAGATATTGGCCACCGCATCCAGCTTGAGATGACCGTGCAACTGGCCCGGTTTACCCAATAAGTTGTAATAACCATGGCCGATTCGCCCTTTGGGGAGACTGGCCTTGACTTCAAATACCGAGCCGGCCACTTCCACGATGGTGGTCACGCGCCCCCAGCCGGAGACTCGCTCCAGGATGGTTTGCGCATGAACGCCGGGGAGCGTCACAATCAGGGTTTCCGGCAGACGGCTCACCAGCTCCCATTCGGGCACCGACAAGCGCCTGGCCATATCGGCGGGCCGTAACCTGGGCTCGGCGGCCAGCAAATCACGTACCTGGGTCGTTAATTCGGGCATAGGGGCACCTCCTCCTGTTAAAAACGGTATAGCGCATTGAGCTTCACGTTACGGCCAGCTTCATATAATTCGCTAAAGGCACGGCGATAATGACGGTCGGTCAGGTTATCCACGGTCAACCCCAGCTCAATGCCATCCAGACCGCCACGGCCATACCAGTGGGCACCGACATCCAGCAAGCTGTAGTCATCGTACTCAGCACTTTCGGCGCTCACCGAGTCGGCATAGGTCGCCCTGGCCCCCAGCTTAAGCTGGCGATCCCATAACCAATACCCCACGCTGGCCACCCACTTGTCGGCCGGTATGCCCTCTAAGGCCCTGCCCGTGTTCTGGTCTTTCGCCATGGTGCGGCCGTAAGACACGCCGAGTTCGAGATCTTGCCAGCGGTAATCCATGGCCAGCTCGCCACCTTGCAGCTCGGCATTTTGTACGTTGAGATATCGGGACTCAAATACCATGTTTCGGAAGTCCATAATCACCTGCTGTTCGATAAAGTCGGTTACCTTATTTTCAAACAAGCTCGCATTCACCTGCAGGCTGTCTTCTGCTGCCAGCAACCCGGAAAACCGCATCCGCGCCATCAACTCTTTGTTTTTGGCTTTTTCCGGCTTGAGATCCGGGTTGGAGATAAAGGTATTAACCAAGGGGCCACCGATGACGAAATGTGTGCCTGTACTGTAAAGCTCCTCACTGGTCGGTGCCCTGAAGGCTTCATCGTAACGCGCAATCAACTGCAGCCAGTTGCTGGCTTGCCAGCTCAGCGCCAGAGACTTCGACCATTCATCGTCGCTGCGCTGCGAGTCTCTGATATTCCTGGCCTCGGTCTCAAAATGGTCATAACGTACGCCCGGCGTTAATGCCCAGTCATCCGCCAGGGGCAGCTCTGCCTGCAGAAAACCGCCCATCACCCGGGTCCGACCATCGGCAGGGATGGGACGGTTAGCACCGCTCCGCTGTCCCTGGCTCTTGTCCTGAAAGCCATCCACACCATAGGTGAGCCTGCCCCAGTCTAGCGTCGAGCGGTTGACCAGATTCATCCCCAGAGTCCGATAATCGGTGCTGTCTTGCTGGTTCGCGCTGACACGATATTCATCGACCTCGGTCTTGTTGCGAAACAGGCTCACCTCCAGATCCACCAGTTCGGAGTCGGGATGATAGTGGTAGCCCAAAATGGTGCTGCTATCGACCGACTCGCGGTCGATTAAGGGGCTACTTTCGCTCATATTGGCGGCAGGGTTTCCCGGCACCGAACCTGTGCTTTCACTCTGTCGGTGGCTCAGCGTCAGCCGCTGGCTGTCATCCAGCTGCCATCCCATCTTTACCATGCCGCCGCTATCACGCTCGCCGGAGTGACTCAGACTTTGTTCATTACCCAGACGAATATTGTTTTGATCGCTGTAATAGCCGCTCAGCAGCAGGTCGAGCCGATCATTCAGCACGCCATACAGGGCACCACTGGTTTTGGTTTTATCGGTGGCGGTATCAAATCCCTGTTTCACATAGCCACCCAGAGATTGCTCCCCCTCAAGCAGATCACGGCCGTCCCGGGTCGTTTGCGCAACGACACCACCGATGGCACCGCTACCCCACTGGCTGCTGGCAGGCCCTCTAATCACATCGATTTGTTCAAGCAACTCGGGATCGATTTGATATGTGCCTCTGTGACCCGCATTAAAATTCTGTCGGGCACCATCGGTAAGCTGTAACACCCGTTGACCGCTCAACCCCCGGATCACCGGTTGCTGATTGCTCGCGCGAGGCCCACCCCCTACCTCGATATTCGGCTGGTATTTAAGCGCCTCGGCAATTGAGCCGGGCTGCTGTTCGTCCAGCTGCTGGCGCGTGATCACCGCCGTGCTGCGTTTGCTTTGCATTTGCGTGCTGTTATCACGGCTTGCCTGTACCAGGACTTCGTCCAGTTCACTCATTCCTGCGGCCATGGCGGGGGCCAGTAAAACATTCCCTATCGCTATTGCTATCGCGGTGTGGCGAGCAGCCACAACCAGAGTTACATGATGTCGCACTGTGTTTATCCCCATGAAATTGAGCTGCAGCAGGCTAATACAGCCACAACCCAAATGCAACTCATTATCATTAAGAATAGCAATAGACATGGCGCCAAAAATAAGTATTCTATGCGCCTGTAAACGGAATCACTCTCATTCATCTTGTCGGGGTCTTATCGTGAGTTTTAAACGCTACGTCGTATTTGCACTGGCTTCCTTGTTGCTACACGGATTATTGGCTCAAGCCATGGAGCGTGAAGAGCTGACTATTGCCATGGCTCCGGGCAAACCCGGGCCCATTAGCGTGCAAATGCTGCCTACCGTGACCCAGACTCGGCCCCAGGCAAAACCCGACCCCGTGGTGGAGCCGATGCCAGAGCCCAAGCCGATACCCAAACCGACACCCAAGCCTGCGCCAGCTCCAGCGCCCAAGCCTAAACCGGTACCCAAGCCTGAACCCAAACCGCAACCCGTTGCCCGGGCGGCACCTGAGCCTGTTGCCCCCAAGACGCCAGCAGCCGACCCCGCGCCTCCCCAAAAGGCAGAGCAAAAGCCCCAACAAACCGCCGCCAAAGACAGCGCCCCCAAGCGTATTGAAACGCCGAGCTTTAAAACCAGGCCGGCGCCCATAGCCTATCCGGTGCAAGCCCGTCGGCGCGGCCAGGAAGGCACCGTCATCGTTGAAGTGTGGCTGGATGAGCAGGGCAAACAAACCAGGCGGGTATTGGCCCGCTCTTCCGGCGTCAGCACGCTGGATAAAACGGCGTTAAAGGCCATCGCCAAATGGCGTTTCTCTGCTTATGTAGAAAACGGCAAGGGCATTGCTCACCGCGTTCATATTCCCATTCGCTTTAAACTGGATTAAATCATGTCACTGTTAAATCAATTGCATCACCAACTGGGCCTGATGAGCTGGCCGCTGATCCTCTGTTCTGTGCTAACCCTGGCCCTGTGGCTGGAACGCAGCCTTGCCTTGTTGTGGGTCAGCTTGCGCGGTGAGCAGGAAAAAAGGCATTTACGCCGCAGCGGCAATACCTATGCCTATACCCAAGCCGAATGCTCGGATCCGAAATCACTGATTTTGCGGGGTTGTAACTTGTTGGTACAACACCAAAACTGCGACAAGGGCACCCGGGAAGATCTGGCCTCGGTATGGCTGCAGCAGCAAAGGCGCAAGCTGCATTCTGGCCTGAGAGTCCTCACCTTGGTGGGGGTGATCAGCCCCCTGCTTGGCCTTCTGGGGACGGTACTGGGCCTGATTGACATGTTTAGAAGCATCGGCGAAAGCAATGATCCTGTCACCCCTTCCCTGCTGGCCGATGGCCTGGGGCTGGCCATGAGTACCACAGCCGCCGGCTTGCTGATTGCCCTGCCCGCCATTGCCGGCGCCCAGCTGTTCGGCCTGTGGGCCGATCGATTGCTCGACAAGCTGACCGACGAGCTGAACCAGTGCAACCTGCACCTGGAAGGCGTGCAGCTTGGGGGCCGCCCATGATAGGACGCCCCGAACCGGCACATTCCGGCTGGCGCTCTCTGGCTCCTGACATTACCCCGCTGCTCGATATCATTTTTATCGTGCTGGTGTTTTTGCTGCTGACCGCCAATATTCCGCTGCAAACGCTGGAAGTGGACCTGCCCAAGACCGACAGCGAGGCCTTGAGCTCAATACAAGATACTCAATCCATCACCATTAACCTGTTGGCGGGCAGCCCGGCCTGGGCCTTGCAAGGCGAACGGTATGAGGACTGGGAACAGTTTAAACCGGTATTGCACGCTCAGGCAGATGCCTTGAAAGAAACGGACTTGATCCTGGCATCAGACAAGGACGTTACCGTGGAAAACATGTTGAAGCTGCTGGCGTTCTTGCAAGAGCAGCAAATTCACGCCACGCAAATTCTGATGGAGGATGACTAATGGCCGTTCGCTGCTTGCTTTCCCTGATCTTGCTGATACACACTGTAGTACAGGCCGAACCACAACGGCTGCTGAGTGCCGGTAGCGGCATGACGGAACTGGTCTTTGCGTTAGGCGCCGAGGCGCAGCTGGTGGCGGTTGACAGCACCAGCGTCCTGCCAGAAAACAGTCGACTTGCCCGACTCGGGTATCACCGTCAGCTGAGTGCCGAGGGCATGCTGTCCACCCGCCCCACTCTGGTGATCGGCAGTGAAGAAATGGGGCCGCCCGATGCCCTTGACCTGGTCCGTCAGGCAGGCGTCAGGGTCGAACGCCTGCCAGAGGCGATGTCGGTCGTGCAATTACAGGCCAATATTCTTCGCCTTGGCGAACTGCTAAACCGCCAATCCCAGGCGGCAGCGCTGCAGCAACAAGTGGCATGGCGAGCACAGCAACTGGCCACTGACCACACTGTGGTCGGCAAAAAAACCATTTTCTTGCTCCTGGGAGACGGCAACAGGGTCCAAATTGCCGGTAGCAATACGCTGGCCGACAGCCTGATCCGCCTGGCCGGCGGCAGCAACCCCGCCGTCGACCAGGTTGACGGCTATAAGCCCGTTGCCATGGAGGCCCTGGTTGCCATGGCACCCGAGATCATCCTGATCAGCCGCCGCCACCTGGTTGAAGAAGCCGGTACCGACACCCTGTTAAAACAGTTTCCCCTGTTACGTCAGACGCCGGCCGCAACAGCCAATGCCATAGTGGCGGTAAATGGCAAGGCACTGATTGGTGGTCTGGGTTTGAGTACGCTGGCCGAAGCCGAACGTTTGCAGCAACACTGGCTGGTACACCCCTGATGCAGGCCCGTACTACCTTGTTACCCCTGTTGCTGGGGTTGGTGTTGATAACCGGCTTGACCTCGCTGGCCACCGGCCCCATGGCGCTGGATGTGCTCAGCTTGTTGACCCCATCCCGGCTCAGCCCCACCGAAAGCCTGGTGTTACTGCATATTCGCTTGCCACGCACCCTGCTCTGCCTGGGCGTGGGCGCTATTCTGGCCTTGTGTGGCGCTGTCATGCAGGGGCTGTTCAGAAATCCCCTGGCCGATCCGGGCATTATCGGTGTCTCCAGCGGTGCCGCCCTGGGCGCGGCACTGTCCATGGTACTACTGACGCCGCTTGCGCTCTGGCTGCCCGCCTGGCTGAGTGCCAGCTTGACCTCACTCATGGCTTTTGTCGGCGGCTTAATCACCACCCTGGTGGTGTATCGGCTGGCACGTACCTCACAAGGGACCTCGGTGAGCATACTGCTACTGGCAGGGGTGGCCATTGCCGCCTTGAGCGGCGGTGTGCTCGGACTGCTCAACTATCTGGCCGATGATCAGACCCTGAGAGATCTCACTCTCTGGCAAATGGGAACCATGGCCCGAAGCGATCCCGTTCAGTTGGGATTGGTATGCGCCACCGCCATGGTGCTCACCCTTTTATTGCGTCATCATGCCCACAGCTTGAATGCGCTGGCACTGGGCGAGGCCGAGGCCAGCCACCTGGGCATAGATGTACAGTCGCTCAAGCGAAAGCTGGTCTGCATGGCGGCCCTGGCCGTCGGCGTCAGCGTGGCGGCCGTGGGAATTATCGGCTTCGTCGGCCTGGTGGTGCCACACCTGGTACGCTTGCTGGCGGGGCCCGACCACCGTCGGTTACTGCCCTTGTCTGCCCTGTTGGGTGCCTGGTTATTATTACTGGCCGACATGCTGGCACGCACCCTGGCCGCCCCCGCCGAAATGCCGGTTGGCATAGTCACCGCCCTGCTGGGCGCCCCCTTCTTCTTGTGGCTGCTGTTGCAACAAAAACGGGGGATGGGACTGGCATGAAGGACACGGGCACAGTATTACTGGATATCAAGCAGTTATCACTGTCACTACGGCACCGCCAACTGTTAACCGATATCAACCTGCGGCTGCACGCCGGCCAGGTAACCCTGTTGATAGGTGCTAATGGTGCCGGTAAAAGCACCTTGTTCAAGTGCATTGCCGGTGAACACTCCCCCCGGGGAGAAATGCGTTTTTTTGGTCACGAACGGGCACGTTGGCCCCGCCAGGCCCTGGCCCGCCAACTGGCGGTCTTACCGCAACAGTCTGGCCTGCAGTTTCCTTTTTCTGCCTTTGAGGTGGTTGGCCTGGGGCGGATTCCCCACAACGGCAGCGAGCGCGAAAACCGACCGATAATTGAACAGGCCATGCAGCGGGCCCGGGTCTGGCACCTGCGCGATGCACCCTATCCCAGGTTGTCGGGCGGTGAAAAACAACGGGTCCACTTTGCCCGTATTCTGGCCCAGTTAAGCGGTGATGAAAAACAACGTATCCTGCTGCTCGATGAACCCACCTCGGCCCTCGATCTGGGCCAGCAACACATGTTGTTAACGGAGGCCCGGCGCCTGGCGAGTGAGGGTTGCGCCGTGCTGGTAATAGTGCACGACCTGAATCTGGCGGCACGTTACGGGGATCAACTGGTGCTGCTACATGATGGTCGCATTGTCAGCACAGGTAGCCCGACACGGGTATTGACCCCTGCCAACGTCGAGCAATATTTCGGCTATAGAGCCCGGATCCTGCACGCCCCTGACGGCCATCAGGTATTGGTATGATCATCGTCGGGTGTGAATAGCTGACAGAAATCGGCTGTACGGCTCATGATGTCTACTCACGGCTCACTCTCAGTTGCAGCTGGATTTCCCCGCTCAGGCAAGTACCATATACGCCATTGCTGTTCGGTTGACTGCCGCTTGATGGACAGCCTGGCAGTCAGCTTGTTAACCTTCTGAAATATCAGGATAAATAGATATGGCTCAATTTGTTTACAGTATGAATCGCGTGGGCAAGGTGGTTCCGCCCAAGCGTCATATTCTGAAGAATATCTCTTTGTCGTTTTTCCCCGGTGCCAAAATTGGTGTACTGGGCTTGAACGGCGCCGGTAAATCGACCTTGCTGCGCATTATGGCCGGCATAGATACCGAAATTGAGGGCGAAGCGCGCCCCCAGCCCGGCATTAACATCGGCTACCTCCCCCAGGAACCGAAACTAAAGCCCAAGCAAACCGTCCGCGAGGCCATTGAAGAAGCCGTATCGGAAGTGGCCGGGGCGCTGAAAGAGCTGGACGAGGTCTACACCGCCTATGCAGATCCGGATGCCGACTTCGACAAGCTGGCCAAGCGCCAGGGCGAGCTGGAAGCCATCATTCAGGCTCACGACGGCCATAACCTGGACAACCAGCTGGAGCGGGCCGCCGACGCACTGCGCCTGCCCCCCTGGGAAGCCACCATAGACAAGCTGTCCGGGGGTGAGCGCCGCCGCGTGGCCATGTGTCAGCTGTTGCTGGAAAAGCCCGACATGCTGCTGCTGGACGAACCCACCAACCACCTGGATGCGGAATCCGTGGCCTGGCTGGAGCGATTCCTGCACGACTACGAAGGCACAGTGGTCGCCATTACCCACGACCGTTACTTCCTGGATAACGTGGCCGGCTGGATCCTGGAGCTGGACCGGGGTGAAGGTATTCCCTGGGAAGGTAACTACTCTTCCTGGCTGGAGCAGAAAGACGCCCGTCTGTCGCAAGAGCAATCTTCCGAGGCTGCGCGCCAGAAGTCGATTCAAAAGGAACTGGAGTGGGTACGCCAGAACCCTAAAGGTCGTCAGGCGAAGTCAAAGGCCCGTATGGCCCGCTTTGAAGAGCTGCAAAACCAGGACTTCCAGAAGCGTAACGAAACCAACGAACTGTTTATTCCGCCAGGACCTCGCCTGGGCGATCAGGTCATCGACGTAGAAAACCTGACCAAGTCCTATGGCGATCGCATGCTGATTGACGATCTGTCGTTCAGCATTCCCAAAGGCGCCATCGTCGGTATTATCGGCCCCAACGGCGCAGGTAAATCGACCCTGTTCCGCATGCTCACCGGCGCAGAGCAGCCAGACTCGGGCAAGATCACCCTGGGTGAATCGGTTCAGCTGGCCTCGGTTGAACAGTTCCGTGACAGCATGGACGACACCAAAACCGTGTGGGAAGAAGTAGCCAACGGCCAGGACATGCTGCGCATCGGCAACCTGGAAATCCCCAGCCGCGCTTATTTGGGCCGCTTTAACTTTAAAGGCGTGGATCAACAAAAGCGTGTGGGTGAGTTATCCGGTGGTGAGCGCGGTCGCTTGCACATGGCCAAGCTGCTGCAAACCGGCGGCAACGTGATCCTGCTGGATGAACCGACCAACGATCTGGACATTGAAACCCTGCGCGCGCTGGAAAACGCCCTGCTGGAATTCCCGGGCTGTGCCATGGTCATCTCCCACGACCGCTGGTTCCTCGACCGTATTGCCACTCATATTCTGGATTATAAGGATGAAGGCAAGGTGGAATTCTTTGAAGGTAACTTCACCGAATACGAAGACTGGAAGAAGAAAACCTACGGCGCCGAATCCGTACAGCCCAAGCGTATTAAATACAAGAAAGTAACCAAATAAGCCCCTGGTTACTCACTCTATAAAACACCGCCTTATCGGCGGTGTTTTTTTATGGCTGCTAGACTGGTGACTATCTGCAACCGACAGCCAAGGGGGCCCTATGTACAACACCCTGCTCTTGCTAGTGTTCAGCCTGTCGTTAACCGGATTTGCCCATGCTGCCGGTGACACCCAGGCTGAGCTTAATCAATCCGCTCATCTGCGCTATCAAAGTGCCGATGCGGCACTGAATACCGCCTACGCTCGATTAATGAGCGTCTTGTCACCCGAGCGCCAGCAGCAGCTCAAACTGGCACAAAGAGCCTGGTTGAAATACCGGGATGCTGACGCCGAGTTTAAAGCCGGCGCTTATCGAGGGGGATCCATTCAGCCGTTGATTTATAGCCAGGCCTTGATTGAGCTGACCGAATACAGAACCAGGCAACTGAGCGAGCTGTATCGGGAGCAATCTGCACACTGAACGTGCCGACTGCCATACCGAATACGGCCTTGTCTCCTCCCCGTACTCGCCCCTCTGTGAGCATGATGTTATTCTAGCTGGCCCTTAAACGTATGAGTCTAATACTGAAATGGACACCTATGCCGAACAGGCACGACTAGAGCCTGCCGATACCTGGTTTGGTTTCAAGCAGTTGTTACCGCTCTCCTTTTTCGTGGCCGCCTTCGGGCTGGCGTTCGGACTGGCCGCCGCCCAGGAAGGCCTGAGCGAAGGTAACATAGTACTGATGAGCGCCCTGGTGTTTGCCGGCACCTCGCAGTTTGCCGCGCTGGAGCTGTGGGGTACTCAGGTGCCACTGGTGCCCCTGATCATCACCACCTTCGCCATCAATGCCCGTCACCTGCTGATGGGTGCCAGCCTCTATCCCTGGCTGCAGCATCTGCCCCCGCTCAAGCGTTACGGCATTATGCTGTTTGCCTCCGATGCCAACTGGGCCATGGCGATGCAGGGCTTTCACAAGGGTGAGCGGGCGCTGGGCATACTGTTTGGCGGCGGCCTGGCCATCTGGTCATTCTGGATGCTGGGCACCTGGCTCGGCCTGTATTTTGGCAGTGCCATCGAAGACCCGTTCAGCATAGGGCTGGACATGGTGCTGGGCTGTTTCCTGCTGTCCATGACCCTGGGGGGGCGAAAGGATCTGCGTACCCTGATGATCTGGACAGTGGCGGGGGTCTCGGCGATGCTGGCCTACTGGTGGCTGCCAGCCAACAGTCATGTGGTGGTTGGCGCCCTGTCGGGTGGCCTGGTGGGTGCATTGTGGATGGAGAAAAACAACAAATGAATCTGGAAACCGCCGGCTCCGGCACCCTGCTGATTATCGGCGTGATGGCCATAGTGACCCTGGCCACCCGCTGGGGCGGCGTCTTCGTGATGTCGCTGATCCCCATCAATCACAGGGTGCAGCAATTTATCAGTGCCATGTCCGGCTCCGTGCTGGTCGCCATTTTAACGCCCATGGCGGTCAACGGTGATATTGGCGCCCGAATGGCGCTGTTGGCCACGGCGCTCACCATGCTGGTGTTGAAAAAGCCCCTGCCCGCCATTACCGCCGGTATTATCGCCGCCGCGCTCAGCCGACAGTTTTTTGGTGGTTAATACCAGTTTGAATAAAGTTCTGATCATAATTAAGCCTGTGATGCCTCTTATCAAGCACCGAGTTGCCTGCGCGCAGCATTAACAGGCAGCTCTGCAGCATCAAGGAGGATAAAGAGATCTGCTCCGCCGACCATCACATGACAGGGACGTCATGTGCTGAGCGTCACAGGGATGTGCTTGCAGCGTGTCGGTGGAGTAGGCTCTTTGTCCGACCTTTACAGAGAAACAAAATAGATCTGTTATTTAATCAGTTTGGTATCACTGCCAATTGCCGTAGTTCAATGCAAAAGCCCGCCGAATGGCGGGCTTTTTTTGATGTTCAACCAGGTTTAGCGTTGCCACACCACCGGGAACCAGTCTTCCCGCATAGTGTCACCGGTTTTCAGGTTAATGCCGTCAAAAGGCGGTGAAGTGGCGCCACCACGATCCACGTAACGTACGTCGTCGCCCATGAAGCGGGTAGAAAAGGCACGGCGACGGTTCATTGTCTGGTTGCCCGGCGCACCGTGTACCGTCTTGAAGTTGAACAGCAAGGCATCGCCCAGTTCCATCTCGGGGATCAGGATTTCAAAGTCACCGCTGTCGATGTCCGGCATTTCCATGAAGTGGCTGTCTTCCTCGTACCAGGAAGCATTGGTCGACCATTTGCTCGGGCGGATCAACTTGGGCCAGCGATGTGATCCCAACACCACCTGCAGGGCGTTTTCCGGTGTAATGGGGTCCAGCGGTATCCAGTAGCTGCCGGTCTGATCGCCTTCAACACAGTAATAGGGCAGATCCTGGTGCCAGGGCGTCGCCTTGGAAGTGCCCGGCTCTTTCACCAGAATGTGCTCGTGAAACACCTGCACCCGCTCGGAACCGGTGGCTTCACCGACGATAGCCGCACCCGGCGACTGCTCAATCCATTGTTTGAACTCGGGAATGCGCTGCCAGTTGCAGTAATCTTCAAAAAAGCGGCCGGTATCGGTACCGGTCACGTTTTCACGACCGTGCTCGCTGGGGTCATTCAATACCTTGTCGAAGCCCGCACGCAGGGTCTCAATCCAATCCTTAAACACGCCCTTGATCACGATGGCACCATCGCGCTCGTAGGCAATCTTCTGTTCTGGTGTCAGCCACTGCTGCAAAGCTACCGGCGTAGTCATGTTGCTCCCCTTCCCTTTAATTAAGTACATCGACTTTAACATTCTTACTACATAGTATATAAATATATTTTCTATATAGGATGCATAGCAAAATGACTATACCATTTACTTTTCGTCAGCTAAGTTATTTTGTGTCCGTGGCCCAGCACGGCAGCATCAGCAAGGCGGCCGAAACATTGCATGTCTCTCAGCCCTCGGTATCCATCGCCATTCATCAGTTGGAAAGCCTGCTCAACCAGCCACTATTTCAGCGTCATCGCGGCCAGGGAGTGAGTCTGACCCCCAGAGGAGAGGGCTTGCTTAAGGAAGCCCGCCAAATTCTTACCCTGTCTCACAATCTGCTGGCCCGGCTGGAACAGGACGACACCCGGGTGGAGGGGCAGCTGGTCATTTGCTGTTTTCGGGACATAGCGCCCTACTATTTGCCCCGACTGGTCAGCGAGTTCGAGCGCCGTTATCCCAAAATAAGAGTCTTGATGCAGGAGCAGGATTTGGCTGGCGTCAAGCAGGCCCTTAAACAGGGCAAGGCCGAACTGGCGCTCAGCTATGCCCTGGGGCTGCCGCAAGAGGTCGATATTCAGGTACTGGACGAACTGCGACCTTATGCCCTGTTACCTGCCGGGCATAAACTGGCCGAACAACCGACGTTAAGCCTGGCGGAAATAGCGAAAGAGACCCTGATCTTGCAGGATATGCCGCTTACCCAGGAGTATTTCATGTCGCTATTCTGGCATCAGGATCTGCAACCCGCTCATATCCACACCACCGCCTCCTTCGAGATGCAACGGGGGTTGGTGGCCCACGGACATGGGGTGGCCCTGTCCTGTACCCGCCCGGCTGGCGATCAAAGCTACGACGGCGCTCCTCTGGCCTGTCGACCGCTACTCGATGAGTTCCCTCCCCAGCGGGTGGTCTTGGCCCACTCCCGCGCCTTTCCGCTCTCCATTCCCGCCCAGCTGTTTCTCGAGCAGATCGCCGGGCAGGCCAAGCACCCATAAAAAAGCCGGGAGACTCCGGGTTCGCATTGAACCCGAAGTCTCCCGGCTTACGGCTTATGGCCTGTCTTACGGTCTAGAGTACCTGGGCCGCAACCCAGCCGAAGATCACCAGTGGAATGTTGTAGTGAATGAAGGTGGGGATCACTGAGTCACGAATATGATCGTGCTGACCATCCGCATTCAATCCCGCGGTCGGCCCCAGAGTCGAGTCGGATGCCGGCGAGCCTGCATCCCCCAGGGCGCCGGCGGTGCCTACCAGTGCCAGCGTCGCCAATGGTGAGAAGCCAAAGCTTATCGCCAGCGGCACATAGATGGCGGCAATTATCGGAATGGTAGAAAAGGACGACCCTATGCCCATGGTGATGAACAGCCCCACCAGCAACATGACCAGTGCCGCCAACGCCGGGCTGTTACCAATCAGCGCGCCCGAACCGGCTACCAGCTCGGGAATCGCACCCGAGGCCTTCATGACCCCGGCAAAACCGGAGGCGGCAATCATGATGAAGCCCACCAACGCCATCAGGCGCATGCCCTGGGTAAAGACATCGTCCTGATCTTTCCACTTGAACAGGCCGTTCATCGACAGCAGGGCAAAGCCCAGCAGACCGCCCAATACCATGGAGCCCGTCATCAACTGTACGATCAGCGCACCCAGGATGGCCGCTACTATCATGGTCAGCTGCTTGCGGCTGAGTCGGGTTTGCTTCTTGGTACTGTCGACGCTCGCCGCCGTCTGCTGCTGGTACTCCCGCGGACGACGATAGCTGAACAACACCGCCACCAGCAGCCCGAGCAGCATGCCCAGTGCAGGCAGCAGCATGGCCTTGGGTGCCATGGCTGGCGTGACCACCATACCCAGGTCATTACCGGCCTGATTGACGCTGTTCGTCAGTATGTCGTTAAGAAAGATGGTGCCAAACCCCACCGGCGTGGTCATGTACATGATGGTGATACTGAAAGTAATCACACAGGCCACGGCGCGCCTGTCCAGCTTGAGCATACTCATCAGCCCCAGCAGCGGCGGCACCAGAATGGGAATGAAGGCGATATGTACCGGCACCACGGTACCGGAAGCGGCGCCTATGATGACCAAGGCGCCAAACATGAACCACTTGACGCTGCTCAGCTGGCCAGGATCACGCCGGGAGCCGACCCAGCCCAGTGCCTTGCTGGCCACCAAATCGGTAATGCCGGTACGCGACAGCGCCACGGCAAACGCCCCCAGGGTGGCATAGGCCAGAGCCACGGTGGCACCGCTGCCCAGGCCTTCATTAAAGGCACCGATTACCTGTTCTACCGACATTCCGGCCCAGAGCCCCCCCACAAGTGCGGCAGCCACCAGCGAAAATACAACAGATACCCGAGCCAAACATAGCGCTACCATCACCAGGATGGCCAGAACAATGGCATTCATAGGATCCTCTCCCTCATGTTATTACGTCCCTTTATTGGTTCCCATGTCCGACCCTCGTCCGACACTTACAAAAACTTAACATTTTCTACACATTTATTATCCATACATTTTATATATATGTTGTATATGGTTTTAGCTATGTAGTAACTCCGCCATGGTAAGTAGCCTGGCTTGCCAACTCAAGAAACTCTCTCCTTTTTCCATCATCCGATTTTCTGGATATATGCATTCAGAGAACCACAGTTTTTGTAGCGTGCCGCTTTAGCTGGCACTCCCGCCTCAGCGGGATATTATTAACACCATCCAGCTCCGCAGGATTTAGCAGCTAAAGCAGCTACTACATTCGTACACCATGCAAATATCTGTGCTGCCAATATGTTACACGGATGGCGCTGCTTTAGCTGCGCAATGCCGCGAAGCGGCATCTTTGCTCCGCGGAAGACTACAAAAAGCTTTCAGCTCAGGGCCTTGCCTACCAGCGCCTGCACTTCGGGGGTCAACGACAAGCGCAACGCCGCAGCCTGTCCGGCAGCCGACATCTTGCCCCAGGTTTTACGAATAATATCCAGCAGCTTCTCTTCACTGTGGCGGGTGGCAAAGTCCGCCAGGTAAAACTCGATAAACACCAGACAAATCACGTCCTCCAGCGCCTGAACTTCAGGATCGCGCTTGAGCTGCTTTTTCAGCAAGAGATCTTTAATGTGCTGTTGCTCTGCGTCGCTATAGCCCACTCTGGCCATCAACTCTGCGGTTAAATCACCGTGAAACTGCCCCAGGTCGGTGCGCCAGCGCTTGTAACCGGCTCTGTCCATGGGGTAACCGGATCTGGCAATGTGCCAGCGCTTGATGTGCTGGGCGCGGCAGGCTATCTGCAGTAATTCGCTGGCCTCGGGCACAAATTCGGCCTGTCTGGCACTCATGCGCACGCTGTACAAATATTCTTTTGGCCAGTGCTGTCCATCAGCCAGCTCTTGATTGGGATCTTGCCGATTTTCGGCATCAATCAAGGCCAGTACCCGTTGTAATCGAGAATGTTCCGTCATTAGTCAATATCCGCTGAAAGTGTCCGACTCGCATTGTTACCTTTACCTCCGAAAATGCAAGCCATTGCTCTGGGAGAGAACAAGGTGATCGACCAGACAAAAACCGTAATTTTTTATTGATGCAAATCAAATGACACTATAATATGCGCCTTAAGTTGCATCATGAATACACATTAAAGAGGCGTTAAGCATGCTGGATAGTCGCACCATAGAAATCGTAAAAAGCACAGTTCCTTTGCTCGAGTCAGCCAACACCGCACTGACCGAACACTTTTATAAACGTATGTTTCGTGACAATCCCGAGCTGAAAGACGTCTTCAACCTCAGTCACCAGGCCTCTGGTCGTCAGCCCGCCGCCTTGTTTTCTGCGGTATTGGCCTATGCCAAAAATATCGACAACCCTGCCGTACTGAGCAGTGCGGTAGAGCGAATAGCCCAAAAGCACACCGGCTTTTCCATTCAACCCGCGCAGTACGACATAGTGGGTCATCACCTGCTGGAAACCATCAAGGAGCTGGCCCCCGATGCCGCTACCCCCGAGGTGATTGACGCCTGGGCCCAGGCCTACGGTGCT
This sequence comes from Oceanisphaera sp., assembly GCF_048268965.1. GTDB lineage: Bacteria > Pseudomonadota > Gammaproteobacteria > Enterobacterales > Aeromonadaceae > Oceanimonas. The sequence goes on from NZ_JBLWUK010000001.1 coordinate 66,358, forward strand.
CTGGCCGGGATTTTCATTGGCCGCGAAGAGCAGATTTATCAGCAAAGCGAGCAAAAAACCGGTGGCTGGCGTGGGCAACGCGCCTTTGTGGTCAAGGAAAAACAAGTGGAAAGCGAGCACATCACCAGCTTTTTGCTGGCCCCGGCAGACGGTGAAGCCGTGCTCGACTTTTTGCCAGGCCAATATCTCAACCTGCATTTAAGCAGCCCCAAGCTGGCTCATAAGGAAATTCGCCAATATTCCTTGTGCCAGGCGGCCAATGGCCAAGACTACCGCATTGCCGTAAAACGCGAGCCTAATGGCGTGGCCTCCAACTTCATGCACGACGAAGTGCAAGTCGGCGATACCCTGCAGGTGCTGCCTCCGGCGGGTGACTTCTTCATGGAAGTCAGCACAGAGACCCCTGTGGTACTGATTTCCGGCGGTGTCGGCCAGACCCCCATGCGCGCCATGCTCGACCAGTTAATCAAGCATGAGCATCAGGCCGATATTCACTGGCTGCATGCCTGTGAAAACGGTGCCCAGCATGCCTTCAAGGATCACATTCAAGGCCTGCGTCAGGCCAATGCCAATTTAACGACCCATGTCTGGTATCGCACCCCGGGGGAAAACGATCAACCGGCGGAGGACTATCACGCCGATGGTCTGATGGACCTGAGCCAGATAAAAGACGCCATCACGATGGACGGTGCCCATTATTACTTCTGCGGCCCCATGCCCTTCATGGCCATGGTCAAGGAACAGCTCTCGGCCTGGGGCATAGAGGATTCCCGCCTGCATTACGAGGTATTCGGGCCCCATCAGACTCTGTAAAATTCTGCCGCCATGCCACCCAGCGGTGGCATGGCGGCTTTACCATTTCATTAATATGTCTCCCACCATTTCATTATTTCACCAAGTCCGCTCTCCCCCTGCCGCAACTCGTTTTAAAAAAGACATATAAAACAGTAAATTAACCACAGTCATAAATGGCACAAATGTTGATAAAAGGTTAACAGCCCACTTTGGCCGCTGTATTTCAGCCGCTCGGGCCGCGCGCCCGGTTTATCCGAACCCGGCGTTCACTTTTACAACAAGGAGATGTTATGACGCAGGCACGCACCAGAAAGGCGCGACAGCATATTGGCGGGCTAACGACGGCCGCTCTAACCGTACTGTCCGGCTCTGCCCTGGCCGCCAACGGACACTATGTGCCCGGGGTGGAAGGCATCAAGGGGGCAGTGGTTCCTCCGCCCGGCGTTTACTACCGCGGTTACCTGGCCCATTACGATATGAACTCACTCAGAAACGACAAGGGACACTCCCTGCCGGCCAGCAACACCGCCTCGGTCACGGCGCTGGTCAATCGTTTCGTGTGGGTGACCGACAAAAAGCTGTTCAACGCCGACTACGGCATGGAAGCCATTATCCCCCTGCAACGTACCTCCCTCGACTTTGATATTGCCGGCATCGACAGCACCGAGCATGGCGTGGCCGACATTTTTGTCAGTCCGCTCGTGCTGGGCTGGCACGGCCAGCAGTGGGATGCGGTGTTTGGCGCCGGCCTCTGGCTTGATACCGGCGACTACAGCAGTACCGAGCCGGCCTCCATTGGCAAGGGCTTCAAGACCACCATGCTGACCCTGGGCGGCAACTATTACCCGGATGCCGAAAAGACCTGGTCGGTATCGGCCCTGTCCCGCTACGAGATCAAGTCAAAACAGGACGAAACCCGTATTACACCGGGTGACAGCTGGCTGGTGGAATGGGGCATCGCCAAAAAACTGGATACCGGCCTGGAGCTGGGGCTGATTGGCTACAATGCCTGGCAACTGGAAAACAGCCAGCAAGCGCCGGCCGGAAAAGTGGAGAAGCACGGCCTCGGGGTGGAGGCCGGCTATTTCTGGCCATCGCTGATGATGGGGCTGAACGCCGCTTATATCAGCGAGTACGACGTAAAGAACGGCCCCAGGGGCGATCTGTTTCGCCTCACCCTGACCAAGGTCTTTTAATGTTTGAATAAAGACAGTGCAGGAGCCGGCGGCTGCCGGCTCCTTTCATGATGGCGTCAGCTTTTTCATCCGGTAGGCCAGCGCGGGCCGGGTCAGGCCCAGCGTACGGGCAGCCTTGGACACATTGCCGTCTGCCGCCTTGAGCGCATGGCGGATCAGGCTTTGCTCCAGGTTTTCCAGGCTGAAGTTTTCGGTCAGCAGCCGCTCGCACCAGGTTTCCTGATCGTCACCGTCAACGGTTTTCTCCTCTCGCAGGGAGCCATCCTGGCACACCCGCCCCACGGTCGGCTCGCTGTCCTTGAAACTGGGAAAGAAGCTGCATACCTCTATTTCGTTGTTGTTGTCGGTCAGAATAATACCGCGCTCGATCAGGTTTTCCAGCTCGCGAATATTGCCGGGCCAATCATATTCCAGCAGGGCCTCGCGCGCCTTGTCGGTCACCCCGAGAATGCGTTTGTTGTAAAGGGTCTGGTAGCGATCCAGAAAGTGCTGGGTCAGCAAGGGAATGTCTTCTTTACGCTCACGCAGAGGGGGTATATGAACAGGAAAAATATTCAGCCGATAAAACAGGTCGGCTCGAAAACGGCCTTCCTGCACCGCCTGTTGCAAATCCTCGTTGGTGGCGGTGACGACCCGAACATCCACCTTTCGGGTCTGGGTGTCTCCCACCCTTTCCAGCTCGCCTTCCTGCAAGACCCGTAGCAGAGTGGCCTGGGCCCGGGGGGACAGCTCGATAACCTCATCCAGAAAAATGGTCCCCCCGTCGGCCCGTTCAAATTTGCCTTCGCGGGACTGGTTTGCGCCTGTATAGGCGCCCTTTTCCACCCCGAACAACTCGGCTTCAATCAGCTCTGGGGGAATACAGGCACAGTTCACGGCCACAAAGGGTTGCTCGGCCCGATCGCTGGAAACATGCAGCCCCCGGGCAAATACCTCTTTGCCGACCCCGGTTTCCCCTTGCAGCAAGACAGTCGCGCGGCTGTTGGCTGCTTTCTTTATCAGCTTGCACACCTTGATAAAGGCGGCAGACTGACCGATGGAATTGAATATTTTATAGTCGTATTCGCTGTCATCTCCCACCGTATCTCTTAACCTGAGCAATTCGTTTCTCAGCGCGAACAGCTCTTCGGCAACGGGATCCGGCAACATGAACTTCTCTATTTCCGCCTTGTCTTCCCATTCGTCAAGGGGCTTGCCAACAATACGACAACCCTCATCGCCCTGGGCAACACAGCTGGTTTCCTTATAGATAATGGTTTGCCCCATGAAATAGCTGGTGTAGCCACTGGAATACCCCAGCAGGCTCCAGCAGACCGGCTCTTCGGCATGACCAAAGTAATGCTGATGCACATCCGCTTCATAGGAGTTGAACCAGTCGAATTCTCCCAGAAAATGACCCGACTCCATGTCGATTTCCAGCCGGGTAGGAACCACCTTGACCATGCCCCTGATGGCGTGCAGCTGGGGCCCCGCCATGAACATTTCTTCCTTGGTGATATGCGGCCTGACCTTACGGGCAACTTCCGCATCCTTCAGCCCGGAGTGATAACCAAAGCGCATCAGAAAACGTTTGGCCCTCTGCACGCCCAGCGTTTCGATCAATTCCTTGCGTAGTTGTCCCATCACATTCGCATGGATAAGCAGCATACGTTGCTCATTGAACCAGATTTTTCCCTGGTCGCTGCTAAAGCGAATACCGGAAATCAAATCTTCCGGGTCGAGTATTTTCAGGCTATCCAGATCGTTCATTGTCTATGCGTGCCCCTGTCCATGGTCCATATCAATCGCCGCCATCCGGATCCCGGGTGCGAAATCCGGCAGTCAGGTTACACACGGGTGTAATTTGGCCTGCAGCTCTCGCATCTCGCCCCATCAAATGATCAACACAAAGACAACAATATTAACCATTTGCTCAAGCCTGTAAATACACGGCAAGACACTCACAGCGAAAAAACAAGGTCAAAAATAAAAACTTATCTTTTAAAAACAATACCTTAAAGATAAACACAATCATCAAACTTAAAGCTGGCACCCGGGTTGCAACCAAGTTAACACAAGGATGAAACCAAGTGATTACACACTGTTATCAATACGCTGGAGGTTAATACCATGGATGCACCCAGGCCACGGCCGGTATCACCCACTCAGGCTCCCACCACAAGCCTGACCAAGTATATCCGCGTACGCAGTCCGCAGGATGCCCGCTTTGTCGAGTTCGACTTTGCCATCAATGATCCCGGCCTGTTCGTGGAGTTGGTCATGCCCAAAGATGCATTCAAGCGCTTTTGCCAGGCCAATCAGGTGGTGGAAATGACCAGGGCCCAGAGCGATGCCGTCGATGCCGAAATGGACAAATGGCGATACGGCGAGGAAACCCTGCTCAGCCGTAATCAGGCTCACTCGCACAAATAAGATACTCAGGAAAGAGGAAGCAAGATGACACTGGAAATCAAAACCGCCGGCATAGAGCCGATACGACAGACGTTTGCCAATATCAGCCGTCGCTTCGGCGACAAGCCGGCCAGCCGCTATCAGGAAGCCACCTACGACGTACAGGGGGAAGCCAACTTCCACTACCGTCCGCTGTGGGATCAGGAAAAACAGCTGAACGACAAAAGCCGTACCGTCATCGAAATGACCGACTGGTACAGCTTTCGTGACCCGCGCCAGTTCTACTACGGTGCCTATGTGCAGCAGCGAGCCCGCATGCAGGAAGGCGCCGAAAACAACTATACCTTCTTTGAAAAGCGCGAGCTGGCTGCCAACCTGAGCGATGAATTGAAGTCCAAGCTCACCCGCTTCCTGCTACCTCTGCGTCATGTGGAGCAAACCGCCAACCTCAACCACCTGTTTGGCGCCGACTACGGCTACGGCACCGCCATTACCCAGGCCCTGCTGTTTGCCGGCATGGACCGACTGGGCATGGCTCAGTACCTCTCCCGTATCGGTCTGCTGATCGATGGCAACAGTGCCGATTCCCTGGCCGAGGCCAAAGAATACTGGATGACGGATCCGGTCTGGCAGGGGCTGCGTGCCTTGTGCGAAGAGACGCTGGTCACCAAGGACTGGTTCGAGCTGTTCATCGCGCAAAGCCTGGTGCTGGATACCCTGCTCAATGACGTCGTATACCGTCAGTTCGATGCCTGGCTGGTGGCCAACGACGGCCGTGATATCGGCCTGCTGACCGAGTTCATGAAGGAATGTAACAAGGATCTCGGCCGCTGGAGCGACAGTGCCTTCAAGATTGCCGCCGCCGAAAGCGAGTCTAACCGACAGCAATTGCAGCAATGGACCGAAAAGTGGCGTGGCAAGGTCGCCGATGCCCTGTCACCTCTGGTGCGGGAAATGCTGGATGACGACGCCCTGCACCAGGCGCTCACCGAACTCGACAAACGTATCGCCAAGGCTGGCATCAGTAAATAAGGAAACCATCACATGTCAAAAGTGTACCTGGCCCTGCAGGACAACGATATCTCCCGCTATATCGTCGAGGCCATCGAAGAAGACAACCCGGATGCCAGCATCCAGCACATGCCGGCGATGATCCGCATTGAAAATGAGGATCTGCTGGTGATACGGCGTGAAACCGTCGAAGACAAGCTGGGCCGTGACTGGGATGTGCAGGAACTGCACCTCAACCTGATTACCCTGGGCGGCAACGTGGATGAAGACGAAGATCAACTCACATTGTGCTGGAAAAGCTGAGAAAAGGAGTGACTCATGGCTGCTAAAAAACTGAACCTCAAGGATAAATACCGACTGCTGACCCGCGATCTGGACTGGGAGTTTTCCTATCAGGATCGCAAGGACGCCTTTCCGTTCGAAGAGTTCGAAGGCATCAAGATCACCGACTGGTCAAAATGGGAAGATCCCTTCCGCCTGACCATGGATGCCTACTGGAAATATCAGTCGGAAAAAGAAAAGAAGCTGTACGCGATTTTCGATGCCTTTGCCCAGAACAACGGCCAGCTCAACGTCTCCGACCCGCGCTATGTCAACGCCATCAAGCTGTTCCTGACGGCGGTGACCCCGCTGGAGTATCAGGCCTACCAGGGATATGCCCACGCCGGCCGGCAATTTGGCGGCATAGGCGCACGCATCGCCTCCCAGATGCAGTCCATCGATGAACTGCGTCATGTGCAAACCCAGATCCACGCCATGAGCCACTACAACAAGCATTTTGATGGTTTTCAGGACTGGAGCCACATGCACGACCGGGTCTGGTATCTGTCGGTGCCCAAGTCCTTCTTCGAAGATGCCCGCAGTGCCGGCCCTTTCGAGTTTCTGCTGGCCATCAGCTTCTCTTTTGAATACGTATTGACCAATTTGCTGTTCGTGCCTTTCATGTCCGGCGCCGCCCACAACGGCGATCTGGCCACCGTTACCTTCGGGTTCAGTGCCCAGTCCGACGAAGCCCGCCATATGACTCTGGGTCTGGAGATCATCAAGTTCCTGCTCGAGCAGCACGAGGACAACCTGCCGATAGTACAGAAATGGATCGACAAGTGGTTCTGGCGTGGTACCCGGCTGCTGTCCATCGTCGGCATGATGATGGATTACATGCTGCCCAACAAGGTGATGTCCTGGAAGGAAGCCTGGGAAATGTACTTCGAGGAGGCCGGTGGCGCCCTGTTCAAGGATCTGGCCCGCTACGGCATCCGGATGCCGAAATACAGCGAAGTCATTGAAAAAGAAAAAGAACATGTGTCGCACCAGGCCTGGTGGATTTTCTACAACTACGGCCATGCCGCCGGCTTCCATACCTGGATCCCCAGCGATGAGGAGCTGGACTGGCTGAGTGAGAAGTACCCGGACACCTTCGACAAATACTACCGTCCGCGCTGGGAGCTGGCCAAGAAAATGGAAGCGGAAGGCAAGCGCTTCTACAGCAGCGGCCTGCCCCAGCTGTGCCAGGTGTGTCAGGTCCCCATGACCTTCACCGAAATGGACAAGGATCCGGGTCAGATCAGTTACCGGGAGGCCATTCACGAGGGCGAGCGTTATCACATGTGCTCCGATGGCTGCCACGACATCTTCCGTGACGAGCCGGAGAAGTACGTCCAGGCCTGGCTGCCGGTTAACCAGATACTGCAGGGTAATTGTGGCGGTCCCGATCTGGAGCAGATCCTCAGTGACTATTACCGCATGAACGTCGGCGCCGACAACATGGACTTCAAGGGCTCGCCGGACGAACAACGCTGGAACCAATGGAAAGGCATGGCCTGACCCCAAACCGTCTTAACAGGGGACGGATCCTGTCCCCAATATCAAGGAGAAACACATCATGCCGGTTATCGCACTCAACAAAGACTACAAGGGCGAAGTCAGGGATGCCAAAGCCAACTTTGGCGGCAATATTCTGGTGCATATTGGATGGGACGAGCACCTGCTGTTCTGTTCGGCCAAGACGTTTCTACTGTCTCCGGCCATGCTTTTTGCCGAGCTGCAGGACAGGATCCTGAGCGAAGGGTTCAGCCAGCATCCCGACTTCGAGCATATTGACTGGTCCGGCGTACAGTGGACCCTCAACGGCCAACCGCTGTCGCCCTCTCGCGAGCTGACGCTGGAACAGCAGGGTTTCGATCACAAGTCGTTGCTGCGCTTCAAAACGCCGGGTTTGAACGGTTACAAAGGCACCGGCGTTTAAGGAGGTTTTATGAGCTACGAAGTCACCATTGAGCCTACCGGCGATGTCATCGAGGTAGAAGAAGGACAGACCATACTGGATGCCGCCCTGCGTCAGGGAGTGTGGCTGCCCTTCGCCTGCGGCCACGGCACCTGCGGCACCTGCAAGGTGCAAGTCACCGATGGCTTTGCCGATGTGGGCGCGGCCTCGTCCTTTGCCCTGATGGATGTAGAGCGGGATGAAGGCAAGGTACTGGCCTGCTGCTGCATGCCCGAATCCGATCTGGTGATCGAGGCCGACATCGACGTGGATCCGGATTTTGCGGGCCACCCGGTGCAGGATTACAGCGGCACCGTCACCGAGATCCTGGCCCTGTCTCCCACCATTCGCGGCCTTCGCATCAGGCTGGATCGGGACATGGACTTTCAGGCCGGTCAGTACATCAACCTGCAGGTGCCCGGGGTGGAGGGCAGCCGTGCCTTCTCCCTGGCCAATCCCCCCTCTTCCTCCCAGGAGATAGAACTGCACGTGCGCAAGGTCGAAGGCGGCAAGGCCACCAGCTGGCTGCATGACGAGCTGCAGGTGGGCGACTCGCTCGAGCTGTCCGGCCCCTATGGCCAGTTCTTCGTGCGTAAATCCGATGAGCAGGGCGCCATCTTTATCGCCGGTGGGTCGGGCCTGTCCAGCCCCCAGTCGATGATCCTGGATATGCTGGCCGAGGGCGATCACCGCCCCATCTATCTGTTCCAGGGCGCCCGTAACCTGGCCGAGCTCTATAACCGTGAGTTGTTTGAGCGGCTGACCGCCGAACATGACAACTTTCACTACATACCCGCCCTGAACGCCCCCTTGCCGGAAGACGACTGGCAGGGCTTTAGCGGCTTTGTGCACCAGGCCGTGGCCGATTACTTCAAGGAACGCTGTGCGGGCAACAAAGCCTACCTCTGTGGTCCGCCCCCGATGATCGATGCCGCCATTACCACCCTGATGCACAGTCGGCTGTTCGAGCGTGACATCCATATGGAGTCATTTCTGACTGCCGCCGACGGTGTTCAGGAACAAAACCGCTCCGCCCTGTTCAAGCGTATATAGGGAACATGGCCATGCAGAAACAATACTGTGAGCCAGTGTTATCGGAAACAGGCCCCATAGTTTAACACCCAGATCCAACGTCAAGGAGCAAGACAATGACCGTTAAAACCGTACATACCGCCCAGGTGCAGGCATTACTGGAAAAAATCGCCGGCTTCGATCAGGAAGGCGGTAACCAGCGCACCAAGGTACTGATACACCGCATCATGAAAGACGTGTTCCAGATCATCGAGGATCTGGACGTTACCCCGGAAGAGTTCTGGAGTGCCGTCTACTACATCAACGAGCTGGGCGAAAATGGCGAGGCCGGTCTGCTGGCCCCGGGACTGGGCATGGATCATTACCTGGATATCCGCATGGATGCCGCCGATGCCGAAGCGGGTTTGACCGGCGGTACGCCACGTACCATAGAAGGTCCGCTGTACGTGGCCGGCGCCCCCCTGAGTGAGGGTTTCGCCCGTATGGACGACGGTACCCAAGAGGGTGAACCCCTGATCATCACGGGTCAGGTGACCGACGAGGCCGGTCAACCGCTGGCGGATGCCATCGTCGATATCTGGCACGCCGATCTGAAAGGCGCCTACTCCTACTTCGATCCCTCCCAGAGCGAGTACAACCTGCGGCGCCGCATCAAGACCGATGCCGAAGGTCGCTACACCGCCCAGAGCATCATTCCGTCTGGCTACGGCTGCCCGTCCGAAGGCGCCACCCAGAAACTGCTCAACCAGCTGGGTCGCCACGGCCAGCGCCCGGCACATATCCACTACTTCATCTCCAAGCCGGGCTACCGTCACCTGACCACCCAGATCAACCTGGCCGGTGACGAATACACCTTTGATGACTTCGCCTTCGCCACCCGGGACGAGCTGGTCGTGGAAGGCAAGCGCATCGAGGATCCGGTTCTGGCCGAACAGTACGGATTGAGCCAGCCGTTCACCCAAATGGAGTTCAATATCCAGCTGCTGACCACAGATAATCCCAACCAGCAACAGCCGCATGAACGAAAACGTGCCTTGCTGGCCCAATAAGCCTGGAGATATAAGCCTGCTAAAAATTTCGGCTCGCCAGTGGCGGGCCTATGTGCGTTCCTGCTCCTGCCTGCAAGGACCCGCCCCCCTGTGATGACTTGAAAGCGCCTCCCTCCAGTCCTGCATCACCATCACAGGCTCACCGGACAGATCCTGCTCCCAAGGCGGCATATGAGCCTCACATCGGCTATATCTGATGATTTAAGAGGCATTATCCGCCAATAACAGCCGGTAAACGCACACAGATCCCACTCTCTGACTATGGTGGTTTACAGGGCTGGCACACTGGTTTACATAGAAGACTCCGTTGCATCTCCCCGGGCCAGGTTGCCCGGGTTAACAGGGGTTATTATGGACATCAATGCGCTACAAACCTTGCTCTTCGTTCCAGCCAACCGGCCGGAACGCTTTAATAAAGCCTTGGCCAGCGGGGCCGATGCCATCATTATCGATCTGGAAGACGCCGTGCCGGCAGCAGAAAAAGATGCCGCCAGCAGCACCCTCAGTACCTGGCTCGACAGCCAACCCGCCAACTCGGTATTAATTCGCATCAATGCCACCGGCAGTCCCTGGTTCAGCCAGGACACCAACCTGTGCCGTTCGGCCGCCGTCGCCGGCATTGTGGTACCAAAAGCCGATGACCCCGTGGCGCTGAAAGAGCTGGCTCACATTACCGAAAAACCCTTGTTGCCTTTTATTGAATCCGCTCTTGCCTTCACGCGGCTTAACGAGATTGCCGCCGCCCCGGGTGTTAGCCGCTTGCTGTTTGGCAAGCTTGATCTGGCTCTGGATCTGGGCATGGACTACCCGCCTCCTGCCGGTGAGCCCTTGGATGAATCCGCTTTTTTATATACCCGTAGCCAGCTGGTGATGTGCTCGCGAGTCCATGGTCTGGCAGCCCCCATTGATGCCATTTACACCGCCATTCACGATCCCAAGGGACTGACCGACTATGCCCGCCAGGGCATGCGGCTGGGCTTTAGTGGTTTATTGCTGATCCACCCCGCTCAAGTGGCGCCGGCGCAGCGAGCGTTAGCCCCCACCAGTGCCCAGATCTCCTGGGCTAGACATATTCTGGCAGCGGAGCGGCGGGAAAATGGCGCCGTGGTGGCGGTGAGCGGGAACATGGTCGACATCCCGGTGATGGCCAGAGCCAAGCGCATCATGGAGTTGGCCAGCGCCTTGCATAAATAGCAAAAAAACGTGGCGCTTTCAGATACAATCCTTTGCTGAGCACTGTATATCGAGCAACTGCTTTTGCTCATCAAATAAGGGAGCCGTCATGCTAGTAAAAATATTACGTAATGGGGTCGGGGGAATTTGGCAGCTGGGCGATTTCATCACTCGCCCTACCAAGATGCGCAGATCTCCCGAGGCACAGCTTGAAGTGGATAACGCCTGCAAACAGCTGGCGTTGTATCAACTGCCGCGCTGCCCGTTCTGCATCAAGGTGCGCAGACAAATGCACAAGCTGAATCTGCCTATAGAGCTGCGTAATGTTCAGCCTGGATCACCCCACCGGGATGAACTGCAAGCCGGCGGTGGACGCGTCACCTCTCCCTGCCTGCGTATAGAAGAGCACGGAGAAAGCCGTTGGATGTATGAATCCAACGATATTATTGCCTATCTGCAACAGCGCTTTGCTTGAGACTGTAGAGCGTAAGGTGTGAGGAGCGAGGTGTAAAAACAAACCTGCAGATGTGGTGTTTGTCGCCTGCCCCTCACACCTCTCTACCAACCGTATTTAATATTGCACATCGCGGGCGGCGTCTTCTACCGCTTCACCACCACGCTGAATATCCTTACCGGCACCGGCGAAGGTATTGCACCCGGCCAAGCCAGCTGCCAAACCGACCACCATCAAGACTGCCATTATTTTCTTAACCATGATTTCGTCCTTCTTTGGGTGAGTAAACCATTTCAGTATAGACTCGGTTGCAGAGCCTAACGACGTCAGATCAAGGGGAACGGAGTCACGCCGCTGCATTGATAACCGGCTCAATCACGGACGTTACTTACAATGAATGATAAACTTCTCATTTATTATTAAGCGCCGTCGAGATTTTCTTTATGATAGTCTGTCGATCGAAAGGCTTGAGAACAAAGCTGTCAGCCCCCATTTTTATACAATCAACAATGATATCTTTTTGACTCTGGCCACTAATAATAATTACAGGTATATCCTTGCTCCATGCGTTGCTCTTTATATACTTTGTTGTTTCAATGCCACTAATTCCAGGCATGAGTATATCCATCAGAATAACATCCGGCGTGTTATCATGTAACACTTTTATCGCTTCGGCTCCCGAGGAAGCAACTTCAACATCGTAATTTTCTGCCTTTAGCAAGGATACGAGTACATTTCTCTGAAAAGCATCATCATCAACAACCAGTATATTTTTCTTTAACGTTTTAGCCTGATCACCTATACGTTTAGACAAGTTGATGTGTCCGAAAAAAAAGGCATCAAAGTCCCTGGACAAGGCCTTTATTTCTTCGATTTTCTTCCTTACCTTTTCAAGGTTAAAGGCATCTTTAATCTTGGCGCTTAGCTCCAGCCCCTTGTTATACTGGTCAACACTTACGCCTTCCCGTGTCTGGCGGTCGATATTATCCAGGGCCTCTTCTACCGAGACCTTGATCTTACTGGCATTATCATTAATCCCTGTTGCATAGCGAATCGCACCTTCGGCCTGCTTAATCACCAGAGCTTCCAGCTCGGTGTTTATTCGCTCTTTATCAGCCAGCTCTGCCAACTTCCCTCTCATATTGTATAACTCTTCGAGTTCAGTGACAGCCTGAGTAATAGATATCATCAAACGAAACGGGTCATAATGCAAAGGCCAAAATACGATATAGTTATCATACTTTTTAGCATGACATAGCTTGTAGGCTACACTGGCTTCATTTTTTCCACAGAGTAGCAACACCCTGCAAGGCAGCAGGTGTATTTGCTTACTATGAAGAAGAAAATCATCATATACTTCATCAGACTGTGTAACGCTGTTATATGCAAGCAATATAATACTGGCGCCAGATTGATCAAACCCCTCAGCCACAGAAGCAAAAGATGTTGAAAACACAACATCACTAAACTCATCAGATATTGATTCTTTTATCAACTCTGCCGAACTTTTATTGTCTGTAGCAATATAAATAACAGTTCTTCTATTCATATCGTTCAGCCTCTCTGCTTTAATGATATGATTGAAAACTGCTCTTTCCACTGCATCAGCCATGAGTTGATATCATTCATGGGCATGGGCCTGGCAATCAAGTATCCCTGAGCAAAGTCACAACCAGTATTCTTCAGAAAAAGCCAGTCTTCATGATGCTCTACTCCTTCAGCAACAATATTCATTGCATACCTTCTTGCCAGTGAAAGTGTCGCATTATAAAACTCAAGGTTCACCCCTCCCTGGCTGACATTATGAACAAACTTTCTATCCAGCTTCAGCTCTTCAAATGGAAAGTCATTCAAGCTGTCCAGGTTTGAATACGCGGTGCCAAAGTCATCGATGGCCAACCCAAACCCCCTCAGTCTGAGTCTCGTCAATATTTCCAGCGGCTGCCGCTTATCATCCAGTACTTTACCTTCTGTTATTTCAAACAAAAAATGATGCGGCGACATTCCCTCGGCATCTATGATACGACAAACTTCGTCCATGAAGCCCGGGTTGATCAAGCTCAACATCGACAGGTTGATTGAGAGCTGCAACTTGTCTCTGCCACCGATAACTTTAAAGTCATCAATGGCGTTTTTAACAACCAGCTTGGTTAAGTCATCTATATACCCATACCGTTCAACCAGGTAAATAAACTGATCGGGATATACGAGGCCATGTTCAGGGTGCGCCCAACGGACCAGTGCTTCAAAGCCCTTGACGGTGCCATCCTTCATGGATACCTTGGGTTGATAGTAATTGATGAACTGCTTGTGCTCTAATGCAGATATTATGTCATCAACCGAATAGTGACATTCTCTTTTAACAACCACTTCGCCATGACTTTTAAACTTACCAAGCAGCTTCGACAGTGCATCCGTATTAACCGGTTTTTTCAAGGTCCCGATGATATTCACCTGATGTACTCTGGACAGCTCAGCCGATGAGTTTATGATCCTTTCACTTTGGCCACTCACCAATATAAGCCCCCCGGAGTAGCCGCACTCTCCCAACCTTCTTATCATTTCCAGACCATCCATGCCTGGCATGTTCAAGTCTAGAAAGACAAGATCCGGAAACCCGTCCTCCGCGGCAAGCACATCGAGAACCAACTTGGCATCCTGGTAGATTTCAACGACAGGAAAATCATGTCGCACCAACAGGCTCGCCATTAACTTCAATGAAAATAAATCATCATCAACAATATAAACTTTTTTTCCCGAGTCATTTTTCATAAATATCCCTAACCATTAACCGACTGTCTTTTCAACAAAGTCAATTACGGCGTCCACTTCCATCTTGAATAGCTCAATCAAACGGGAAGCAACTCCCCCCTGAGTGTGATTACAAAGGCTTTCCATTTCTTCGCACAGGGCTCCCAACCGTATGGCCCCAATGGAGCGTGATGATGATTTCAATGAGTGGGCAATATCGGCCAGGCGTCGATTATCTTTACTTTCCCATGCATCCAGTATCAGCTTGCTTTGCTCATTTATCGTGCGCAAGTACTCGCCGAGCAATTCATGAAGCAGGGCTTCATCGTCACCAATCAAAGATTTGAATATATTAATATCGACAGATTGATGGCTTTTTTGCAATGCACTATCAAGAGAAACAGATATATCACCTGAGGATTGTTCAGGCAACTGGTTTGAAAGCCAACGTGATATCACGGCATGAAACTTGTTGAGTTCCAGAGGTTTGGTCAGGTAGTCATTCATACCAAGCTCAAGACAACGCTCCTTTTCTTCTTTGAAGGCATTGGCTGAAATCGCAATAATGGGAATATCCTTGTTCAGCCCCAACTCGCTGCGGACGAATCGAGTTAGCTGGTATCCATCCATTTCCGGCATGCTAAGATCGGTAATGAGCAAGTCATAGTTTTTTTCACGTAACAAATGCAGCGCTTGCTGCCCATTGCTCACTATCTCGGCCTGGTATCCTAACAGCGACAGCTGTTTATTAATCACCTTCTGATTCACAACATTATCTTCGGCAATCAATATCGAAGCTTCATTACCAACAACGTCCGGTAACTTTTCATTACTGTACTTCACGTCTAAAATGGCGGTCTTTTCCGGTATGGGAACGACTCCGGCAGCCCCAGCAACTGCCTGCACAAAGACATCACGTTTGAGTACGTTGGCATCCATGACCACATGGTCTTCATCTACCCGGCGGGGGGATCTTCGTCTGCCGCGTTCCAAAATAACAAATCGAATCTGGTGCTGTGGCCACAGGCGAGCAGCCTCCCTTAATCCCTCAACGGAAAAGCCCTGCTCGATGGCATCATATATCCAGATACAGAGCCCGGGAGCATAGAGATCACTTGCCTGTATGGCAGCCTCCAGATCTGACACATAATTGACCTGAGCGCCTTCATGACGAAGGTAACAGAGCAGATCATCACTTATGTCGTCTATCCCTCCGATAACCAGACAAGGCACTCCGTTTATCGGAGAGACCAATGAAGTATCCTTGCTCGCCATTTCATCCTGTGCAAAGGGCAACTGTACAGTGAAGCAGGCACCACAGGCCTCCTCACTTTGCAGGCTGATACTGCCCCCCAGTAATTGAACAAGGCGGCTGGTTATCGCCAGGCCGAGGCCGGTTCCCCCAAAGTTTCTCGTGGTTGATACATCCGCCTGAGTAAAGGCATTAAATATTGTTTTCTGCGCCTTTTCATTTATCCCAACACCATTGTCGGAGACGGTGAAGCTCGCGCTCAGCTCCCGATCATTCTTACTGGCAAGCATGACACCGACTCTCACCTTGCCCGGTTTTCTTCCGCTGGAAAATTTGATGGCATTGTTAACCAGATTAATGATGATTTGGCGAACCCTAAAGTCATCACCAATCAGGTTATCCGGTAATAAGGGGTCAATAAACAAGGTCAACTCTACCCCTTCTTTTACTGCCTGGTAGTCCAGCATGTCACAGGTTTTTTCAATAATATCCCTGATTGAAAAAACCTGGTGTTCAACTTCTATTTTCCCCGCCTCTATCTTTGAGAACTCCAGTATCGAGTCAATCAATTCAGATAGCGATATTGCAGAGTAATTGATCAACTCCAGCATTTCATGCTGCCGGTGGCTCAGCTCCGTTTGTGCCAATACATCAATCATGCCGACCACGCCATTTAATGGTGTGCGTATCTCGTGGCTCATGGTTGCCAGAAAGTAGGATTTGGCCTGGTTCGCTTTTTCCGCCTCTAAACGAGACTCTTGCAGCTCGGCCGTGCGCTCGACAACCCTGTCTTCAAGTTGCTCGGTCAGCTGTTGCAGCTCTTGCGTTCTTCTGTCTACTTTTTCTTCCAGTGACTGATTCAACTCAAGCAACAAGGCTTCTTTCTTATGCAACTCCACTGCTATCAGTTTTTCCTGGTGCACATCCACATGCACACCGGACATGGTTATCGGCGCTCTTTCATCGTCGTATTGCGATACCTTTCCTCGGGCACGGATCCAGTGCCATTCACCGCTGCTTGATAACACCCGATATTCAGCCATGTAATTGTCATTATGCCGCTGCAGGTGGCTTTCGAGCTGCTGTAGCACTTCACCTTTGTCTTCCGGGTGAATTAATGTGATCCAGTCGTCTATGCAAGTAAACTGTTCCAGCTTGTACCCCAGCATGCTGGCATAAGAGCCTTTTACCACCAGCTTATTGGTTACAACGTTCCAATCCCAGTAGCCCAGCTCACTGCCATCCACAATACGATTCAGTACTTTTTCATTTTGCTCCAGCTTTTTCTCGGCTATTTTTCTTTCGGTGATGTCGTGTGCAGCCACTATCAGCTTTCTGACGTTATAGGCATCATCAAAAACAGGAATAATATTGAGATCCAGTGAGAAAATATCCCCATTCATTCTTCGTAGCTCTAGATCCCTTCTGACATTGGTACCTAGTAATGCCACATTAAGATCGTCACTTAACCAAGTCTGTTCTTGTGGCAAGTCACGCAACCAGGGACTCGAGACAAAGCTCTTGCCAACCACCTCGGCTATTGACAAGTGATAAGCATCTTTAACTGTATTGTTTAACCAGTTAATACGCCCACTACTATCCAGCTCTACAATGTAGCTGGTCATGTTATCCAGTATTTCCGAGAACTCTCTTCTCGAGTCATTCAACATCTTTGTACGACGTTTTATTCGCCGGGCAATATGTGCGTTTTGCTTGGCGATATAAATGACATAAAAAGTAACAAAAAATGCCAGCAAGGTGGCACTGACGGCGTAAGCTTTCATGTTTGCCGACTGGCCCGCCTGCCAGGGGCTGGAGGGCCAGGTTTCCAGCTTTATTTTTTTATCGCCAATGTATTCATAGTCATTACTCCAGTCCGGCGCACTTTCCTTGTTGATATCCGTTCTGTTATCCGACAACAGGACAGTTTCTTCCTCATCAAGAGAAGAAAGCGTGAGCCTGAAGTGAACACCGGACGCGGCCAACCTTTCACTGAACAGAGTCGTAACGTCATCGAAATATATCAAGCCGCTCACAAATCCGATAAACGCCTTTTTTCTTTCACTTTGGCTGTCTAGCGCTGGCGTTAACTCGCTGTTATACACAGGAAGAACATAATGCCAGGCATCTTCTCTGTCGATATTGCTGCCGTTCAAGAGCCTCTGGTTGATGAAGATGCTTTGCCTGTTGGAGATGGCATATTCCAGCCTTTCCGAATATTCATTCTCTATCCCCCTATCGAAGCCGGATATTAGCGCTCGGTAGCCGTCGCCTTGCGCCCCTGATACGCTGGGAGTCCAGCCTATTTCTTTAACCAAACCGCTATCCAAAGAGCGCTGCGTAAAACGTCGAAACTCACCCAGATCAACCTGCTGACTACTGATGATGAAATCGCCAGTCGCCTTCACGGTTTCGCTTAAAGCGAACAACGTCTGCCTGAGGTTGTCCTGTAACACCTCGCTGCGTGCCTCATGCCGCTGCTGGAAGTCCAGTTTTTCTATGCGCCCCAGAGCGTGAAAAGCGAGAATCAGCACCACTATGACGAGCAGAGGAACGATTTGTAACTGCCTGATGTGCTTGTTAAAGCCAAGGTGAGAGAGCGAGCGGGATGTCAGAGGCAGCATGAGCGGGGCAAGCAACATCACTCCCAGGCTGTCTCCCATCCACCAGTAAATCCAGCTTCCGGCAATAGATTCAACCGGGATCCTGGATAACAGATACAGGGTGCCTAAGCTAAGAGTGGGTGCTATGGCGCCGGCCACTGGCACGGCTATCAATATTGCCTTGAATACCCTGCGCTCGCTGATGACACGCTTTTTATCCGCGACAAGCGCCACCATGGCACAGGCGCCAACGATGGCAGACAGACTGGCCCCCACTCCGTCCACGGCCGTCATGGTGAGCACAGTCAGCTCAAGGTCATGTTCCGCCAGCACGAAGCGGTGCAGTACGTCGGATGCAACAGAGCCCAGCCAGATCATGGGCCAGTAACGCCATCCCCACATCAATAGATAAAATACCCCCAGGCCCGCCGCAGGCCAGACAGGAGAGGTATATGCCGGAGGAATAGCCAACAGTCTGCCAAACTCAGCCAGCAGGAAATAACCAACAAATACAATGACTGCTCGCCGAAGAATTAACATCCCTGTTTACCCGACTTTATATGATGACTAAAGTAATACTCGTTAGATTAGACATCTAACCATACAAAAACCAGTTAAAATGAATGGGTTGTGAGCCGTTTAATATTATGGATAATGAACATGGGTCAATTTTACCTTACAAAATATTACCCAGATACCTTCTGGCAACACAGAAACACCAGCATAAACGCCAGGCAAAGCAGTAAATCAGAAGATCTCACCTGAGACAGATAAAAATAAACGCGCAATCGTTTTTACCTTTTCATTGTCACGCGTTTTTCACGTCAAATTGTTATCATGAATATATTTTTCTTCTTGGTGACTTCACGCATGCTTCACGTATTCTGGCAATTCTTCAAACTGGGCTGGATAAGCTTTGGCGGACCGGCTGCGCATATCGGCTATTTTCAGCGTCATTTCATTCACAAACTGGGGTGGATGCCCCAGGACCGCTTCGCCTCTACGTTGGCGCTGTGTCAATTTTTACCGGGCCCGGCATCCAGCCAGCTGGGATTTGCGCTGGGCTATCAACGTGCCGGACTTTGGGGCGCCGTGGCCGCCTTTATCGGCTTTACCCTGCCCTCTTTCCTGTTGATGCTTGCTCTGGCCCTGGCGGGTAATGCCTGGGCCAGTCAGCCCGCGGCACTGGCCATCGTCACCGGGCTTAAGCTATTGGCTCTGGTAGTGGTCGCCGATGCGGTGTTGTCCATGGCCAGACAGTTTTGCCGCCAGAAAACCACGCTCACTCTGGCCGTGCTCGGCGCGGCCTTGTTATGGCTATTCCCGGGCCTTGCCACTCAGTTTGTGGTGTTAATCGCCGCCGCCCTGGTGGGTATCGCCTTGCTCAAGGGCGAGCCCGCCGAACACACGCAAGCGCTGGGCGTAAACTGGCCGTTTTTACTGCTGTTTTTTGGCTTGTTGCTGCTGATGCCCTTGCTGAGCCTGACCGATACCGCCGCCATTTTTGCCGACTTTTATCAGGCGGGTAGTCTGGTGTTTGGTGGGGGACACGTGGTGTTGCCCCTGTTGCAAAACACGCTACCCGAGACACTTTCCGAGGATGTATTTTTAACCGGTTACGGCGCCGCCCAGGCCATGCCGGGCCCCATGTTCAGCCTGGCCAGTTTTTTAGGCGCCGAGCTTTACCCTACCTCCCCAATTCTGGGCGCGCTGGCGGCGACCCTGGGCATTTTTCTGCCCGGCTTTTTATTGGTATTGGCGCTGCAGAACAGCTGGCATGCCTTGGCCTCACGACCTTTAATGGCAGGCGCGGCTCGCGGCATTAATGCCGCCGTGGTGGGATTGTTGCTCTCGGCCTTGTATCAACCGGTTTTTGTGAGCAGCATTAGTGTGAACAGCGAGACCGCCGCTCCGGCACTCGCCGCGGCCGCCATCGGCTTGCTGGCACTGCGCACCTTGCGCTGCCCGGTTCTGGTACTGATCCCCCTGTTCATGCTGCTGGGGTTTTGGCTGTAAAGGACAGTAAAGAGGAAATGGTGAGTGGTGAGGTGTAATACGCGAGTCTGCAAACTCAGTGTTTTGCGCTATACCCACACCCCACACCTCACACCTCACACCTCACACCTCACGCTTTGCCACTAACGGGGCTGAAAACGCTTCAGTCTCAATGCGTTCGCGACCACAAATACGCTCGACATGGCCATGGCGCCGGCGGCCAGCATAGGCGAAAGCAAAATGCCGTATAACGGATATAACACCCCGGCCGCCACCGGGATCAGACAGGCGTTGTAGGCAAAGGCCCAAAACAGGTTTTGCCGAATGTTGGTCAGGGTAGCCTGACTGATGGCCAGCGCATTGGGCACCGCCCGCAAGTCGCCGCCCATAAGAACCACTTCGGCCGCCTCTATCGCAATGTCGGTACCAGTGCCGATGGCCAGGCCCACGTCCGCCTCGGCGAGGGCCGGCGCGTCGTTAATACCGTCCCCCACAAACGCCACCGGGCCATGCTGCTTGCGCAAGCGCTGCAAGGCCGCCACTTTACCGTCGGGCATGACTTCGGCTGCTACTTCATCTATCCCCAACTGGCGGGCAATGGCCTCGGCGGTATGGCGGTTATCCCCCGTGATCATGGCCACTTTCAGCCCCAGATCATGCAAGGCCTTGATGGCATCCGGTGTGCCCTCTTTAATGGGGTCGGCCACCGCAATAATGGCGGCCAGCTGGCCATCGATGGCCGCATACAGCGGGCTTTTTCCTTCTTTGGCCAGCAGTTGTGCCCTGTTGCCGAGTGCACTCAGGTCATAGCCAAGTTGGGTAAGATAACGGTCGGCCCCCACTTCGACTTTTTTACCTTCCACCCTGGCGCTGACACCCAGGCCGGAGTGCGACTGAAAGTCTTCCGGGCTCGCCAAGGTGAGCTCGCGCGCCCGGGCCACCGCCACTATGGCCTCGGCAATCGGGTGCTCGGAGTGCTGCTCGACCGCGGCGATGAGCGCCAGGGTGTCGTTTTCTGCAAAGTCGGGCATCAGCTGCAGGTCGGTTAACTCCGGCCGGCCTTTGGTAAGGGTACCGGTTTTATCCAGCGCCACCACTTGGGTATTGCGCAGGGTTTGCAGGGCCTGGCCTTTACGAAACAGGACTCCCAGCTCGGCGGCACGGCCCGTACCCACCATAATGGAGGTGGGTGTCGCCAGACCCATGGCACAAGGGCAGGCGATGATCAGCACCGCCACGGCGTTAATCAAGGCAAAGCTGAGTGCCGGTGTGGGACCCAGCCACAGCCAGGCCGCAAAGGTTAATGCGGCAATGGCCATGACCAGCGGCACAAACACCGCCGTCACTTTATCGACCAGGGCCTGAATGGGCAGTTTGGCGCCCTGGGCCTGTTCGACCATGCGAATGATTTGTGCCAGCAAGGTGTCTTTGCCGATCTTGGTGGTGGTAATGCTCAAGGCGCCATTTTTGTTGATAGTGCCGCCTACCACCTCATCGCCCTGCTTTTTTTCTACCGGTATCGGCTCGCCGGTAAGCATGGACTCGTCCACATAAGAGCTGCCCGACAGCACTGTGCCATCCAGCGGTATGCGCTCACCGGGTCGCACCAGCAGGCAGTCGCCTACTTGCACCTCGTTCAGGGGCACTTCCTGGCTGCTACCATTGCGTTGTACCCGCGCCGTGTTGACCTGCAGGCTCAACAAGCGCTGTATGGCTTCGCCGGTGCGGCCTTTGGCCCTGGCTTCCAGAAAACGTCCCAGCAAAATCAGGGTGATAATCACGGCGGCGGCTTCAAAATACACATGCTGAGTGCCGGCAGGCAAGATGTGGCCGGCAAACAGTACCACCACCGAAAAGCCCCAGGCCGAGACGCTGCCCAGCGCGACCAGCGAGTTCATATCCGGCGTGGCACGCAACAAGGCAGGGATGCCAAGACGTAAAAAGCGCCGGCCCGGCCCCAACAGCACCAGGGTGGTTAACACAAACTGAATCCCCCAGTTGAGCGATTGCCCCAGGGTGGCCTGAATCCACTGTGCCATACCAGGGATGATATGCGCGCCCATTTCCAGTATGAAAACCGGCAACGCCAGCGCCAGCGACCAGCCAAAGTCGCGCTTCAGGCTTTGTTGCTCGAGCGCGTGGCGCTCGTCATCGTCTTCGCGCTGTTCCGATAGTGGCTTGGCCTGATAACCGGCTTGTTTGATAGCGGCCACCAACTGGGCTTGTTCCACATTGCCCACCAGGGCACTCACCTGTGCACTTTCTGCGGCCAGATTCACATTGGCCGAGATCACCCCGGGCAGACGCAGCAAGGCTTTTTCTACCCGCCCCACACAAGAGGCGCAGCTCATGCCGATAATGGTGAGTTCAAACTGCTCGCTGCGGATTTGATAACCGGCCTGGGTGATGGTGTCGGTTAATGCCGTCACCGAGGTGCCCGCGGTCAAACTGACGTCTGCTTTTTCGCTCGCCAGATTAACGTTGGCCGCCGTCACGCCCGGTGTCTTGAGCAAGGCTTGTTCTACGCGACGCACGCAAGAAGCACAGCTCATGCCGGTAATGGGCAGCTGTATGTGTTGCTCGTCGGGGGAAAGGGTATGAACTTTGGCAATGGTCATGATCCGACTCCTCGATAGGGTTTATGACCCGAGCTTAAAGCTTCCCACAAGGGGAAGGTCAAGCCTTCTGTAATAAACGTGAGGGGTGAAGTGTGAGGAGTGAGACGAAAGACACTGAACTTGCCGGTGGGTTAGATGCCTTGCTCGTTACGCCTCACCCCTTACGATCAGTTGCGGTCGAAAGCTGTTCGAGAATGGCGCAGGCGGGGCCCTCGTCACCGGGGCAGGCGTTGATCATTTGCTGCAGCGTGGCTTGCATGGCCGCCAACTCGCGCATCTTGTGCTCCACTTCCTGCAAGTGCTGCTGCGCCACCTGTTTGACCGCGCGACTGGATCGCTCCGGGTCTTGCCACAGGCACAGCAGCGCATCAATCTGGGCGATGGAAAAACCCAGCACTCGCGCCTGGCGAATAAATTTAAGCACGTCAATATTGTGCCCATCGTACTGGCGGTAGCCCGCCGCGCTGCGCTTTGCCGGCTTAAGCAGCTTTATCTGTTCGTAATGGCGGATCATTTTGGCCGACAGGCCGCTTAGCTTTGCCGCCTCACCTATGTTCATCTCATTCCCTGCTGTTTAAATCATTGAAGGGAGTACGTTTAGTGATGTGAGTACCGTGGCAAAAGAGATCTTAAAAACTATCTCGCCACGGAATCCACAGAACCCACGAAAAAACATTAAGAAAAAATTGAGCTTAAGAAAACACCTTATTAGTAAGATTTTACCAGAGGTATGTACTTTCGCTCTGGTCTTGTCGCTCTACTTCTGTGGGTTCCGTGGATTCCGTGGCAAAAATGTACTTTCGCTTTTAGTCGCTTTGTTTCGGTGGATAGCCCGCGTCGGTCAACGCATTAACAAGCTGCTGCGGGGTGCAACGGCTGTTTACGGTAATGGTGTGGTTAAGCAAATCAAACTCGATTTCACACTCGGCGTCCAGTGCCGTTAACGTGTCGTTGATCACACCTACACAGTGGCCACAGGTCATGTCGGGCAAGGTAAACTCAGTCATGTTCATTTCCTTAAATTAGGGTGATTTTTACCCAGTAAAATAATGGCTAACATTCGGGTTATTATTGACCTTACCATCAGGGTAAGGTCAAGGGGTTTTACGCCACAGCTGCTCCATGGTCAGGGCAATCAGGGTTCCGGTCAACAAGCCATTACCCAACAGATATTGCGCCAGGCCTGGCCAGTCACGATACAAGTCGGGTGGCAAAAACATACAGCCTACGCCTAACAGCATGGTCACACCTAAAATAGTGCCGGCTCTCTGGTCGAGCGGATACCGGGTCAATAGCTGAAAAGCCAGCACCACCAGCTTGACAAAGGTGGCCAGCAAGGCGGCGTTGGCCACCGGTGCCGGTAGCAAAGATAACAAGCCCACCGCAGCAGGAAACAGACTCACCAGCGCCAGCAAGACACAGGCCAGCATAAAGGGGGCCCGCCTTTGATCGCCGGTAAGCTGAACAAAGCCCGCCGTGACCGGCAACGGCACCACGGCGATGGTCGACAGGCCACCGGCCATCATATGACTCACTCCCGAGGTCCAGCTACTGCGATTCAGCGCGTCTTTCATCGTCGGCTGCGGCCCGCTTACCACAGAGGAAACCGCGGTTATCGCCGCCACCTGATTGGAAATCAATAACAGCGAAAACAACACCGCCACCACCAGCATGCCGGTGTCGAGCCGGGGCGCGCCAAAGGCAAACACCTCGGGCCATTGCATGCCAGAGCCGACATTCGGCAAGGCGGCTGCACTTAAGCCAAACAGCGCAAAGGCACCCCATCCCAGCACTATGCCCACCAGCATGGCATAGGTGCGTATCAGGGCATGACGACTGAACGAGCACAGCAAGACGCCGATAAATACCAGCAGGCCAATCAAGGCCACCGGCATGGTCATTACGCCACTGCTCGGGTCGGTCACCATGCCCCGCACAAACACTCCGGACAGCTGAATCACCAACAGCAACATAAAGCAGCCCGTCACCAGCGGCGTAAACAAAAACAGTAAACGGTGGGTTTGTTTTGCCAACCCCAGCACCAACATGATGGCCCCGGCCACCATTACGCCACCGGCCAGCAAGCGCAATATTTCACCGCCCTCATAACCCTGCGCGCGGCCAATATAGGCCATGACCACAAACACAATCGCCCAGGATCCGGCCGGACCGTCGGCGATCGGATAACGGTGCCCCAGGGTGACTTGTAACAAAGAGCTCAGCCCCACCAGCAGCAGAGTGCGCTGCATCAAGCCGGTAATGTCTGCGCTTTCCAGGCCAAAGGCCTGGCCCAGCACTATGGGCAGCGCCAGGGCATTGGCGAGTAAAAAAACAAACCACTGGCTGACACTGAGGCCCCAGCCAAAACGAGACTGCATAGGTAACTCCATCCCCCTTCGAATAGCTGACAGCTCCGCGCTAGCGGGCGTTATTGTCGGCGGTGAGCTGCTTGCCATCCAGCGCTTCTAAAATAGAACAGTGTTCGGCACTTTCCAGGCCGCCACAGCAGGCGTCGGACAGCTGCTTCAACGACTGGCGAAACTGCTCCAGCTCGGCAATGCGCTCGGCCACATCCTGAATTTTTGCATCGGCCACGGCTTTTACCTCGCGGCAGGTGACCTGGCAACTGCTTACTCGCAGCGATAACAGCTCATCGATTTCTTTCAAGGTAAAGCCCACCCGCTTGCACCGCAGAATAAAATGCAAGCGTCGCTTGTCTTCCTCGTTATACAAACGATACCCGGCCGGGCTACGCAGGCTGGGGGAAAGCAGGCCTTCCTTTTCATAAAAGCGCAGCGTATCGGCTTTTACGCCAAAGTGCTTTGCCAGTTCACCAATTCGAAACATTTGTTCGGCTCCTGCTAGCTGACTCCAACTCCCAAACTTGTTACACCTGAAAACTCTTTATACTAAAATAAATAGTCACACAAGCCGGGACAAAATAAAGTAGAATATGCCGCCTCCGTTCTGGCGTACCAGGCGGTTTGGTAAAGTCGACGATCGATCGCCGGTTTTACCAAACCCCCCGATTGATCGTTAAAGGAACGAGAACCCATGGAAACTGCTCGACCCATTCGCCGTGCTCTACTGAGTGTGTCTGACAAAAACGGCATCGTCGCTTTTGCACAAGGCCTGCACGCCCGCGGCGTAGAACTGCTGTCTACCGGTGGCACCGCCCGACTGCTGGCCGAACAAGGCCTGCCCGTCACCGAAGTATCCGACTATACCGGTTTTCCGGAAATGATGGATGGCCGTGTTAAAACCCTGCACCCCAAGGTGCATGGTGGCATTCTTGGTCGTCGCGGCCAGGACGACGCAATTATGGCCGAGCATGCCATCCAGCCCATCGACATGGTGGTGGTTAACCTCTACCCGTTCGCCAATACCGTAGCCAAGGCCGATTGCAGCCTCGAAGATGCCATCGAAAACATCGATATTGGTGGTCCCACCATGGTACGTGCCGCCGCCAAAAACCACAACGATGTTGCTATCGTGGTTAACGCCCGTGATTACGACCGTCTGCTGTCCGAAATGGATGCCGGTAACAACAGCCTCACCCAGGCTACCCGTTTCGATCTGGCCATTGCCGCCTTTGAACATACCGCCCAGTACGATGGCATGATTGCCAACTACTTTGGCACCATGGTACCGGCCTATCACTCGGCCAGCGAAGGCTCTGCCTTTCCGCGTACCATCAACTACCAGTTCACCAAGAAGCAGGATCTGCGCTACGGCGAAAACAGTCACCAGAATGCGGCTTTCTACGTGGAAAACGATATCGATGAAGCCTCCGTTGCGACCGCCACTCAGCTGCAAGGCAAAGAGCTGTCGTTCAACAACATCAATGATACCGATGCGGCTCTGGAATGCGTGAAAGAATTCGACGTGCCAGCCTGTGTGATCGTCAAGCACGCCAACCCTTGTGGTGTGGCGCTGGGCGACAACCTGCTGGAAGCCTACGATCGCGCTTATCAAACCGACCCAACCTCGGCTTTTGGTGGCATTATTGCCTTTAACCGTGAGCTGGACGAAGCCACGGCCAAGGCCATTGTCGAGCGCCAGTTTGTAGAAGTCATTATTGCTCCCAGCATCTCCGATGCCGCCAAGGCAGCCGTAGCCGACAAGAAAAACATTCGTTTGCTGGAATGCGGACAATGGGGCGATCGCACCCAGGGCCGTGACATCAAGCGCGTGAACGGCGGTATTCTGGTACAAGACCGGGATCAGGGAATGGTCGGCCTGGATGACCTTAAAGTGGTCAGCAAGCGTCAGCCTACCGAAGCTGAGCTGCAAGACTTGCTGTTCTGCTGGAAAGTGGCCAAGTACGTCAAGTCCAACGCCATCGTTTACGCCAAGGGCGCACAAACCATAGGTGTGGGTGCAGGTCAGATGAGCCGTGTTTACTCAGCCAAAATTGCCGGCATTAAAGCCGCCGACGAAGATCTGCAGGTTGCGGGTTCCGTAATGGCATCCGACGCCTTCTTCCCGTTCCGTGATGGCATAGACGCCGCTGCCGCTGCCGGTATCAGCTGTGTGATCCAGCCGGGTGGCTCTATGCGCGACGACGAAGTGATTCAGGCCGCCGACGAGCATGGCATGACCATGGTCTTCACCGGCATACGCCACTTCCGCCACTGATAAGAAGATACGGGCGGTACTGCTGAGCGGTTGGTCGTCATCGGGGTAGGGGTATCTCACGCCGACACGCTTCAAGCACGTCCCTGTGACGCTCAGCACATGGCATCCCTGCCATGTGATGGTCGACTTAGAGATATCCCCTACCCCTCTCTAATCGACTGAGCGGTACTTTACAGGCCCGTAGTTTCCTTCGTTTGCTTTAATAATTTAGAGGAACAGACCATGAAGGTATTAGTCATTGGCGGTGGCGGTCGTGAACACGCCCTGGCCTGGAAAGCCGCCCAATCACCTAACGTCAGCCAGGTATTCGTGGCACCCGGCAACGCCGGCACCGAGCTCGAACCCAGCCTGACCAACGTGGCCATTGCCGCCACCGATATTCAGGACTTGCTGGCGTTTGCCAAAAAAGAACAGGTCGCCCTCACCATAGTCGGCCCGGAAGCCCCCCTGGTTGCCGGTGTAGTGGATCTTTTTGAAGCCGAAAACATGGCCATTTTCGGCCCCAGCGCGGCCGCCGCCCAGCTGGAAGGTTCCAAGGCCTTTACCAAAGACTTTTTGGCTCGTCAGCAGATCCCCAGCGCCGACTATCAGAACTTTACCGAAGTAGAGCCAGCCCTGGCCTATTTACGGGAAAAAGGCGCGCCTATCGTGGTTAAAGCCGACGGTCTGGCAGCCGGTAAAGGCGTAATCGTGGCCATGACGCTGGAAGAAGCCGAAGCCGCGGTGCGCGACATGTTGTCTGGCAACGCCTTTGGTGATGCCGGCAGCCGTGTGGTGATCGAAGAGTTTCTGGATGGCGAAGAAGCCTCCTTTATCGTGATGGTCGACGGCGAGCATGTGCTCCCCATGGCCACCAGCCAGGATCACAAGCGCGTTGGCGATGGCGACACCGGCCCCAACACCGGCGGCATGGGTGCTTATAGCCCGGCGCCTGTGGTGACCCCCGAAATCCATGATCGCATTATGGAGCAGGTGATCATGCCTACCGTGCGCGGTATGGCCGATGAAGGTCATGTTTACAAAGGCTTTTTGTATGCCGGCCTGATGATAGACAAGGCCGGTCAGCCCAAGGTGATCGAGTTTAACTGTCGCTTTGGCGACCCGGAAACCCAGCCGATTATGCTGCGCCTGCAATCCGATCTGGTTGAGTTGTGCCTGGCCGGCTGCAAGGGTGAGCTGGACAAGGTAACCGCCGAGTTTGACCCGCGCGCCTCTGTGGGTGTGGTGCTGGCGGCCGGTGGTTATCCTGGCCACTATCGCCAGAATGATGTGATCAGCGGTATCCCGGCCGAAACCGACATCAGCAAGGTCTTTCATGCCGGCAGCAAATTCAAAGACGGCGAGTTGCTCACCTCCGGTGGCCGGGTGCTGTGTGCCACCGCTCTCGGCAACACGGTAACCGACGCTCAGGCTAACGCCTACGCGGTTGCCCGCCAGGTAGAGTGGGAAGGCGTATTCTATCGCCACGACATCGCCTACCGCGCCATTGAACGTGAAAACGAAGCGTCTTAAACCAAAGCGCTAAGCCATAAGCTGAGCAATAGCTCATAACTGATGTGGATTATGAGGCTGGTTTGCCTTTATCGTCACCCTCGCGAAGGAACGTCATCCTCGCGCAGGCGGGGCCGGGGGTCCAGTGACTTTGCAGGCGACTCGCAGTCTGACAGTTTTGCACCACAAGTCCTAGATTCCCGCCTTCGCGGGAATGACGGAGAGGGGCGCAGGAGTAACGACAGAGCCACACCTGTTATGCGGCATTACCTATCAGCTGCAAGACAGAGCAGGCCGCCCTCGCAACAGGGCGGCTTTTTTGTGTCCAATCATCTACTTGTAGTAGCTGCTTTAGCTGCTAAATCCTGCGCAGCAGGATCTGAAACGCAGGTTCAAAACATTACGGCAAGATATGACATATCCGTGCTGAGGTTTGGCTACGCCACATTGCACAGCGGTCGCAGTGCCTGCACAGGCAGCCAGGCGCTCGACGCTGTTCTCATCTACCCTTGATCTTGATGCTGCTCACGCACAGTGAGCCTTTGGTCAAACTTCAAAGGAGATAAAATATGTTTACCAAGGCATTGCTCGGATGTGCTCTCATGTTCAGTGTGCAGGTACTGGCGGCCCCCATACACATCGCCGATAGCCCGGAAGGGGAGATCCTGACGAATGAAGCGGGCATGAGCTTGTATGTGTTCGATAAAGACGAAGCCGGCACCAGCAACTGTAACGGCAGCTGTGCCGATAACTGGCCACCCCTGATGGCCAGCAAAGCAGACCAGGCCGAGGGTAATTACGGCATTATTACTCGGGCCGATGGCAGCCTGCAGTGGAGCTATCGGGATCAGCCCCTGTACCTGTGGAAGCAAGACAAGGGGGCAGGCGATATTTCCGGTGATGGCAAATTTGATGTATGGCATCTGGCCAAGCCCTGAGCCGGACGGGCCATCATATAAAAGTGAGATAAAAAGAGCCCTCTGGGCTCTTTTTAAAGCTGGTCGGCCAGCCAGTCGGCAAAGCCGGGCAAGGCCCCCAGATGAGGTAATAGCGTTAGGGTAACATCCGGATATTGCGTGCGTTTTTGCTCAAGCACGGAAGGCAAATCGTTGACCACATGCTTGCCCTGAGCCAAAAAATACGGAAACACGCTGATATTTTTGGCCCCTACCGCTACCTGTTGATCAATCGCCTGCTCCAGGCTGGGCTCGGCCAACTCCCAAAAGGCATGACCCATCACATCGAAGCGTACTGTCATTACCTGAGACAGACTCTGGGAAAATGTGGCAATTTCCTCGTTGGCTGCCACGCGGCGACTGCCGTGGGCAACCAGAATAAAGCCGTTCATACTACTCCTTTTTACGCTTAACCACGGGTTCCTGTGCCGCCAGTACATCTACACAGTAATCCCAGCTCGCAATACGATAATGCTGAATATCCTTGTCCAGATGCATGCCCTGGCTTTGCTGGTGAAACCAGATCAAAAAACGGGAAGGGGTAATCAACTGAATCTGGCTGTCGGAACCGAACTCGTCATCGTCCATCAAGTCCAGCACATCGGACCCGGCCAGTACGCGATAACCAAACAGGTGATCAAACTGTAACTGATAAATGACCCGAGGCGGAATGTCCATTTTGGTGGGCATGCCCATCGCCAGCAGCAACTGCCCCGTCCATACATCCTGATACACCTCGGTAAGCATGAGCCCTGTGGTTAAGCCACGGGCGCCCGACCAGGGTGTGGCCATTTGTCGAATGGTATTTACTTCCATCATCGCCTCCCAAACGTGGGAACAGACAGGATTAGTTATAACAATCTAGTGGTCATGGGTACAAGTAGAGAGGAAAGAAAAAACCCGGCGAAAGCCGGGTTGAGAAGCAATTACTTGATAGCGTCTTTTAATGCTTTGCCGGCAACGAAAGCAGGAACGTTGGCAGCGGCAATCTGAATTTCATTGCCGGTTTGTGGGTTACGGCCGGTACGGGCAGCACGGTGATTAACCTTGAAAGTACCAAAACCGACCAGTTGCACCGGATCACCTTCTTTCAGGCTTTGGGTGATACCGTTCAGAACTTCTTCCAACGCGGCCTTGGCCTGTACCTTATTCAAATCTGCCTTGGCGGCAATTGCATCAACAAGCTGAGTCTTATTCATAGGGGATCCTTTCTCACTTGGCATTAAGTGGTTACCCACTCTATTCAAATTTAAGCGTCAAGCAAAGCCTTTGTCTTGCAGCCCAACATCAAGTGTCGTTGTTTTGTGCAATAATTGCGGAAAACATCACATAACAACCACAAAAAATGCCCTCAGGCGGCGGTTAATAACGCATCCAGCATAGCCGAGGACACCACAGGCTGCCAGCTCTCACGCGACTTTCGGCACAATACAAGCCGTTTGCCGGCACCATTCCGACAAAAGCAGACCGGCAATAAACGAGCCTCACTGCCGCCCCGACTGCTTGAGCAGGATTTAGCAGCTAAAGCAGCTACTACATTCGTGCTGTATGTTAGCCTCGCGCTCTGTTCTGGCCTAATAGGCTGTCAGGATTCCAGATCCTTGATGACCACGGTAGAGTCATAGCGGCCAAAGCCCTCGGCCAGCAGTTTTTCGTATACCTGATGTACATGCTCGGTCAGTGGCAATGTCAGCCCCTGTTGCTCGGCTTCGTCCAGACAAATGCCCAGATCCTTGTGCATCCACTGCGCCGCAAAGCCAAAATCGAACTTGTCTTCCGCCATGGTTTGCGCGCGGTTTTGCAACTGCCAGCTTTGGGCGGCACCACCGGCCAACACATCAATCAGGGTTGGAATATCCAGCCCCGCCTTCTTGGCGATCATCAGACCTTCGGCAATGCCCTGCACGGCACCAATCACACAGATCTGGTTGACCATCTTGCAGCGCTGACCGGCACCAACAGGCCCTAAGCGAGTCACTTTTTTACCGTAGGCCGCCAACACGGTTGCCGCCTCGGCCACATCGGCCTCTGTGCCGCCCACCATTATGGTCAGGGCGCCATTTTCGGCTCCCAGTTGCCCGCCGGACACGGGCGCATCAATAAAACGCACTGCCGTTTTTGCGGCCGCCGCCGCCAGCTCTTCGGCCAACGTAGCCGAGGTAGTGGTGTGATCCACCAGCAGTGCACCGGCTTTCATGCCCGCCAATACGCCTTCCTCGCCGTATACCACGGAGCGCACGTCGTCGTCGTTGCCCACACACACCATGACCATGTCGGCGTCTTTTGCCGCCAGGGCAGGCGTAGCGGCATGAGTGCCCCCGTGGCGCTCGACCCAGTCGGCCGCCTTGGCGGCGCTGCGGTTATACACACACACCTGATGCCCGGCCTGCTGCAGGTGACCCGCCATGGGAAACCCCATGACACCCAATCCGATAAATGCCAGTTTCATTACTCTACTCCTGTGGTTTTTATGCTATTAAACCTGTTTTTGCCACGGAATCCACTGAACCCGCGGGAAAATAGAGATAAGATCTGAAAAAACTATCTAATGGTTAAACCTTAAACTTAATAAGCCTTTAGTCATTTTTCGATCTTGTGTAAGCTCGATTTTCCCGTACTCATCCGTGCCTCTCGCAGTAAGGAGTCGTGGCAAAAACTCTTGGGTCTTCCATCTTACTGATAAAGCAGGTCGCTATGCCTTCCCCCGAATTGGTTTTTATCCCCGCTATTACTCAAATTGATGCCAACCACTGGGATGCGCTGTTTACCGACGGCTACCCCTTTACCCGCCACGGTTTTCTGCAGGCGCTGGAGGAAGGCGGCAGCCTGGGCAAAGACACCGGCTGGCTGGTGCAGCATGCCTGCCTGTATCAGGAAGGACGGCTGATTGCCGCCATGCCCTGCTACATAAAGACTCACTCCTATGGGGAATACCTGTTCGACTGGGCCTTTGCCGAGGCTTACCAGCGCCACCAGCTGGACTATTACCCCAAGCTGGTCTGCGCCATCCCCTTTACCCCTGCCACCGGCCCCAGGCTGGGGCTGGCACCCGGTTATCAGCCGGTACAGGTGATGCCCTGGTTTGAACAGGGCCTGCTTGCCCTGAGCGAGCGCATTGGCGCCAGCGGCTACCAGTGCCTGTTCTGCGAGCCCGAGCTGGAAGAGCCGTTACAGCGCCAGCATTGGCAACGGCGGGTTAATGTGCAGTTTCACTGGCTGAACCGGGGCTATCGTCATATGGACGACTTTCTTGCCCGGTTCAGCTCCCGCAAGCGCAAGAACCTGCTGAAAGAGCGGGCCCGGGTGCAAAACAGCGGCATCCGTTTTACCACTCTGAGCGGCGATGCACTCACCCCGGAAGTCTGGCAACAGTTCTATCGCTTTTATCGGCGCACCTACCAGAAACGGGCCGGTCATAACGGTTACCTCACCCAGAAAACCCTGCTGTTGTGGGGCGAATATTGCCGGGATCAATGCGTGCTGTTTGCCGCCTGGCAAGATCAGACCATGGTGGCTGGCGCCCTGTGCTTTCGCTCACACAACACCCTCTATGGTCGTTACTGGGGCTGCGAACAGGAGCTGGAATTTCTGCACTTCGAAGCCTGCTATTACCAGGGCATTGAATACTGTATCGAGCATGGGCTGACCCGCTTCGATGCCGGGGCCCAGGGCGAGCACAAGCTGCAACGCGGCTTTGAGCCCCGTCTCTGCTACGGCTACTTCAAGCTTTTCGAGCGGGGCTTCAATGACGCCATTGCCGACTACTGCCGGCGGGAAGAAGAGCAGATGCACCAGTATCAGGCACAATGTCGGCAACAGTTACCGTTCAAGAGTGAGAGCTGAGGGGGTTGGGGGTTGGGGATTGGGGATTGGGGAATGGGGATAAAACGCCGCATAACAGATGGTGGGTTTTGTAGGCGCATATTTATTCGCGCGAATTTGATGTTATTCCAGCTACGCTGGCCGCCGAATAAATGGGCGGGCTACAAAGCACGCCGGGTGGTGATGGTGATTATGTGTTTTGTAGATCTGCTTTAGCTGTGCAATGTTGCGTAGCGACATTCTGATAGATCATCGTTTCAGTTTTGCTGCGCAAAACCAGCCAGCTAAAGCAGGCATCTACAGAGTGCGGTGTTGTAGCGGCCCTACCCTAGATAGTTAAACACCAGCAGTCGGTTGTTGGCGGGCATGGCGTGATCCGCCTGCAGG
Organism: Oceanisphaera sp.; assembly: GCF_048268965.1. Classification (GTDB taxonomy): domain Bacteria; phylum Pseudomonadota; class Gammaproteobacteria; order Enterobacterales; family Aeromonadaceae; genus Oceanimonas. The sequence continues at coordinate 100,235 of NZ_JBLWUK010000001.1, forward strand.
GTTAACCCGTGCTGCCCGGCCAGCGCGGTCACATCCGCAATATCCCGTATCCCCATATGGGGAGTCTGGCTCTGCAGCATGGCGTTAAAGGCCTGGTTGCTCGGGCTGGTAAAGCGACCTTGGTAATTGAAGGGGCCATAGATACAGACCGCCGCCCCAGGTGCCAGCACCCTTTCCAACCCGGCGAACATGGCCTTAACCTCGGACCAGGCCATGATATGCAGGGTATTGGCGGTAAATACCCCCCGATACTGCTCCGCCGGCCACCGCGGCTGGGTAACATCCAGCACCATCGGCCGCAGCAGATTAGGCAGATCCGCCTCGGCAAACCAGAGCGACATGCCGGGAATATTCTCGGCCCTGTCGCTCGGCTGCCACTGCAGATGGGGCAGGCCCTCGGCAAAAAACACCCCGTGCTGGCCGGTGCCACTGCCTATCTCCAGCACGGTACCCGGCCGGTCAAACACCCGTGCCAGCACCGCCAGAATCGGCCGTTTGTTGTTTTCACAGGCCTGAGAAAAAGGCTTGTTGGTCATTAATAGATTTCCTTCATCTCTCAATCAAAATCCCCTTTATGGTAATAGGTAGCGCTGCCTACCGGCTGGGCCAAATGCCGATGCACCTTGACTTTATCAGCCTCCCCTGCAGCAACGGAAAATTGTCGTATATGAGGATATTCCAACCGCAACCGTCTTTTGTAGCCCGGCGCTTTAGCTGCCGGGCCTGCGGTTGTTACAAAAGATGGCTAACATACCCCTAGCTTAAAAGTGCAACCCAGGAGACAAATTCTCAGGCATGCTGACCTTGTCGTCTTCTACCGAGGCTACCGGATAGGCACAGTAGTCGGCGGCATAATAGGCGCTGGCCCTGTGGTTACCACTGTCGCCCACCCCGCCAAAAGGCGCGGCCCCCGAGGCACCGGTAATGGGTTTGTTCCAGTTAACAATGCCGGCACGAATGCGGCGGAAGAAGTAATCCCAGTCTTGCTGATAATCCGACAGCAAACCCGCCGACAAGCCATAACGGGTGTTATTGGCCACGGTTAATGCCTCGGCCAGATCGCCATAGCGGATCACCTGCAGCAAGGGGCCAAAGTATTCTTCATCGGGCAAATCAGTAATGGCCGTCACGTCGATAATGCCCGGCGATACCAGGCCGGTATCTGCCTGCAATGATTTCAGCATCAGCAACGATTGCCCCCCCAACGCCAGCAAGTGCGCCTGGGCCGCTATCATGCCCTTGGCGGCCTGAGGGGAAATCAGGGAGCCCATAAACGGCTGTGGTTCGGCATCGTAAAGCCCCACCTTGATGGCCTTGGTAACCTCCAGCAATCGCGCCAGAATGCGATCCCCCGCTTCGCCCTTGGGTAACAGCAAGCGACGGGCACAGGTGCAACGCTGGCCGGCGGTAATAAATGCCGATTGCACTATGGTGTGCACCGCGGCATCGGTGTCGGCGACCTCGCCTACCACCAGCGGGTTATTGCCGCCCATTTCCAGCGCCAGGATCTTGCCTGGCTGACCGGCCAGCTGACTGTGCAGCAAATTACCGGTGCGTGACGATCCGGTAAAAAACAGGCCGTCTATATTCGGGTGCGACGCCAGCGCCTGACCGGTGCTCACTTCCCCCTGCACCAGGTTCAACACTCCGGAAGGCAAACCGGCCTGCCCCCACAATTTCACCATTTCCTCGGCGACCCTGGGCGTGAGCTCGGAGGGTTTGAACACCACCGTATTACCGGCAATCAGGGCCGGCACTATGTGTCCGTTGGGCAAGTGTCCCGGAAAGTTATAGGGGCCAAATACCGCCACCACGCCATGGGGCTTGTGTCGAAGCACGGCTCGCCCCCCGGCCATGGGGTTTTCTGTGGTGCCGGTGCGCTCGAAGTAGGCTTTTTCCGACAGCGCTATCTTGCCAGCCATGGCTGCGGCCTCGGTCAGGCTTTCCCACTGCGGTTTACCGGTTTCTTCTGCTATCAGTCGCGCCAGTCTTTCCTTGTGCTTTACCAGCAAGTCGCCATAACGCTTGGCAATGGTCAGGCGCTCACTCACGTCTCGCTTGGCCCAGGCCACACTGGCGTTGCGCGCCGCCGTTATGGCAGCATCTACCTGGCTGGCACTGGCGGCAGCACCACGCCAGATTTCTTTATTTTTAGCCGGATCCCGTGATGTGAACAAGGCCCCCTCACCGGCTAGCCATTGCCCATTAATATATTGAACCGCTTCACTAGCTTGAATTGCTTGAGTCATCTATATCTCCACTAGCCGGACGGTATCGCCGTCTTCCACCTTGAGCAAGCGGGCCACGTCTTCGCCAAGCACCGCCTGCGCTTTATCTTCATTAATCGTCACCTCGGTAACAAGGGCACGAAAATGGGTAAATTCGGTATTACTGATCAAGTGCGTCTTGCCCTGAGTCACCTTGCCAACATGCACCTTCAGCTGGCGACTGGTTCGTACGGTACGAATTTGCGACAGCTCGCATTCTACGCTGGGGCCCGCATCAAAAATGTCGACGTAACCACGCCAGGTAAAGCCTTCTTCTTCCAGCATGCGCAAGGCAGGCCGAGTGTTGTCGTGGGTCAGCCCAATCACGGATTTCGCTTCTTTAGACAGCAAATTCACGTAGATCGGAAATTTTGGCATCAGATCGGCAATAAAACCTTTCTGGCCAATACCGGTAAGATAGTCGACGGTAGGAAAGTCCATCGAAAAAAAGTGCTCTTGCAGCCAACACCAAAAAGGGCTGTTCCCTTTTTCATCGGACACGCCGCGCATTTCTGCCAGCACCCGGTGATCAAATAATTCGCTGAATTCCGCCAGGAACAAGAAGCGGCACTTGGACAAGAGGCGCCCGTTCAGTCCGTGGCGCGCCGATTCCCGCAAAAACAGCGTACAGAGTTCGCTGACCCCGGTGTAATCATTGGTGAGCGTGAGGGTGTCTACCACATTGTAAATACCCAGCCGCGGCGAACTGTGCACCTGCTTGCCCAGCAGGTAATTATAAAAGGGAGCAGACAAGCCTACCGCGGCGTCGATGGCACAGGTGCCCACCACTTCGCCGGTACTGCTGTCTTCGGCCACAAAAAAATACAGGCACTCGCCCTTGCCCGCCGGTCGGCTGGCGAAGGAAGCGATGGAAAGATCTATCTTGTTTTGTAGCAGCTCGTCGTTTACCGGCAGTGAGGTAAAACCATGGCCAGACTCAATAGCGAACTGCTTGAGGGTGGGTAAATCATTTTGCTCTATGGGGCGGATCACCAGCATGCAGCACTCCTTGTTTCAGATGGCGACCAGAGCGAGGCCATCCTGCCCCGCTCTGTATGGCTATCGCCTGAATAGATTAGCCGTTGACCACCTTGGCCACGGCCCGTTCAAACCGCGCCAGACCTTCGATGACGTCTTCTTTGCTGATCACCAGCGAAGGAGCAAAACGCACCACGTTGGCTCCCGCCACCAGCACCATGAGCTGCTCGGCCATGGCCGCTTGCAGAAAATCGCGCGAGCGGTCTTTGAACTGCTCGTTCAACACGCAGCCCAGCAACAAGCCTTTGCCTCGAATTTCTTCAAAACAGTGGTATTTGCCGTTAATGGCCGTCAGGCCCTCGCGGTACCAGGTTTCACGCTCTTTCACGCCATTTAACACGGCGGTGGTGTTCACCGTATCAAATGCCGCTTCGGCCACGGCACAGGCCAGCGGGTTGCCGCCATAGGTGGAACCATGAGTGCCCGGTTTGAGTGAAGCCGCAATGGCGGTGGTGGTGAGCATGGCACCAATGGGGAAGCCGCCGCCCAATGACTTGGCGCTGGTCAGAATATCGGGAGTCACACCCAAATCCATATAAGCGTACAGGGCACCAGTGCGGCCCACTCCGGTTTGCACTTCGTCGAAGATCAACAGCGCATTGTGTTGATCGCATAGCTCGCGCACTGCCCGCACATAGTCGGGATCCGGGCTGATAATGCCGCCTTCTCCCTGCAAGGGCTCCATGACCACGGCACAGGTGTTGTCGGACATCATGGCTTTAAGCGCCGTGATGTCGTTGTAGTCAACATGGTCAATGTCGGCCGGCTTGGGGCCGAAACCATCAGAGTAGGCGGCCTGACCGCCGACGGTCACGGTAAAGAAGGTACGGCCGTGAAAGCCCTGATTGAAGGCAATAATCTGTGTTTTCTCGGCACCGAAGTGCTCCAGGGCGTAACGACGTGCCAGCTTTAATGCGGCTTCGTTGGCCTCGGCACCCGAGTTACAAAAATAGACTTTTTCGGCAAAGGTGGCATCCACCATCTTGCTGGCCAGGCGCAATGCCGGCTCATTGGTCAGCACATTGCTCACATGCCAGAGCTTTTCGCCCTGCTCTTTCAAGGCGCCAACCAGTGCCGGATGGCAGTGGCCCAAACAGTTAACCGCAATACCACCGGCAAAGTCGATGTACTCCCGGTTTTGTTGATCCCACACGCGAGCCCCAAGGCCGCGCACCGGAATCACCTCGGCGGGGGCATAGTTGGGTACCATCACTTCATCGAACCATTCGCGGGTGACTGCCATATCAGACATGCTTACTCCTCCAGTACCGCAGTTTGCTCTGCGACAAAAGTTAAATCCATGTGAATATACAAGCATTATTGCAAACAACCTGTGACCTGTCTCTACAAAAAGCAAACAGTGCAGTCGTTTATCCGGCTGATTTAAAAGAGTTAGTCAAAGATATTGCATAAGCTCGCACTCAAAAGGTCAGGTACACACCTGACACCACTCCATAGTGCATAAAAATGAGTTTAAGCGCAGCAAGAAAGCGCGAGCACTTACAACAAGCGCAGAAAGTTCTGCAGCAGTTGATGACCCCCTTCGGTCAGAATGCTTTCGGGGTGAAACTGCACGCTGTGCAACGGCAGCTCCTTATGTTGCATGCCCATGATTTCGTCTTGCTCACCGGTCTCGGTTTCACTCCAGGCGGTCACGGTAAAACAAGACGGCAGGCTGGCCGCTTCCACTATCAGCGAGTGATAACGGGTGACTGTCAGGGGATCGGGCAAGCCAGCAAACAAGCCGGCCCCCGTATGGCGAATGGCCGAGGTTTTGCCATGCATCACCTGCCGCGCCCTGATGACTTGCCCACCAAACGCCTGAGCGATGGCCTGATGCCCCAGACACACACCCAAGATCGGCAGTTTACCGGCAAACTCGCTAATGGCCGCCAGCGATACCCCCGCCTCGTTCGGCGTACAAGGGCCGGGAGATATTACCAGCCCCGCCGGTTGTAAGGCGGCGATCTCATCCAGGGTGATGTCATCATTACGACGCACCGTTACCGCTTGCCCCAGCTCACCAAAATACTGCACCAGGTTGTAGGTAAAAGAATCGTAATTATCGAGCATCAGTAACATGAGCGCTGTATCCGTATGATTTAGTGATTAAAGGAGTAAATGAGCAATCGCAAGCAAGCCTGTATACCCGCAATAATACCCGCACAGCCAAAGCACAACCAGCCGCCGTTTCAGACACCGTAAAAAAAAGACTTGAAACGGAGATAAGAAAGGCGCCCTTTTGGGGCGCCTGAATTGACTCGCTGATTCGGAATGCCTGGGTCTGTTGACCCTAATTAAGCCGCTTGATCTTCCGGCTTGATCCTGAAGAACACCGCGTATAACAGTGGCACCACAATCAAGGTAAGAGCGGTGGCAAAGGTCAGACCAAACATTATGGTCACCGCCATGCTTTTGAAGAAAGGATCGAGCAACAAGGGCGCGACCCCCAGTATGGTAGTAAAGGCTCCCAGGAAGACAGGCCGGGCCCGACTGACCGCCGCATCGAGTACCGCAGCATATCCCGCTTTCCCCTCGCGTATTTCGGCATCGGCCTGGTCCACCAGCACGATGGAGTTTTTAACCAGCATACCGATAAGGCTGAGGCAGCCCAAAATGGCCATAAATTCAAACGGCACCTGAAACAGCACCAGCCCCACGGTCACGCCAATAATGGCCAGGGGCGCCGTTAACCAGATAACCAACGGTTGGCGCAGTGCGTTAAACATCACCACCACCGCCAGTATCATGGCGCTGAAGCCATAGGGCGCCGAGATGGCCAGGCCGTCGTTGGCTTCTTTGGATGCCTTGTATTCCCCGTGCCACTCCAGGCGATAGCCCGGTGGCAGGGGTATGGCTTCTACTGCTGGCCGCAAGCGTTCCAGCAAGGGGGTGGATTGCTCGCCGGGCAAGGGATCAACCTGAGCCTTGATGGTCGGAAAACGATCCACACGGCGGATAATGGCGTTCACCCACTCCACCTTGACCTCTTTTACCAGCTGGCTGACCGGTAAATAGTCTTTTGCGGTAGGGCTGTATACCAGCACATTATTCACGTCTTGCGCCGCCGAACGCTCGGCCACTGGCGCGCGAGAAATAATGGGGATCAGCTTGTCCGCTTCTCGGTATACACCAATACGCTCGCCGGTATAGGCACGGTTAATGGCCTGGCTGATGTCGGTAATGTCCAGGCCGGCACGGCGTGCCGCCACTTCATCCACTACCGGGCGTAGCACGGGCACTTTTTGCCGCCAATCATCCTGTATGGCAATGGCCCCGCTGTCTTGCGCCATTATCGCCTTGGCTTGCTCCGATAACTGACGCAATACATCGGGATCCGGCCCCATAAAGGCGGCTTCTATCTTTTTGCCGCCGCCCCGGCCCAGCATAAACTTCCATACCTTTACCTCTGCCAGCGGATGGCGCGCCACCAATTCCTCTTGCAGCTCGGCCACCATGCCGGCAATGAGTTGCGGGTCGGTCACATCAACCAGCAACTGACCATAACTGCTGTTGGGATCTTCCGGGCCATAGGTCAGCATAAACCGCAGGCCACCCTGGCCAATAAAACTGGTGACGTGATCAACGCCGTCTTTGCCTTGCACATATTTGCCCATTTCGGCCAGCTCGGCTTTGGTTTCATTGATGTCCGTTCCCTGAGGAAGATACATGTCGACCACAAACTGGGGCCGCGCCGACTCGGGCATAAAGCCCGGCTGTACCCAGCCAAAGCCGAAGATGGCACTGGCAAGCAGCGCCAGCAGGATACCACCCGTTAGCAGGCGCCGACGTAACGCCCCCTGCAGCACCCGGCGATAGCGCAGTAAAATACCGGACTCACTGACGGTGTTCGGGTCCTGCACTTTGACCTTGAGCAAGGCCACGCAGAGCAAAGGCGTGAGCGTGACCGCAAACAACCAGCTTAACAACATGGAATACAGGATCACCCAAAACAGCGAGCCGGCGTATTCTCCCATGTCGGTGGGCGATAAACCGATGGCACTGAACGCCAATATGCCCACCAGGGTGCCGCCCAACAAGGGCCACTGGGTGGCTTTGACCACGCTGGCGGCGGCAGATTCGGCCCGCTCGCCCTTTTGCATGCGCACCAGAATGCCGTCGGTGACCACTATGGCATTATCGACCAGCATGCCCAGGGCGATAATCAAGGCCCCCAAAGACACGCGCTGCATGGCAATGTTATCCAGCATCATGGCAATCAGGGTACCGGCTACCGTAAGCAGGAGGACGGCCCCCACTATGATGCCGCTGCGCCAACCCATAAACAGGATCAACACCAGCACCACTATGGCCACCGCCGCGGCCAGGTTGGCCACAAAGCCGTCTACCGCTTCTCGTACCGAGTCGGACTGGTAGGAAATCACCTGCAGCTCCATGCCTATCGGTCGCTGGGACTCCAGCTCATCCAGCCGCGCCTTGACCGCATCGCCCATATTGACCACGTTGCCGCCGGCCACCTGGGAAATACCCAGACCAATGGCAGGCTGGCCATCGTATTGCATCAAGGCTCGTGGGGGAGTGATTTGGGAGCGGGTAATGGTGGCCACGTCTTTTAAAAAGATCACCTGCTCGCCGCTGGGTGAGGCCAGTGCAATATTGCTCAGTGCCGCTACCGAATCCGCCTGGCCCTGCGGGCTGAAATACACCCGCTGCGGGCCAATCTGCAGATTACCCGCATCGGAAATGACGTTCTGCTGCTTCAGGGCGTGATAGATATTGGAGAGTGGAATGCCCAGCTGAGTGGCCTTGGCGGCAGATATTTCCAGAAAAATGGCTTCCTGGGGCGCGCCCAGGGTGGCAATGCGTGCTACCCCTGGCACCAGCAGTAACTCGCGCTCCAGATCATCGATATAGTCCTTGATCTGCTGCAGGCTATAGCCTTCTCCGGTGACAGCAAAAAACAGGGCATACACATCGCCAAAGTCATCGTTGACCACAGACGGCCCGGCACCCGGCGGCAACTGACGCTGTACGTCGTTGATCTTGCGCCTTAGCTTGTCCCACACCTGCTCCAGCTCGGCGCGGCCATGGGCAAACTTCATGTCTATTTCGACTTTGACCAGTGAATCACCCATGCGCGACACCGAGGTGACTTGTTTCAATTCCTGCAGCTGTTGCACCGCGCTTTCTATCACCTCGGTGACTTCTTCGGCCACCTGTGCCGGCAACGCCCCCGGATAAGGGGTGGAAATTACCGCCTGACGGATCACGAATTCCGGGTCTTCAAATCGCCCCAGCTTTTGATAACTGATGTATCCGCCGACCAGCAGCATCACACAAGCCAGCCACGCTATGGTGCGTTTAGCCAATGTCTGTTCAGCAATATTCACAATGTCACCCTTTTCATTATTTTTCTTTCTGCCTAATGCCCCTGCGTGCCATCAACCAGGGCAAGCATCGTCAGCTTGTATTTATAACGGCCGAACCTGCATGTTTTCCCGCAATTGACTCACACCGGCAGTGACGATGCGCTCCCCGCCCTGCAAGCCACCGAGCACCACCACACTGGAGTCTTGAACCTTACCCAGCGTGACCGTTTTGGCATGGACCCGCGACGTTTCGGCGTCAACCAGCCACACCTGAGTGTCGCCATCGGCAGTAGACACTATGGCCTGCAGAGGCACAGTTATCTGCTGCGCAGCCACGGAGGTATTGTTTTGGCGAGGCTGAATTTCTACCGACATACCCGGCAAGACCCGAATGCTGTATCCCGGCTCGAGTGACAGCACCACTTCATAGCTCTGAGTCTGGGCATTGGCCTCGGTAGAGAAGGACTTCAGGCTTACCGGCAGCGGTTGGTCGGGGTAATCGGCAAATATGGCCAGACCGGCTACCTGCTTGGGCTCGGAGCGCACCACGCGCTCGGGAACATTGATAACGATTTCCAGGTTGCTGGTATCCTGCAGGCTAACGATGGGCTCTTTAGCCTGTACATTGCTAAAGTTTTCTACCTGCCGTTTGACGACCACCCCCGCGAACGGGGCGATTAACCGCATGTCGGCGACCTCTTTTTTAGCTGCCAGGTAACGCGAGCGAGCCACTTCCATGGCCGTGCGCTTTTGGTCCACCTCGGCTTTGGCGACCGCCTGGCTCTTCTGCCAGATTTGTTGCACGCGGTTATAGTCAGTACGGGCCTTGTTGTATTCCGCCTGGGCCGAGGCCAACTGCAGTTCGGCGTTTTCCGCATCCAGGCGAGCCACCAGGGCACCTTTTTCTATTTGCTGCCCTTCCTGTACCGGCATTTCAACAATGCGACCGGGCAAGTTAAACGCCAGTTCGGCTCGCTGCACGGCTCGTACCCGGCCGGGAAAGCGCAGGCCGGAGGCGGCATTTTGCGCACTCACTTCCATTATCTGTGCGGGGCGAACCACTTCTTCAACCGCTGTTTCGGGAGCCTGTTCCCCGCACCCGCCGAGTAGGCTCAGCAGCACCAGACCTGTGAATAAACCGACGTAGTTTTTCAAGCTGTCACTCCCAGTCAATCAAGAAAATACCGTTGCCCAAGACTTTTATAGTAGGGCAACACGGCAGTGTCGGCGAAACATCCCTTGCAGACAACGCACCCTACGCCCAAAATGGGCGCCGCCGTAAAACTCGGCGATGTGTCTTTTATGTGTATGCGAGATTGTTATGCCATTCAACTACGACCAACTGACCACTCATTTTGGCCATATTTACCCGGCTCACGTGCAGGAATTATGTGAGCTGCTGATTTCGTTACGAAAGCAGTTTTTTGGTGATCTGGATTTAATGCTGATTTTGGCCATTATTGGCTCGCGTACCCTGCCCGCACGCCACAGCACAACCATGACCTACCAGGAGTTTATGGCCAGCGAGAAACAGGCCACCCGAGGGCAGCCCATCAATATTCAATCCGTGTCTGAATGCAGTGGCATCGCCCGGGAAACGGTGCGCCGTAAAATTCAAAAGCTGGAAGCGCTGGGGCTGGTTGAACGTAGCCAGAATGGCATGCTTACCGTCACGGCCAAAGCCGCCAGCACCCTGTCGTCCTCTACCGAAGCCAGCTTGCAATATCTGGCCGCCCTGGGTGACATATCCCGGGGCACAGGCCACGCTTAATCCGTCACCCTCGCGCAGGCGGCATTACTTAGGTCGCCTCAGCGCCCAGGGGTTGTCCAAAGCGCTGCAGCTGCATCTCGTGTAACCGGCTGAGGGTGCGCCGAAAAGGAAACGCCAGCGCGCCTTCGCTATACAGCTCGTTTAACGGTACGGCGGCGCTCAGGTACAAGGGAATATGGCGGTCGTAACACTCGTCCACCAGGGCGATAAAGCGCCGGACGCCATCGTCCTGCCGAGATAAAGCTGGAAACTGTCGATCTCCTGCCACCACCTGGGCCACGCCATCTTCGGTGCCCCGGGCAATGCCGTTTTGCCGGGCCGACCCCGTCAGTTTGGGCACCTCGCTCAGCAGAATATGCGAAAACGCATCACACAATTCAATAAAGTCCGGTGCGGCCAGCGGTTGTTCGCACAGGTCGGCGTAACGACACCACAACACCTGCTTGCTGCGCCGCACTACCTGAATGTGTTTGTGCCCCAACAGCAGCGGCTCATCATGCCCGCCCTCTGGAGCCAACTCGCTGAATACCGCCGCCAGCGCCTGGGGATCCTGTATCCAAAAGCGTGGTTGGCGCTGGCCGGGATGCAGGCGATGATCTTGTTTGCCATCCACACTCAACACCTGCATATGCCGATTCATCGCCGCTATGGCAGGCAACAAGCGCTCTCGGTTAAAGCCGTTTTCGTAGAGTTTTTCGGGTGGCTGGTTAGAGGTCGTCACCAAAATAACCCCCTTTTCAAACAGCTGCTGCAATAATCGGCTCAGCAACATCACATCGCCAATATCATTAATGAACAGCTCATCCAGACACAGTACCCTGGCCTCGCTCGCCAATTCTTGCGCCAGTACGGCCAGCGGATCTTCCTGGCCGGTCAGCTGAAACAGCCGCTTGTGCACCCAGCGCATAAAGTGATGAAAGTGCAGCCGCCGGGCCGGCACACTCAAGCCGCGGGTCAGGCTCTGATAAAAGTGGTCCATTAGCCAGGTTTTGCCCCGCCCCACCGGCCCCCATAAATACACGCCGGAGATCACCGCCTCGCCAGCCTCTAGCTGCCGGTAGCAATGCTCCAGGCACTCAACCGCCCGTTGTTGAGCCGCATCGTCTTTAAAACCGGCATTCAGCGCCTGTTGATAGGCAAAATAAGGAGAAAGTGCAGACATTAAGCCCCCTGTATCTGAAACATCATCCCATTAAGCCAGATTTGCCGCACAATTGGCATTCGGTACTAATGTAGTGATTGGTCTTGTAGCACAGCGGTATCTCAACACGGATGTTGCGTATATCGCCGGGGCGAACCCGTGCATCAGATCCTGCTCCGCAGGATTTAGCAGCTAAAGCAGCTACTACAGGGGACGGTGGTTTTCGGTTGCTGGGCGGCCTGCGCTATGTTCGCTCTCATTCTTTTTAGTCTGGAATGTACAAACAAAAACGGCCTGTTCTGGTATCAGAACAGGCCGTAAACCCAAAAGCAGAGACGATTACGCCAGCGCTTTTACCAGCTCCAGTACATCCAGCTCAACGCCGTCCAGATCTTCGTCCCAGTTAGGGCCGATGCGTACGCCGTCTTCGGACATATCTTCTACCCACACTTCCAGAAACTCGGCCAGGGTAATTTCAAAAGGCACATATTCGGCCCATTCGTCCAGGCACTGTGCTTTTGCTTCACTCTCGGTAGACCATACCGGCATGACTTCGGTATCTTCATACTCGGAGGAGTCACAAACGACCCACTCCTCGCCGAAACGCAACCCCCACATCACTCGATTGGCGGTTACTTCGTCGAGAAAACGCTGGTAACTTTTCTGATGGCTATCGCTCATGTTCTTCACCTTTGGGCTGATAACGGGGAAGATACCCCGGATGGGGCGATACTGAACCAAATCTCCCCTAGACTCAATCAAAAACAATAGTACTACAGCGCCACACAAGGGCCAAATGCCCACATTCAACCTAGAGGAGGTGGTGTATGCAATTACCCGCCAAAAAACACGTTGCCAGCCTGGATGTAGATGCCCAATACACCTTTACCCCCATCTGCCCCAACGAACTTCCCGTGCCCGGTGGCGACACCATAGCCGACGAACTCAACAGCCAGGCGCAATTTGCGGCCTATCGGCTGGGCTCCAAAGACGCCCACTCGCCCCAGGCTCTGTGGGTCAGCAACGAGCAGCAACCGCCCTTCAGCCCGATCGAGGGCGCGAACATGGACATCCGCTGGCCCAGCCATGCGGTGCCCGGTACCAAGGGCTTCGAGCTGCTGGCTGGCCTGCCACACCCGGCCGACTACGACTTTTTCGTCTGGAAAGGGGTTGAGCCGGACATGCACCCCTACGGTGCCTGCTATCACGATTTGTCCGATCGCATGAGCACCGGCATTATCGAGTATCTGCACGGCAAACAGGTCACCACAGTGCTGGTCGGCGGCCTGGCCACCGACTATTGCGTGTATCATACGGTCTTGCAATTGCTGAGGGCCGGGTTCGAGGTGATTATTAACCGTGCCGCCACCCGTGGGGTGGCCGATGAGACCAGCCGCCATGCCATTGCCGACATGATCCAGCAAGGTGCCCACTTTGTGCACCACAGCGCGGAGCTGGAGCAAGCCGATGAGTGAGTCCATGACCGAACCTGTGATCCAGTCTTTACTCGATACCGATTTATACAAATTCACCATGATGCAAACCGTGTTGCATCAACACCCTGCGGCCGAGGTGGAATACCATTTTCGCTGCCGCAACCCCGATCTGGACTTCAGCGACTGCATCGACGAAATAGAGGCAGAAATAGCCCACCTGTGTCAGCTGCGCCTAACGGAAGACGAACTGGCTTACCTGGGGCAGCTCGACTACATCAAGCCCGACTTCATTCACTTTTTGCGACTGTTCAGGCTGGATCGGCGTTTTATTCACCTGAGCTGCCATCAGGGCACCCTGGAGCTGAAGATTCACGGCCCCTGGCTGCACACCATTTTGTTCGAAGTGCCCTTGCTGGCGATTATCAGCGAGGTCTATTGCCGCCGCCATCATCCGGCTCCCGACTGGTCCGCCGCCAGAGCACGGCTGAAAGACAAAATCAGTCTGGTGCAAAGCGACCCCGAGCATGCTGATTTTCGCTTTTCCGACTTCGGTACCCGCCGCCGTTACTCCCGGCTGTGGCAGCAGGAAGTGGTAGAGGAGCTATCTCGGCAATTGCCGGTGCAGTTTGCCGGCACCAGCAACCTGGATTTGGCAAGACGACTCAACCTCAAGCCGGTGGGGACCCTGGCCCACGAGTTTATGCAGGCATTCCAGGCACTGGGGCCACGACTTATCGACAGCCAGAAGATGGCGCTCGAGGCCTGGGTGCATGAATATCGCGGCCAGCTGGGCATAGCACTCACCGACGTGGTGGGCATGGACGCCTTTTTACGGGACTTCGACCTCTACTTTGCCAAGCTGTTCGATGGCCTGCGCCAGGACTCTGGCGATCCGGTTGAGTGGACCGAAAAGGCACTGGCGCATTATCGGCAGCTAAAGATAGATCCGCGCAGCAAAACCTTTGTCTATAGCGATGGCCTCACCATGCAAAGTGCACTCGCGCTGTATCGACAGTTTCGTGAACAGTGCCGGCCCGCCTTTGGCATTGGCACTCATTTAACCAACGACATCATGAGCCATTCGCCCATGAACATAGTGCTGAAGATGACTCGCTGTAATGGCCAGGCCGTGGCCAAGCTGTCCGACAGCCCGGGCAAGGCCATGAGTGATGACCAAGGCTACATGGCCTATCTGGCCCAGGTGTTCAACGTGGACTTAGCGGCAGTCAAGTAATCAGCCTCGTCAACCTGCAGCTGTAAACTTATACTGACAGCTGTATTATCATCAATACGGGCGTGCTCCTTCTCTATTTGCTGCCGGTTCTCTACATTAAAGATTGAACCGAAACCGATTGGGAAGTAAACGCCTGATGAACAGCACCCAGTACGTGGCTCACAAGCCCGACGCCAATGGCATGATTCATTACAGCGATGAAGAAAATGCCATTTGGCACATCTTGATCGAGCGTCAGCTGGCCTGCATAAAAGGGCGAGCCTGTAACGAATACCTGACAGGCCTGGAGCAACTGGCGTTGCCTCATCGGCATATTCCTCAGCTGGACGACATCAATCAGGTGCTGCAACCAGCCACGGGCTGGCAAGTCCGTCGTGTACCGGCGTTGATCTCGTTCGATCACTTTTTTGAGCTATTGGCCAATCGACAGTTCCCGGTGGCTACCTTTATTCGCCGCAAGGACGAGCTGGACTACCTGCAAGAGCCGGATATATTCCACGAGCTATTTGGCCACTGCGCCCTGCTCACCAATCCCGCCTTTGCCCGTTTTACCCATACTTACGGTCAGCTTGGCCTGAATGCCAGCCCCGGAGATCGTGGTTTTCTCGCCCGCTTGTACTGGTTTACCGTCGAGTTTGGCCTGCTGAACGGCCCCGAGGGCCGGCGTATTTACGGCGGCGGCATCCTGTCTTCACCCGGTGAAACACAACACGTTTTTGAGTCCGACATTCCCGAGTTTCGGCCCTTTAACATGCTGGATGTGCTGCGTACTCCGTATCGCATCGATATCATGCAACCCATTTATTACGTGCTCGACTCCCTCGACGATCTGTTTGCCATTGCCGACATGGACATAATGGCCAACATACAACAAGCCCGCAGTATGGGGCTGTTTGCCCCTACATTTGCTGCTAAACAAAATGCCAGTTAAAGGAATCAAGATGACCGAACTAGCCCAACAACAGTGTGAAGCCTGCCAGGCCGGCGCCCCTAAAGTCAGCGACGCCGAGCTGGCTGATTTCATGAAATCGCTACCCGACTGGACGCCCATGGCCCGGGAGGGGGTGCTGCAGTTAGAGCGGGAGTTTACCTTTAAAAACTTCAAACTTGCCTGGGCCTTTGCCAACAAGGTGGCCGAGCTGGCAGAAAGCGAATTTCACCATCCCACCATTACCCTGGAGTGGGGCAAGGTGACCGTCACCTGGTGGACCCACGCCATTAACGGCCTGCACCGCAACGACTTTATCATGGCCGCCAGAACCGACCAGCTGCTGACTGCGTAGTAGGTGTGAGGTGTGAGGGGTAAGGTGTGAGGTGTGAGGGGTAAAAAAGAGGGGGGGAAGGGATTCGAACCCCCTAACCCCTATTATCTTATTGCCTAGTGAGCCGTTAAGGTTTTGCCATCTTCGGCAAAAATAACCAGGCCACCGCTGGTATTCCACTCTATTCGCTGGGCATGCCCCAACACAGTCAGCATGGTGCGCTCGTGCTGCATTTGCTGATCGGTACACATCATCATGGTACTGGCCAGTTCGGAGGCGCTTAACTTGTCGCCCTGCAACTGATAGCTGCCATTAAAGCTGTTGCAAAACGCCCGGCCGTACAAGCGACCGTCGTCACCAAAGCGCAGGCTGGCTTCGGCATCCGCCGCAGCCCCTGCAGGCACGGAGACGTCTTCACCGTTCAGGTTGGTCACCTGCCATGCTCGGCTCTGCAGCAAAGCCACGGGGTCGGACACACACTCGGGGTAGGTCTTGCCGTTTACGGTTAGCAGAGCCCAGTCTGCCTTGCTCCAAAATTCGGTACTGCTGTCGTTGGCCAACTGAAAGCGAGCGCCAGAGGCTGACTTGACCAAGTCCAGAGTCAGCGTCTGATCGTTAAGCTGCAAATGAGCCTGATCATCAGCAAATTTCACCTGAATACGCTGATCACCACATTGCATGACACTGAGCGACTGGTAGTCGGTTACCTGCTGCAATTGCAAGTTGCCCAAATCGGTCAGGCCCGGCTCGGCGGACACCCCAATGGGGGCACTGCGCCAGCTCTCGAGCCCCTGCTCTTTAATGACCGCACTCAAGCTGTAGGCTCCTGCGTTCAACTCCCGGGTATCAAGGGTCACATTAAACGGAACGGGCAGCCCCTGTTTATCCAGATCGATCTGCTGCTGGGCAATAATGGCACCGTTGGCCACGCTGGTATCCCGTACCGTGACTTCGGCCACGCTGTTCGGTGCCAGCGCAATGCGCGACAAGTAAGACAAGCTACCGGTTATCTGGTGCTGCTGGGTAACATCATTTTGCCCCACACAGCCGCTAAGCGCGGTTATGGCAACGACGGAGGTTAGTGCAAGGGAAGTCAGTTGATTCATTAAAATACCTCGAGTAATAAGGTTTTATCATCCCTGAACATAAGAGCACATCCGCTTGCGTCCCAAGAGTTGAGTTAGAGTAAAAGCACAATAACTGTAGCGAGCTTTATAAATAAAAGCACTCGCTAACATTCTCAGCCCGCTCTCACGCCCACAAATCACCGCCATTGCGACACAAACTGCCACGAGCACAGGTTCAAAGCATTACGGCGACATATGAAATATCTGTGTTGAGATGTGGCTACGCCACATTGCACAGCTGAAGCCAGTGCCTACAAAACCAATAAAATACCGGGAAATGGGAATGGGGAATGGGGAATGGGGAATGGGAATATACCTCCCCTGTAGTAGCTGCTTTAGCTGCTAAATCCGGCAACGCCGGATCTGATGCACAGCCCCACCCTTTTCCACCGAATAGAGGCACAGGTTCGAGACAATACGGTGAGGTATGAAACACTGGTGCTGAGATGTGGCTCCGCCACATTGCGCAGCGGTCGCAGCGCCTACAAAACATAATTACAACGCCACTCTTTGCTCTTCATTCACCATTAAAAATTCAACATTCAACATTCAACATTCAACATTCAACATTCAACATTCAACATTCCGCAAAGCAGGTGTGCTCAATCCAGGGCCAGCCAGGTGGTTTTCAACTCGGTAAACTTGTCGAAGGCGTGTAATGATTTGTCCCGGCCGTTGCCACTTTTTTTCACGCCGCCAAACGGCACCGTCATGTCACCCTCGTTATAGTTATTAATAAATACCGTGCCTACTTTGAGCTTGCGCGCCAACCGGTGCGCTCGCTGCAGGTTGGAGGTCCACACCCCGGCGCCCAGGCCGTATTTACTGCTGTTGGCCAGGTGCAAGGCTTCTTCTTCACTGCTAAAGGGAGTGACCGCCAATACGGGCCCGAATATTTCTTCGTTGGCGATGCGCATGTGCGGGGTAACCTGCTCCAGTACGGTCGGCCCCAAGAAGTTTCCCGCGTGATCACGACCGTCCAGGGTTAGCTGAGCTCCTTCTTCCAGCCCCAGCTTGATGTAGCGACAGACGCTGGCATGGTGGCTTTGATCTACCAGGCTACCCATAATGGCATCGGGATCGAGCGGATCCATGGGGGTAAAGACGGCGGCGGCCTTGATGAATTCAGCCATGAAGGCATCTTTTATACTCGCTTCCACCAGCAAGCGGGTACCGGCAATGCACACCTCCCCCTGGTTATAAAAAATAGCGGCGGCACAGCTTGCTGCGGCTTTGCCCAGATCCGGGCAGTCGGCAAATACGATATTGGCGCTTTTGCCCCCGGCTTCAATCCATACCCGCTTCATGTTGGAGCTGCCTGCGTACTCCAGTAACCGCCGCCCTACCCCGGTCGATCCGGTAAAGGTCAGGCAATCCACATCAGGATGCAAGCCCAACGCCTTACCGGCTTCCAGACCCAAACCGGGCAGAATATTCAAGACACCATCTGGCAGCCCCGCCTTTTTGGCCAGCGCGCCCAGGCGAATGGCGCTTAATGGCGACTTTTCCGAGGGTTTAAGCACCACAGAGTTGCCCGCCGCCAGGGCCGGCCCCAGCTTCCAGCACGCCAGTAACAGCGGGAAATTCCAGGGGACAATCGCCGCCACCACACCAACCGGCTCGCGACTGATTAATGCCAGTGCATTGCTTGCAGTGGGCGCAATTTCACCGTAAATCTTGTCGATCGCCTCCGCATACCAGCGTATGGCTCGTGCGGCACCGGGAATATCATCACGCAGGCTATGGCGAATCGGCTTGCCGGTATTCAGGGTTTCCAGTAATGCCAGCTCTTCTTGATGCTTTTCTATCAGTGTCGCCAAACGTAGCAGTACTGCCTTGCGCTCGGCAGGAGATGCCTCAGACCACACCCCCGACTCAAAGCTGCTTCTGGCGGCCATGACCGCTTTATTTACATCCGCTTCCCGGGCTCGGCTGACCTCGGCAAGCGGGTGATCCGTTGCCGGATTGATACAACTGAAACTCTCACTCGCCTGTGCCTTCTGGTATTTACCGGCAATAAACAATCTATGCTCCAGGGTCAGTTTGCCTGCCAGTGTTTGCCAATACGCCTTGTCTTTATATTCCATCATGACCCTCTCCCTGTCACAGACTGATTCAGAAGCCTTCACCTCCAACCCGAGATGGCATACCAGCCGCTGAAAAACAGCGAATAAACTGCAAGATAGTGCATTGTCTGAACTTTGCCACCCTGGGCTCACTGCGCAATATTGCAGGATGTGGCTTCGCCACATTGCGCAGCTAAAGCAGCACCTACAAAAACGCGCCGTGTCCAACATACAAAGCGCCCGTTATTTTTACACGCCCAACTTATCACGCAGGCTATAGTAAACGGCGCCCATGGCACTAAAGGGGACCTGGAAGCGGCGGCCGCCAAAAAATGGCAAATGCGGCAAGTTGGCAAAGGCATCAAAACGCTCGGCCTGGCCTTTCAATACTTCCGACAGCAACTTGCCAGCCAGATGGGTACAGGTTACGCCATGGCCGCTATACCCCTGCATATAGTAGACATTGGGTTCCAGTCGGCCGAACTGAGGCAGCCGGGACAAGGTTAACAAGAAGTTACCACTCCAACGATAATCGACCTTGACCCCTTTTAATTGCGGAAAGGTTTTCAGAAGTTTGGGCATCACCAGGCGTTCAATATCATCGGGATCCCGTGCGCCATACACCACACCGCCGCCATAGATTAGCCGTCGGTCTGCGGTTAAACGAAAATAATCCAGCAGATAGTTACTGTCTTCAACACAATAGTTTTTGGGGATCAGTCTATTTGCTTGCTCTTCGCTTAACGGCTCGGTCGTAATCACCTGAGTACCACACGGCATGGCTTTGGCGGCCAGCTTGGGCTCCAGGTTGCCCAGATAGGCATTACCGGCCATTACCACAAAATTCGCTTTAACCTTCCCTTTGGCCGTAACGACGGTCGCGGGATCACCGTGCTGAATATCAAGCACCGCCGAGTGCTCAAAAATACGGCCTCCCTGTTGGCGAATGGCTTCCGCCTCACCCAGTGCCAGGTTCAGGGGATGCAGATGACCGCCCCTGTGATCCAGCAAGCCGCCCACATAGGCCTCGGTTTCTACTTCCTGACGTATCTGACCGGCATCCAACAGTTCCAGATGCTGATGGCCATAACGCTCCCAACCGGCTTTTTGCTCATCGAGCGCGGCCATTTGCCGCCCATTCAACGCCGCAAATACGCCACCCGGGCGAAAGTCACAGTCAATATTATATTGTTCGATACGGCTGCGAATAATATCGCCCCCTTCAAACATCATGCTGCCCAGCATACGGGCAGTGTCCGTGCTGTAGCGGGATTCGATCACATCGATATCACGGCTATAGGAGTTAACGATTTGCCCACCGTTACGGCCGCTGGCGCCAAAGCCAATCTGACTGGCTTCCAGCAACACCACATCAAAGCCGGCTTCCACCAGAAAAAGGGCGCTCGACAAGCCGGTATAACCGCCGCCCACCACGCACACATCACACTGTATGTCTTCGTTCAGTTGTGGCCATGCCGGGTGCTTGTTTGCGGATGCCGCGTAATAACTGTTTACATGTTGCATCTGATTCTCCTTAATCCAGTGCCAGCCAGGTGGTTTTGAGTTCCGTGAATTTATCGAAGGCGTGCAGGGATTTGTCCCGGCCATTACCACTTTGCTTGACGCCACCAAAGGGCACCGTCATATCGCCATCGTTATAGTTGTTAATAAACACCGAGCCCGCTTTCAGCTGTCGTGCCAAGCGGTGCGCCCGCGCCAAGTCCCGTGTCCAGACGCCGGCTCCCAGGCCATACTCACTGTCATTGGCCAGATTCAGCGCCTGAGCTTCATCCGTAAAAGAGAACACGGCCAGTACGGGACCAAAAATTTCTTCTTTAGCCACTTTCATCTGCGGCTCGACCTTGTCCAGTACAACCGGGCCCATAAAGTTACTGCCCTGCTCTCGACCATCCAGATAGAGTTCAGCCCCTTCGGCCAATGCCACTTCAATAGTTCGAGAGACGGTGGCGTGATGTTCGCCATCGACCAGGGTGCCCATGATCGAATCCGGATCCAGAGGATCCCTGGGTTTGAAGGCCGCGGCCGCTTTTTTCAGCTCCGCAAGAAAAGGCGCCTTAATACTCTCTTCTACCAATAGTCGGGTGCCCGCTATACAGACTTGCCCCTGGTTGTAAAAAATGGCTGCCGCCGACGCCCGGGCGGCTTTCACCAGATCGGGGCAGTCCGCAAAAATAATATTGGCGCTCTTGCCCCCCGCTTCCAGCCACACGCGCTTCATGTTGGACTGACCTGCGTACTCCAGCAGCCGCTTACCAACGCCGGTCGAGCCAGTAAAGGTCAAGCAGTCAACATCGTTATGCAAGGCCAGTGCTTCGCCGGCCTCTGTGCCCAAACCGGGTAAAATCTGCAGTGCCCCCTTGGGTAAACCGGCTTCGTTGGCAAGGGCCCCCAGTCGAATGGCAGTTAAAGGAGATTTCTCCGAAGGCTTGAGAATAACGGAGTTACCCGCCGCAAGCGCCGGACCGAGTTTCCAGCAGGTTAATAACAGCGGGAAGTTCCAGGGGACTATGGCCGCGACCACCCCTACCGGTTCTTTACTGATCAGTGCCAGTGCATTGTGCGCCGTGGGGGCAATTTCACCGTATACCTTGTCGATGGCTTCGCCATACCAGCGCAAGGCTCGCGCCGCCCCGGGAATATCATCACGCAGGCTATGGCGGATCGGCTTGCCGGTATCCAGTGTTTCCAATAGCGCCAGCTCTTCCCGATGCGCTTCAATGAGCTCGGCAAAGCGCAGCAAGACCGATTTACGTTCCGCCGGTGAGGCCAAAGACCAGTCACCCGCCTCAAAACAGTCACGGGCCGAACGCACTGCTTTATTGACGTCGGCGGCTTGCGCCCGGCTGATGTCGGCGAGCTGCTCTCCGGTTGCCGGGTTATAGCTGGCAAATGACGCACCATGTTCGGCAGCTTGATACTCTCCGGCAATAAACAGTCGCGTTTCCAGGGTCAGGCCATGAGCCAGGCTCTGCCAGTAGTCGATGCTTTTGTAGTCCATATCGCGCTCCGTGTGCATTAAAAGTTGGCAGGGGTGTGCGCACTGACGATGCGGCACTCTTGCTCGGAATGATTGGTAAAGGTGTGAGGCAAGCCGGTATCAATAACGTAGCTTTGCCCGGCCTTGAGCCAGTACTGTTCGCCATCCACTATCAGCTCGATTTCTCCCTCCAGCACTGTGCCCACTTCTTCACCCTGGTGCTTGATGTGGCCGCCGGTGGTGGTGCCTGGCGCATAGTGTTCAATCAAAAAACCCAGAGAGCGCTGGTTATTGCCGTTATGTACCAGCTTGAAAGACACCCCCTGGCTGCCTATCTCGATTAACTCTTCCGGGTTGATCACCACCTGATGACGAGGTGCCGGCACCAGCTCGGTAAAAAACTCGGATAAGGATCGGTTATATACCTTGAGTATTTTTTGCAGGGTACTGACTGCAGGGCTGACTTTATCCTGCTCTATGGTGCAAATGGCACTGTGGGTAAGGCCTGCCAGCTCGGCGACCTTGCGCTGACTCAAACCGGCTTGCTGACGCAATAACGCCAACTGGCGACCCGGCGCCACTTCCTGGTATGGGGACGTCTTCATGACATGACCTTCTGCTGCTGATAGTGACCACAAGCCCGGATAAAACCATCAAACAAGGCGCGGGACAGCGGGTTATCCCGACTCTGCCACTCCGGATGCCACTGCACCCCCAGCGCAAACGGATGCTCGACAAAGCTGATGGCCTCAACCAGCCCATCTGCGGCGGTGGCCTCAATGCGTACGCCGGCCCCTAATAGATGCGCGCCCTGGGTATGCAAAGAGTTGACCGATTGCACCTCGGGCCCGGCCAGCTGACTTAACAAGCCATCTTCAGTCGGGGTAATAGAGTGGGCAGGCCCGTATTGCCGAGCGATGGGCTGAGATTTATCTTCTCTATGCTCATCAAACAAACCGGTGTCATGCAGTCGCGGATACAAGCTGCCGCCACTGGCCACCACCATTTCCTGAAAGCCACGACAAATCCCCAATAAAGGCAGTTGTCGTTGTTGCGCCAGGGTTACCAGCGTCAGACTCAAGGCATCGCGGCCGGGATCCGCATCGGGCTCATTGCCGCCTGCCCCATAATGATGGGGCTCTATATTGCTCGGGCTACCGGTTAGCAAGAGGCCATCGAGCAGCGACAAGGTTTGCTGCAAGGCCGCCGTATCTTCGGCCACGCGATGCACCAGAGGAAAAGGCAAGCCACCTGCATCCCATACGGCATTCAAATATTTCTGCTGCAAGGTCATCACTGGATGTGCGCCAATCACTTGCTCACACATGATGACCCCCACCACCGGCTTGTTGATAATACTCACCATGCAACTTTCTCCCTGATGCGTTACGTTCAATAAATCGTCCAACAATGTGACGTCATGTAATAAAAATCTAACAAAAGCGCCAGTAAACCGCAATATTGGAATGTATATTTAACGCTTGCAAAACATAATGAACATATCTACATTTATCGATGTTGAATATTTTTAACAAGCATAAGGCGATAATCTCATGGAAGCAGAAGCATTAAATTCATTTCTGTCGGTGACGGACCTGGCATCACCCGAAAGCACGGACAGCCCCTTCGCCCAGGAAGTAGCGGCATATCTGGCCAAGTACCCGGACACTCAGTATCTGGATGTATTACTCACTGATCTAAATGGTATTTTCCGGGGCAAGCGCTTACCGGTCAGTGCCCTCGACAAGCTTGAAGCGGGTTGCTTCTTCCCCGGTTCTGTCTTCGCCATGGATTTTCGCGGTAACGTAGTTGAAGAAACCGGTGTCGGCCAGGATATAGGTGAGCCCGATCTGCCCTGCTTCCCCATTCCCAATACGCTGGTGCCGTCGGCGAGCGATCCGGAAACCGTGGCCCAGTTATTACTGACCATGGTGATGGAAGATGGCACCCCTTTCCCGCTGGAGCCACGTAATGTGCTGACCCGGGTCTGGGAGCAAGTGAAAGCCAGAGGCCTGACTCCGGTCGTGGCGCTGGAAGTGGAATTCTACCTGGTTGACCGAGAGCGAGATGAGGCAGGCTATCTGCAACCTCCCCGCTCTCCTCTGACTCAAAAGCGCGACACCTATAGCCAGGTTTACTCCGTTGATAACTTAAACAACTTTGCCGATATTCTGGCCGATATAGACAACCTGGCCGTACAGCAAGGCCTGCCTGCCGATGGCGCCGTAGCCGAAGCTGCCCCGGGCCAGTTTGAAATCAACCTCACTCATACCGACGATGTATTGGCCGCCTGTGATCAGGCGCTGGCACTCAAGCGACTCATCAAGCTGGTGGCAGAAAAGCACGAAATGGATGCGACCTTTATGGCCAAGCCGTATGAGGAGCACGCCGGCAGTGGCTTGCATGTACACATCAGTGTGGTGGATGAGCAGAATAACAATTTGTTTGCCAACGCAGGTGGCGATGACTCTGCACTGCTGCACAGTGCGCTATCGGGCATGCTGGATTTAATGCCGGAAAGCATGGCGCTGCTGGCACCGAACATGAACTCGTTTCGACGTTTTCAGCCGGGTATGTTTGTGCCGACTCAAGCCTCCTGGGGACACAACAACCGCACCGTCGCGCTGCGCATTCCCTGTGGTGATGCAGACGCAAGACGGATCGAATACCGGGTGGCCGGCGCAGACGCCAACCCCTATTTGATTATGGCCACCCTGCTTGCCGGTTTATTGCATGGTCTGGATAACAGTATCCCCCTGCCTAATCCGGTGATCGGTAACGGCATGGAACAAGAAGGCGTGGCTTTTCCTACCAGACAGAGTGAAGCGCTGCAGGCCTTGGCGAACTCCGAGCGGTTGAAGCACTACCTGGGTGAAGAATTTATCGATGTCTATCGTATCTGCAAATACGACGAACTCCTGGCCTTCGAGCGCCAGGTATCCGATATCGAATTGGAATGGATGCTGAAAAATGCCTGATCTGGCAATCACACCCGGTTTGATGCTGCTGGCCGGTAACCCGTATTTACCCCGCAGCATCACACTCACCCCGTGCGGTATTGGCCGCCGAGTATAAGGGCTTGTCCCCCGACGACTAAGGATAGTGACGATGAAAGACAACGCGTTAGCAATGAATAACACGGAGAAATGGCCACCGTTAGTACGGGGGCTGATAGTCAGCATGATCGCGGCATTGTGCTTTGCCTGGCTAGGGTTTACCCACGAAGCGGGCACCAGTTATGGCGCGCTCAGCTTGCTGCCCGCGGCACTGGTGATCACCATGGCGGTGGTGACTCGTAAAACCATAGAGTCACTGCTTGCGGGAAGCCTGCTCGGTTTGCTGCTCATCGATCCCGGTAATATCGTCACGCCACTGGCTGATATTTCTCTGGCTGTCATGATGAATGAAACCATTGCCTGGCTCATTCTGGTGTGCGGCATGATGGGGGGCCTGATTAACTTGCTGGCCCGCGGCGGGAGTGTGCTCAGTTTTGGCAATGTAATGACTCGCATCATCACCTCGCCCAGGGGCGCCATGATGGGCACGGTAGGGTTGGGACTGGTAGTCTTCATTGACGATTATTTGAACTCGCTGGCCGTATCATCTTCAATGAAGAAGATCACCGACACCTATTTGATTTCGCGCGAAAAACTGGCTTATATTGTCGACTCCACCGCCGCGCCTATCTGTATTCTGGTGCCCGTCTCTACCTGGGCGGTTTACTTTGCTTCATTACTGGAAGATGCAGGAGCCACTACATCCGGCAAGGGGATGTCGCTCTATATCAGCAGCATTCCTTATATGCTCTATGGCTGGGCAGCCTTGTTGGTCGTCGCCCTGGTGGCTTCCAGAAAGCTCCCGGATCTGGGCGCCATGAAAAAAGCAGAACAGCGCGCCCAGGCAGGCCAACCCATCCCCACGGGTTGGGAAGATCCCGCAGAGCCAACGTCAACCAGCAACACCCCCGCCTGGCTTGGTCTGATGAACTTTCTTCTCCCGATGCTCGTGCTGGTGTTTGCCAGCGTGTATTACGAAATAGACTTGCTCAAGGGCGTTCTGGTCGCGTTATGCTTTACCATGCTGTTGTATTCGGTACAGCAACTGCTGTCCTTCAAGGACCAGGTAGAGGCCACTCTGGATGGGTTTAAAGTCATGCTGTACCCCATCGCGACTGTGTGTGCCGGCTTTATACTGAAAGAGGTCAACGATCAACTGGGTATGACCGGCTACATAATTGATACCGTGACCCCCATACTGACACCGGCTTTATTACCCGCCGTAGTCTTCTTGGTGATGGCCGCAGTGGTCTTCAGCACGGCCTCCAGCTGGGGGGTGTTTGTAATTTCCCTGCCCATCGTCATTCCGTTGGCACAAGCGATGGACGTCCCCATGCCATTGGCAGTAGGCGCACTCATGTCTGCCTCCGCGTTTGGCAGCCATGCCTGTTTCTTCAGTGATTCAACGGTATTGTCGGCCCAGGGAGCGGGTTGCGACACCATGGATCACGCTATGACCCAGTTACCTTATACGCTGATTGGCGGTGCCATCACCACCATTGGCCTGCTGGTAGCCGGCTTCCTGTTTGTCTAACCCCATGTCCAACGTAAAAAAGGCTTCCTCGGAAGCCTTTTTTTATTACAACCCCGTTAGCAGCAGCTTAATGGCGCCACCCACCAGGGTCAGCAGCAGCACGCCGCCCAGGTAGATGGCCACAAACCACAGCCAGCTTTTCTTGTTGGCCATGAATCAGTAACCCTCTTCAAAGTCCTCGACCTTGCCCGAGAAAATGCGATAGCCCCATAAGGTGTAGGCACAAATCAACGGCAGGAAAATGAAAATGCCCGGCAGCAAGAACTTCAGGCTGCTATCCGGCGCTTGAGCCTGCCACAGGGTTAACTGATGGGGGATAAGATAAGGGAACAAACCCACCACCAGGCCGGCAAAGCCGAGAATAAACAGGCCTGTCGCCAGCCAGAACGGCCGGGTTTCGTGGGGCTTGCCGTCCAGATCCCGATACAGCAACCAGCCGAACAGGGCACTCAGCAGAGGTAACGGCAACAGCAGAATAAAGTTGATGCCGTCAAACCAGCGAGCACGCACTTCGGTATTGGCATACAGGGTCCACAGGCTCACTATCACCAGAATCACCATCAGGGTGATCACCAGTTTGCGCCCCAGGTGAGCGGAGCGCGCCATTATCTCGCCCCGGCTCTTCATCACCAGATAGCAGCAGGCCAGCAAGGCATAAGCCGTCATCAGCGCAAAACCGGTAAAGATACTAAAAGGCGTCAGCCAGTCCAGCGCGCCCTGCTCGCCGGCTTTGACTCCCTGTACCACGGCACCCAGAATGGTGCCCTGGCAAAAGGTCGCCACCGCCGAGCCCAGAAAGAACGACCAATCCCACCACGGCTTGGAGCGATGCGCCTTGAAGCGATATTCAAAGGCCACCCCGCGAAAAATAAGCCCAATCAGCATGATGATAATGGGCGTATACATGGTGGACAGAATACCCGCATAGGCGGCGGGAAAGGCGGCAAACAGCACCACACCGCCAAACACCAGCCAGGTTTCGTTGCCATCCCACACATGAGAGATAGAACGCATCATGTGGTCACGCTCGGCCTCGCTTTTAAACCAGGGGTACAGGATGCCGAGGCCAAGATCGAAGCCATCCAGCACCACATACATGAGCACCGCAAAGCCCAGCAATAAATAATAAAACAGCGCCAGATCCATGTTAATCCTCCACCACGTCGCGTTGCAGTTTCTTCACCCACTCCAGGGCAAAACTGGGCGCATTCACGCCAATCATGTATTGCTCCAGTCGCTCCAGATCCGGCGGCCCCTTGCGCACCAGCTTGGCCATAAAGTACAGGTAAACCAGCAGCAGGGTGCTGTAAGTGAGCACAAACAGCGTGAGTGAAAACAGCACTCGCTCGGCCGGCAACGGCGTTACCACCTCCATGGTGCGCACCAGCCCGTGTACCAGCCAGGGCTGACGCCCCACCTCGGCCACGTACCAACCGGCCAGGGTAGAGATCACCCCCGCCGGTATCATCATGTTCATCAGCAACAGGAAGGGCCTGCTTTCAAAGCGGCTGCCCTTGCGGCGCAGCCACAAGCCCCAGGCGGCGGCGGCGATCATCATCATGCCCAGGCCCACCATGATCCGAAACGAGAAAAACACCAAAGGCACATAGGGACGTTCGTCCGCCGGCACCGACTTCAGGCCCTGCAACTCACCGTCCAGCGAGTGGGTTAAAATCAGCGAAGCCACCTTGGGGACTTTTATTTCAAAGTGGTTGGTTTCAGCTTCCATGTCCGGGATGGCAAACAGCAGCAAGGGGGCACCGGCCTCCCGAGCCGGCCAGATACCTTCCATGGCCGCCACTTTAATGGGCTGATGCTCTTTCACGTTCAGGCCATGAAAGTCACCCACCACCAGCTGCAAGGGCGCCAGTATCAAGGCCGCCCACAGGGCCATCGACAAGCCCTTGCGGGCAAAGGCTACATCGCGATTCTTGCGCAAATACCAGGCACTGACGCCACCAATCACGAAGGTGGCCGTCAGCATGGCGGCCAGCAGCATGTGCGCCAGACGGTAGGGCATGGAGGGATTGAAAATAACCTCCATCCAGCTTTCTACTTCAAAGCGACCATCCACTATTTTGTGACCGGCGGGGGTTTGCATCCAGGAGTTGGCGGCAATAATCCAGAAAGAGGAGATCCAGGTACCGATGGCGACCACGCAGGTCGCAAAATAGTGCAGCTTTTCGCCCACCCGTTGCCAGCCAAACAGCATGATGCCGAGGAAACCGGCTTCCAGGAAGAAAGCGGTCAGCACTTCATAGGCCAGCAGGGGCCCCAGGACCGGGCCCACCAATTCGGAAAACCTGGAAAAGTTGGTACCAAACTCGTAAGACAGCACGATACCGCTAACCACCCCCATGCCGAAGGTAATGGCAAAGGGCTTGATCCAGAATTTGGCCAGCTGAAAGTAAACCGGGTTACGGGTTTTCAGCCACAGGCCTTCCCAGATGGCAATGGCGGTCGCCAGACCTATGGTGATGGCCGGAAAAATAATATGAAAGCTGATGGTAAAGGCGAATTGAATCCTCGACAGTATGGCCGCATCCAAGTCCATATTTCCTCCTTTATGCGCGTTGCAAACGGTTAACTGCCGCAGGCAGAGTAGCCAAGAGTAGAACAATAAAGATGGCAGAAAATTCAAGTATTAAGGTGGTCATGCTCATAAAAAGCTCTCCGGGTGATGTGATCAAAGGATGCAATCAAACAATGCCCTCAACAAAGCATGAAGCGTGCCACAAACAAAAAAACCTGCAGTTACCTTGGCTTGGATCAAATTACACGCTAATAGTTGCCCCAACCGACAACAAGGTTTACAGTTTTCCGCACTCCGGCTGTCAACCTTGTTGACAGCGAGACTGTTTTCCTGACCCCTACGACACCCACAGACCCAAGGATACTGCATGGCGCTCGATCTCGCCTTTGAACTCATGATGCTGCTGACCGCAGGCTGCGCATTACTGGTCTCGGCCTGGCTGTTCTGGCGCGCCCGTCGCCGGCGCAGCATGAAGTCGCTGGCGGGCTTTGGCATCATGATGGCGCTGTGGTGCTGCGGCCATGTGTCGGTGTTTTACGGATGGGAGCGGCTCGGCACAATGCTCATTTTGGCCAACCCGCTCATGCCGACCTTTTTTCTCGACTTTGCCATCGGCTTCGTCAATCAGGGACCAGGCCGACGCCCCTGGCTGGATCGTTTGGCCAGACAGCGCCTGTTCTTGTATCTGGCCGCATTATTGGTGCTGGGGATCAGCCTGATGGGCGATGGCGGCCAGATTATCTCGTTCGGCCCCTTCAGCCACTACTTTGTGTTCAGCGGCAGTGGCTGGTTTAACATTGCCTATACCATCGTCATTGGTGTGCTGGCCCATGCCCTGCTGTTGTGGGGCTGGCACATTCACAGCGGCAACCGGCGCCGCTCCATAGCGGCCATGTTTGCCGCCGGTGCCTGGGGGCTGTTGCTGGCCAGCAGTTTTATTTTCCCCTCGCTGGGGCTGTATTGGTATCCCTGGCCCATGCTGCTGTTGCCCAGCTATGTGGTGCTGCTGGTGTACGGTGTAGTGCGTTATCAAATGCTGGAAGTCAACGCCTGGGCCAATCGTGCCCTGCTGTGGATTTTAATGACACTGCTGGTACTGGGCCTGATCGCCCTGCTGAGTTCGGTGGCTGGCCAGTTTGGCATGCAGGCGCTGGCCAACGTGCCTAACTGGCAACTGTGGCTGTACTCCATGTTGTTGCTGACGCTGGCACTGGCGCTGTATCAGCCGGTCTGCCGTCTGGTCGCCAGACTGATTTACCCCGGCAGCCAGCTGAACGAACAACGGCTGGACGGCTGGCTGCATCACCTGGCCGAGGCGCGAGACTGGCCCGAGCTGGGTGCCATTGCCGAGCAGTTGCTCAGTGACCAGATGGGGCAAAGCATTCGAGTACGGCTGCTGCCCGTTCTGCAGGTTGCCTACCCCGTACCCGGCCCCTGTATCATTTGCCATTATCAGCCGAGCGGCTGGCAATCGCACCTGCAAGGATTTGACGATGTTACCCCCAGTGTACGACTGGCGGCAGAAGTCTTTGCCTCGCTGCTGACTACCCGCTGCAGCCTGCTCGAGCGTTCATTGCAGCTGGCCGAAGCCGAACGCAAGCGCTTGTCCGAACAACACCTGGTGGAACTGGGTGGCCTGTCGGCCGCCATGGCCCATGAGCTGCGCAACCCTCTCAATATTATATCCATGGCTTCGGCGGGGCTGACCGCCGAACGCAAGGACATGATCCAGAGCCAGCTCAAGCGCGCCGACCGGCTGATTTCCGACATGCTGACCTACTCGGGCAACATCAGCATACAGTGCCAACCGGTGCCGTTACCGTCACTGCTCAACAGCTTGCGTCCGCAGTTCGACTGGCAAGGTGTCCAGTTTGATTGTCAGCTGGATGATACAGCGACCCTTTATGCGGATACCTATCGACTGCAGCAAGTGCTGATTAACCTGCTGGACAATGCCCTGTCGTTTGTACGCAACCAGCCCGAGGGGAAAATATGCATAGAAGCCGGCGCTAATGGCACCCTGAGAGTGCACAACAACGGCCCGGCCATTCCCCCGGACATGCTGGCGCATTTATTTCGCCCCTTCGTCAGCAAACGCAGTGGCGGCTGCGGGCTGGGCCTGTCCATCGTCAGGCGCATTATGGATGCACACGGTGGGCACATTACCCATCGCAACGACCTGGGCTGGCCCGTCACCTTCGAGCTGTATTTTCCTGAGGAACCATCATGACCCAACCCCGTATTCTGTTGATAGATGACGAGCCGGCCTTTCGTACCTTAAGCCAGCAATGGCTGACCAGCGAAGGCTATCTGGTGCAGACCGGCGCCAGCCTGGACGAGCTTGGCGCCCGACTCGGCGAGTTTGATGCCGATTTGATTCTGCTCGATTTGTCACTGCCACCGCATTTCGATCCGCAACACACGCTGGCGGCCTTGCCGCAGTTTATTGATCGCCCGGTGATCATCCTGACCGGCCACGGCGAGCGCGAGCTGGCACTGGAAGCGCTGCGTCAGGGGGCCTGGGATTTTTTAGCCAAACCCATAGATCCCGATATGCTGGCGGTCGTGGTGAAGCGAGCGCTGACCAAGCATCAACTGGTCCGCGAGTTGAACAGCCTCAAGAGCAACCTGGGCAGCAAACAGGCGGTGAGTACCTTGATCGGTGCTTCGGCCTCAATGGACACCATTCGCGCTTTGGTGCAGCGCATTGCCCCCACCGATGTGCGGGTGCTGGTCACCGGGCCCTCGGGTACCGGTAAAGAAGTGATTTCTCGTGCCATTCACGACTTGAGCAACCGTGCCGACCGGCCCTTTATTTCGGTACATTGCGGGGCCATTCCGGCCGATCTGCTGGAAAGTGAGCTGTTTGGTCACACCAAGGGGGCCTTTACCGGCGCCGACAAGGCCCGCGACGGTCTGCTGAAACTGGCCGACGGCGGCACCCTGTTTCTGGATGAAATTGGCGACATGCCTCTGGCCATGCAGGTAAAGCTGCTGCGGGTATTGCAAGAAGGCAGCTTTTATCCGGTAGGGGGGCGCAGCCTGGAAACCATAGACGTGCGGCTGGTGTCGGCGACCAATGCAGATTTGGCAGAAAAAGTACGACTGGGTGAATTTCGTGAAGATCTCTATTACCGCATCAAGGGCGTCAACATAGAAACCCGGCCGCTGGACGATCGCCCCGAAGACATTCCTTTACTGATCAACCACTTTTTGGCACTGCAGGCCAAAGCCGCTCAGCAAGCGCCCCAGCATCCTGACAGCCAGGCTTTTAACTGGTTTATTCAGCGCCGCTGGCCCGGCAATGTGCGCGAACTGAAAAGCGCCCTCGACAGCGTGGCCGCCATCGCCCGCAACGGCGTGATCACGCTAGACGACATCGCCCTGCTCTACCCAGATGCGCAAACCAGCAGCCAGGCAGGCAACCCGGCGGTCACTCATAGCGGCCAAAGTCTGGACGCCCAGGTTCGGGCCCTCGAGATCACCCTGATCAGCCAGGCCCTGGCCCAACACGACAACAACCGAACCCACGCCGCCCAAGCCCTGGGCTTATCCCGCCAGGGACTGCTGAAGAAGATAGAGAGGTATGGGATTTGAACAAAGCGGTAAGCTGTAAGAAAAACCAAAACACCGCACTGTGCTTCTCTGCCTGCAGATGCTATTTATTAGAGCCTGTGCTTCTCACTGCCAAGCGTCGTGGCGATAGCAGCCGTTTGCCTTTAAAGGCAAACTGGCCCCAGAATTCACATTAATTTTGCAGTGTTTCTTATGATTGCACCACCTTCCATCCTAAGGAGAACCACAGATGGCACTGGACACCTGGCTTATCTATCTGGCGGCCATGATTGGTCTGTCGCTCACTCCCGGCCCCAACAGCCTGCTGGCACTGACCCACGGCGCCCTTTATGGCCGACGCAAGACCCTGTTTACCGTGGCCGGCGGCGCCATCGGATTTGCCATCGTCATCGCCCTGTCGCTGTTCGGCATCGGTGCCCTGCTACAGGCGTCCACCACCCTGTTTATGGCGCTCAAAATCATCGGCGGCGGCTATCTGGTCTGGCTCGGTATTCAGCTGTGGCGGGCCCCGGCTCCCAGCGCCGATACCGGTGAGCAGGCCGGTGTTCGCAGCGGCGGCTCTTTGTTTCGTCAGGGCTTGCTGTCTGCGTTGACCAACCCCAAGGCGGTACTGTTTTTCGCCGCCTTTCTGCCCCAGTTCATCGACCCGGAGCGCGAGCTGTTGATCCAGTTTGTGGTAATGGCGGCCACCTTCGCGCTGACCGAATTTGTGACCGAAGTGCTGATTGCCAGCTTCGCCCAGCGCACCCGCACCTGGCTGGCCCGTAGCGGAAAGCGCTTCAACCGCATTTGCGCCAGCATGTTCGTGCTGCTCGGCGGCTGGCTGCCCCTGGCTCGTTAAGCCCGCAGAGTAAACCCATCGCCCCCTGTAGTAGCTGCTTTAGCTGCTAAATCCTGCGCAGCAGGATCTGGTGCACGGGCTCAAGATATCGCTCCGCGGCATTGCGGGATGTAGCTGTGCTACATTGCACAGCGGTCGCAGTGCCTACAAAACCAAACATCCACGCTGCTGCATGGATGTTTGGGGTGTGGGTGTGTTTTATTGGTGCTCGGTGCCGATGTTTATTTCAGGTTGAAATAAAACACGATCAGCAGGGCGATGGGTGACAGGTAGCGAACAACGGGGAACCACAGCTTGTGACAGGCTCCCAGTTCGCTGGCCGAGTGTTCCGGCTTCATCTTCCAGCCCACAAACAGCGCAATCAGCAGGGCCACGACCGGCATCATGATGTTGGCGGTGGCATAGTCGTATAAGTCGAACAGGGTTTTGCCTTCAAAACGGGCAAACATGTCCAGCGGGGTAAAGTCGGCCCACAGGTTCAGTGACAGCAAGGTGGTAATGCCCAGCAGCCAGGCGGCGAAGCCACCGCCAATGGCGGCTTTGACTCGGCTGACGCCCTTCTCGTTCAGGTAGCTCACCAAAGACTCCAGCATGGAGATGGAAGAAGTCCAGGCGGCAAACAACAGCAGCACAAAAAACAGGGTGGCAAAAAAGCCGCCGCCGGCCATCTGACCAAAGGCCACCGGCAGGGTGACAAAGATCAAGCCGGGGCCTTCACCGGCGGCCAGGCCGTGCGCAAATACGATGGGAAAGATCGCCAGCCCCGCCAGCAAGGCGACGCCGGTATCCATGACCGCGATCACCACGGCGGTGCGGGCAATGGAAACATGTTTGGGCAAATAGGCCCCGTAGGCCATCATGGCACCACTGGCCAGACTCAGGGTAAAGAAGGCATGGCCCAGGGCAGTCAGAATCGCTTCGGCGGTGAGCGCGGAAAAATTCGGCTTCAACAGAAAGCTGACCGCCTGACCAAAGTAACCTGTGGTGGTGGCATACCCCACCAGGATCAGCAGCAAGATGAACAACGCCGGCATCAGCTTGGTGACGGCACGCTCTAGTCCATGGCGCACACCACCGGCCGACACCAGTACGGTCAGGCCCATAAAGATGGAATGCCACAATAACAATTGGCCGGGAGAGGCCAGCAATTGGCCAAACAGGTCACCGGAGTGTTCGGCGCTAATGTCGTTAAAGCCGCCACTTACCGCCGATACGATATAAGGCATGGTCCAGCCGGCAATCACACTGTAAAACGACAAAATCAAGAATGCCGCCAGGGTAGCGATGATGCCCACGCCTACCCAGCTTTTACTCCGCCCTTCTGCTGCCGCTACTGCCGCCATGGTGGCAATGGGGCTCTTGCCGCCACGCCGGCCCAGCATGACTTCCGACATCATCAGCGGCAGGCCAATAATGGCAATACAGGCCAGATACACCAGCACGAAGGCGCCACCGCCGTTTTCGCCGGTTATGTAGGGGAATTTCCAGATATTGCCCAGGCCCACGGCCGAGCCGACCGCCGCCATAATAAACACAAAACGACTGGACCATAGGGCCGGGTTGCCCGCCTGCTGATGATTCTCCGCCACGGAAACTGCTACTCCTGTTACTGGCCATAAAAAATGTCAGCCATCCCCTGAACGACAGGTGTAAAGGATAGCTGACAGCATGTCCTGCTATTTTGCCACTAATGGCTAAAATAAAAAATGGCAGCCAGTAAAAATGTCAGTTTTAAGCCCAGTTTTGTGGGTTATCACTCTCGTTTTAATACACCTCGGCGGATTTGATCTTCCTCAATGGATTCAAAAAGTGCCTGAAAGTTACCTTCACCAAAGCCCTCGTTGCCCTTGCGCTGAATAATTTCGAAGAAAATAGGTCCAATCACGGTGTCGGTAAAAATTTGCAGCAAGATTCCCTGACCCTGAGTGGGCGCGCCGTCGATCAGGATATTGTTTTTTTGCAGCCGGACCACATCTTCACCATGGCCGGGTAGACGTGCGTCCAGCTGCTCATAATAGGTGTCGGGGGTGACCATAAAGCTCATGCCGCCGTCACGCAGGGTTTCCACCGTGGCAAAAATATCGGCCGTGCCCAGCGCAATATGCTGAATGCCCTCCCCCTGATACTGGCGCAAAAACTCCTCAATCTGGCTTTTATCGTCGGACGACTCGTTAATGGGAATGCGTATTTTGCCGCAGGGGCTGGTCATGGCCCGGGATTTAAGGCCGGTAAGCTTGCCCTCGATATCGAAGTAGCGGATCTCCCGAAAGTTGAACAAGCGCTCGTAGAATCCGGCCCACAGATCCATGTTGCCCCTGGCGACGTTATGGGTTAAATGATCGATGTAGGTCAGCCCCACCCCCTTGGGGTACTGATACACACAGGGAACGGGCTTGAAGTCCACATCATAAATGCTGTGATCGCCATAGCGATCCACCAGATAAATCAGCGAACCGCCAATGCCTTCTATGGCCGGGATTTGCAGTTCCATGGGGCCCGCTCCCGCCATCACCACCTTGGCCCCCTTGTCTGCCAGCTGGCTAATGGCCGCCGCCGCATCTTTCACCCTGAAGGCCATGGCGTTGGCACAGGGACCATGGAGGCGAGAAAACGCTGCCGCCTGGCTGTTGGGCTCGGCATTTAAAATAAAGTTAATGTCCCCCTGACGATACAGAGTCACGTTTTTACTGCGGTGGCGCGCAATGGCGACAAAGCCCAGCCGCTCAAACAGATCGGCCAGCTGCTCCGGCTGGTGAGAGGCATATTCCACAAACTCAAAACCATCTGTATTCAGCGGGTTATCCCACATTGGTGCGTCTGTGGTGGGTGAAGTCGTTGATGATAAGTTGGTAGAACGAATGTTGGCCATGATCTCCCCCTATTCGCTGGCATCGCACTTATGCGACCTCTATTGAGCATAGGGGAAAAACAGCGGAGGCAGCGCCAAAATCACCCGCGGTGCGTAACGTTGAATGAATCCTCGGACATCAATCTGTAGTAGCTGCTTTAGCTGCTAAATCCTGTACAGCAGGATCTGATGCACAGGTTCAGAATACCGCTGCGCGGTATTGCGCAGCTAAAGCAGCGCCTACAAAAAACATCGCATCCTGTAGCCGCTGCGATGTAGCGCGCGGCGCTTACCCCACCCAGCGGCTGACACCCGGGTAACCGCCTTCGAGCAGCTCCTTGATGAAGACCGAGGGGATCTGCTGGTCGGCCAACAGAAAGACTTGCCGGCGGGCGCGGGTCAGGCCCACGTAAAACAGGCGGCGCTCTTCGGCGTGGGGGAAGTGCTCGGCTTCTGGCAGCAGCAGATCCAGCAAGGCGGTGGTGTTTTGCTCGGGCGGAAAGCCGTATTTACCGCGACTCAAGCCCAGCATGATCACATGATCCGCTTCTTTGCCCTTGGCACCGTGCAAGGTTTGCACGGCAATATTCAGGGCCGGAAAACGCTTATGCCAGGCAGCCAGCTGAGCGTTATCGGGCAAGCTAAAACGGAACCGCGCCAGCACATAGACAGAGGCGTCAGGCTGTTCGGCGGCAATTTGCCCCAATAAGCGGCTAATGGCATCCACCTGACTGTTGCTGTCTATCGGCAACACATGCACACAGGGCGAACTGCTGCGCAAATGGGTAGCCAGGGTTTTGGGCAACTGCTCCGGATTACGCTGTACAAAGCGGCTGGCGACCTGCTCAATCTGGTTATTAAAGCGAAAGGTCTTGTCAAGCCGAGTGATGCGGCTGGCACCAAAGTAGTCGGCAAAGCGGGTGGTCAGGGTCACGTCGGCACCGCTGAAGCGATAAATGGCCTGCCAGTCGTCGCCCACACAAAACAACGACAGCCCGGGGCTGGCGTCTCGCAGTGCCTGCAACAAGGCGGCGCGCGGCGCCGAAATATCCTGGAATTCGTCCACCAGAATATAACGCCAGGGCACCACAAAGCGCCCCTGGCGCACCAGCTCGGTGGCCTGCTCTATCATGTCGTCAAAATCAATCTGGCCCTGTTCGGCCAGGGCATGCTGATAACGGTGCAATAACGGCAGTACCAGGGTTAGCTGTTCGGCAAGCGCCGGCGTGACGTCAGCGGGATCGGGCTCGCCATACAGCTTGAGCGCCGCCACCAGGGGCGCCCATTCCCGGGCCACCCGGCGATAATCCGGCTGCGGCACCACCTGAAAGCGATGATGGCGCAGCCAGTCGTGCAGTTGCTGGCAGTAAACATCATCTTCGGTGGCCAGCTGCTCGAGCCACTGGGCCAGAGCCTGAATACGCGCACTTTCTTGCTGTGCCAGCGGGCTAAGCACAGGTGCCCTGCCGTTCACCCTGGTCAGGATCATCAAACCCAGTGCATGAAAGGTACTGGTTTTCACCGCCGCCGTGTGGGGCTGCGCGGCCAGCCGCTCGGCCATTTCGGTGGCGGCCTCGTTACCAAAGGCCAGCAGCAGCAGTTCATCGGGAGCGGCCTGCCGGGAGGCCACCAAAAATGCGGCGCGCGCCGTCATCACGCTGGTTTTACCACAGCCGGCACCGGCCAGTACCAGGTTATGATCTTCATCCACCACACAGGCCAGCCGTTGAGCCTCGGTGAGCGGATGCGCCTCCAGCGAGTCAAACAGCGCGCTAAACTCCGTCAGCATTTGCTGGCAATACTCATCGCAGCATTGCTCTCGCCAGGTGTCGTCGGCCGCCATCAGGGTGGTCACCAGGCCAATGGCGGCGGCTTCCCGATCACTTAAGCCTGACGGTGGCGTTAACGCGGTCCAGTCTATGCCCTCGCGATTTGGCTCAGGCTGACACGCCTCAGCCAGTAGCTGCTTTAGTTGCTGCCAGCGTGACTGTCGCAAGTAGCCCGACTCCAGCACCTTCAAGCACGATTCGGCCAGCGGCAAAATTCGTGCCGCCTGAAAGCGAAACCAGGCCAGGGTGGCAGCTTCATGTAATGACTCAGCCACGGCTCTGGGTAGCCAACCCAGCTCAATATCACCCTGGGCACAATATAAATGCAGCCGATACAAGCGCCGCCCCTGAACCAGCTTTGGGGGGGCACTCAGCTCTTGCCATGCCAGCAAATAACGCTCACGTTTAAGGTGTAGCACCAGTCCATTGGCGTTGAGTTCGCTGGCTAAAAAAGGGTGATTGAACCAAGGCGCCATCCAGTGCGCCCTAAAGATCTGCATAGTGGCCTCAAGCAAGGGTGTTGATCACTTCGCCCAATATCATGTGGGTACGCACGGTTTTAATATGGGGCGTGTGCTCAATTAGGTGACGAATGGCATCCAGGCGCTCCATGGAGGCCGCTTCAACATATACCAGCATGTCGGTTTCGCCACTAATGGTATAGCAAAGCTTTATTTCCGGCACGCTGCGTAACGACTCGGCATATTGCTCACACTGGCGTACATGATAACAAAGAGCAAAATAGGCGCGCACCAAGGCGGGAGCGTGTCCCACTCGTGCGTGATAGCCTTGAATAATCCCGCGCTCTTCCAGGCTTTTAATGCGTTCCGATACCGCCGAGCGCGACAGGTTTACCTCGCGCGCTATGCTGGCCACCGCCATGCGTGCGTTCGCGGTTAATAACGCCAGTATTTTTTGGTCAAACTTGTCCACTGCATCCCCTTTTTATCGCCACCCACCAAACGTCGGCCAAATACGACGCTTTGCCGTGCTCAAGCGGCAGAGTGGCACGCCTACTTCTCTTTATAAGGCGCTAATATATCAGAATTGCTATCAGCTACGCGGAATCTTGAATCAAAAGCACCGAACTTGTAGTAGCTGCTTTAGCTGCTAAATCCGGCAACGCCGGATCTGATGCACAGGTTCAAGGTTATGTGGCGATACATGATACATAGGTGTTGAGATATCGCTGCGCGATATTGCGCAGCGGTCGCAGCGCCTACAGCAGAGCCTACAAAAACGCACAGCGCGAACAGGGAGAATTAAAACAAAATGGGCCGTTTACATAAACAACTGGGGTAGGCTATGGCACCGCCATGATGGCCACCTCGTTATTGGGCAGTGGTATTTTTGTGGTGCCTGCGGTGGCGGCCAGCCTGGCCGGAGCCGATTCTTTATGGGCCTGGCTATTGCTGATGATATTGGTGCTGCCCATCGCCTTTACCTTCGCTCGCCTCGGCCGAGCCTTTCCTCATGCTGGCGGGGCACCGCACTTGATTGGGCGCGCCCTGGGGGCGCCCATGGAAAAACTGGCGGCCTTTCTGTTTTTGGCGGTACTGCCAGTTGGCCTGCCCGCCATGCTAACGCTAACCACGGGGTTTTGGCATGCCCTGTTTGCCCTTGGCCCCAACGGCGACCTGTTGATACAGCTGGGCACCCTGGGGCTGGCGCTCGTACTGGGCAGCCGCAACAGTGGCGCTTCGGGTTTGATCCAGCTGCTGATTGCTCTGGCTATTATCGGCCTGCTGGCCGCAGTCTGGTTACGCGGGGATTTGGTCAACACGGGTTTAAGCGCTATTCCGTCGGTGCACAGCGTGCAGTGGCAGGCCCTGCCCGCGACCCTGGCGGTGATGTTCTGGTGCTTTGTGGGGCTGGAGGCCTTTACCCACATGGGGGAGGAGTTCAAACGCCCCGAGCGGGATTTTCCGCTGGCACTGCTGTTTGGCGTCTTGTTGGCGGGCCTGATTTATCTGGCCTACGCCGTCGCCGTGGTCAAGTTCGGCGTATTTGGTAATGAAGTGGCCAATACCACTTCGTTTCCGGTGATGATGGCCACTCTGTTTGGTGAACCGGGTCGCTGGGCCGCGGCCATAGTGGGGTATCTAGCCTGCTTTGCCGGTTTGAATCTCTATGTGCAGGGTTTTGCCCGCCTGCTGTGGAGCATGGCCGACGAAGGCAAGCTGCCTTCATCTTTGGCCAGGCTGAACCGCAAGGGTGCGCCCTTTCGTGCCTTGTGTTGGGTTGTCGCCGCCAGCGCCCTGTGCGTCCTCGCCGCCTGGTTGTTCCGGCTGCCACTGGAAACCTTGATGCGCTACGCCAACGGCAACTTTATTCTGGTGTATCTGCTCGCCATGGTGGCCGGCGTTAAACTGCTGAACGGCGGCCACCGCTGGTTAGCCGCCCTGGCCAGCCTGCTCTGTCTGGGCGTGTTTATCTCACTGGGGCTGGAAGCGGGTTATGCGCTGGTACTGGGCGCGGCCTTTATCGGTTGGCGCCACTGGCGCAAAGCCAAACTCAGCCGCACGCTAATCCAGCCGCTTTCTGAAGCGCCGAGCCGCCAGGGCCAGACCGAGTAAGGTAAAAACGGCGAGCCAGAGTACGTCGGGGGCCAGTGCCTGCAAGTTGGCATCGCGCAGCAGTATGCCCCGAGACAGGCGCATATAGTGCGTGGCGGGCAACCCCTCGGCCAACCACTGGGCCGCCACCGGCATACCTTCGTAAGGGAACATAAAGCCGGACAGCAAGATCGAGGGGATCAGCACAAATACCGCCATCTGGGTGGCTTGCAGCTGGCTTTTAGCCAGGGTGGAGATCACCAGCCCCAACACCAGGCTGGCGGCGATAAACAACAGGGTAACCAGCAGCAGCTGCAGCAGACTGCCATTGATCGGCACCGCGAAGATGAGCACCCCCAGGCTCAGGATAATCACCAGCTGCACCAGCCCGGCAAACACATAGGGCACTATTTTGCCCAGCATCAGCTCCATCGGCCTGACCGGCGTGGTGATCAACAGCTCCAGATTGCCTCGTTCCCGCTCGCGCACTATCGCCGATGAGGTAAAGAGCACCATGGTCATGGTCAGAATAATCCCGATCAGGCCAGGAATGGTATTGACCGCCGCCCGGCGCTGGGGATTGAAAAACAGCGCCACCTCGAAGTTGCCCTGCGGCCGGTTTATCTCGGGATCGTCCGGCAAGCAGGCCAGTTGCAGTATGGTGCTGGCGATCAGGGTGTCGGTGCCATCCACCAGCCACTGGCCTCTGGGTCGGCCATCCTGGCGACGCCGTTCCAGATCTGCAGGCAGGATCAGCGCAGCCCGCACCCGACCGGCAATAATGGCGGCCTCGGCTTCATGAGGGTGGGTAAAGCGCTCGCTGAACACCACCAGCTGGCTGGCCCCCAGCCTCGCCACCAGATCTCGGCTCTGACTGGTCGCCGCCTGATCCACCAAAGCCACCGGAATATCCCGCACCTTGGTATTGATGGCATAACCGAACAGCAGCAACTGAAGCAGCGGCACCATCACTACCATGGCAAAGGTGAGCCTGTCCCGCGCCAGCTGGCGAAATTCCTTGAGCATGATGGCTCGTATGCGGCGCAGGCTGTTCATGGTTGCCTGCTGCCATTCAGGGCGGTCGCTGTGCCCGTACAGCTGACAAACACATCTTCCAGATTGGGCCGCACCCGGTTGATGTCGGCTGCGCTGGCCAGCTCCGGCAAGCTCTGGCGCAACCAGGTGACCGGGTCGGCGATATCACCGTCCACCAACACCCGCAATCGCATGCCCAGCTGGGCGGCCGAGCGTACCGAGTCCAGCGCCAGCAAGCGGGTTTTCAGTTGCCGCAGGTTGGGCGCAGACACTTCCAGCACGGTGGCGCCCATGT
The DNA here is from genome assembly GCF_048268965.1 of Oceanisphaera sp. Taxonomy (GTDB): domain Bacteria; phylum Pseudomonadota; class Gammaproteobacteria; order Enterobacterales; family Aeromonadaceae; genus Oceanimonas. The sequence continues at coordinate 142,007 of NZ_JBLWUK010000001.1, forward strand.
CGTTCATTAATTGCTCCGGCGAGCCGTCGGCACGCTTGATGCCGTTTTCCAGTATCGCCAGACCGTGACAGCGTTCCGCCTCGTCCATGTAGTGGGTGCTGACCAGTATGCTGGTGCCCGCCTCGCACAAATCAAACAGTTTCTCCCAAAAGTCTCGTCGATTTTCCGGATCCACCGCCGAGGTCGGTTCGTCGAGAAACAACAAGTCCGGTTGGTGCAAGGTGGCCGCGGCCAGTGCCAGCCGCTGTCTCTGCCCTCCACTCAAGGTGGCGGCAAAGCGATGGGCAAAGGTATTCAGCTCATAGATCCCCAGGAGTTCCCGCAGCCTATCCCGTGTCTGTTTCGCATCCAGGCCGTAGATTTGGGCGATAAACTCCAGGTTTTCGCGCACCGACAGATCCTCATACAAAGAGAATGTCTGCGTCATGTAGCCAACCCGCCGGCGCAGCGCCTCGGCCTGCTCGGGGATCGCCAGCCCAAGCACCCTCATTTCGCCGGCACTGGGCAGCAAGAGGCCGGTGAACATGCGAATACAGGTGGATTTACCGCTGCCATTGGGTCCGAGAAAGCCATAGATAGTACCGGCGGGAATGGCCAGATCCAGCTGGTTAACCGCTACCAGCTCGCCGAAGTTGCGACTCAGCCCTCTGGTGACTATGGCCAGTTCAGTCATGGCTTGCCTCCGGCAACGCCTGAGCAGGCACACCCGATGGCAGCGCCAACGCCGCGTCGGGAAGCTGCACCTTGGCCAGATACATCAATCGACTGCGCTCCCCTTCGGTTAGCGCGTAATAAGGCGTAAAGGCTGGTTCTGTGGCAATCCAGCGTAAACGGCCGGCATAAGGCGCCTTGATACCGTCGACCCAGACCCGCAGCGGATCGCCTATGCTCAGCCCGACTCGGGCGCTGGCTGGCACATAAATACGTGCATAAGGCGCTCCTTCTGCCTGCAACACAGCGACCACTGCGCCCCGAGCTACCCTGTCGCCGGGCTGGTAAGGTAGCGTTTCCAGCATGCCGGACCGGCTGGCATGAATGGCCAGCTCATCCAGCCGATAACGTGCCATCGCCAGCTCTGCCTGCGCCGCATCCCGGGCAGCCTGGGCGGCATCTATGTCCTCGACTCGGTTACCCGCCGTGGCTTTGGCCAGCCTTTGCCGAGCAGCTTCTGCCTGTGCCTGCAGTTGATCGTGATCGGCCTGTACTCGATCCCGTTCGGCCTGGCTGACCAGCTGCCGGGATGCCAGTGTTCGAATACGGTTCAGATTGCGTTTTGCTTCCGCCAGTAATGTCTGCAACCGGGTCACATCGGCCCGGGCAGCACTAATGTCTTCGGCGCGTGCCCCCGCCAGCAAGAGTGCCAGCTCGGCTTCGGCCTGGCGCAACCGGGCCCGCTGACGGCTGACTTCCAGCTGTTGTCTGGCATCATCCAAACGCACCAGCAAAGCCCCTTGCGCCACCCGTTCACCCTCGGCTAGCGGTTGTTCCAGCACCAACTCGGCGGCGGTGGCAGTCAACTGGATGCGATCCCTTTCCAGGGTTCCCAGCCAGCGATCACTCGGCGAAGGTTCGCAGCCGCTCAGCCAGATGCAGCAGAGCAGCACACTCATGCGGAAAACATTCGGCATAGTGGTATCCAATTGAACTGATAAGTTCAGCTTAGCCGAAGTGCGAAGAGAAAAGGTGGTGATGGATTTTGAGTAAAGATGGTGGCGGTTTCGCCCCGATGGCGAGGATTGCTCGGCGACAGGATGTCGCCGAGCTTGTTACCGATGGATGGGCCTGACCACTGCGGCTCGTGTGCAGTGACCAGGCACCCTGGTTAACCGGCGCTAATGTCCGGACTAGTTTTGCCGACTGCCGAACCCAGGCAAAGCAATACCGAAACGGTTGCCGAAGAACGGGAAAGCCAGACTCAGACTATTATTGATGGTGTCTCCTATGCGATCTCCGAGCCTTGGGACAAACCTGTGGTGATGCTTGCCGACGCGCGGGAATACCATATTAATACGCCCAACAAGAGGGGTATCGGCCGATGAGCCGCCCACATACACCCGGTACCGGCCAGTTGCCGATGCCCATTCACCATCTGCCCAGGTAGCCAGATCGTCCGGATTATCCGGTACGAAGTAAGAGAATGGGTGGTTGGAGGCGCCGGCGTCTATCTGGACCGAAACCCGTGTACTCTCGCCCGGTTCAAGATAGACTTTATCGAAGCCCACAAGACGTTTGGAAGGCTGCTCAGCCTGTCGAGGCAGCTTCAGATAGACCTGTGTGGCCTCGGCACCTGCAACGGCCCCCGTATTGGTGACTGTGTACTCGACCGTGAGTACCGGCACCAATTTCTTGAGCGCAGGAAAGGAGCGTATGGATACCAGGCTATTCGGGAGTGCTTCAAGGCCGGGAATAGGCACCTGAGTGAACTCTTTCCGAAACGATCTGTGGAGCCTCAAGTTGCTGTATTCGAAGCTGGTGTAGGACAGGCCGTGACCAAACGGAAATACCGGGGTCACACCGTTTGCCTCGTACCAGCGGTAACCCATCTCCAGGTTCTCGGTATAGTTACTGATCAGCTGGTCTTCGTCCAGGTCTTCCCAATCACCCACGGTGACGCCGGGAAAGCCGGGGCCGCCGGGCTGCCCGGTATCTTCACGCAGACCCGGATACTGGGCCTCGGTGGCAAATGCCGCCTCGCTGTCACTCGCGGGAAAGGTCACCGGCAGCTTGCCCGACGGATTGATTTCACCAAACAGTATATCGGCCATGATGGCGCCGTCTTCCTGACCGGGGAACCAGGCTGCCACCAGAGCCGGCACCTGATCAAGCCAGTCCATGACTATGCCGGCACCGCTGTACAATACCACTACCGTACTGGGATTTGCCGCAGCGACCTGGCTCACAAGCTCGTCCTGCTCAACACAGACCCCGCCCGTGACATCGGTACAGATCGAGGGCAGCCTGATATCCAGCAGATCCCGGCTCTCCCGCGGGGTGGTGCCCACCATCAGGATAACGACATCGGCATTTTCTGCCAGCTCAACGGCCGCGGCGATGTCGGTGCCGTCGTTATATGTCACCTCAGAAACAAATGCCGCCAGACCTTGTTCGGGGGTCACGGTGAACTCGGGGGCTGCCACAACGGTGGCCAGTGCCGCCGGATCTCCGTTACGCGGCGCTATGCTCGCGGAGCCCGCGAACCAGGGATGGCCAATCAGGGCGATCGATTGGACATCGGAGCCCAGGGGCAGCATGTTTCCCTCGTTCTTCAGCAGCGTAATGCCGCCTTCGGCCAGAGCGCGCGCCTTTTGGGCGTTGACGACTCGATCGATAGCGGGTTCCTCATCAATATTGATGATCATATCGAACTGGTCCTCAAACTGACCGAACTCGTACATCTTGATGTAGCGAGGTCTGAGCACGGCATCTATATCAGCCTCCGTAATATCACCGTTCTCGATGGCCGCCATGATCCTGGCTTCGGTGTAGTACTTGGGCTGAAAATCGAGTTCCCAACCCACACCCGCGAGCAGGGGAGGCACGGTATTGTGCATCGCTCGGCGATCACTCTCTATCCAGCCATCAAAGCCCCAGCGCTCACGCAGGGTCTTGACCAGTACCTCATGGTTGTCACAGATATAGTCGGTGTCATTCAGGTAGGGAAAGGCACACATGATGGAAGCGGCCCCTCCATCCTTGATCGCCATTTCGAAGGGCAGCAAATACAGCTCGTGCATCGCCCGACTGGGAATGCGCACCCCTGCAGTCCAGCGTTCGAACTGAAATTCGTGCTCATTACCCACGAAGTGTTTTATCTGACTCTGCACCCCCTGAGACTGGATGCCCCGCACCTGTGCGGCCCCCATCACACCGGCCAGATAGGGGTCCTCGCCAGGGTATTCCTGAGCTCGACCGGCATAAGGCGTACGGATAAGGTTCAGCGCCGGACCCAGCAATACCTGGCTGGCCATGGCAAAAGCCTCGACTCCCACCACTTCACCCCAGCCTTCGACCAGTGCAGGGTCAAAGCTGGCAGCAGCAAGCGTCATGGAAGGGCCGGCGGTCATCACGGGTTCGGGGGTACAGGAGCCGCCGCGAATACCGTTACCGCCGTTGATTTCGCGAATGGTAGGAATACCCAGCTCGGGTATGCCTGGAATGCTTCGCCCCACGAACGAGAAGCCACAATCCTGGACTCCACCGCCATCGGCACGATATTGACCACTGGGCAGATCCGATTCTCTGGGCAGGTTACCGATCTGCTGGATTTTCTGTTCGAGCGTCATCGAGCCAAGCAAGGCATCGGCGGCACTCTCGTTCGGACTGGGGCCGCCCTCCTGAGCGACCAGCGCGACGGGCAGTACCACTGCCGCAATCGCCGATATTAACATGTGGTGGTTCATCACGATCTCCTATCTATATAGGCTTCGGATAACCTCCTTGTTGCTCTCTCGAATCTGTTTGAGCATGTTGCACATCAAACCTGAAGTTTCTGGTTGCTGGCCGTAGCAGTAAAGTATCTTGTAATACAGTCAGTTTCACATTGAAACTTGGTGGTTTCCGAGATCTCGTCAATGAAACAAAGCGTAAAAAGCCTCTTTACTTGTACCTTGTTTTTGCTCGTACATGAGGTGAGGCGATTTATGAACGACCTAAACTCCCACTCCTATATGCTCGTCAGGAGCATGAGCAGAAATTATTGTGGAGGGGGACTCATGACGGAATAGTAGTTAATGCTACGCCGGCACCCCGCCCTCTCTAACATGTAGCTTTATAAAAATAGACTATGGTCGCGAGCAGAATCAACCAATGGCAGCTTGTGGGATGGCATTTACAACTTAAATAAACAGGGCGTTTTATTTATTCCAGTGTGAAATGCAACACCCTCCCTTATAACTCAAGCAGTTATAAAGGTATTAGAAACAAAAAGGAATAATGATAATTTATAAGAAACTAAATATAATATGAATGTTTTTGCCGCCTTGACAGACTTCCCAATAATGACCGGCTCCATTCTACCCTGCTCTGCCAGAGTAATGACTGACGACGACAACGAATACAAGACAAACAACCTTCATCATTTAAGTCGCCGCATGGCGACCGGATATTAACCCACCCTCAGGTGCATCGACCGCTCTTTTCTTTCGGCTTGACGATAAATACATTCATATTAATATTTTTCATGGTTTCCATATCATATATTTCCCAGCGAATACCTGGTTATACCAATCCCATTAAACAAATACTCTATTTCACTTTCGAGTAAACGTCGGACAAAGGGCCTGATTCGCGTCCGGCACCCGCCGACCAGAAAGGGCCAGCAAACACCGAGGCTCAATAGTACATCTGGATTGACACGGAGAAAGGAGAAGTTCCCACGCGACGCGTGGGAACGAAAACACATTAAACCGGTGCTGTTACCCGGCCAGGTGCTCGGCATGAAAACGCAGGTGGTCTTCGATGAAGCTGGCAATGAAGTAGTAGCTGTGATCGTACCCGGCTTGCATGCGCAGGGTCAGATTGGCACCAGCCTGTTCGGCGGCTTGAGCCAACACTTCCGGTTTGAGCTGCTCGCTCAAGAAGTTGTCGGACTCACCCTGATCGACCAGTATCGGCAGTGTGCAGCCGTGCTCTTTCAGCAGCAGGCTGGCATCGTATTGTGCCCAGGCCTGGCGATCGTTCCCCAGGTAGGCACCCAATGCCTTGTGACCCCAAGGGCAATTGCTCGGGTTGGTAATCGGCGAGAAAGCCGAGACCGACACGAAGCGCTCGGGATTACGCACGGCCAGCACCAGAGCACCATGACCACCCATAGAGTGACCGCTGATGGCGCGTTTGCCATTGAGTGGCAATTCGGCCTCAACCAGTGTCGGCAACTCGCTCAGCACATAGTCGTACATCTGGTAGTGCTGCTTCCAGGGCTCCTGGGTGGCGTTGACGTAAAAGCCGGCACCCAGTCCCAGGTCGTACGCCGCGTTTTCATCGTCGGCTACGCCTTCACCACGCGGACTGGTATCCGGGATGATCAGCGCCAGTCCCAGTTCTGCTGCGACGCGCTGGGCACCGGCCTTGCTGGAAAAGTTTTCATCGCTACAGGTCAGGCCCGACAGCCAGTACACGGCTGGAACCGGGCCCTGCTCTGCCTGGGCTGGCAGAAACACCGAAAACTGCATGCTGCAATTGAGCACATTGGAGTCGTGCTGGTAGCGAATTTGACGACCACCAAAGCATTTTTGCTCTTGAACAATTTGCATGGAAGCTCCTTTAAACAAAAAAGACAGCTGTCAGCGATACGCTTTCAGCTGTCAGATAAACACATTAACCCGATCCGGCTGCGCCGGATTGCACAGCTAAAGCAGTGCCTACATTCGTGCCATATATAAACATCGACACCGCTGCAGGTCTTTCTCTCTAGCTGTTCGCTTACAGCTTGCGGCTTAAGGCTTTGTCTATGTTACTTGTCGTAATGGATCACGGAACGGATCGACTTGCCTTCGTGCATCAGATCGAAGGCGTGGTTGATGTCTTCCAGACCCATGGTGTGGGTGATAAAGGTGTCCAGCTCGAACTCGCCGTTCAGGTACTGTTCAACAATACCTGGCAGCTGAGAGCGGCCTTTTACGCCACCAAAGGCAGAACCTTTCCATACGCGACCGGTTACCAGCTGGAACGGACGGGTAGAGATTTCCTGGCCGGCTCCGGCTACACCGATAATGACCGACTCGCCCCACCCTTTATGACAGGCTTCCAGTGCGGAACGCATGACTTTAACGCTGCCGATACACTCGAAAGAGAAATCGACGCCGCCATCTGTCATCTCAACGATGACATCCTGAATGGGCTTGTCGAAGTTGTTGGGGTTGATGCAATCGGTAGCACCCAGCTGCTTGGCGATTTCAAATTTATCTTCATTGATATCGATGGCAATGATACGGCTGGCTTTGGCCATAACGGCGCCGATGATCACGGCCAGACCGATGCCACCCAGGCCAAATACCGCAACGGTATCGCCTTCTTGTACATTGGCGGTATTCTTAACCGCGCCCATGCCGGTGGTGACACCACAACCCAGCAGACAGACTTTTTCCAGCGGGGCTTCTTTGCTGATTTTGGCCAGCGCAATTTCTGGTACTACGGTGCGCTCGGCAAAGGTGGAGCAACCCATGTAGTGGAAAATAGGCTTGCCGTCTTTAAAGAAACGGGTGGTGCCATCAGGCATCAAGCCCTGACCCTGGGTGACGCGCACGGCCTGGCACAGGTTGGTTTTGCCAGAAGTACAGAACTTGCACTCGCCACATTCGGCGGTGTACAGCGGAATAACATGATCGCCCACTTCCAGCGTGGTCACACCTTCGCCGACGGCCTCAACAATACCGCCACCTTCGTGGCCCAGAATGGCCGGGAAGATACCTTCAGGATCGTCACCAGACAGGGTAAAGGCATCGGTATGACACACACCAGTGGCTACAATGCGTACCAGCACTTCGCCTTTTTGTGGCGGCATGAGATCCACTTCTTCAATAGAAAGCGGTTTGCCAGCTTCCCAGGCGACGGCAGCACGAGTTTTGATCATGTCCATTTGTTTGCTCCTGTTAAATAACGGGTCGTAAAAATAGGGAGTAGCAGCATGACAAGCTTGGTGCGTTTCAAGCAAGCACCAGACGCTACTTTTATGGCATCCATTGTATTACACCATTGGAAAGTAACAACAACCTAAAATGCAAATGATTTTTACCACAAGGTAACAATCTTCCTCATTAGCGACACCGGGAACGTCTTTAGTCCGTTAATCTTGCGTCTGCATTTGTTAAACGAACAAACTTTAACCATGCTTTGAACAATTGGGTAGATGATGCTCGTTTGCTACCGGCTGGGTTCCTCACAGGAGTAACAAAAAATGGTTGAGTCCAATTATGCGATTACCGGCACCTTTCTGGTGTATCTTGTGGGCATGATGGCCATTGGCTACTACGCCTATAAACGCACCGCCAACTCGGCCGACTACTTTCTGGGAGGCCGTTCCCTGGGGCCCTGGCCCGCCGCCATCTCCGCCGGTGCATCGGACATGAGTGGCTGGCTGCTGCTGGGGCTGCCCGGCTTCGCCTATGCCGCCGGTTTCGAGTCCTTCTGGCTGGCCGGCGGCCTGTTGCTGGGTACCTGGGCCAACTGGCTGTTCTGTGCCAAACGCCTGCGCACCTACACCCTGGAAGTGGATAACGCCATCACGATACCAGCCTACCTGTCTCGCCGTTTCGAAGACAAGTCCAAGCTGCTGCAGATTATTTCTGCCCTGATGATACTGCTGTTCTTTTTGTTCTATACCAGCTCTGGCCTGGTGGCCGGTGGCAAGCTGTTTGAAACCGTGTTCGGCCTGGATTACCAGATTGCCGTGGTGCTGGGTACCCTCTGCATAGTCTCCTACACCATGTTCGGCGGCTTTCTGGCGGTCTCCTGGACCGATCTGGTGCAGGGCCTGATGATGGCCGCCGCCCTGATGATAGTGCCGATTGCGGCGATGGAAGGCGGTTTCGGCCAGCTGAAAAGCGATTTGCACGCTCTTAACCCCGAACTGCTGAGCCTGTGGCACAACATGGATGGCGAGCCGCTGTCCGTGATTGCCATTGTTTCGCTGGCCGCCTGGGGGCTGGGCTACTTTGGCCAGCCCCATATTCTGGCGCGCTTCAATGCCACCCGCAGCAACAGGGACATCACCAGCGCCCGTCGCATCGCGGTCACCTGGAGCTTCCTGTCCATGGCCGGCGCCCTTATGGTCGGGCTGGTCGGTCTGCTCTATGTGCAGAACAATATGGGTGGCGAACTGGCCGATGCGGAAACCATCTTCATGGTGCTGGTTAACGCCGTGTTTCATCCTGTGGTTGCCGGTATTCTGCTGGCCGCCATTCTTGCCGCCATCATGAGTACCGCCGACTCCCAGTTGCTGGTGTCATCTTCTGCGCTGGCCGAAGATTTCTACAAACAGATGTTCCCCAACACCAGCGCCAGAAGCCTGGTCAACATAGGTCGCTTTGCGGTGGTTGCCCTGTCGCTGGTGGCACTGATGCTGGCGATGAACCCGGACAGTACCGTACTGGGGCTGGTGTCTTACGCCTGGGCCGGCTTTGGTGCCGCCTTTGGTCCTGCCCTGTTGTTCAGCCTGTACTGGCGCAACATGAACCGCAACGGCGCTCTGGCGGGTGTGCTGATTGGCGGCATCACAGTGGTGATCTGGAAACAGCTTACCGGCGGCATTTTCGACCTGTATGAAATTGTGCCCGGCTTCATCTTCGCCTCCATCGCCATCGTGCTGGTCAGCAAACTGACCGGCGGCGCCAAAGCCTCGGTCGTCAAAACCTTCGAACACTACCGGAAAAGTCTGGATACCCTGGACTAGCCCCATAGCAGACCGGCGCTGAGCGCAATGGTGAATGAAAGGCCAAAGCATTGCACAAAGCGCAGGTATAAAAAAAGCCGCTGCGGCGGCTTTTTATTCAAGATGACCCATAGTACAGCAGGTTACATCTGCGATTGCAGATAGTTGGGCAGACCAATCAGGTCGATCAACCCCAGCTGTTGCTCCAGCCAGTAGGTGTGGTCGTTTTCGGTATCTTCCAGCAAGACTTGCAACATCTTGCGGGTTTGATAGTCGCGTACCTGTTCGCACAAGGCCATCACGTTGCGCAGATCTTCAATGACCTTGTATTCCAGATCCAGATCGCTTTTCAGCATGGCTGGCACATCTTTGCCGATGTTCAGCGGTACCCGCGTCACCATGTCCGGGGTGCCACCCAAAAACAGGATACGTTCGATCAACTGCGAAGCATGGCCTTTTTCGTCTTCAAACTCGTGATCGATACGCTCGAACAGTTTTTTGAATCCCCAGTCGTCATACATGCGAGAGTGGATAAAGTATTGATCCATGGCGCTCAGTTCACCCGCCAGCAGCTCGTTCAATGCTGCTATTACCTTTGCATTACCTTTCATGTTGGGCTTCCCTTACATTTGCGACTGCTGATAGTTTTCCAGACCGACACTAGTAATCAGGTCTAATTGGCTATCAATCCAGTCGAGATGGGCTTCTTCGTATTCTTCAATGTCGCTTAACAACTCGCGAGACACGTATTCCTGCACCGACTCGCAATACGTAATGGCATCCTTCAACACCTGCAGCTGCTCTTCTACCTGCTGTTTATCGCATTGCAGCATTTCTTCGGTGTTTTCACCGATGCGCAGACGGTTCAGGTGCTGCAGGTTGGGCAGGCCTTCCAGAAACAGGATTCGCTCTATCAGCTTGTCGGCCTGTTTCATGTCTTTAATGGATTTCTTGTATTCACGTTCGTCTAACTGGTGCAGGCCCCAGTTTTTAAACATGCGGGCGTGCAGAAAATACTGATTGATGGAGGTGAGCTCTATGCTCAGCACCTGATTCAGGTACTCGATGACTTTTTTATCGCCTTTCATAACTTCCTCCTCTGAATAATGGCCATAAGCATAGTCGACAATCGCTTTTTTTACAAACCTAAACTCAATATAAGTTATTGATTTTACTTGGATAAGGTAGTGTTAATAAGAGCAAGTATCATTAGCAAGACTGTAGCCAGCATACGGCACGGATGTAGTAGCTGCTTTAGCTGCTAAATCCTGCGCAGCAGGATCTGATGCACAGGCTCCACCCCTTGCCACCGAATGGGTGCATTGGTTCAGATAATACGGCGAGGTATGAAATATCGGTGTTGAGATGTGGCTTCGCCACATTGCGCAGCTGAAGCAGCGCCTACAGCAGGCTTCTATAAAAAAAGCCGCAGCAGCGGCTTTTTATTCAACATTAAAAATTAAGCATTGCGCGCAGCGCTTATTTAATCCAGATCGGGTTGGAATAGGCTCGATTGCCTTGCTGATCTTCAACTACCCACTGCATCCAGGTGCGGTTGGGAGGCACGGGTACACCGGTTCTAAACCACTTGGCACCGTTGATTTTCCAGCCGGCCACCTGTTTGCCATCCAGCCACACCTCGGCTTTTGCCAGGCCAATGTCGGAGCGAAACTCAACCTGGGTTTCGTTATAGGGAGTGGCTTCACCCCCGAAGTTGGTGGTAATGGGATAGACCTCGGGGCCAAAGCTGACAAAGCTGTGGCCGCGAGCGGCGGCACGAGCGAAGTCGGCGGTAATGCGCCCCTTGGGGGTATAGGCGTAGATTTTTCCGCTGTTGTGCCTGGCATCTTTCAGCATGGGCCCGGCGTTCAGATACACCCGCTCTCCCCGGCTCCAGCGCTGGCGCATCACCGACAAGTAGTTTTCGAAGTTACCGCTGACGGGTTTAAGATCAAACAACCCCAGTTCGGCCTGAGGACTGGCGGTGGTGTACATCTGGGTATCGGAGTGCAGGCGCCCCAGTGACCCGGCGCTCAGCCAGGCAGTAAATTCGTTGTCTTTACCCGAATAGGAGCGGCGCAGATCGTCGGTTTCGTATAATTCGCTGAGGTTGTTCTGTAACTGGCCCGAGGTCCAATGGCTGTGCACCATGCGCGTCATGTCGTTATAGCTGACCACATCCTGATTGACAGGCTGGTTACGCTCCAGGCGATAGCCGGCAAACAGGGTGTCTGTTACCGGATCCAGCACCCGGGTAGTCAGCTTGATGCCGGGATAGTCCTTGTTGACCTGGTAACGGCTTAACAGGCGGTGCCCGTTCCAGCTGCGGGTGACTTCAATCACCAGTTCGTTGGCGGTTTGCGTAACGATTTCGGTTTTTTCCAGCGTCAGCTTCCCTTCACCAGGCACAAAATCAACCGACCTGATCAGGTCTTTACTGAATACGCCGTCTTCCATCATCGCCAGATCCACCAGCTCGCCTTGCGACAAGGCAAAGGCAAAGTACGGTGTGGTCACGGTAAGATCGTCAGCGCTCTGGGCATTGCCGCCCGCTATGTGAGTAGGGCCATGCGCCACTTCAATTTGGGTGGGAATTCGTGCAGTGTTGGATGAGCAAGCTGACAACACCATGGCGGCCAGCAGCGACAGGCCCGTTTTATAAAAGCGCATGTTAGAAACCCTGAGTAAAAAACGACGTTAAGACTAGAATTCTGACAGCTATTAACCAGAACTCAAGCTTAGCCGAAAACGGCAATGTTTAATTTTTAATGCTTAATACACACCCATATTGCACGGTTAACGCTGTGTCGGCATAAAGTGCCATTCTGTAGTAGCGGCGTTAGCTGCCAAGTGCTGCGCAGCAGGATCTGCCACACAAGTTTTCAAGCATGTCACCTTGCACTCGGCGCGACGAACCGAGTCGCACCTGTTCACTTTTCAACCAGATCCGGTCACCGTGCTTACAAATACCACCGCACTTGTAGAAGTCTGCTTTAGCTGGCTGATTTTGCGCAGCAAAACTGAAACGACGACATGGCTGGATATCGCTGCGCAATATTGCACTGCTTCAGCTGTGCCTACAGATAGCTACAGGAAGTCGATCGGCTGCTGACAGTCGATTAATTGAAAGGATAAATAAATATAGCGATTGGCCTAGAAACGTTAATTTCCGAGGAGGCGCCCCTGGGCAAGCTCGCGTTCGCGTTGACACTCGGCCAGATAAATAGCGGCGACAACGGCGGCGTCGGTGTGATAATCATCAATGACCTTGGATACCATCAGCTCCAGGGTTTTTTCATTTTTGGCCATGCGAAACTTGCGCAACCAGTACAACTTGTCGGTGAGTTCACCTTCAAGGGGTTGTTTGTCGTTCATCAAAGGGTATGAGTCCAAATAGATAATGTTAAAGGGGCCTGCCGGCCCCTTAGGTGTTAACGACTTCTGGGAACAAAGCCAATCACATCATATACATTTTTCAGGGTCTGCGCAGCTTTCTGGCGTGCCTTATCGGCACCCAGCGTCAGCACTTTGCCCAGCTCGGCCTCGTCGGCGCGCAACTCGTGGAAGCGAGCCTGAATCGGCTCCAGCATGGTCAGTACCGCATCGGCGGTTTCGGTTTTAAGGTGACCGTACATCTTGCCTTCAAAGTGCTGCTCCAGCTCTTTAATGCTGTGGCCACTGGCACCGGACATCAGAGTCAGCAGGTTAGAGACACCCGGCTTGTTTTCCACGTCGAATCGCACGACCGGTGGATCTTCGGAGTCGGTCATGGCGCGCTTGAGCTTTTTGCCAATTACTTTAGGGTCTTCCAGCAAGCCGATAAAGTTATTCACGTTATCGTCCGACTTCGACATTTTCTTGGTCGGCTCCTGCAGGCTCATGATGCGAGCGCCGTCGGCTGGAATAAAGGGTTCGGGCACGGTAAACACGTCGCCATACAACTGGTTAAAGCGATATGCCACATCACGGGACAATTCCAGGTGCTGCTTTTGATCGTTGCCCACGGGAACCTGGCTGGTTTGATACAGCAAGATATCCGCCGCCATCAGCGCCGGGTAGGTAAACAGACCGGCGTTGATGTTTTCGGCATAACGGCTGGACTTGTCTTTAAACTGGGTCATACGTGACAGTTCGCCAAACTGGGTATAACAGTTCAAGACCCAGGCCAGTTCGGCATGCTCTGGCACGTGAGATTGAATAAAAATAGTACTTTCGGCCGGATCCAGACCTATGGCCATATACAGGGCGGCAGCATCGAGGCAGGCAGCCCGCAGCGCCTTGGGATCCTGGCGCACGGTAATGGCGTGCATGTCGACAATGCAGTACAGGCAGTCATAATCCTGTTGCATTTTCACCCATTGACGCAGTGCGCCCATGTAGTTGCCGATAGTCAGCTGCCCGGATGGCTGGGCGCCGCTGAATACAATTGGTTTGGCCGTGGTGTTGGCCCCTTGTTCAACCATCGAGGTGTTCCTTTTGTTCAATTGGTAGCAGTAGCTCAAGCAGGCCACTGATGTTGCTCATTACCCAGTCTGGCTGGCTATCGGCAATGTCCTTGCCGTAGTTGTAGCCATAAGTCAGCCCCACCACCGCCATGCCTGCGGCCTTGGCGGACAAGACGTCGTTTTCGGAGTCGCCCACCATGATGCTGTTCGTCGGCGCTATGTCGAGCGTCGTACACACATGCAATAAAGGAGCTGGATGGGGTTTTTTCTGCTCCAGACTATCGCCACCCAGTACCAGTGAAAAATACTCATCCAGGCCGGTTGCCGCCAGAATACCCGGCACAAAGCGATACGGCTTGTTGGTCACCAGCGCCAGCGTCTTGCCGGCCTGGTAGAGCTGGCGAATCGTGTCGGTGGCACCGGGGTAAAGCACCGTTTCATGGGTGGCAACCCCTTCGTAGGCGGCGTCGAACAGCTGGCGTGCGGCTTGTTGCTCGGCAGCATTGGGCCCCCGACCCAGAGCATGAGTCAGGGCTCGCTGCACCAGCATATCGGCACCGTTACCCACCCAGTGTCGCACCAACTGCTCATCGGCAGGCGGATGCCCGGATTCAACCAGCATCTGATTAACGGCCTGCCCCAGCTGTGGCACGCTGTCGATGAGGGTGCCGTCCAGATCAAACTGAATGAGCTGAACCTGACTCAAGTCGATGTTACACATTGGCTTGGGCCAGTTCACTGCGCATTTGGTCGATGACTGCCTTGTAGTCGGGCTGATTGAAGATGGCCGAGCCGGCCACAAACATATCGGCACCGGCTTCGGCAATGGCGCGGATGTTATCGACCTTGACGCCACCATCAATTTCCAGGCGGATATCACGGCCACTGTCGTTGATGCGGCGGCGGGCCTCACGCAACTTGTCGAGCGTGCCGTCAATAAAGGACTGGCCACCAAAGCCGGGGTTGACCGACATCAGCAGGATGACATCCACCTTGTCCATGACGTAATCGAGGTGGCTGAGCGGCGTGGCGGGATTGAACACCAGGCCGGCCTGACAGCCCTGCTCCTTGATCAGACTCAGGGTGCGGTCAACATGATCGGAGGCTTCGGGGTGAAAGGTGATAATAGAGGCACCGGCGTCGGCAAACTGCGGTACCAGGCTGTCTACGGGCTTCACCATAAGATGCACATCTATGGGGGCCTGAATGCCGTAGTCGCGCAACGCCTTGCACACCATGGGCCCTATGGTCAGGTTGGGGACATAATGGTTATCCATTACGTCAAAGTGCACTACGTCGGCTCCCGCCTGTAGCACTCGGTCTACTTCTTCCCCCAAGCGGGCAAAGTCGGCAGACAGAATAGAGGGGGCAATCAGGTAGTCGGTCATCGGGGTTCCCTTAAACGCAAAAAACCGTTCGATTCTACCTCAGATCTGCGCCAAGCGCTAAATGTTGAGATGCCGCGCTGCGGCATTGCACGGCAGCCAGCATACAGCACGAATGTAGTCGCTGCTTTAGCTGCTAAATCCTGCGCAGCAGGATCTGGTAATACGACGAGACATGAAATATCGGTGCTGAGATGCCGCGTTGCGGCATTGCAGGATATCGCCCTGCGATATTGCGCAGCTGAAGCTGCGCCGACAGCAGTGTCTACAAAGGCGCTTTGTGCCCGGCGGGGTTTGCCGGTTGTGCTTTACTTCGTTGTATGGATTCAGCACATCAGGATTGACCATGAACTGGAAACACAGGCTACAGGCGGTGGCGGCAGCCTTGTTTGGGGTGCAGTCGCACAAGAACCGGCAGTTGCAGTTTAGCGGCAGCCCCTGGCCCTACCTGCTGATAGGCGTGGCGGCCATTGTGCTGTTTGTGCTTATTTTACTGCAGGTGGTTCGGCTGGTGCTGATGTAACCATGCAAGACTCGCTCAGACTCGCCTTGGTAAAGAGCGCCAACAGCTCATCGACTTTCTTGCGATTATGGGCATGGCGGCTGATGGTGCGCTTGACGGACACCACTTCCAGATCGGCTCCCCGATACAATTCGCGGGTCAGTGGAATATCATGATTGCTGACCAGTACCGGCACGCCGGCGGCGGCGGTTTCCCGGGCCAGGCGAGCGAGAATGGCCTGATCGTCCAGAGTAAAACCGTTGGCGGCATAGGTGGTAAAGCTGGCCGTGGTCGACAGGGGAGCATAAGGCGGATCACAGTAAAACACCTGATCGGGTTTGGCCTGCGCAAATATCTGATCGTACCCCTGGCAGACGAAGGTGGCTTTTTGGGCTTTTTCGGCAAAAAACCACAGCTCCCGCTCGGGAAAATAGGGCTTTTTATAGGCACCAAACGGCACGTTGAAGCCCCCGCTCTTGTTATAACGACACAGGCCGTTGTAACCATGACGGTTCAGGTACAGGAACAACAAGGCGCGCCGAAAGCGATCCCGCTCCTGATTAAAGGCCACCCTATGGTCGTAGTAGGCAGCTTTATCGTTATTGGCCGCGGTAAAAAAGGCAGCCGCCTCACGGATAAACCGATCCGGCTTGGTTTTGAGTATCTGATAAAGATGAATCAGATCGGCGTTAATGTCGGCGAGCAAATAGGACTCGAAGTTGGAATTCAAAAACACCGATCCCGCCCCCATAAAGGGCTCTACCAGCTCACGACCTTCGGGCAAACGCTGATTAATACTCTCTACCAGGCCGTACTTTCCACCTGCCCATTTTAAAAATGCCCGAGTTTTAGTCATTGTTGTCATTAAAGCCGAACCGATAAAGGGCGCGCATTGTAACCGTAAGCCGATGTCATGGCTATGGTTGGACTTCTTTTTGCACCTGGGAGAACGGCTTGGGCCAGGGCTTGGCCGCCTGCAACTCCGACGCCAAGCCGCTGATGGCATTGCGCGCCAGGCCGGCCGACAAGTAGTCGCCCTGCACCAATACGAACCAGGGTTGCCCGTTAATACTGCGAGGATAGATCCAGGCTGGGCTCAAGTTGTGCTTGGCCACCAGGGCCTCCAGAACACTCCTGTTACGACCGGCCATCAGCTGCAGCGTGTAACGCTGTGATGATTTCTGCATCAGGCTCTCTACCGACCCCAAATTCGCGGTGGCCTCCGTCACTGGCGTGGCGGGCTCGGGGGGCGTCGCCTCAACAGGCCGCTGTGGCTGTGCTGCGGGCTGCTGGGCCTGTGATTCACGCTGCATCAACTGGGTCACCACGTCATCTTCTATGATCACCCGCTCTTTATCACTGTCATCCGCAGTCTGGGTATCCGTGGCGGTGATGACCGGCGTTGCCGGCAAGCTTTCTGCTGGCCACTCCTGCACGACAGCAGACCCCGCTTCTGACGAGGCCACAGCTGACTGCCCCCCTGATATAGTGGCTCCGTCCGGGATCGGTGCCGGCAGTGCGGCCTGCTCCTGGCGGTTCGACTGGGTCAACTCGGCTCCCGTCTTGTCGGGCCCACCGACCAGACTGACGATAACAATGAGCAATAACACGACGATTAGCGTGGTCAGCAATATTTTGACCGACTTTTGCTCTAACAGCTGGCGATAACCTTGTGTATTCATCTGTGGCTCCATTGTGTCGATCACCTCACCAGGATACTGGATATCCCGACTGGCATCCAAAGAGGGCTGAAACTCGAGCGCTTGCCATAATTGCCGCTTGTCTGCCTCCGTTAATGGCGGTATTTCCACCTCCAGCAGGTTCGCCAGCATGGCATCATCCAGCTGCTGGCGAACCTGCCCTGCCCATTCCGCCGTTCCCAGGAGCAGCATAAATGGACGAATGGCGGCAGGCAAGGTGACGTACAGCTGCACCAGTTCCTGCAGCTGAATATCGGTTAACCAGGCGCTATTGTCCACCACCAGCAGGCGCTTATGCAGGCTGGCCGGCAACAATCGCGTCATGGTGTCGATGAGGGAGTCTTCTGCATCGAAGATGGCATCGGGAAACCAGTGCCCAAACAGGGCATCGCGAAAACGGGTATGACTGTCGAGCGCCTTCGCGTCCAGCATGACAGGCAGCATCAAGGTGGACTGCTCAACCAACAGCTTGCCCAGGTGGGACTTGCCTGCTCCTTGCGGACCAGTCA
The DNA here is from genome assembly GCF_048268965.1 of Oceanisphaera sp. Classification (GTDB taxonomy): domain Bacteria; phylum Pseudomonadota; class Gammaproteobacteria; order Enterobacterales; family Aeromonadaceae; genus Oceanimonas. The sequence goes on from NZ_JBLWUK010000001.1 coordinate 159,915, forward strand.
GAAGGATAAAATCGGTATCGAGACGGGAAAGGTGCAGCAACCGCGCCAGCAGCTGCTGCTGAGAAGTAAAAGGCAGATTAACCGTTTGGCTCACGGGGTGGATTCCGACACCACCTGAGCCAGCTGTTGTTCGGTCACATCACTGACGACCTGCGCGCGGCCAATGCCCATGGGCAACACCAGCCGCAGCTGGCCAGCCAACACTTTTTTATCGCGCATCATGTGCGGCAGGTATTGACTCAGCGTCATGGTATCAGGCCCCTGCACCGGCAGATGCGCCTTGATCAGCAGGCTTTCAACCCGGGAGACATCGGCGTCCGACATCTCGCCACGCAACCTGGCCATATAGCAGGCTTGCATGGTGCCGGCGGCCACGGCTTCGCCGTGCAGCCAGTTACCGTAACCCATTTCGGCCTCGATGGCATGACCAAAGGTATGGCCCAGGTTAAGCAAGGCGCGCACGCCGTGCTCACGCTCATCACAAGCCACCATCTCTGCTTTGATTTCGCAGCAACGGCGGATGGCGTAGCTCAAGGCGACACTGTCCAGCTGCTGCAGCCGTGACACATTTTGCTCTAACCAGGCAAAAAAGTCGGCGTCCCAGATGATGCCATATTTAATGACCTCGGCCAGGCCGGCCGCAAACTCACGCTCGGGCAGGGTGTGCAAACAAAGGGTGTCTATCAGCACCAGCTGCGGCTGATAGAAGGCCCCTATCATGTTTTTACCCAGGGGATGGTTAACCGCTGTCTTGCCGCCGACCGATGAGTCAACCTGAGCCAGCAAGGTGGTGGGTACCTGAATAAACGGCACCCCGCGCTGGTAGCAAGCCGCGGCAAAGCCGGTCAGATCGCCAATCACGCCGCCCCCCAAGGCGATGAGGGTGGTGTCTCGGCCATGATTGCCCGCCAGCAGGGTACCCATTATCTGGTTAAAGGTATCCAGATTCTTGAACTGCTCGCCATCGGACAGCACCAAAGACTCAACCTGCAGCGGCGCCAGGGCGGCCAGCAGCGTATTGAGATACAAAGGCGCGACCACCTCGTTGGTGACCACCAATACCTTGCTGCCCTTTACCGCATTACGCAGCAGGTCGCCCTGCGCCAGCAGTTGTTCGGCAATAATAATGGGGTAGCTGCGCTCACCCAGATCAACGGTTAACCTTTCCATGGGTCTCCTGTCCGTTACAGGCCGATCAACTCGGCTATTTGATTAGCCACCAGCTTGGCGCCTTGCTCGTCGGTACGTACGACATAGTCGGCTATTTCCTGGTACAGTTCGTTGCGCTCGGCTGCCAGCCGTTGCAGTACATCTTCGGGTGCTTCTTCGGTTTGCAGCAGCGGACGACGCTTGTCTTTTTGTACCCGGGCCAGTTGTTTCTCTACTGGCGTTTCCAAATAGACCACTATGCCACGGGCCGATAGCCGGTTGCGGCTTTCTTTGCTCTTGATGGAACCACCGCCAGTCGCCAACACTATGCCCTGCAGCTCGCTCAGGTCGTTGATTACTTTTTCTTCGCGTTGGCGGAAGCCTTCTTCGCCTTCGACATCAAATACCCAGCTGATATCGGCACCGGTGCGGCGCTCGATTTCATGATCGGAGTCATAAAACTCCATATGCAGTTGCTGCGCCAGGTATTTACCAATGGTGCTCTTGCCCGCACCCATAGGCCCTACAAGGAAGATATTGCGTTTCTCAGCCATGTTACACGAAATTCTCACAAACAAATGCGCCCCACGAACACCGCAGGGTCGACGATGAACCTAACCTTAACTTTCTGAAATTGGACGCCGGATTATCGCAACTGAGCCAGTCGCTGGCAAGGACAACACCCGTCAAGGGGTCAAAGAAGCCTTGAGCGAGACTTTATTCGCTACTTTGCTTCGCGTCCGCCTTCCCGTTTTCGGTCTGTTTGATGTCGACTTGGTCACTGTTATGACAGTGCCAAGGATATTGGAAATTCAACTACTACCGTGCACAATACGGTGGGTGACGAAGATAATCAACTCGCGCTTGCGATTGTTGTCACGCTGAATTTTAAATATTTGCTCCGTAACGGAAAACTCCGGTAATAAAAATACACCTCGGCCAGCCCGGCTTTTTATCGCTCCTCTTTATCGCACCTCCCGCGCCTAATACAGCTGCAATGTGGTGGTGTGGACTTGCTCGCACCCCTGAGCCTGAACCAGGCGCTGTCTCAGGGTGAGCTGTTGCGCGCTAATATCGATCACTTCCAGTTGATTTTCCGCTTCTTCGCCGGACTCGAACTCGAGTTGCTGCCCTATCGTCACGAGTTGCGTGTCGGCGCCCGCCACCAGGATCAAAGCCGAAGCCGCGCTGCCACCACGGTGACTGCCGATAAAGGTCGCCTGTAAAGACAGGGCTGGCAGCATCTGGTTTTCTGGCGACTCGGGCCCAGCCACGCCCTGGTGACAATCAGGTGACTGCTCGGGCTCAGCCCGGGGCGCCTGCTCCGGGTGCAAGAGCCCGTCGGCGAACGCCATAAAGGGACTTCGCTGCATGCTGGCCTGATAGGACACCGATTGATAAGGGGTCAAAGGCGGCAAAGGCTCGAGCATATTACCGGGCCTGGCGGTGACCTCGACAATAAAGTCCTCAATCGGCTCGCGCTCGCCACAGGCGGCAAGGGCCAGCCAGACACTCAATAACCACCCGTGACGGATACATAATATTACGCGACGCAAACTCATGGTGTTGTGGATGCCTCCCCTGCCCTGTAGGCATAGGTTTTGGCTAACAGCGTCATGTGCAGCCCTTCTGCCGATATTGGGGTGTCGGGACGGGTTAACTCTATGCCGTCAATGATCACGATACGTGGCAGTGCCGACACCTGGGCAATAAAATGCCCCAACTGATGGTACTGGCCCCGGGCCTTGATACGCAGCGGTAGCTCGGTAGCAAGGTCTAACTGCTGCTCCGCTTCCCACTGAAAGCCGCCCAGACTCAAGCCATTGCGCTCTGCCAACTCGCTAAGATCCTTGAGCACCCGGGCGGCATCTCGCTGGCTGGGCAGCTGCTGTAAACCCGTTTGCAGCTGCTCTTGCAATTGCTCTACCTGATGCTGGTAGGCAGGCAAGCTCGCCGCCATTTGGGATTTTTGTATGAAGATGCGTTTTAACTCGATCTCTTGCTGGCGGCTTTGCTGCCACTGGGTCCAGTGATCGGCAAGAAAGACATACCCTCCTGCCAGACACAACACCCCCGATAGCAAAACAAAGAGCATGATTCTGGCCGTTGCTGGCCATTGCTCTACCAGCTCAAGATCCAGCTCGTGCAGTGACCAGTTCATGGTGCTCCCCCCTGTGACTGCGCCCGACCCGGCGGTAACGGGAGTGACGTCTCTTGCAGAGCAAGCTGCAATGAAAACCGGTTTGACGGCGGCAGGCTGGTGTCAGGATCCGCCATGGCGTGCAGCCGGGGTTGCGTCAGCCAGCCACTGTGCTCTATCTGTTGCACCATGAGCGCCAGCTGCCCATAGGCGGTTGCCTGGCCTTTTATTTCCAGCTGCTGGCCGGCCAACTGAATACGTTCGACATACACACCGGAAGGAATCCAGCCTGGCAGCTGATTAAAGAGCTGTACCGCCAGCGGGCGCCGCTGCTGAAACTCCTCAATCAAGTCCATTCGGGCCTGCAATTGATTGCGCCGCTGGCGAACTATTTCAATGGTCCGCAAGTCTTGGACCAGCCGGGCGCTGGCCCGCTCCAGTTGCATATTACGCTGCTGCTGGGAGTGATGCTGCTGCCTGATAAAACCATAGACGCCGGTGATCACCACCACCGTCAGCACGCACACCAGGCCCACTTGCTGCATAAACTGCTTTTTCTGCCTGGCTTTCACGTGCTCGCGCCAGGGCAACAGATTTATGTTGGACATGATGAAAACCTCCGCAAGGCCAGCCCCAGCGCAGTTCCATAGACGGCTGCGTCCGGGTAATCTCCGGGGGCACCTCCGAATACGGCGCTAAAATCGGGCTGCACCACGGCCAGGCTTAATGCCTGGGTCAAAGCAGCTGTCAGCCCGGGCAACAGACTACCGCCACCACAGACACACAGTAACGCGGGGGCTGGATGGCCGGAGCTGCTGCAAAACAGCTGCAGATTACTCTGTATGTAGCCGACTATTTGCGGGACCCCATCTGCATGATCCGCCTTGGCCGAGGCCTCTTCACCGGCCAGGTGCTGCAAACGGGTGTGAATGACTTCGTGGCCGGCCATCACCATAAAGGTGAGACTCCGGGCGCCAATATCGACTACCGCCAGCAAGTGGGGAGTCGCTTGCTGTGACCGGGCAAGCGCAGGGTGAGGCTGTGTCGTTAAAAAAGTGGAAACCGCCCGTGCCAGGGCATGACTGCCGATATCAACCACTCGTGTTTGCCACCCCGCCTGCTGCAAGGCGTCGACTCGTGCATTGATGTTGTCGGTACGAGCCGCACTGAGCAACACCTTGTTTCGCTCTGGATACCGCGCACTGGGGCCGATAACTTCAAAATCCAGGCTGATTTCATCCAGAGGAAAGGGAATGTGTTGCGTCGCTTCCTGCTCAATGTGGAGCGCTAATACGTCAGAGGTCAGCGTATTGGGCACCGCTATGATTTTAGTGGTCACACTGCTGCCGGTGACGGCGGTGGCAACCCGGGTATAGCGACAACCAAGCAGGCGCCGCAACTGCTTGAGCGCACCAACCACTTGGGGTATGTCTTGCAGCTGGTGCTCAAGGATGCTGCCCCCCGGCGTAGGAACGCTGGCCATGGCGGCAAGACGATAATTCTGGGGGGTGCCGCTTAATGCCAGCGCCTTGATACTGTGGTTGCCAAAATCAATGCCGATCACCCCCTGGCCATGACTGCGCCTTTTGAAGCTCAACATATCATCCGTGCTTTATTGTGAAGAGTCTTACTCAGCATAGACTGCTTACGAGCAGCTGGCGCCGGGGCGGCTGTTTAAAAATAAAGCGCTCGAATAAGGGTATGGACACAGGATATACTTGCGTTTCATTCAGTAATAAATGATTTTGGGTTAATGCTTCATGCTTAAATGGCTAATTCGTCTATTTTTATTCGGCCTGTTCCTGGCCATAAGCGGCATGGCTGCCGTATTTGTGCTTTATCAGCAGGTAAAGCCCGAGCTACCCGATGTATCCGAACTTAAAGATATTCGCCTGGAAACCCCCATGCGGGTGCTGAGCCAGGATGGCGAGTTGATTTCGCAATATGGTGAGCAACGCCGCACTCCCCTTGCCATTGAGCAAATGCCCCCGCTGTTGATTGATGCCTTTCTGGCCACCGAAGATGCGCGCTTTTATGAACACCCGGGCATAGATCCCATTGGCATTAGCCGTGCGGCCATCGTCTGGTTTACTACGGGTGAAAAACGCCAGGGAGCCAGTACCATTACCCAGCAGGTGGCCAGAAACTTCTTTTTAACCCGCGAAAAAACCGTTACCCGCAAGATAAAAGAAATATTTATCGCCCTGCATATCGAGTCCTTGCTCAGCAAAGATGAAATATTGTCCCTGTATCTCAACAAGATCCCGTTGGGCCACCGTTCTCATGGGGTGGGTGCCGCGGCGCAAGTCTATTACGGCAAGGAAGTCAGCGATCTGACCCTGGCTGAAATGGCGATGATTGCCGGCTTGCCCCAGGGGCCTTCCGTACTCAACCCCATCAGTAACCCGAAACGCGCCGCCGAACGTCGGGCCCTGGTGCTGGGTCGCATGCTGGATACCGGCAAGATCAGTCAGGAACAATACAGTGAGGCCATGGCGGAGCCGGTGGCCGCCCGCTATCACGGCGCAGAAATTACCCTGAGCGCCCCTTACCTGGCGGAAATGGCACACCAGTTTGCACGGACCATGTTTGGTGACGAGGCCTACACCAAGGGATTGAATGTCTATACCACAGTGCAGTCTGCAGAGCAGCAAGCAGCCAATACCGCCCTGGTTGACGGTTTGCTGGCTTATGATTTGCGCCATGGCTATCGCGGTCCGGCAGCACAGCTGTGGCAAGGCAACGCCGCCTGGGATCAGGAGCAAATTGAACAGCACCTGGCACAACTGCCCAGCTATTGGCCATTGGAGCCCGCCGTGGTGAAGCAGGTGACCGAGCGCAGCGCTACGGTGTTCATCAAGGGCGTGGGTGAAGCCCGGCTGGATTGGGACGGCATAAAGTGGGCACGCCGTTATATTGCCGATAACCGCCAGGGCAGAGCCCTGCGCACAGCCAGCGAAGCACTGAAGTCCGGCGAGCAAATCTGGGTCCGCCCCCAGGGCGATCACTGGATGCTGGCACAGATCCCCGAGATCAACGGTGCCCTGGTGGCTCTGGATCCCGGCAATGGCGCCGTGACGGCCCTGGTGGGCGGCTTTAACTTCAGCCTGAACAAGTTTAACCGGGTGCAGCAGGCTCAGCGACAGATGGGTTCGAATATAAAGCCCTTTATCTACTCGGCAGCCCTGGATAACGGCTTTACGCTGGCCAGTATGGTCAATGACGCGCCCATCAATCACTGGGATGCGGGTAGCGGCAGTAGCTGGAAACCCCGCAATTCACCCAATGTGTACGATGGCCCGATTCGGGTGCGTGAAGCCCTGGCTCGCTCCAAGAACGTGGTGTCCATTCGTTTGCTGCGCGATGCCGGTATTCCCGCGGCAATGCAGCGACTCAATGATCTGGGATTTGATACCCATAATATTCCGGCAACCGACAGCCTGGCGCTGGGCTCCCCTTCTGCCACGCCGTTACAAATGGCAACCGGCTTTGCGGCCTTTGCCAATGGCGGCAACAAGGTCACCCCCTTTGTAGTGCAACGCATAGAAGACAGCCAGGGTGTGGTGCTGTACGAGGCCAAGCCCGAGATCACCCCCGTGCTCAGTGAAGAAACCTCCTTCTTAATCAGCGAAGCCTTGAATTCGGCTATTTTTGGGGGCACCAGCAATGGTCGCCGCTGGAATGGCACCGGCTGGCGGGCTGGCCGCGCGCTGAATCGTCGCGACATTGCGGGCAAGACCGGCACCACTAACGATTCTCGCGACGCCTGGTTTTCCGGCTTTAACCCGAATCGGGTGGCCACCGCCTGGGTAGGGTTTGATGACTTTGGCCGGCCCCTGGGGCGCACCGCCCATAACCCCAATCTGGGCAACAATCAGGTGGCCGGCGGCGAGTTTGGCGGCAGTACCGCTCTGCCCATCTGGTCTGATTACATGAAGGTGGCGTTGAAGGACTTTCCCGAACAAAAGCGCCCCGTGCCCGACAATATAACGACCGCTTCCATAGATACCGGCAGCGGCCTGCTTAGCCGAGGCGAAGGCATGACGGAGTTTTTTGTTAAAGGCACCGAGCCCAGACGCCACGCCTCGCCCAGTACCCGGCAGCAGTTTGGTGGCGTGAGTGTGACCGATGAGCTGTTTTAAAGTACGTGAAGCGTGAACGGTAAGGAGTGAGGCGTAACACAGCGAATTTGCAGAGGGTAGTGTCGCTTCCCGCTTTTCGCCTTACTCCTCACTGTAGCAAGCTGCTGATGGCTATTTTTTTGATCACCTTGGCCATTTCGTTGAAGCAGGGGCGGCGCACCGAATGAACCCGATGCAGCAGGGTAATGGTTCGACTGGGTTCGGGATCGGTGACGGGAACATAACGGACGCCGTGATCACTCTGCGGCGAGCCAATGGCCAGCTGCGGCATCAGGGTCAGGCCGGAGCCGGCGGCGACCATGTTGCGCAGGGTTTCCAGGCTGGTGCCTTTAAAGTGCTGATCCTCAAAGATCCCGGCGGCAAAACAAAACCCCATCGCCTGATCACGCAAGCAATGGCCATCTTCCAGCATTAGCAGCTTTTCTCCTTTCAGCTCGCTTAAGGCTACCTGCTTGCGCCCCGCCCAGGCATGGTCGCTGGGCAGAGCCAGCACCATGGGCTCATCGTATAGCGGCAAGGAGCCAAAGTCGTCCATCTGATCCAGCTGAGCCAGGATCAGGCAGTCCAGCTCTCCGTCGGCCAGTTGCTTGAGCAGTGTCTGGGTTTGCGCCTCGTATAAATAAAGCTGTAACTCGGGAAAGTGCTGCTTGAGCACCGGAATAATGTGCGGCAACAGATACGGCCCCACCGTTGGGATCAAGCCAATATGCAGCTCGCCCGACATGGGCTCGGTAAAGGTACGGGCAATATCCCGCAGCTCTTTGGTTTCGGCCAGTATGCGCTTCGCCTGTGCGGTAATGGCATCCCCCGCCGGCGTAAACAAGACCTTGCGAGAGGTGCGCTCTATCAGCAGTATTCCCAGTTCTTCTTCCAGCTTGCGTAGCTGACCACTGAGCGTGGGCTGACTGACAAAGCACTTTTCAGCGGCCTTGCGAAAATGGCGTTCTTGAGAGAGCGCCACTAAATATTCCAAATCCCGTAAATTCATATATTCCTTAATCCATGCCAACAGGAAGAAAGATAAGGAGTGAGGTGCAACACACCAAAATTGCCGATGTGGGGGTGACTACTCTGCATTCCATAGGGCGATCTTCTATGATGGTACCCCATTTTAACCGGGTATCAAGACAGCACAAGAATGGGCAAATAACGAGGCAGAGCAAACAATAGCTGCCTGTATAACAGCACAGCGCCGGCTGTTAACCGGCGCTGTAAATTAATCTTGTGAAGACAGCTGTCGTTATGCCAAATATTCTGCCAGCTCTTCGCTGCCACCTATGTGACGACCATCGATAAATATCTGCGGCACTGTGCTGCGACCCGATACGGCCTTCAGGGTTGTGCTGGTCGCACCTTTGCCCAGTACCACCTCTTCGTAACCCAGGTTTTGCTCCTGCAGCATGTGCTTGGCACGCTCACAGAAAGGGCAGCCCGGCTTGCTGAACAGGGTAATGGCTGACGGTTTGGCTGCCTTCGGGTTGATATAGGCCAGCATGGTGTCGGCGTCTGAGACTTCAAAGGGGTCACCAGGCTTGTTGGGCTCGATAAACATTTTTTCGATTATGCCGTCTTTTACCAGCATGGAGTAACGCCAGGAGCGCTTGCCAAAGCCCAGATCCTGTTTGTCGACCAGCATGCCCATGCCGTCGGTGAACTCACCGTTACCATCGGGTAGAACATGAATATGCTCGGCTTCCTGATCGGCCAGCCAGGCGTTCATGACGAAGGTGTCGTTCACACTTAAACACACAATATCGTCTACGCCATTTTCGGCGAATACCGAGGCCAGTTCGTTATACCGCGGCAAGTGGGTAGAAGAACAGGTCGGTGTGAAGGCGCCGGGTAACGAAAACACCACCACGGTTTTGCCTTTAAAAATCTCGTCTGTGCTGACATCAATCCACTGCTCGCCCCGACGGGTTCTAAAGGTAACCTGAGGAACTGACTGACCGGTTTTATCCTGCAACATAAACTAACCCCTTATTGAGTGTGCTCTGTTTTAATAGGTTCAGTATGCTCCAGCTCAGCTGATTAGTTAAACCGTTAATATCTATCACATCAATAGTTGAAAGCTATCAACAGTTCCTGGTTAACCCACAGACAGTACCACAAGGCGGCATCTATGCTCCGATGCCCGATATCGCACCCTGTTGCTTACTTCTGCGCACAACATTGGGTAGCCAAAGGTGGAACCCGTGCATCAGATCCGGCGTCGCCGGATTTAGCAGCCAAAGCAGCTACTACAGGGCTCAGCTGAAAAAGGCCAACCCTGTGCCAGCAAAGCATCCTTCTTTATCTTGATACGAGCACTGCTTTGCTATCAGACGTAACAAAACTCGGGGACTTTGGCCATGGCGGCTTCCACCACCTCGGGGCCGGCGCCGGCTTTGTGGGCGTTTTCACTTAAATGGCGTCGCCAGGCGCGGGCACCGGGCAAGCCTTGAAAAATACCCAGTGTATGGCGAGTCACATTGCCCAGATAAGTGCCCTGGCTCAGTTGCTGCTCTATATAGGGCAACAGCCGGCGGATCACTTCATGTCGACTCGGTACTTGGTAGTGATCGCCAAACAGCTCGGCATCCACCTCGGCCAGTATATAGGGGTTTTGATAGGCTTCGCGGCCCACCATGACGCCATCGAGCTGGGTCAGGTGTTGCTTGGCCTCATCCAGGGTCTTGATACCCCCGTTTACGGCCATGATCAGCTGCGGGTAATCACGCTTGAGCTGGTAAACGCGCTCGTAATCCAGCGGGGGAATTTCGCGGTTTTCCTTCGGGCTCAGGCCCTTGAGCCAGGCCTTGCGCGCATGCACGATTAACGCATCTACGCCGACTTCCACCAAGCCATCGACCAGGGTGCAAAGAAACTCATAGCTATCTTGTTCATCGATACCAATGCGGGTTTTCACCGTCACCGGTATCGACACCGCGGCTTTCATGGCGGCTATGCTGTCTGCCACGCGCTGTGGCTCTGCCATCAAACAGGCACCGAACATGCCGTTCTGTACTCTGTCCGACGGACAACCGACATTGAGGTTGATTTCATTGTAGCCGCGCTGCTCGGCCAGCACGGCACAAGCAGCCAGCGCCTGAGGATCACTTCCGCCCAGTTGCAACACCAGTGGCTGCTCCGGCTCGCTAAAACCAAGGTAATCGCCCTTGCCGTACAAAATGGCCCCCGTGGTCACCATTTCGGTATACAGCTGGGCATGTCGGCTCATCAGCCGATGAAAGTAGCGGCAATGACGATCGGTCCAATCCAACATCGGAGCGACGGAAAAACGGGCACTGGGGTAATGATTCATATAAACGATGACTTTTTGAACACAAGGACGGGCATTATACCCAAGCCCACCCACACACCCAAGCTTGTTTAGGTGACGCTAAATACCTCTGTGTTAACATGCAGCCAGTAACCATAGAGGGTCATCGTCGTTTATGTCCATTCAACATCAGCTTGAGCGTGCCGATTTGCTGTGCAAACAGCGCGGCGTACGCTTTACTCCTACTCGTCGTAATGTGTTTACGCTGATTGCTGGGTATCAGGGCGCCGTGAGCGCATATGATTTACTGGATAGGCTCAAAGAGCTGGAACCCAATGCCAAGCCCCCCACTGTGTATCGGGCACTGGACTTTTTACTGGCTCAGGGTTTTATACACAAGGTAGAGTCGTTAAACGCCTTTTTATTCTGCGAACACTTCGACGAACATCATCCCATGCAGCTGTTGATCTGTAATCAGTGTGGTCTGGTAATAGAGCTGCATGATGAGGCCATTAACCAAGCCTTTGAGCATCAGGCTCAGCTGAATGGCTTTGTCATTACCAATCAGTCGATTGAAGCCCATGGCCGTTGCCGGCAATGCGCCGAATGAGATGAAAAACGTGGGGGGGGTGAGAGATGAGGCGAGAGGTGTAAACACCACGGCTTTGGAGCCGGTGTTGGCCACCTCACGCCTCACTATCAACGACTTGCCTGCTAGTCGACGTATTCCAGCCGTGGGCGTGCCGTCAGGCGGGTAACCAGTTCGTAGGCAATGGTACCCACGTGGCGAGCCACTTCTTCCGCCGCCAGACCTTCTCCCCACAACAGCACTTCATCGCCCACCTGTTCGGTGGCATCCGGCCCCAAGTCCACGGTCGCCATGTCCATGGCCACCCGGCCCACCAGCGGCACGCGGCGGCCATTGACCAGCACAGGTGTGCCCGGCGGGGCCATGCGTGGATAACCGTCGCCATAGCCCACGGCAATCACGCCGATACGCGTATCTCTCGGACTGACCCAGGAGCCGGCGTAACCGACGGGCTCGCCGGCTTTGTGCTCGCGCACCGCAATCAGGCTGCTGGTAAAATTCATGGCCGGGCGCAGACCAAAGTCGGTGCCTTGCTGATCACCAAAGGGGGTAATGCCGTAGAGCATGATACCGGGGCGAATGTAATCGGCATGAGCCTCGGGAAAGGCAATCACTCCGGCAGAGTTACACAAGGCGGTGTGCTTGACCTTGCCTTTGGTAGCCTGCTGAAAACGGGCAATGGCCGCCTCTGTAACCGCTCGCTGCTCGGGTTCGTCGGCACGGGCAAAGTGGGTAAATGCATTTACCGGCTGCACCACCTGCGTGATTTCGCTTAAACGGGCCAATACCTGATCGGCCTGCTCCGGGCTGAAACCGATGCGGTGCATACCCGAGTCGATTTTCATCCAGATAGTGACGGGGGCCGGCAGTGGCGTTTTCTCGAGCAGATCCAGCTGGGCAAACTCGTGAATACAAAGATGGAAGTTGTTTAATGCAGCAAATTCGAGCTGGGCGGCGTTCAAAAAGCCCGACAGCAACAGGATAGGCTGGCGAATACCGCCGGCACGGAGCTTTTGCGCTTCTTCAAAACGGGCGACGGCAAACATGTCCGCGGTATCTTTAAGTGCGGCTGCCACTGTTAGATCGCCATGGCCGTAAGCATTGGCTTTTACTACTGCAATGGCCTTGGCCGTGGGCGCCAGCCGTTTAGCCTGCTGCAGGTTGTGTTGCACTGCGGCCAGACTGATGCGAGCAATTGCTCCATGTGCATCCATCTCTGCTCCTTAATATTCATCATCAAATGCGGGGCCGGCATAGTTGTCGAAGCGAGAAAATTGCCCCTGGAACGTCAGCCGCACCCTGCCTATAGGTCCGTTTCGTTGCTTGCCGATGATGATTTCGGCGATGCCTTTTTCGGGGCTGTCATCGTGATATACCTCGTCTCGATAAATAAACATAATCAAGTCGGCATCCTGCTCAATAGAGCCAGATTCACGCAGATCCGAGTTAACCGGGCGCTTGTCGGCGCGCTGCTCCAGGCTTCGGTTAAGCTGAGACAGCGCCACTACCGGCACTTCCAGCTCCTTGGCCAGGGCCTTGAGCGAGCGGGATATTTCGGCAATTTCCAGCGTTCGGTTATCCGCCAGACTGGGGACCGTCATCAACTGCAGGTAATCAATCATGATCATGCTGATCCCCCCGTGCTCCCGCGCAATACGCCTGGCGCGAGCACGCACTTCGGTGGGGGTCAGGCCGGAGGAGTCATCGATATAAAGCTGACCTTTTTCCAGCAACATGCCCATGGTTGAAGACAATCGAGCCCAGTCTTCATCATCTAGCTGCCCGGTACGAATGCGGGTCTGATCGATTCGTCCCAGCGAGGCAAGCATCCGCATAATAATCTGCTCAGATGGCATTTCCAAGGAGAATATGAGTACAGGTTTGTCACTTGTTAGTGCAGCGTGCTCGCAAAGGTTCATTGCAAAAGTCGTTTTACCCATAGAAGGTCGAGCTGCCACTATAATCAGGTCCGAAGACTGGAATCCGGCAGTTTTTTTATCCAAATCCGAGTAACCTGAAGAGACTCCGGTGATGCCATGATGCGGATTTTTATATAGCTCTTCTATGCGATCGACGGTTTTTTCGAGCAGCACCCGCAAGGGTTGTGGCCCTTCGTTGGCATTGGCTCGACTTTCGGCAATTTTAAAGACCTTGGTTTCGGCCAGATCGATCAGATCGCCGGCATTTCGCCCCTGAGGATCAAAGCCCGACTCGGCAATGTCATTGGCCACCGCTATCATTTCTCTGACCAGCGCACGCTCGCGCACTATGTCGGCATAGGCACCTATGTTGGCGGCACTGGGGGTATTTTTGGCTATTTCGACCAGATAGGAAAAACCACCGACGGTTTCCAATGCCTCATGGCGCTCCAGTTCTTCCTGCACCGTAATCAGATCGATGGGATTGTTGAGCTGCCCCAGCCGCTGCATGGCCTGAAAGATCAGCCGGTGAGGCCGGCTGTAAAAGTCGGGCTCCGATACTTTTTCCGCCACCCGGTCCCAGGCATTGTTATCCAGCAACAAACCACCCAGCACAGATTGCTCCGCTTCAAAGGAATGGGGTGGCATTTTCAGCTGGGCCACAGCCTGATCGACCTTAGTAACGGTTTTTTCGCTCATCGGGGTTCTCTCTGGTTTAGCAAACGTGAGTGTACTTTAGGCTTAGGATGGCATTGTACATCCGATGCCCTTCCCGAGCATCTAGATCTGGGATCTGCCAACCGTGTGACGACACCAGGGGACAGGGGCCGGCTTGCCGACGCTGGCTGTTTCTTAATCGCCTGTTGACATAACATGTCTCTGCTTTAGGATGTGCTGGTCTGTCATTCAAGGAAGCTCACATGCGCAAACTTCTAACCCTGTTTACTCTAATTTTTGCGATTGGCATTACCGCCACCGCTTTTGATGCCGAAGCCCGTAAAATGGGCGGTGGCCGCTCTATGGGCAAGTCATATAAAACTGCCCCGGCCCAACCTGCCAATCAGCAAGCGGCCGGGCAAAACACCGCCGGACAAGCTCAGGCACCGAAGAAATCCGGTGGCCTTATGGGTGGCTTGCTGGGCGGCCTGCTGGCCGGTGGCCTGATTGCCGCCTTGATGGGCTCGGGCGCGTTTGAAGGCTTCCAGATCATGGACTTTCTGATGATGGCCGGCCTCGCCTTTGTTGCCTTCAAAATCTTTAGTGCCCTGCGTAAAGGCAAGGCGCCAGCGCCCGCCTCCAGAGCGGCATATAATGGGCCCCAGCAATTTGAAGCTCCCCAGCAGCCTGTGGCCTCTTCACCCTCGACTGGTGGTGCCGGTGGCTTTGCGGCCAGCGATGTGCCCTTTAACCTGCCTCCGGGTTTTGACATGCAGGCCTTCTTGCAAGGTTCTCGCGACCATTACCGCACCCTGCAGGAAGCATGGAACAAGGACGATCTGGAAAAAATCCGCGAGTACGTGACCCCCGAGCTGTTTGCCGATTTAAGCAAAGAGCGCGCCACCTTGAGCGGCGAGCAACATACTGAAGTGATGTTTGTCGATGCCGAGCTGGTTCGTGCCGACCACACCTCTTACCACGCTCAGGTCAGCCTGAAGTTCAGCGGTCGCTACCGCGATAGCCAGGAAGGCGTCGAGCAAGACATTCGCGAAGTCTGGCACCTGGAGCGCGATTTAACCAAGGAGAATGCTCCCTGGTTGATCGTCGGTCTGGAAGATAACGCCTAACCTCCGTTAGACAAGCAAGAAGATACAAGGCGCCCGAGGGCGCCTTTTGTTTTGCCTCTGGCGATCCGAACCAATATCTGACCAGATGCTTAATGGGATTGATATCACCATATTGCCTAAAACCTGCGCATCATATCCTGCTGCACAGGGGTTAGCAGCTAAAGCAGCTACTACATTCGTACACCATGCAAACATCTGCGCTGCCAATATGTTGCACGGAAGGCGCTGCTGTAGGCACTGCTTCAGCTGTGCAATGTAGCGCAGCTACATCCCGCAATGCCGCTACGCGGCATCTTTGCTCCAATGTTTCATACCTCGCCGTATTACCTAATACCTGTGCATCTATTCGGTGGCAAAGGGTGGAACAGGTGCATCAGATCCTGCTGCGCAGGATTTAGCAGCTAAAGCAGCTACTACATCCGTGCTGTATGTTAGACGCGGTACTACTGTAGGCGCTGTGATCGCTGCGCAATGGCGCAAAGCGCCGGGCAACAGAAAAGGCGCCCGCAGGCGCCTTGTTTCCATCTGTAAAACCGTTCCGCAAAAGGCGGGTTAGCCAACCAGTGCCAGCAACACACCGGCGGCGACCGCCGAGCCGAGTACACCGGCGACGTTCGGGCCCATGGCATGCATCAGCAGGAAGTTCTGGTTATTGGCCTCCAGGCCCACCTTGTTGACCACCCGGGCCGCCATGGGGACCGCAGACACGCCGGCCGCGCCGATCAGCGGGTTAACCCTGCCACCGGACAGCTTGCACATCAGCTTGGCCATCAGCACGCCACCGGCAGTACCGATGGAGAAGGCCACCGCGCCCAGCGCCAGAATGCCCAGGGTATTCAGGGTCAGGAACTGCTCCGCCGACAGCTTGGAGCCCACCGCCAGTCCCAGAAAGATGGTGACGACGTTGATCAGCTCGTTTTGCGCCGTCTTGGACAGCCGGTCCACCACTCCGGACTCCTTCATCAGGTTACCCAGACAGAACATGCCGATCAGCGGTGCCGCCGCCGGCAGAAACAGTATGGTCAGGGTCAGCACCATCAGCGGGAACAACACCTTCTCCCGCTTGCTGACATGACGCAGCTGCTCCATCTTGATTTCACGCTCTGCCTTGGTGGTCAGCAGCTTCATGATCGGCGGCTGAATTATCGGCACCAGTGCCATATAGGAATAGGCTGCCACCGCGATGGCACCGAGCAAGTCCGGCGCCAGCTTGGAGGCCAGGAAGATGGCCGTAGGACCATCCGCCCCCCCTATGATGGCGATAGCCGAGGCATCCGCCAGGGTAAACTCAAAGCCCGGTAGCGCGTTCAGGGCTATGGCGCCAAACAGGGTGGCAAAGATGCCAAACTGCGCCGCCGCGCCCAGCAACAGGGTCTTGGGGTTGGCAATCAGGGCGCCGAAGTCGGTCATGGCCCCCACCCCCATGAAGATCAGCAACGGAAAGACGCCGGTGCCAATCCCTACCTCATAGATGTAATACAGCAGTCCGCCCGGTTCGGCCATGCCCGCATTGGGAATGTTGGCCAGCACACCGCCGAAGCCGATGGGCAGCAACAGCAGGGGCTCGAAGCCCCTGGCGATGGCAAGATAGATGAGGCCCAGGCCCACCGCTATCATTACCAGCTGCTTCCAGTGAAAGTTGGCCAGGCCGGTTTCCTGCCACAGAGTCAGTAACGCATCCATTTCAGCTCCTTAGGCCAGGCTGACCAGAGGGTCGCCAACGGATACGGCATCGCCCTCTTTCACCAGCACATTCAGCACCTGTCCGGCCCGGGCCGCCCGTACTTCGGTTTCCATCTTCATGGCTTCCAGGATCAGCAGCACATCACCGGCGGCAACCTGACTGCCGGCCTTGGCCACCACCTTGAAGATATTGCCGGCCAACGGCGCCGGAACAGCCTCACCTGAGCTGGCTGGCGCAGGGGCGGCCTGCGGGGCCGCAGCAACCGGGGCGGCGGCACTCGGGGCACCGTGTACGGCGCTGATGCTGCCGGCCGGTCCCACTTCCACTTCATAGACCTGACCATCAACCTTGACCGCATAGACTTCGGATCCGGCCGCCGCTTGGCTGACAACAGCGGCAGGCGTCGCGACCGGCTCGGGCTCGGTACCCGGGGCCGGTTCGAAGGCGGACGCATCGTCACGATGGCGAATAAACTTGAGACCGACCTGCGGGAACAGGGCGTAGGTCAGCACATCGTCCACCTCGTCGGTGGCGACCCGCAGTTTTTCTTCTTTCGCCAATGCCTGAAACTCGCCGGTCAACTTGGCCAGCTCGTCGGTCAGCAAATCGGCGGGGCGACAGGTAATCGGCTCGGCGCCGTCCAGCACCCGCTGTTGCAGCTCGGCATTCAGCGGAGCCGGAGCCGCACCGTATTCGCCTTTCAGCACACCGGCGGTTTCCTTGGTGATGCTCTTGTAACGTTCGCCGGTCAGGACGTTGATCACCGCCTGGGTGCCGACAATCTGGGAGGTCGGAGTCACCAGCGGAATAAAGCCCAGATCTTCCCGCACTCGGGGGATCTCTTTCAGTACTTCGTCCATTCTGTCGGCCGCGCCCTGCTCTTTCAGCTGGCCTTCCATGTTGGTCAGCATGCCACCGGGCACCTGAGACAAGAGGATGCGGGAGTCGATGCCCTTGAGGCTGCCTTCGAACTTGGCGTATTTTTTGCGTACTTCACGGAAGTAGGCGGCAATTTCTTCCAGCTTGAGCAGATCCAGGCCGGTATCGCGCTCTGAGCCTTCCACCATGGCCACCAAGGTCTCGGTAGGCGAATGACCGTAGGTCATGCTCATGGAGGAAATGGAGGTGTCCAGGATGTCGATACCGGCATCGATGGCTTTCATGTGTGTCGGCAGGCTCAGGCCGGTGGTGGCATGACAATGCAACGCCAGTGGCAGCTTGACCTCGGCCTTGATGCGCTTGATCAGCTTCTCGGCTTCGTAGGGTTTGAGCAGACCGGCCATGTCCTTGATGCAGATGGAATGACAACCCATGTCTTCCAGCTTCTTCGCCATGTCGACCCACATCTCCAGGGTGTGCACCGGGGACGTGGTATAGGAAATGGTGCCCTGGGCATGACCTTCAACCGCCACCGTGGCCTTGATGGCGGTTTCCAGGTTACGCACATCGTTCATGGCATCGAAGATGCGGAATACATCCATGCCGTTGGTGCGGGCCCGCTCCACAAACTTGTACACCAGATCATCGGCGTAATGGCGGTAGCCCAGCAGGTTCTGGCCCCGCAGCAGCATCTGCTGAGGGGTTTTCGGCATGGCTTTTTTCAGGGCGCGCAGGCGCTCCCAGGGATCTTCGCCCAGATAGCGGATACAGGCATCGAAGGTAGCGCCTCCCCAGGTTTCCAGGGACCAGTAGCCGATGTCATCCAGCTTTTCGGCGATGGGTAGCATGTCTTCCAACCGCAAACGGGTGGCGAGCAGGGATTGGTGCGCGTCACGCAGCACCACATCGGTGATGGCAAGTGGTTTGGTCATTTGACTAACTCCGTTAAGTTCCGTTTATATCAGTCCGGTCGATGTTTTGCCTGACTCAGTCTTTTTTATTGTTTTTGTAATGGTTGATGGCGGCGCTAATGGCGGCCATTTTTTGTGGGGTCAGGCCATTGCCGGTCGCCATGACGGCGGCGGTAACCGGCCTCGGTGCCGGTTCGCCGGCGATCAGCGATAATACCTTGATGGCCAGAATAGTGAGTGAAAGGAAGGCAAAGACAAACATCATGCCCAGCCCCATCAGTCCGGCGGCTTCCGATAGTTGAGAAGAGACGTTATTCATTGGCATGTTCCTTACTGCCTGCGATCCGGCCATGAGCATACTCAGCTTACGCGGGTATTGGCAATGCTACATGCTCAAAAATGTTGTAAAGATTACAAATAAAAGTTCAAAAAGTGCAATTAATCACATTTAAAACCAAAAATAAGGCATAAAAATTCAAGTTGAAGTGTCAATTGTGATTTATATACAAAGTATTGCGGGGGGTGGGAAGTGAGAGCTGTTTCTGGCAGGGAGTAGGCAGACAGCCACAAAAAAACCTGCTCGGGGCAGGCTTTTTTAATATGGCGCATCCTGGAGGATTCGAACCTCCGACCGCTCGGTTCGTAGCCGAGTACTCTATCCAGCTGAGCTAAGGATGCATTATTAACTTGTTACTTATTTTAACTATGAGATTCAGATGGCGCACCCTGGAGGATTCGAACCTCCGACCGCTCGGTTCGTAGCCGAGTACTCTATCCAGCTGAGCTAAGGGTGCATTTCTGAAACTACTTGCTCTGTTGTCGCAAACGTTTGCTATTAACGCCTGCCTTACTAAATGGCGCATCCTGGAGGATTCGAACCTCCGACCGCTCGGTTCGTAGCCGAGTACTCTATCCAGCTGAGCTAAGGATGCTTAATATGGCGGTGAAGGAGGGATTCGAACCCTCGATGCGGGTATAAGCCGCATACTCCCTTAGCAGGGGAGCGCCTTCAGCCTCTCGGCCACCTCACCGGTTTGTTGGGGCGTATATTACCGTCAGCCGAAAATAAGTCAAACCCTTTTCTTGCCTGATTTGTTCGTTTGCACAGACTTTAAACGTTCTGCATTAAAAGCCGGCAACATGA
Organism: Oceanisphaera sp.; assembly: GCF_048268965.1. Taxonomy (GTDB): domain Bacteria; phylum Pseudomonadota; class Gammaproteobacteria; order Enterobacterales; family Aeromonadaceae; genus Oceanimonas. The sequence continues at coordinate 179,518 of NZ_JBLWUK010000001.1, forward strand.
ACAAAATCCACCCCATTTCTACTTAAAACTGCTCGCCTTCTGCGTTGCCTTTTTCGGCTTGTATACGCATATAGATTTCTTCGCGGTGCACAGACACTTCTTTTGGCGCATTGACACCAATACGAACCTGGTTACCCTTCACACCCAGCACAGTTACGGTGACTTCGTCACCAATCATCAGGGTTTCCCCTACTCTTCTTGTCAAAATCAGCATCTTGCTGCTCCTGTATCCGCTATGTCATGGTCAATAATGTTATTTATTATCCGCTAAAGGTGTGTAAAAACCTAGCCTTTCCCCCGTTAACAAATGGGGGAGTACAGCGCATAAATCAAGAGGCCTGTCGATGACAGGCCTCTTTTATCATTCTAGCAGTCTATTTTGAATCCAGTTTATACTATAGGCGCTCTGCCAACCAGGGCGTGACCGACGCCAGCGCCGCAGGCAGCTGTGCCGGCTCGCTACCGCCAGCCTGAGCCATGTCGGGGCGTCCACCGCCCTTGCCGCCCACTTGCTGAGCCACCAGGTTAACCAGTTCGCCCGCCTTTACCTTGCCGGTTAAATCCTTGGTCACGCCGGCAATCAGGCTCACCTTGCCATCATTGACCGTGGCCAGTACCACTACGCCTGACTGCAGCTTGACCTTGAGATCGTCCAGGGAGCCGCGCAACGACTTGCCGTCTACGCCGTCCAGGTCGGCAACCAGTACCTTGGTACCATTGATTTCGGTCACGCGCTCCAGCAAGGCGGTACCGGCTTGAGCAGTCAATTTGGCTTTTAGCTGTTCTATTTCTTTTTCCAGCTGACGGCTGCGGTCGAGGGTTTGCTTGACCTTGTCGGCCACCGAGAACAGATCGCCCTTCACCAAGCCGGCCGTTTGTGCCAGCTCTTGATTCAACTGGTGCAAATAGGCCAGCGCCGCATCACCGGTGACTGCCTCGATACGACGCACACCGGCGGCAATGCCGCTTTCCGACACTATCTTGAACAGGCCGATGTCACCGGTGCGTTTTACATGGGTACCGCCACACAGTTCGGTGGACGCATCCCCCATGGAGACCACGCGCACTTCGTCGTCGTATTTCTCGCCGAACAGCGCCATGGCACCGGCTTCCTTGGCGGAGTCCAGATCCATCAACCGGGTAGAGACCTCATGGTTGGCACGGATCTCCTTGTTGACCATGTCTTCGATTTCACGAATTTCCTGCGCCGTCATGGCTTCCAGGTGAGAGAAATCGAAGCGCATCCGCTCCGGCCCTACCAGAGAGCCCTTCTGAATGACGTGGTCACCCAGCAGCTTGCGCAGACATTCGTGCATCAGGTGCGTCACCGAGTGGTTGAGCGCCGTGGCCTGACGACGATAGCCGTCTACCGCCGCCGTGACCGACTCGCCCACTTCCAGGGTGCCCAGCTCCAGGGTGCCCAGGTGCAAGACGCCATTGCCGGCCTTTTGGGTGTCTTGAACGACAAACAGGCCCTCTTCCAGCTTGATCACGCCGGTGTCACCGACCTGGCCGCCAGACTCGCCATAGAAAGGTGTTTTATCCAGCACGATGGCGCCTTCTTCACCGGCAATCAGCGCCGACACCGACTCACCATTTTTAAACAGCTCGGTCACCCTGGCCGGCTCCGCCAGATGCTCGTAGCCGGTAAAGTCGGTAGACCCTGCCACTTTTATCGCCTTGGTGTAATCCACCCCAAAGTTGGAGGCTTCCTTGGCGCGCGTACGCTGCTGTTGCATCAGCTCTTCAAAGCCGGCTTCGTCGATACTGAGCTCGCGATCACGCAGCACATCGGCGGTGAGGTCGGCAGGAAAGCCGTAGGTGTCGTACAGCTTGAATACCACGTCACCTGGCAATACCTTGGCCTCGCCCAGCTCGCTGATGGCATCTTCCAATAACTGCAGGCCCCGGCCCAGAGTACGGGCAAACTGCTCTTCTTCCAGGCGCAGTACTTTTTCGATGATGGCCCGTTGCGTGTTGAGCTCGGGGTAGGCGTCCGACATTTGCTCGCACAAGGCGCCAACCAGGGTATAAAAGAACGACTGTTCGGCACCCAGCTTGCGACCATGGCGCACCGCGCGACGAATAATACGGCGCAGCACATAACCACGGCCTTCGTTGGATGGCATCACCCCATCGGCAATCAGGAAGGAACAGGAACGAATGTGATCGGCAATCACCCGCAGCGATTTATTATCCAAGTCATCGGTGCCCACGGCCTGCGCCGCGGCCTTGATCAAGGCCTGAAACAGGTCGATTTCGTAGTTGGAATGCACGCCCTGCAAGATAGTCGCGATGCGCTCCAGCCCCATGCCGGTATCAACCGATGGCTTGGGTAATGGTTCCATGGTGCCGTCTGCCTGGCGGTTGAACTGCATGAAGACCAGGTTCCAGATTTCGATATAACGGTCGCCATCTTCTTCCGGGCTGCCGGGAGGACCGCCCCAGATATGCTCGCCGTGATCGTAAAATATCTCGGTACAGGGGCCACAAGGGCCGGTATCACCCATGGTCCAGAAGTTGTCGGAGGCATATTGCGCGCCCTTGTTGTCGCCAATACGCACAATACGCTCTTCCGGCACTCCTACTTCTTTAGACCAGATATCAAAGGCTTCGTCGTCGGTCGCATAAACCGTGACCCACAACTTGTCTTTTGGCAGCTTGACGACGTCGGTTAAAAACTCCCAGGCAAAACGAATGGCATCTTGCTTGAAATAATCACCAAAACTGAAGTTACCCAACATTTCAAAAAAAGTATGGTGGCGTGCGGTGTAACCCACGTTTTCCAGATCGTTGTGCTTGCCACCGGCACGCACACAGCGCTGGGAGCTGGTGGCTCTGTTGTAGGCGCGCTGCTCAAGGCCCAGAAACAGATCCTTGAACTGATTCATACCGGCATTGGTAAACAAAAGGGTGGGGTCATTATGGGGCACCAGTGAGCTGGAGCTCACCACCTGGTGGTCTTGCTGGCGAAAATACTCGAGAAACGCGGTGCGTAACTCAGATGTGGTCATCTGCATGGATAATCCTGTTCAATTACTGGGTTCATAGGCGTTAACCCAGCTAATTTAAAAGGTATCCGGGCTAATGTAAAACGCAGGCTTGCGTTTGCCTGGGGTTTGCCGAGGGAATGTCGGCAAAAAGTGTTACTCCGCTGGTGACTCCAGGGCATAACGTATTTGATCGGAGTTAAAACCACGGCTTTGCAAGTAACGCATTCGCCTGGCTTTTTCTTTAATATCGGAAAGGTCCCTGTCTCTGAACCGGGACTGGTAGCAGGCCAGTGCCAGCTCAAACCAGTCGACGTCTTCTTCGGCCAATGCCTGTTCTATATCAGCCTCATGCACGCCCTTGCGCCTTAATTCCATACGAATGCGTAACGGGCCGTGTTTTTTAAAGATATGCTGGCGCACCTGCACGGCGGCAAAGCGGCTGTCGGACAGCCATTGTTGCTGCTCCAGTTTATCCAGGGCCTGCTCTATGAGGTCACGTTCAAATTCGCGCTGTCGTAATTTTTGCGACAACTCCAGCCGGCTGTGATCCCGACGAGACAAAATTCTGAGCGCACAATCCCACAACTGCTGTGGCGTCTGCTTTGCTTGCGTCATCATCATCTATTAACAGTTAGGTATAAAAGTAAAGGCCGGGATAGCCCGGCCTTATGGTTAAAACTCTGCGTTATCTTCCGGGGTGCCCGGTTCGGCAAATGCTTCCGCTACCTCTGGCTTTTCACTGCCAGGAGTCAACAACAGCATGTCCCGTAGCGTCTTCTCGATTTCATCAGAAATATCTTTGTTTTCTAGCAGATACTTGATGGAGTTTGCCTTGCCCTGGCCAATTTTATTGCCTTTGTAGCTATACCAGGCGCCGGCTTTATCCACTATCTTGTGCTTGACCCCCAGCTCAACCAGTTCGCCCTGCTTGGAAATACCGGCCCCATAAATAATTTGAAACTCGGCCTGCTTAAAGGGGGGCGCTACCTTGTTTTTTACCACCTTCACCCGGGTTTCGTTACCCACCACTTCGTCGCCCTCTTTAATGGCACCGATACGACGAATATCGAGACGAACCGACGAGTAAAACTTGAGTGCGTTACCGCCGGTGGTGGTTTCCGGGCTACCAAACATCACACCGATTTTCATCCGGATCTGGTTGATGAAGATTACCAGGCAGTTGGCGGCCTTGATGTTACTGGTTAGCTTGCGCAGCGCCTGGGACATCAAGCGAGCCTGAAGGCCGACGTGCGAGTCACCCATTTCGCCTTCTATTTCGGCTCGTGGGGTCAGGGCCGCTACCGAGTCAATAATAATGACATCGACCGCGCCGGAGCGAACCAGCATGTCGCAAATTTCCAGCGCCTGCTCGCCGGTATCGGGCTGGGATACCAGCAAGTCGTCGACATTAACACCCAGCTTGGCAGCATACTGCGGATCCAGCGCATGCTCGGCATCCACAAAGGCACACACCTTGCCCGCCTTCTGCGCTTCGGCAATCACTTGCAGGGTCAGGGTGGTCTTGCCGGAAGATTCAGGACCATAAATTTCAACAACACGACCGGTAGGCAAACCACCAATACCTAACGCTATGTCCAGTGACAAAGAGCCGGTGGAGATGGACTCGACATTCAACGCCTTGTTGTCACCCAGTCGCATGATAGAGCCTTTACCAAACTGTTTTTCAATTTGGCCAAGGGCTGCGGCCAGGGCTTTTTCTTTGTTTTGATCCATGAAAGCTCCGCTGATTAAGCTAATGCGTCGAAAAATTTATACGCAAAGTATACTGGTTATTCGTACAGTATCAAGTGTACATCTCTGTGAAAGCCGGTCTTTCATCAGGCTCTCTTTAATGGGGTTGTTAACGCCTTGAATTGGGTTCGTATTGTCTTTTATTAAACCAGTAGCGCCAAACAATCTTCCAGGGCCGCCACTATGGTTTGCTGACGCACCGCCAGACGATCACCGGTTAGCTGCAGTAGTCGAGTATGAGTTTTATCTTCGGTAGCCAGATAACAGGCCAGCCAAACGGTACCCACCGGCTTTTCCGGGCTGCCACCACCCGGGCCTGCCACCCCGCTCACCGCCACGGCCAGGCTATCGCCATTTTGCGCACAGGCGCCTTTGGCCATGGCGATCACCACCGCCTGACTGACGGCTCCGTCGCGGTCAATCACGCCAGCATCTACGCCCAGCATGTCACGTTTGGCACCGTTGGAATAGGTGACAAAACCCCGCTCGAACCAGGCCGAACTACCGGCAATGTCGGTAATGGCACTGGCAATCCCCCCGCCGGTACAGGACTCGGCGGTGGTGATGGTCATGTTACGTGCCAGCAGTATTTCACCTAATTGCTGCGCCAATACTTGTGTCTGCCCCACTGGTACCTCCCCTCATAGCTCAATACCTTATCGATTTCAGGCCCGGGATGCGACTATGTGGTCGCCAGGCCCCCCGTGATGCCCTGCCACAATACCACCAGAGCCGAGAGGGCCGAAATCAATAAAATGGCGGGCCGGGCACTGTCTTTCTGAAACACCCGCTCCAGGCGGCGCGACAGCCAGAACCCCAGTATAACACCCGGCATCATCTTCAAAATCAGGGTGCCATTCAACAGCTCGGCCCCGCCATTTAGCCACAGCATGCTTATCGACAACGGAGTACCAATCAAAAAGAAAGCCGCAATTTCATTACGTGCCGTCAGCCGAGACTCATGCTGATACAGCAAGGCGATCGGTGGCCCCCCTACCGAGGTCGCAGTGCCCAGAATGCCCGAGAAAAAGCCCGCCACCGTCAGGCTATAACCATTCAGTGCCACCGCGTAACGCCGCAAGCTCAGCCACACCGCCAGCAAGAGAGCACTGCCAAAAAACAGGCTGAGTTGCCAGGGCGCTATGCTCACCAGCAACAAGGCGCCACACCAGGAGCCCGGCAACCGCGCTGCAATAGCGGGCAAAACCCGGCGCCAGTTAAGGGTGTGGCGCTGTTTAAGCACCACCACGACCGACAGCATCCACCCCAGCACCAGCACGGGTCCTGGCACATAGGCGGGATCGATCAGATACAGCAAGGGAGCGGCCAGCAGGCCAAAGCCAATGCCCACCCAGGCCTGCACCAGTATGCTGCAGGTAACAATCAACAGCGCCAGCAAATCGATAGGGGTATACAGCATGCCGTTATCCTGCGTGAAAAGCGGCTATTCTAGCACGCAATAATGGCGTCGAGCCGAAGACATGGCTCACCGCCAGCAAGACTCAAAGGCGGCGCCGAAATTTGCATCTTGCAGGAGTGTTGGCGCGCGTTTCAACGGGCGACATAAACGAAAAAGGCACCCATCGATAAAGAAAGGTGCCTGTTTTGCAGCTGGGTGCCTGATGTTGGGTTACCGGCTGCCCGCTCCATGACGAGAGCGTTCGCTGTTTTCGACCAGAATACCGGCCCCCAGGCGATTGATGTCGGCCCACAGCGCCTCATCAATCTCGATGCCGTTATCTATGATGTATTCCTTGTTGTCGGCCAGATCCTCGGGACTCATGTAACGGGCATTACGGTTGCCCTTGGAGCGCTGCAGAGATCCCGCCAGGTTCACTCGTGAACTGCAGACAATCGTCAATGCCTGGGGTTCATCCGGGTTGGTCACCAGAGTAGTGGCCGCTTCACTGAAACTGGGATAGCGCTCCCCCGCCTTGATCGCCGCCGCATACTCTTTAACGGTTTTGCTGCCATTTTGCCAATAGGCCGTGACGCTGATGCCCCGCCGCCCACAGTCGGTCAGTGCCTTGAGCGCAAACATGCGATTATGGCAGTTATGCACGGTAATGGTGGCGATGCCGCTTTCCAGCGCCTTGGCATGTGCCAGATCAACCGACGAGGCGATACAGTTCAGGGCACTGCGACCATTGCTGTCGATAATGGCCGAGGTGCTGTCTTCATACACGACTGTACTCAGCGGCTTGTCACTATCCAGACCGATATAAGGCAGCGCCCGCTTCAGCTCCTCCAGCCCGTTGAGGCCATGTTTTTCCAGCCATAACACCATATTGGCCGCATCTTCATAGTTACCCACAAAATAACCGGACGCTTCAAAACAACGGCGCAACGCCGCTTTCAATTCATTCATCGACACTTGCATCAGTCATTTCCTCCTGGTGTGGGGGCCAGCGGCATAAACCAGTCATCGTTATAGATGTTGCCGATATCCTCCAGCAGCGGTGCGCCCTGATACATGGTATTGCGCACCCATAATTTAGAGCGTGGATCGAACTTGCTCACCCCAAAAAACGACAGCTTGCACCGCAACAGGTGCATGGGCAGTACGTCTTTGGCCAACAGGTTGGCCTGTATGTCGCCGTATACGCAGCGGTCCATACTCTGAATACGCCGCACTATGCCACGCAGCTTGGGCCGGGCCACCATAAAGCGGGCCGTGGTGTGCTCCGGGTGTTCCTTAATGTATTCGCACAACTGCTGATAACACTTGTACACCGCATATCCCACTCCAAGTGGCATCTGCTTTTCTCGCCCCTGATCCAGGGCGCACTCCCCCAGCCTGGGCTCCATTTTATCCTCGGAGCGATACCAGAAGATGTCCCGTGAACCGACGGCATTAAAGTCTATTTTCAGTGCCCAGTCGTAACGACGTTCTATGACGGCTTTCAGCTCCTGCAATGGCATCACCGGGTTGAGATCGAGAAACTCTTCCACGCTGTAATTGTCATCCAGACCATCCACCAGCTGCGGATACAGCTCCAGCATGATAGACACCAGCAGCTCTTGCCCCTGCAGCGAGCAGTGCTGCTCGCTCCACGCCAGCAGCTCGTTCCAGTCGTGTAGTGATGCTCCTGCCTGCTTGCGCAACGCCGTGATATCTTCAATCACCCGGACATTATTATCGGACTGCCAGGGATCTTCGGTGAGGGTTTCGGCCATGTGCTGGCCGCTGCGAGCCAACAAGGCATCCAGCTGTTGGCGTATTCTGTCGTCGATGAATCCCAGGCTGCGCACCAGGGCCAGCGCCAGCTCACGCAGCTCCACCCAGCGGTTGATCAGAATGGGGTGATTGATCAGATAAGGCGCCATGCCAAGCCCGGTGGAGTTGCCAATGCCGAAGTAACGCTTGATCTCGGGCTGCATGGGGGCGTATTGCCGGGGATTGCGCTGTTGGGCAATGTGCTCGACCTGCAGCAAGCTGAAGTTTCTCAGCATAAAGCAGGCAAACATTTCGGCGGCAAAGGGACGGGCAAAGTCGGGGTAACGGCTGCAGACTTTATCCCAGTCGGCCATGCCCAGCTTGCCACTGCCGTAAACGGCGGTGGTGCGATACAGATAACCAACCCTGGCTATCTGAGCCACATCGGGCTGTTCACCCTTGGCCAGCTGCTCGACCACATAATCGAAGTTGCGGGCGCTGCGGTTGGCGCGAGACAGCACAAACACCCGGGAATCGACCCGGCCTGCCTCCTGCAGTGGAACATTCTGCCGCAAGAAGGCCAGATACTCGTCTTCGACCCGCCCTTCTACCAGCGCCATGGTCAGATCCCATTTGCTGGCAATGACCCGGTCGTTACGCTCTTCCGGGTTCAGGTAGTCTGAGAAAATAACGAAGCTGAACAACCCTTGCGCAGTGTTGATTTCATAAATAACAGTACCGTAGCCTTCTGCGCACAAGTCCAGGCGAGCGGTATTAATTTGCCAGCGTTCCAGCATGATGCGGCGCACCAGGATGCGCATAAAACTCAGCCGACTCTGATGCATGGCGCCCAACCGTTCCAGATCCATTACCTGGTCAACGGGTCGCAGCGGCAGTGCATTTGGCCCCCGCAAAGAGGCTTTAATCGCAGCTAACCTCATCATGTTTCTACCCTCGATTATTGTTAGGGTCTGTTGACCTTTCGCGGTTAAATTTTGTTCGAGTTAAACGCGTTTTTATCGCGGCGAGAGGTGTGTCGCTTAGTCTTCTAAGCAAGTACCTCTCAACAAAGAGAAAAACGCGTTTAGCCGAACCCTACGGGCAGTGTTTGTGGAGCTTTTCTACAGCGTTATCGCTTATTTATGGAGAATGACTCCATGGCACAAGCGATGCCTTGTATAAATGCCCCACAAACGGCTGCAAAAATAATCTCGAAAGGTCAACAGACCCTGGGTGTCCTTATTGCGTTATTTATCGAGCCAGCCGCCCGACATAACGCAGGGTCAGAAAGAGAAAATACTATTCCGTTACGCTCAGGGTTAACGACTCAGCTTTCTGCCTCATGAGGTGCATCATCGTGCAAATCAACAAAACCCGACAAGTTAAATGGTTATATCAATTGATAAGAATAATTTATCAGGTTGCTTGAAATGCACATTAACACTGATACCAATGTTAATAATTGACTGTTGGGTTAAGACACTAATTAACAAGAAGTGAGAGGTAGAGCAGGTTGATAAAGCAATACCCTGCCGGTCATCAGCCGGCAGGGTGTGTCGGTTCACTGTGGGGGGTTGGCAAGTATAAAATCAACCAGCGCCTGAGCCGGAGGGGTCAGCGACTTGTTGTTCAGCCGAATGATGCCAATGCGCCGCGTGATCACCGGCGTGTGCAGGGGGATAAAGGTGAGTCGCGAGTTATCTTTTGGAAAAGCATACCAGGGCAGCGTGGTTACCCCACAGCCCGCCTCCAGCATGGCAACCAGTGAAATCATGTTGGACACATAATATTGCGAGTGGGCCAGCAGCGACTCCGCGACACTGCCTTCCAGTAAGCGAGAGGTGCCATTGCTGATTAATCGATATTGCTGCAATGCCTGCCAATGCAGCTCGCTATGGCTGGCCAATGGATGCTCATGGGGACACACCACCCCCAGGCGGTCTTCCCATACCGGGGTAAAGTGCTTTTCGCTCTGATCCTGCTCGTCGAACAGGCTGGCAATGCCAAAGTCCACCTGCTGGTTTTCTACCATTTTCAATACCGCCCCCGAGTTATCATCAAACACACTCACATGCAGCTTGCGATCCCCCATAAAGTTCAGCAGTAACTCCGGCAGAAAACGGCTGGCAATGGACGGCACCGACGCCAGTCGTAAATGTCCCGTCTTGTGCTCCGCCAGCAGGGTCATGTCTTCGGCCACACGGTCATGGTGGGCAAGCAGCTCTTTCGCCTTGGGCAGAAAATGTTTGCCAAAGGGGGTGAGCTCGGTTTTGGCAACCCGGCTGTTACGCTTTTCGAACAGGGCCTCGCCGAGCTTGTTTTCCAGATCACGAATCGACAGCGAAATGGCAGGCTGGGTACGATGCGCCTTTTCCGCGGCCAGGTGAAAGCCCTTGAGCTCGGCCACCCAAACGAAGTGACGTAGTTGTGCGACTTTAAATTCCGGCAACATGATAAGACTTCCTTATCAGACGATATCATTAATTAATTTTTGTTATTAAAGCACAACTCCTATGATGACTCCAATCACGTAAAGGAGAGCACTCATGTCTGATTCAGTATTTCGTAACTACATCGCCGGTGAATGGGTTGAAGGTTCAAGCACTATTGCCAACATCAGCCCATCCGATCTCAGCGATGTGATTGGTCACTACGCCCAGGCCGATGCTGCCCAAACTCAATCCGCCATCGCCGCCGCGGCCAAGGGCCAGCTGGAATGGCAGAAAAGTGGTCTGGAACAGCGCTACGCCGTACTGATGGCGATTGGTGACGAGCTGATCGCCCGCAAGGACGAGCTGGGTCGCATCCTGGCCCGTGAAGAAGGCAAGACCCTGGCCGAAGGTGCCGGTGAAGTCTACCGCTCCGGTCAGTTCTTCCATTACTATGCCGCCGAAGTGCTGCGCCAGATGGGCGAAACCGCCGATTCCGTGCGCCCCGGCGTCGAAATTGAAACCCGTCGCGAGCCCGTTGGCGTGGTCGGCATCATTACTCCCTGGAACTTCCCGACCGCCACCGGCGCCTGGAAAATCGCCCCGGCCCTGGCCTTCGGTAACGCCATCGTATGGAAACCGGCCAACCAGGTGCCCGCTTCTGCCTGGGCACTGACCGAAATTATCTCTCGCCAGAACCTGCCTGCCGGTACCTTCAACCTGGTGATGGGTCCGGGTGCCGAGGTGGGTGATGTGCTGATCAACTCTCGCGACATCAATGCCCTGACCTTTACCGGCTCGCTGGAAACCGGTCGCAAAGTCGCCGCAGCTACTGCCGTTAACCTGGTCAAGTGCCAGCTGGAAATGGGCTCCAAGAACGCCCTGGTGGTACTGGACGACGCCGATCTGGACAACGCGGTAGAGTGCGCCGTGAACGGTGCCTTTGGTGGTACCGGTCAGAAATGTACTGCCTCTTCCCGCCTGATCGTGACCGAAGGCATCCACGACCGTTTCGTGGCCGCCGTTATCGAGCGCATGAAGAAGCTGGTGGTCGGTAACCCGCTGAAAGAAGGCGTGCACATAGGTGCCGTGGCCGATGCCCGCCAGATGGAGTCCAACCTGAAATACCTGGAACTGGCCAAGAGCGAAGGCGGCAAGCTGGTCTACGGCGGTGAAGTGATCACCGAAGATACCGAAGGCTACTACATGCAGCCGGCGCTGTTCACCGAGACCACCAACGACATGGCCATCAACCGGGAAGAAGCCTTCGCTCCCATCGCCTGCGTGATCAAGGTGAAGGATTACGCCGAAGCCCTGGCCACCCTGAACGACACCAACTTCGGCCTGACCGGCGGCATTTGCACCGAGTCACTGAAGTACGCCACCGACTTCAAACGCAACGCCAAGACCGGCTGTGTGATGGTCAACCTGCCGACGGCCGGTACCGATTACCACGTGCCGTTCGGCGGTCGCAAGGATTCCAGCTTCGGCCCGCGTGAGCAGGGTACCTACGCCAAGGAATTCTACACGGTCGTAAAAACCACCTACATCCGCGCCTAACGGAGACCGGCAATGAGCAGAGAACTTCATAACGACATGATCGTGATCGACGGGCTTCAGTATTCCAACTGGAACCGGGAGATCTTCGAGCAGCTGCGCGAAGGCGGCGTCACCATGGTGCATGCCACCATTGTCTATCACGAACAGATCCGTGAGACCCTGATGCGCATTGCCGAGTGGAACCGCCAGTTCGAGCTACACGGCGATCTCATCATGCCGGTTCGCAGCGCCGACGATATTCGTCGCGCCAAGGCCGAAGGTAAAGTAGGTGTGATGTTCGGGGCGCAGAACTGCTCCCCCATCGAAGACGATATCGGCATGGTGGAAGTCATGCGTAATCTGAATCTGATGATCATGCAGCTGACCTATAACAACCAGAGCCTGCTGGCGTGCGGTTGCTATGAAGCGGTTGACAGCGGCGTGACCCGCTTCGGCCGCCAGGTGATCAAGGAAATGAACCGGGTCGGCATGGTGGTGGACATGAGCCACAGCGCCGAGCGCAGCACTCTGGAAGCGATCGAAATATCCGAGCGTCCCATAGTGATCTCCCACGCCAACCCGCTGAGTTTTCACGACGCCAAGCGCAACAAGTCGGATACTGTGCTGAAGGCACTGGCCGAATCCGGTGGTCTGCTGGGCTTCAGTGCCTATCCTTTCCACCTGAAAAACGGCCCCGACTGCACCCTGGAAGAGTACTGCGACATGATTGCCGACACCGCAGACCTGATGGGCGTGGACAGGCTCGGCATAGGGACCGATTTGTGCCAGAACCAGCCGCTGTCGGTGCTGGAATGGATGCGCAACGGTCGCTGGTCCAAGTCCATGGATTACGGTGAAGGCTCCAAGTCCAATGCGGACTGGCCCCGCCCGCTGTCCTGGTTCCGCGACAGCCGCGACTTCCCCAACCTGACCCAGGGCCTGCTGGCCCGGGGCTTCAGCCAGGAAGACGTGGCCAAGATCATGGGCCTGAACTGGCTCAACTTTCTGGATGAGGCCCTGCAGCCGCAGGCCACTGCTCGATAAGGATGATGGGGAGCTTCGGCTCCCCTGTGCAGATGTTCCACTATGGAGGCGAACATGAGCAATAAAACAGAGGCTACCCTGGCCATGGAAAAAGATAAGGACATAAAAGCCCCCACCGGCTTTTTTGCCGGGCTCGACTTGCCGGTATTCCTGCTCAGCGGCGGCGCCCTGCTGCTGTTCGTGGTGATGGCACTGTATGACATCGAGCTGGTATCGGCCTTTGTCAACAGTGCCTTTGCCGTTTCAACTCGCTTGTTTGGCGCTTACTGGCAGGTCTTGTTACTCCTCACCTTCCTGATCGGTCTGGTCATGGCCGTGAGCCGGGGTGGCAATGTTCGCCTGGGTAACCTGAGCACCCCCGAGATGTCCACCTTTCAGTGGATGTCGATCATCATGTGTACCTTGCTGGCGGGAGGGGGGGTGTTCTGGGCCGCCGCCGAGCCCCTGGCCCACTTTATCTCGCCGCCGCCCATGTATGCCGGTGAAACCGACAAGATGAACATGGCCATCAACGCCATGACCCAGAGCTTCATGCACTGGGGCTTTCTCGCCTGGGCCATTCTTGGCAGCCTGACCGGCATCGTGTTCGCGCACCTGCATTACGACAAAGGCCTGCCGCTGAAGCCACGCACCCTGCTGTATCCGGTGTTTGGAGACTGGGTGATGAAAAGCTGGCTCGGCTCTCTGGTGGATGCCTGCTGCGTACTGGCGGTGGTTGCCGGCACCGTAGGTCCCATCGGCTTTCTCGGCCTGCAGGTCAGCTTCGGTCTGGAAAAACTGTTCGGTATTCCCGATGTCTATAGCACCCAGGTTGCCATTCTGGTCGGCCTGATTGCCATCTATACCCTGTCGGCTGTGAGCGGCGTAACCCGCGGCATTCAGATTTTGAGTAACATCAACGTGGTGCTGGCCGCCTTCCTGATGCTGTTTATCTTTCTGTTCGGCCCGACCGCCTTTATCGTCGATACCTATCTGCATGCCTTTGGACTTTACCTGAACAACTTCATTCCCATGGCGACCTTCCGCGCCGATCCGGCCTGGCTGGACTGGTGGACTGTGTTCTTCTGGGGCTGGTTCCTCGGCTATGGTCCGCTGATGGCGATGTTTGTGGCCCGAATCTCCCGCGGTCGTACCGTACGTCAGGTGATCATGCTGATTTCCATCGTCGCCCCCATGATCACCTGCTTCTGGTTCACCATCATGGGTGGCAGCGGCCTGGCCTTTGAACTGGCCAATCCCGGCAGCGTCTCCGGTCCCTTTACCGGTTTCAACCTGCCCGCAGCCCTGTTGGCGATCACCGAGCAGCTGCCCTTTGGCTTCATTATCTCGGTACTGTTCCTGATACTGACCACCATCTTCGTGGCCACCACAGGGGACTCCATGACCTTTGCAGTCTCCATGGTCATGACCGGCACCGACCATCCTCATGCGGGTGTACGGGTGTTCTGGGGTGTGATGATGGGGGTTGTTGCAGCCATCCTGATTTCCATCGGCTCCGGCGGTATCACGGCCCTGCAATCCTTCATCGTGGTCACGGCGGTCCCTGTGTCGCTGGTGTTGCTGCCCACCTTGTGGACGGCACCGCAAATCATCAAGAAAATGGCGGCGGAACAGGGGCTGTAAACCATCATAGCACGCTCCCGGTTTACCTCGCCGGGGCACTACTTTTGAGCGGCGACTGCCGCTCTTTTTTTCATTCTGTTCAATCAATTAAAAGGTATACCGATGAAAACAGCCGTAAAAACCGATCTTTTTGCTTCCAAGGCGCCGCTGGAATGGGCGGTGATGGCCAACGGTCAATTCTATACCGCGCAAATTCCCATTGATGCCGAAGGTAAAGTCGTCGACGGCGGTATTGAAGCCCAGGCTCGCCAGACCATGGACAACTTCAAGCACACGGTGGAAGCGGCCGGCCTGACCATGGCAGACGTGACCCAGGTGCTGATCTACGTCACCGCCCGGGATCAACTACCGGTATTCAACAAGGTCTATGCCGAGTACTTCGAGGCCCCCTATCCCAACCGCGCCGCCATGATAGTGGCCGGCCTGGCCCGGGAAGAAATGCTCTGCGAAATCGTGGCCTACGCCGCCCAGCCCTGATCCCCTCAACCTTATTACTGGGCGACACAAAGTGTCGCCTTATCTTGTACTCTGATGACTCCACCGCCAACTAGGAGCATCCCATGCCCATCCAGCCGCCTATTCCTGACTTTCTTCGTAAGAAAAAACGTTCGGTCAGTGCTGCGCTACCGGTTCATCCGCCGCTGCCATTGTTATGGGCCTTGCGCCTGCTGGTATTGGGTGGGGCCGCACAGGTTGCTCTCACCAAGCGCCGACATGAACTGGATGAGTTATTGCAAACTCTGGCGCCCGATATTGAGGCAGACGAGTTATCGTCTGCTGCCGCAATGTCATTGCTCAAAGCGGTACTGACCGAGCAAGAGAGCCTGCGAATTTCAATACCCGCTCCCCTGTGTAATAACCTGCAACAGTTAGCAACCAACCTGAGCCTATCCGCCGTGGAGCTGGATATATTGGCTTTTTTGATCTTGTTGGAACAAGACAATGTGCTGACCCAAACCGTGGGGATGTTTCATCAACACTCGATTGGCCCTCAGCAATTGGTGAGTCTGTTGGCCTGCGCCCTGCCTTACACCCGTCGACAGGTGGCGCACGCCCTGGCACCCGATATGCCACTGTTGGCCTGTGGCTTAGTGCAAACCGAGCGACATGGTAATGGGCTAGAGATAATGCGGGGCCTCGACGATATCTTATTATATGAACAAGATGGCCCACACTCTTTGCTAACCGCTTTTTCTATCAGCAATCAAACTCCCTCGTTAACCCTGAATGACTTTGCGCACTTGCAGCCTTTTATCGAGCGCTTGTTACGTTATTTGTCTCGATCGGCTCGCCAGCCACAACTGGCCGTGAACGTATTGATTTATGGCGCTCCCGGCACAGGAAAAACCGAGCTGACTCGCGCTCTGGCGGCCGAGTTGCAGTGGTGCTTGCACGAAGTCAAGTTTGCCAATAATCAAGGTGAGGCACTTAGCGGCCGCGAACGGTTTGCTCGTTACCAGTTATGCCAGCAGGTGCTGCGCAATGATGCCCACAGTCTGGTGTTATTTGATGAGGTAGAGGACGTCTTTAACGAACGCACCAGTGAGGGTCAAAAGGCTTGGGTGAACCGGCTACTGGAAAGTAATCCACGCCCAACTTTTTGGCTAAGCAATGATGTATCGAGTATGGACCCCGCTTTTATTCGTCGTTTCGACTTGGTGTTAGCCATGCCAGAGCTCACAGCAGAAGTACGGTTGAGCATCGCTAGGCGACTACTGAGTAAACTGAATGTCACGGAGACCTGGTTACAACAACTGGCAAAACAGAAGCAATTGGAGCCGGCTCATTTGGCGCGAGCAGTCAAGGTGGTGAAAAAGCTGGGTTATCGTAAAGCAGAAAAAATAGAAGCCGCAATGGAGGACTTGTTAGCTAACTTATACCAAGCTCTGGGCTATCAATGGCAATCCTTGGCTCAGCCAAAATACTCTTCGCTATTTAACCCCGCTTTGTGCGCCACCGATACTAAATTAACGCCTATGATCAATGGCCTGCAGCGCAGTGGTATGGGCCGACTGTGCTTATTTGGCCCTCCCGGCACCGGTAAAACGGCGCTGGCCCGTCATTTGTCCGTTACCCTTGATAAAACTCTCATCTCCAAAAAAGCCTCGGATCTGCTGGACGCTTACGTCGGGGGTACCGAAAAGAAACTGGCTGCAGCGTTTGCCGAGACTAAAGCCTGTAACGGCATACTGTTAATAGATGAAGCCGATAGTTTGTTGGCCAACCGCGCCGGTGCAGTACGCAACTGGGAAGTGAGCCAAGTGAACGAATTATTGGTTCAAATGGAACAGTTTAACGGTATTCTAGTGATGGCGACCAACTTTATGACCCACCTGGATGCGGCGGCCTTGCGGCGTTTTGATTTTAAAGTGCGCTTTACTTACTTTAATGCCGAACAAGCCTGGATGTATTTTAATACCGTATTAGGCTTGGCCATCAAAGACGATTTTTGCGAGCAAGACGTCGCCCATTTACACCCGGCAGTGAGTCAACTTACGCAACTCACCCCAGGTGATTTTTCCGCCGTGGTTCGCCGCCACCAGGTTATGGGCGAATCTATCAGCCCAGGCAGCTTATTGGCGGGGCTACAGCAAGAATACAGCCTTAAAACCGCTGGCCAAAGCAAACCCATCGGCTTTTTGGCCAACACATAAATAACACCACAAGAGGCCCCATGGCGACGCAACGCGATACCCTGTTTCGATATCTGGCAATGCTGCAGCTTATTCCGCGCTCGCCCCATTATAAAGCCACCACCACGCTGCAGGCTCTGTTAGCCGAACGCGGTTTTAACATTGAACTGCGCTCAATTCAGCGTGATCTCGAGAAAATGTCGTCGCACTTTCCGCTGTTATGTAACAAAGACGAACGCCCTTATCGTTGGTCATTTGATCCCGGCTTTAAGAGCAACTTACCCGCCATGGATACCGCAACCGCGCTCACTTTAGTATTAGCCGAAGAGTATTTAAAAGGCTTACTACCACAAATTGCCATCGACAAGCTCAACCCGCAATTTGATGCCGCGCGCAAGTTTCTCGATGCCCTGCAAGAAAACAGCTATGCCAGCTGGGCACGGCAAGTGCGCGCCATTCCCAATGGTAAAGCACTGCTGCCGGCCGCCATTGATCCTCCCGTATGGCAAGGAATCAGTGATGCGCTACTCGAGCGCCGGGCGATTGATGTGGAATATTTAAGTCGCCAGCAACGAGAAGTTAAACCTTTCACGCTGCACCCCCAAGGGTTGGTGGTGCGCCACAGCGTCAGCTACTTGCTGGCCACGGTGAATAATTATGACGACATTCGCCAGTTTGCCCTGCATCGCATTCGTAAGCTCAACCCCAGCGAAAATCGCTATCGCGAACATCCGGGCTTTAGCGTAGAGGGTTATATTGCCAAGGGTGCCTTTGGGTATCCGTTAGACCAACAACAACTCGAGCTGGTGGCTAAAATAGATCGAGGCATGGCTTGGTTACTGGCCGAAACCCCAGTCAGCACACAACAGCAACTGTCTGGGCCAGACCAAGAAGGCTGGGTGACCTTGACTGCCACAGTGCCCAACGATCAACAAACCCAATGGTGGATCATGGGCTTTGGCGCCCGCATTCAAGTACTGCAACCCAGCTCATGGAGAGACGCCATTGCCGAACAAGCCAAACAGATGCTGGCGATGTATGAGCCAGCGCCGAGCGCCCGGAACCTTAAAGATTAAAGATTCCTTTGCCACGGAACCCACATAATCCACGGAAAAATAGCGAGCAGATCTGAAAGGGCTCTCATTGACAAGAGTGAACAGACGGCGTCGATATCTACATATTACACGAATGTAGTCGCGCGCTTTAGCCGCGAAATCCGGCAGCGCTGGATCGGGTACACAAGTCCCTTAGCGATGAACGAGCTTGTCGCGTTCCCATGCCAGCAACGAAATGCCGCTCTGCTCGCTCCGCAGCCAAGGCTCACCTCCATACAGGAGCATGGAGGTGAGGGCATACCGCCGTTCTTGTAAGCCACTACTTCTGCAGTGAAAATTAAGCAGGACTTAAACGATTTTCACCTGTTACTGGTGGATAGCTGGCATTGCCCCATAAAGCATCGGCGTTATCCATCATAATACTGATAATAATGGGCACCGCATCCCCCAGAATGGCATTCGCATCTTTGAGTTGTTGCCTATTCATACTGCTGTTCCAAGTCGCTCCGCCGTGCACCAGCTGATTACGCAAGGTATAAAGCCGGTTGAATACCACGCTCAATACCAGGGTGGTATTTTTGCTGGCCAAAGCAATATTAGCGGTCTGTTTGGCAGCTGCAAAGCGCGATTGCCACTCATCACCGGACACCAAGCCATTAGAGTGATCCCAAAACGGCTGATACACATAAATGTTATCCAGTAGCACTCGAATCGCCCCAGAGTAACGCTGCCACACCAGGTTATATAATTGCTGGCGGCTATCCAGCCCTACTAATTTTTCTAAATAACGATTAAAACGCTCGCCCTCAAACATCCGCTGCTCACCTAGCTCATTGGCATAAGCGGCGTTAAAGGCAATCCACAGAAAAATAAAACGGCCATCTTCGTCTTCACTTTGCTCGGCTCTATGCAACCAACTCAAGGCACGATGCACCCGTAGTGCCAAGCCCTCTGGATAACTTTCACGCTCCTCGCGCTGACGCTCTTTTAATATTTTATATTCCGCTGCCATGCTCGCATTCCTTATTATTTAAATGTTTGTATATTAACCAGACAGTTCCTTTCTAACAAGCTACAGCTTATGTCAACAGGCTGATTAAAAATAAAAGCTAACCGAAAAAAATTCGGCTATTGGTCACATTACAGAGCACAGAGCTATTGCTACTCCGTAACAAGTAAATACTCACACTCAGGGTAATAAAAAGGAATAAATATAAGAGTTCTTGTAAAGCCCATTATCTTTGCCACCAACCAGCTGACCACCACAGCGGCTCAAGGCATTCCCAACATATGGGCATCCTAGTTTGGCCAAGGGTTCAGGCTTATGGCATATCCAACGAGAACGAAGACAGGCTCATCATCAAGTGTGGCATTGGCTACTCGGAAAACGGCGAGCTCACCCTTAGAAATATTATTGATTTCAACCTTGCCAATGGAGAAGATCTTTCACCCAGTGACAACAATACCGTTAAATTACTGATCGACGGCAATGCCTACTGGATACCAGAATCTGTGGGCTGGCGTAACGACGACAATGACTGGCATGCGTTCAGGAAACAATTCAGACTGCCGAGTAGTTTGATGTGTACTTAGACCAGAAAAAATAACCGTTTTTTTCTCTCTCGCTCCAGAGCACCAAGAAGTTGCTCGACGATCTGCGAGGATGTGAATATCGCTATTAACCCTTGTGTGAAATATAGACACATACACGCAGTATAAACTCTTACTTATCTGAAAAAATCCAGCTCCCAAATACTTATGCAGCTTTTAAAAGTATAATTAAAAATAAAAACTGACTAACAGCAGATATAACACCCGCTTTAAATAAAGAAACAATCCTTGCCCATGTGAATATTGAAACAACAATTCTGCCATATACACTGAGCACTTTTTCACTCATGAAAACTACTCACATCACTGTCATTTAAAGCCCCCTAGCAGGAGCTTGTTAAGTTAATTTATGATAAAAATAATCGACATCAAATAATTAGCTCAGCATAACTGACACCTAATTATCCAGAGCATTCTAAATAGAGGGAAGTTTCACTACTTTAGATGTAACTCCAATCGATTTTTTTTGCAGTGCTACTTTAGCCACACTAAAAACAGCTTGCCACGTTACTCCTTTGGGCAAATAATCTTTAAACATGGCTCGATCTCCTTCTATGGTACTTAAATGCATTGACGAATTTATGACAATAAACCCTGTCATATCCATGAGTTTTGGAATGCCCATCAGATACATATCTTCGCCCTCCCAATCCAAAGAACGGACAATCGCTCTCGGGCCTACCAATGTTTCGAAGACAACACACTTGGCGAGAGAATCAATATCCGAACCCCGCAGGCAGCTAACAACCAAAGCATCCTGAATCATAGATAAATATTCTAATGCACTTAAATCTGCGATATTCACCTTCTCGTTGTTAGTCATCTTTAAAAACCCCTCAATAAAATAACAAAGTTTACATATTAATATTTTTAATTTATTCTAGAACAGGTCTGACACAACGTACAAAACACGCCTTGCAATCAAGCACTTACCGAACCACTTGATAAGTATCTATTATAGATTTTTTCCAATCACTTCAGAGAAGCAACCCAACACCTTAGTCAGTAAAAATAAAAGATCATTGCTAACCAAATGTTCTTGTTGATAGACTAGATAACATTGAAAGTAACTGAGCATGTTTATCTATATTCTCTTGAGTTTCTTGCTCTTTATTTTTCATTTCCGATCGAGTATCTAGTGTCTGTGGTTCATCAACACTTTCTGATGCTGTTATTATCGGCGGGTTCGCAATGTCGGGAGCTTTATCAGTGCTCTCTTTCCGTTCAACGTCCTGATAGGGACCAGCAGATAAGGCTTCGCGGAAAGCATTCCATAGAGACATTAACTCATCAAGTTCAGCCTCTCGATACTTTACTGCATAGTCTAAACGTAACTCACTCAGGTGCTGCTTAATCAGCATGATTTTATCCATACGTTGCTCTTGCGAGTCCGGTTGATTGGTCTGTCGATCTAATTGTGATGTAGTTTCTTCCGCTTCATCATCCTCTCCCTCCTCATTTTCACCAAGCATTTGAAGTAGTGATGATAATTTATCTGCAGTTGTATTTTTTGGTTTTTTGTTGTTTTTTTTGGTTTTGGGTTTACTACGATAAGCACTCATATCAAAAGGTTCAGCCTGAATACCGTCATCAAATGCACCGAGCTCGTATAAATCCAGCTCCAGTGCTTTAAGTAGCGCAGTTTTGGCCTTACGGTTTTTAATATCCGCAAGAAATGCCTGCTTATATTCGATGAATATTTGATCAACCTCTTCCACCAACACATGATAGGTGTCTTTTGGCTGATTCCACTCAGATAAAATATCATGCAACGACTGCTGTTCAAATGCTAATTCTTCTTGCCATTCACTGCTGTAAGCGCTGATCCCTTCAAACTCGACGCCATCCATAAACAACATGTCGGCCACTTCTTGCATTACTTTTTGCACATCCGACAAAGGCTTAAGATCTGCCTTGTTCAGGATCACGTACAAGCGTACTCCAGGGGGAACATGATCAAGCAAAAAGTCGATATCGGCCCGAGAAATAGTACCGTTGGCATCTAAGCCAATTACCCAAAGAATACACTGGGCCTGAGTCATATACTCGGAGGCCGATGATTCATCATGGCCGGTAAACCCTTCTCTATCCCCCGGGTTATAGCCGGGAAGATCGATAAATGACAGGTTTTCGTAGTGCTCTATTGGCGTTTCCAGCGCGATAAAGGGCAGTAGATCGCGCAGATTAAAGCCGAATTCCTGTACAAACTCATGAGAAAGCTGCGCATAAATATCGGCAGGAATATTCACCTCACCGCCGTGGGCGCTATAACCGACGATTTGGTTTTGCTCCGAGTGAAACACATAGGTCGGAATGGCGGTAATCGGCTGCACACCTATCGGTAGCTGAATATTTTTGTCCGAGAACAGACTACTGATAAATGAGGATTTACCACTACTAAATCCGCCAGACACGGCGACTACTGTTTTATTTTTAAAACGAGACAAGGATTCAACCAGACGCACCTGATCTTCAACCGCTTTCAAGCGAATTATTGCCTCCGCTTCGTTTGCCAATACATTTACTCTATTGGCAAAGGGGAGAAACATATCTTTAAGCAACTGAGTGAACTGCAGATAACGCGGACTCTGTACTACTTCGGCAGAAATAGCCGAAGATACGAGGTGGTAACGACTTTGCAGCTCTGCGTGAGCCACTTCTAAATGCTGATTTATATTTTGATTCATGCCGCCACCTCACGCAGACGTTGTAGTACTGTGTTCATTTTATCGATAGTCAGTCGTTTGTTTTCAACCATATCCCGTAACTGCATCATTTCTTGCTGTAGGCTGTCGAACAGCTTACCGCCCATATCGAAACCTGAAAGACCTTTAGTGGCAGTACGAATTTGGTCGGCGTAATTATCCGCTTCTGTTAGCAATAACGATAAATAATTGCCAGCCTGCTCAATGTATTCTTCAGCTTTGTAACCTTTCAGCTTACCGCTTTTTGCCAGTTCGGCTGGTAGCTCAGGCAGCGTCGGTTGCGGTAAATCCTGCATGCTATTAATGGCAGTGCGGCACACGGAAGCCAACTTGTCGGCATCCACTCTGTCATCGCCAATCGTTTCGCGCAGCTTGCTAATCAGCTCCATGGTCAGCTTTTTACGCCACAGCAACAGGCGATGCTGAGCTACATCCAGTAGTCCATCCTGGATAAACCTGTACATATCTTCAAGAGCAGCTCGAACACTACGTGCATCCAACGTAGTTAAAGTCTCGTTGACAGTTTCATGACCACCACCCCATAATTTTCTGGCGAGCCAGGAAGTAGCCCCCCTTTTTTCTCGCTTGTAAGTCTCGGTCACAGTGCCTTCTGCAGATTCCATATCTCCCCTGATTTCACTGCGAAACTGCTTGAGCAGGGATCTTAATTCGTCCGCCAATAACAGTTCAAACTCTTCTGCGTGATCTTTGAACAGGTTATTAGCAGTGTTTTTTCCTGCACTGCGTACTGTTTCTAGCTGTTGTAAGTCTTGCTCTACGGTGTGCAGATCTGCATTTGTTATTTTTTCGATTTCGGTAGTAAAGTAGTCGGTTAGCTTAATTGCAACTTCTGTAACAGATTGCTCTTGGGCACGAATAAAGTCTTGAGCCTGCTTGGCTAATATATCGTTTTTCTTATGACGTACCGTATCAATGGTATTCAGTAATGGCTCTCGACCCGCCAGCATTTTTAGATAAACCTGTTGCTGTTCTGATGTGGTGAAGTAGTCAGCGTAGTTTCTTTTTAATAAGCTTAAGGTGTGCTTAGCGGTGTCATCCCACTGCTGTTCTGGCTGAGCCAGCAAGGTCTGACAAATGCCGGAAGTAACAAACAGTCTTTCATGCTGCTGGTCAGCGACGGCACTTAATACTTCATTATCTTGGTTACGCAAGGTACTGGCAGACTGCTGTGCCAATATGCCCTGCAGGCCTTCAATAACCAATGGCAACTGGCCTTGGTGTTTCTGACGCTCACTGCTGTGCAACTGCGTATCTACCTGGCTGGCGACCACAAAAATTTCCTGAATGCCCTCTCGCTTGGTCAAGCGACCCGCGAGCTCTAAGTCTTGTGCATTCAAAAACTGCCCCGCCGGGCTAACAATAAACACTACGTTACATTCTTTTAGCATGTCGTAGGTGCGTTGCTCGCGAGAAGCCACCGCATCGTTAAGCCCTGGGGTATCCACCACCAACATGTCGTTAAGCGAACCAAGTGGCAAGCCAATGTGCAGCGAGCGAGTAAAAGGCATGAACTTGCCCTCTGAACCCACATATTCATATAGCTCTTTATTCAGCTCTGCCTCAGAGCTCGCTTGCAGTACTTTGCTTTCCCTTAAGCTATGAATATCCACGTTAGACTTTTTAATACGCTCGTGTAAATCGGCAGCTGACTTCAGAGTAGGTTCTCGGTCATCCAACTGACGTGATGCCATTGAGCGCAGGCGCTCTTCATCAATAGCAGGCGCGGACTGCCCTGGCATCAAACGTTTTTGCTGCCTGCGCTGTGCCTCTTCTATTTGTTCTTGCACCGCGCTTTGTAACTCGGTTTGATAACGCAGTGCTTTTTCTCGTAGCGAAGTTAAATCGTCTTGCGAGAAAAACTCTACTGTGGCAGTAAACTGCTTACTATGACCAATGGTCGTTAAGGCGGCAGTCATGGGGGTGGCAGCTTTTGGCAGCACATCTCGACCATTGAATAACAACGCATTAATCAGTGAAGACTTACCCGCCTTTACTCGGCCAATTATGCCAATTTTTAGTAACCGATCCGTATTCTGCATCGCAGTAAGATGATTGGTAATTTTCTCTGCCGTATAACTACAGGTGGAGTTACGAATTTCCTTGGCATGACCGTCACATACATCTTCAAACTGAGTAAAGATGTTATCAATGCTCAACAATTTACTTTCTAAGTTGGTACTATCCATCAGTGCTATCTCCCTTAAATAATGTTGCTTTCGGCCATGGTATTAATGTTTTTACGTACGGATTCTAACGCAGTAACACTGGCTTCAATATCTGTGGCACTGGCATCGGAATCAGCTTGTGCTTTTTCTAAGATCTCTTGCTGCTGGCTGATTTTCACTTCAAATTGTTCAGTAACTGCCTGAACCATGCTCTGACTTACTTGTGCCAATGCGCTACTTACCTCAGGAGCAACTTGGCGTAGTACACTTGGAATAACCTGAGTGCGGATTGCTTCGGCATAACGCTCTTTTTCTCGCGCTTCGCGTGCACCTTGGAACAACTGATCAACAATACCTGGCAGGATAGCCAGCACAATATTAAGCAGAGGAATGGGAATAAACCGTCCTATACCAAAGAGTATTCCTGATGCTCCACCAACACCTATTCCTTTAGATACAGCGCTGTTATTAACAGAGCTTGTTAACGAGCTCATCACCTCAGTTTGCAGGTTAGACATCAAGTTCTGCTTCCAGTCATCACTGAAGTTAAAGTCTGCATCAAGCGTGACATTTAACGAACCGGATACGTTGCGGATCACTTCGTTAGAAAGCTGACCGATGGCTTTTTGCAGCTCACTGACCAGCGAGCTTCTTACCAAATCAGATATCGCTCGGCCAAGCGCATTGTTACCCGCTTTTGCCAGTGAAACAAACTCATTAACAGAGCCATTCAGTTCACTTTCGAGGCGAGAAATAATGCGTCTATCCACACTAACAACAGAGTCTGATTGAATCGTTCTCAGGTTCCGTTCACGCTCATTCATCATCGAGCTCAAGGCTTGCTGCAGTGTTGCTATTTGCTCACGGCCTTCATCTTTGCTCTTTTTCAAGGCACTAATCGCACTGTTAATATCCGCGCTGGCCATGTAGTAAAGATCTTTAACGGCGCTGATAAATAGCTGATTAAACACTTGGTTAGAATCGGCTTTCGCTAGTTCTTTCAGTAACAAAGAAGCATCATCCATGTCGATACACCCAACATGGACATCGGTAGCAAGGTCAATGGCAACCTGATCATTAATAAATGCCTGAACCTCAGCCAGCTCAGACTCGGTTGCCAGATCTTTTTTGGTCAAAAATATTGAGAAATTTCGCCCCATGTCCATTACTTCATGCAAGCGACGGATATCTTGGCTGCGTAAGGTGCCGTCTTTGGCATTCACCAAATAAAAATAAAAGGCACCACGGGTTAAGTAGCGAAGAATAGCGTTGTTGTGCTGCTCTAATGCCGAGTCGAACCCAGGCATGTCTACCAAGGTAAAGGGAGCGATATCTTTGAGCGCCTGTCGGTTCAGGAACACCTTTACCACTTCATAGTTTGCAGCATTCGCACTCAGCTCAGTCAATGCCGATACCGGGTGGCGCTCTTCGTTACCGTTGATGTTCTGAGCCAGAATGTACTCATCATGGCTATAACGTAACTCGGCCGGGATAGCCGTTTCTGCCGTTACCGCTACCGGTAATATTTCATCACCGATTATTCCGTTAATGGCTGTCGACTTACCCGCACTAAACCCCCCCACTACAGGCACCAGCAACTCACCACTTTCTAATGTCTGATGTAGCTTGTGATATTGCTCTTC
The DNA here is from genome assembly GCF_048268965.1 of Oceanisphaera sp. GTDB lineage: Bacteria > Pseudomonadota > Gammaproteobacteria > Enterobacterales > Aeromonadaceae > Oceanimonas. The sequence goes on from NZ_JBLWUK010000001.1 coordinate 205,888, forward strand.
AAAGCGAGTGTTGGCGTCATCCAATAACTGGGGGGCGGCTTCCACTGCTATCTTGTATTCAGCGCTTAGACTTTCAATATAGCTAAGCAGTTCCTGCTTTCTTGTAAACATAACCCGCACCTTATTTTTTGATAATTTTCCGGCTTTAAATGTGTGCAATTGACATGACCTACTCTAACCCAGCAGGCGACATACTACGTCGCCTGCTGGTTGAGCTACTAAAATCGTTGCGTTTATTGAGCTCAAAATTAAATACAGTTTTCCTCTCGAGCTGCACATTATCGTTGGTGTATCGCTAAAAACAACGAGACAGTTCTGCTGCATTTCTGCAGTAGAAACTCGCAAGAGCTATCTAAATTATGCCGAGCTGGATACACAATAAGCATGTTAACTATCTTGCCTAATCGATGGATAAATGCAAAATAATATTGCTTATTTTTTATTTAGGAATGTATTTATTTCCCTTGATATACGAGCCCGACAGCTTAAAAATTTGTCACTGCGAAACAAACTCATCCCATGTGAATAATAAATGCAGCCTGACCGTAAAAAATGCTGAATATGCCAACGTTAAAAGTACTTTATAGGCCTTGGATTTTCACTTTCGTGGTGCTGGCTTCCTTTATCGCTGCCTAACCCCAAGTGTTCCGTAGACAACACCAACAGACAACACAGTTGCATCAAGGAGGATTAAGAGAGCTGCTCCGCCGCCCATCATATAACAGGGATATTATATGATGGGCGTCACAGAGATGTGCCCGAGCGAGTCGGAGGAGTAGATACCTTTATCCTATTTTTGCAGAGCAACTAAATTAGAGCCGTTATTTAATCGGTTTGGCATTTCACGCTGCTTTTCTAAGCCCATGCCTTCAAACCCGGTTGCTGGTATCATGCCACTCCTGGTCAAGGATCGGCATCTGCTGGCCTGCGCCACTTTCACTACCAGTCTCATAAAGATATAAGGCGTTGATTTTACTATGAATCAAGACAACACCCGACATACCCCCATGATGGTGCAATACCTTGGCCTTAAGGCACAGCATCCGGATATCCTGCTGTTTTATCGCATGGGTGATTTTTATGAGCTGTTTTATGACGATGCGAAGAAAGCCTCGCGGCTGCTGGATATCTCCCTGACCAAACGCGGCAAATCCGGGGGCAGTGCCATTCCCATGGCGGGGGTGCCGCACCATGCCGCCGAGAACTATTTGGCACGCCTGGTACAGATGGGCGAGTCGGTTGCTATCTGTGAGCAAATTGGCGACCCCGCGACCAGCAAGGGGCCGGTTGAACGTCAGGTGGTGCGCATTGTCACCCCGGGCACCCTGTCCGATGAAGCCTTGCTGGTTGAGCGGCAGGATAACTGCCTGGCGGCGGTATTCCACGATGGACAGCAATTTGGTTACGGCATTCTGGATGTGAGTACCGGCCGCTTCGTGCTGAACCAGTTTGCCAGTGAAGAAGCGCTGACAGCCGAGCTGCAGCGCACCCAGCCGGCAGAGCTGCTGTACCCCGAATCCTTTGCCTATTTTTCTGCCATTGAACAGCGCAAGGGCTTGCGCCGCCGCCCCGAGTGGGAGTTCGATTTGGATACGGCGCGTACGCTCTTGTGTCAGCAGTTTGGTACCCGCGATCTGATTGGCTTTGGTGTCGAGCAGGCCACCACGGCACTCTGTGCTGCCGGCTGTGTACTGCAATATGTGAAAGACACCCAACGCACCGCCCTGCCGCACATTAACAGCGTCAGCCTGGAGCGCAGCCAGGACATGGTGATCATGGATGCGGCCACCCGCCGTAACCTGGAGCTGACCCTTAACTTGTCAGGCACGGTGGAAAACACCCTGGCCGAGGTGCTGGATAATACCGCCACCCCCATGGGCAGCCGTCTGCTCAAACGCTGGATCCATCAACCCAGCCGCAACATTGACGCACTGACCCGTCGCCAGGACAGCATAGCCCTGCTGATGGAACACGGTCGTTATGATGATCTGCGCTCGCCGCTGCGCCAGGTGGGTGACATGGAGCGGGTGCTGGCCAGACTGGCGCTGCGCTCGGCACGGCCGCGAGACCTGAGTCGCTTGCGCAGTGCCCTGCAGGCCCTGCCCGAGATCCAGCAGCAACTTGCCGCCGCCGATGGCGCTTGCCTGAGCCAGCTGGGTGCCACCATTGGCCAGTACCCCGAGCTGGCAGAGCTGCTGGAGCAGGCAGTCGTAGACACGCCACCGGTGTTGATACGCGATGGCGGCGTGATCCGTGACGGTTTTAATGCCGAACTGGATGAGTTGCGTGAACTGGCGGCCGGTGCCCACCGTTACCTGGAAGCACTGGAAGCGCGGGAAAAAGCCGCCACCGGTATTTCGACCCTGAAAGTGGCCTATAACCGGGTACACGGTTTTTATATTGAAGTCAGCCGTGCCAGCGCCGATCTGGTGCCCATGCATTATGTTCGTCGTCAGACGCTGAAAAACAACGAACGCTATATCATCCCCGAACTGAAAGAGTACGAAGACAAGGTACTGAATGCCCAGGGCAAGGGCCTGGCTCTGGAAAAGAAGCTTTATGAAGCCTTGCTGGATCGCCTGCTGGAGCAGTTACATCCGCTGCAGCGCAGTGCCGGCGCCCTGGCGGAGCTGGATGTGTTCGCCAACCTGGCCGAGCGAGCCGACAGTCTCGATTACTGCCGGCCTACCCTCACCCAGGATGAGGTGATTGATATTCAAGCCGGTCGTCACCCCGTGGTCGAGCAGGTAATGAACGATCCCTTTATAGCCAACCCGCTGCAAATGTCTGGGCAGCGCAAGATGTTGGTGATAACCGGGCCGAACATGGGGGGTAAGTCTACCTATATGCGGCAAACGGCCCTGATTGTGCTAATGGCTTACATGGGCTCTTTCGTGCCGGCCCAGAGTGCCAGCATTGGCAAGGTAGACCGTATATTTACCCGCATTGGCGCTTCTGACGATCTGGCGTCGGGCCGCTCTACCTTTATGGTGGAAATGACCGAAACCGCGAACATTCTCAACAACGCCACCCGGCACAGCCTGGTGCTGATGGATGAAATTGGTCGCGGCACCAGTACCTACGATGGTCTGGCACTGGCCTGGGCCTGTGCCGATGCACTGGCCAACCAACTGCATGCCTACACCCTGTTTGCGACCCATTACTTTGAGTTGACCGAGCTGGCCGGTCTGTGGCCGGAAGTGGCTAACGTGCATCTGGATGCGGTGGAGCACGAAGACACCATCGCCTTTATGCACGCGGTACAGGAAGGGGCGGCCAGCCGCTCTTACGGTTTACAAGTCGCCGCCCTGGCCGGCGTGCCCAGACCCGTGCTGGCTCTGGCCCGCCACAAACTGGCCGAGCTGGAAACCGGCCACTTGCAGTTGCCCAAGCCCGTTAACAAGACCTCTGCGCCCCGGCCAGCAGAGGTACAAACCACGCTGCCCCTGTTTGCCGAACAGCCGCTGGATGCCGCCCTGTTGTTACTGGATGAGGTTGAGCCAGACGAACTGACGCCGCGCCAGGCGCTGGAACTACTGTATCAATTGAAGCAAAAGCGCGAAGCGTAAATGATGCGGGGGGATGTGGCGCCGTGGTTACAGGCGTGAGGGGGCCCCTCACGTTTACGCCTATCCCCTTACTTGACCTTTAATCGCTGTGAAACAGGGTTTCTACCGACAGCCCGTGCTGGGTCAGTATCTCTTTCAAGCGGCGCAGTGCTTCTACCTGGATCTGGCGTACTCGCTCGCGAGTCAGGCCAATTTCCTGCCCCACATGTTCCAGCGTAGAGGCCTCGTATCCCAGCAGGCCAAAACGGCGAGCCAGCACTTCACGCTGTTTGGGATTAAGCTCTTCCAGCCAGCGTACCAGGCTGTTATTCATGTCGGTATCTTGCAGCTCGGTTTCCGGATCCAGGTCGTTTTCGTCGGTGATCACATCGAGCAACGCCTTGTCACCGTCACCCCCTATAGGGGTATCGACCGAGCTGATTTTTTCATTCAGCTTCAGCATGCGCGATACATCACTCACCTGCTTATCGAGTGCATCGGCAATTTCTTCGGCGGTGGGTTCATGGTCGAGGCGCTGGGCCAGTTCGCGCGCGGTACGCAGATACACATTGAGCTCTTTTACCACATGAATGGGCAGACGTATGGTACGGGTCTGATTCATGATGGCACGCTCTATGGTTTGGCGGATCCACCAGGTCGCATAGGTTGAGAAGCGAAACCCCCGCTCGGGGTCGAACTTTTCGACGGCGCGGATCAGGCCAAGGTTGCCCTCTTCTATCAGGTCGAGCAAGGCCAGACCCCGGTTGTTATACCGGCGAGAGATTTTGACCACCAGCCGCAGGTTGGATTCTATCATTCGCTTGCGTGCGATTAAGTCACCACGCAGCGCTCGGCGAGAATATAACACTTCCTCTTCTGCCGTCAGTAGCGGAGAGAAGCCAATTTCCCCCAAATACAGCTGAGTCACATCCAGGGTGCGGCTGTTGGCCGCACTGGCGACTTCATCTTTGTCCGCTGTGTCTTTTTCAGTGCTGATAGTTGCATCCAATGCGGTATCAGCATTAAAGTCCATGTCATCTTTACGGGTTGTTTTTTTACTATGACTCATGGCAGTTCTCCCTTAATCCGGGTACTACCTGTTTCCCGGAGTTTATCGCTTTGGCAGATATTTCATCGGATTCACCGATGTTCCCTGATACCGGATTTCGAAATGTAATCGCACATCAGTTGCATCACTGCTTCCCATATCCGCAATGTGCTGCCCGGAACTCACCGTTTGCTGCTCTTGAACACGCAGCACCTCATTGTGAGCGTAGGCAGACAAATAATCATCGTTGTGCCTGATGATCACCAGGTTGCCGTAACCACGTAGTGCATTCCCTGCGTAAACAACCTTTCCTGCTGCGGCGGCTTTAACAGCCTGTCCTCTGCTGCCCCGGATATCAATCCCCTTGTTACCGGTTTCTGTCAGCGAAAAGCCCGAGATGACGGGCCCTGTGGCTGGCCAGAGCCAGGTAATGCTGGTATTGACAGCGGCGCTTTTTTGTACTCCAGAACCAGCGTATGCTTTTCCCGGAGCCGGTGCAAGTGGCTTTGACGGTTTTTTAACAACTGTGTTACCTGTTTTTTCAGGCTGATTAACCCGGGTGTTGCTTGCCGTAGTGGGGGGAGCCGATACGGGTTTCGGCTGAACGGCAGGCACAGCACTTTGTGGCTTGAGCCGAGTCTGCGGTGCGGCCCGGGAGTGCAGTTTCAGGGCCTGGCCGACATAAATACGATAGGGAGGTTTAAGGCCGTTAAGGGTCGCCAGATCGGCGACTCTGTGGTTGGTTCGCCGCGCTATGCTGCTCAGGGTATCGCCACGGCGAACTCTGTATTGCGCTGGCTTGGCACCGGGCACATCCAGACGCAGAGTTTGCCCCGGGTAAATGGCATAGGGGGCTGTAATACGGTTATGACGTGCCAGTGTGGGCACATCGGTGCCGGCCTGCCAGGCTATGGAATACAGGGTATCGCCTTTGACAACCACGTAATGGCTGCCGCTGGCGTTCACCTGCCCCCGGGCATTAACGGCAGAAACCGGCGCGGGACGAGAGGCGGAACAGGCGCTCAGCAGCGTGATCAACACCAGGTTGATGCACGTCAGTTTGAGCAGCCGATTCCACCTCTGCATCAGCTTTTCAACATCAGGTAGGCCACCACGGCCGCTACGATACATAGCCAGCCAATAATATCGATATAGCGGATCAGCTTGGCTTCCATTCTCACGCCGCCCCAGACCATGAAGCCCGCCACCAGGAAAAAGCGGAGTCCCCGCCCCACCAGTGACACCAGCACGAAGGGCAGCAATGCCATGTGCAACAAGCCGGCCGTTACCGTAAAGACCTTATAGGGAATCGGCGTGAAGCTGGCGATAAAAATAACCCAGATGCCCCACTCTTCAAACCACTGGCGGGCAACATCGATTTTTCCTTCATAGCCCATGGTGGCAATAAAGGGTTGCACCACGGGATCCCAGAGCGCATAACCGAGCAGGTAGCCAAAACAGGCCCCCAGTACCGAAAATACCGTGGCCAGCCCCGCGTAGTACCAGGCCCGCTTGGGCTTGGATAACGCCATGGGCGCCAGCATGACATCGACCGGTACCGGCCAGAAAATGGACTCGGCAAAACTGTTTAAAGACAGGTAAACCGGCGCATGGCGGTGCATGGCCCAAATCATCACTTGTTGATACAACCGGGAAAATATCTTCACGCAAGATCGCCTTTCACTAAAGGAACAAAACGCACCGATTCCAGTTCGGTACGAGAAAATTGATTGCCACGGCGCTGATACAGCCATAACGATTGTCGTGCCTGCCCCACCGGGATCACCATGCATCCGCCATCGGCCAGTTGCGATAATAACGCCTGGGGGGTCTCCTGGGCGGCGGCCGTGACCATAATGGCATCAAAGGGAGCCTTGCTGGCCCAGCCCTGCCACCCATCGCCATGCTTGGTGGCCACATTGTGCAGGTCGAGCCGTTGCAACCGGCGACGAGCCTGATACTGCAACGACTTGATGCGCTCTATGGTATACACCTGCTCGACCAGCTGCGCCAACACGGCAGTTTGAAAGCCGGAGCCAGTGCCGACTTCCAGTACCCTTTTGGGGTGCTGCTGCATCAGTACTTCCGTCATTCTTGCCACTATGTAGGGCTGAGAAATAGTCTGACCAAAGCCTATCGGCAAGGCGCTGTTCTCCCACGCCTTGTGCGAGATGGCTTCATCCACGAACTGGGCTCTTGGCAAACTGGTAATGGCCGTTAATACCTGCTCGTTCTTGATCCCTTGCTGTTGCAGCATGCGATAGAGCTGCTGTCCCGCTAACGTTAACACCCCTTACTCCACTTCTTTTATCCAACTGGCCAGCGCCGCCATCTTGTCATGCGCCGTCATGTCTATGGTAAGCGGTGTAATAGAGACATAGCCTCGCTCTACCGCATCAAAGTCGGTGCCTTCTCCTGCATCCTGAATGGCGCCGGGTGGGCCTATCCAGTAAATGGGGCGTCCTCGTGGATCATATTCCTTGAGCACGGGATCACAGCGGTGTCGACTACCCAAACGAGTCACTTTGATACCCTGAATCTCGGCCAGGGGCAAGTCGGGAACGTTCACATTCAGTATTTGATTGGTCGCTAACGGTGCACGCAACAGGCCCTGTACCAGTACACTGGCATAATGCGCCGCCGTTTCAAAGTGACGGCTGCCACATAAAGACACCGCCAGGGCGGGCAGCCCCAAGTGACGACCCTCGGTAGCGGCGGCGACCGTGCCCGAGTAAAGCACATCATCGCCCAGGTTGGCACCATGGTTAATGCCGGCCACCACCATGTCGGGATCGGGGTCGAGCAGGCAGTTGACCGCCCAGTGCACACAATCGGTCGGCGTGCCCTTCACCGAGTAAAAGCCACTGTCGTCCAGTTTATCGGCCCGTAGCGGAACCTCCAGCGTCAATGAGTGACTGGCTCCGCTGCGGTTTCGGTCCGGTGCCACAGTAACCACTTCGGCAAACTCCGACAGCACACGACTCAGGGTGCGAATACCAAGGGCATTCACGCCATCGTCATTACTCACTAATATCTTCATTCGCTTGTTCATCCTTAACTAACTCTCGCACCAGACTGGTGGCATAACTCCCGGCAGGCAACCAGAACGACAACCGCAGACGGTCCTGCTCCAGTTGCCAGCTCATGTTGACCGGCTTGAGCAACAGCGGACGGCGCTCCTGCTTTAGCCCGTTGGCCTCAAGCCCCTGGCACAGGTCTTGCTGTTCGCTCAATGCCGACTGCTCAAGCTCGGCGGCGACCTCTGCACTGGGCAGTCGCCCCCGGCCCCACATAGGTGCACTGATGCGTACATCGCCTTCGGCAAAGCGCGCCTGCATGGCATCATCCAGCGGGTTGTCTTCGTTCAGGGTGAAAAAAGACTGGGTACCGGCCAGCATCAGGCAGTCGCCCGCCAGTAATTGCTCGCCAAGTCCGGCCGCCAATCGCATGCTGGCGGCCAGATTGAACAAGTAGCTGCGCGCCGCCGACAAATACAGCGAGCGCTTGTTGCGGTCTTTAATGCGTCGGCCATTAAACATGGCCCGCGCCTGATCCAGGTTGCCAAAGTGGTGACCAAAGCGCTGATCGCCAAAATAATTGGGTACACCCCGTTCACTAATGGCGGCTAATCGCGATGCCAACGACGCCTGGCTGGATAACTCGGTGACCGTCAGCTCAAACCAGTTCCCTTTAAGGGCACCGGTTTTGAGCTTTTTGTTGTGCCGGGCACAGGCCAGTATTTGCACATCGTCACTCTCCAGACTCGAGAAGTCCGGCTCGGCCTTGCCAGGCAGGTGTACGCCAAACCATTGTTCGGTTACCGCGTGGCGGTCTTTCAGTCCCGCCCAGGTCACATCTCGCTGGGCCACCCCGGCGAGCCGTGCCAGCTCTCTGGCCACCCACTGGGTATTCTGACCGCGTTTGCGAATGTGCAGCAGAATATGTTCGCCTTCACCACAAGGCAAAAAGCCCAGGTCTTCGCGGACGATAAAATCTTCGGGCACGGCTTTCAGCCGACCGCTGCACTCGGGTTGGCCGTGCAGATAGTGCCAGTTGTTGTTCATGCTGTTACCAGAAGCACCACGGCTTCCGCCGCTATGCCTTCTTTGCGGCCCACAAAACCGAGCTGCTCGGTGGTGGTGGCCTTGACGTTGACAAGAGAGGTTTCCACCTCGAGATCGGCGGCAATATTGGCCACCATGTCGTTGATAAAGGGCGCCAGTTTGGGGGCCTGAGCCAGTACGGTAATGTCGGCGTTACCCAGGGTAAAACCGGCCCGCTTGACCAGAGCCACCACGTCCCGCAGCAATACACGGCTGTCTATGCCCGCGTAGGCCGCATCGGTATCGGGATAGTGACGGCCAATATCGCCGGCACCAATGGCCCCCAACAGGGCATCGCTCAAGGCATGCAAGACCACATCACCGTCGGAGTGGGCCAATAACCCTTGTTCATATGGCACAGCGACTCCGGCCAGAATACAAGGCCCCTGGCCACCAAATTTATGCACGTCATAACCGTGTCCAATTCGCATCATCAAATGTTTGCTCTCTGTTATCTGTTAAGTCGTTCGTCTTACGCCTGACACTTTACGCCTTACGTTGTACGCCTTACGCCTTACGCCTTACGCTTTACGCCTAACGATTTACGTCTTACGCCTAACGCCTGCAGCGGTCGGCTGATAGCGACTTTAACGCTGTTGCAAGAAAAAGCCGGCCAGTGCCAGGTCTTCCGGCCGGGTGACCTTGATATTGTCGGCGCGTCCCTCCACCAGCTGCGGGTGGAAACCGGCCCACTCCATGGCCGACGCCTCATCGGTAATGGAGACCCCCGCCGCCAAGGCGTCCGTCAGTGCCTGTCGCAAGGTCTCGGTGTTAAAACACTGGGGAGTTAGCGCATGCCAGAGTTCGTCGCGCGAGACACTGCTGGCAATCGCGCCCTCGCCATTGCCCCGTTTCATGGTGTCACGTACCCGGCAGGCCAGAATGGCCCCCTGGGGCTGCAGACCGGCAGCCATCACCGCATCCAGATCGTCCCGGTGCAGGCAGGGTCGTGCCGCATCGTGGACCAGCACCTGGTCGGTCTCCACCTGCAGCAGGGCATTCAATACCGAATCGGCCCGCTCCCGGCCACCATTTACCCGTAAAATGCGAGGGTGCCGGGCCAGGGGCAATTGCGCAAACCAGGGATCCTGCTCTGCCGTGGCCACAATAATACGGCTAATGCCAGGGTGGTCCAGCAATCGCATCAGGGTTTGCTCCAGCAGGGTACGGCCGGCCAGCGTCAGGTATTGCTTGGGCCGGTCGGCTGCCATGCGGCTGCCCACGCCCGCCGCAGGTACGACTGCGGTGTAAGGAGCAATGCTGTGAACTGTATTATTAGCGGATGAAAAGGCGTGCTGACTCATGGCGCTGACCTGTTTGATAAGGGTTTGTCCGACAACAGCAGGCGATAGAAGGTTTCGCCGGGTTTGATCATGCCAAGGTCATTACGCGCCAGCTCTTCCACTGCCGCCAGGCCTTTATTGAGATCTTCGATTTCCCGATACAACAAGGCGTTTCGGGTCACCAGCTGTTCGTTGTCTGCCACCTGCCGGCTTACATTTTCCTGGGCTTCATTGTATTCAGCCAGGCCATTCTTGCCCCACCACAGGTGGTATTGCAGGGCGCCTAACAGGGCGAGCAGTATCAGCGTGAGCGTGCGCATCAATCCTCCAAAAGTAGTGCGCTAGTTTCCCATATTCGAGCACCGAACAAAAGAAACCCCGCACTGGGCGGGGTTTCATCTTCATATCGGCTAAGGGCGCGATTTATCGTCTGAATAATGTCGCTATGACCGGGATAACGCGCCGGGGCCTGGCAGATTAAGCCTGGCCTTTAACCTCGGACAAGCCATTGTAAGCGACCTTGCCTGCCAGCTCTTCCTCAATGCGGATCAGCTGGTTGTACTTGGCAACACGATCAGAACGGCTCATGGAGCCGGTTTTGATCTGGCCGGCGCAAGTGCCCACGGCCAGATCGGCAATGGTGGCATCTTCGGTTTCACCGGAGCGATGCGAAATAACCGCGGTATAACCGGCTTTTTTCGCCATTTGAATCGCGTTCAGGGTTTCGGTCAGGGAGCCGATCTGGTTGAACTTGATCAAGATGGAGTTGGCGATGCCCTTGTCGATGCCTTCCTGCAGGATCTTGGTGTTGGTCACGAACAGATCGTCACCCACCAGCTGCACCTTGTCGCCCAGAATCTTGGTCTGGTAGGCGAAGCCGTCCCAGTCGGACTCGTCCTGACCGTCCTCGATAGACACGATCGGGTACTGGTTGCACAGCTCGGCCAGGTAGTCGGAGAACTGCTCGGAGCTGAATACCTTGCCTTCGCCTTTCAGGTTGTAGTTACCCGCTTCCTTGTCGAAGAACTCGGAGGCGGCACAGTCCAGGGCCAGGGTCACGTCTTTACCCAGCACGTAGCCGGCCTGGTCCACGGCTTCCTTGATGGCAGCCAGGGCAGCAGCGTTGGACTCCAGGTTGGGCGCAAAACCACCCTCGTCACCCACGGCGGTAGACAGGCCCTTGGCCTTCAGCACCTTGGCCAGGTGATGGAACACCTCGGCACCCATACGCAGGGCTTCCTTGATGTTTTTGGCGCCAACGGGCTGGATCATGAATTCCTGAATGTCGACGTTGTTGTCGGCGTGCTCACCACCATTGATGATGTTCATCATCGGCAGCGGCATGGAGTACTGACCCGGGGTACCGTTCAACTCGGCAATCCATGCATACAAAGGCATGCCCTTGGCGGCAGCGGCGGCCTTGGCCACGGCAAGAGACACGGCCAGAATGGCGTTGGCGCCCAGCTTGGCCTTGTTGTCGGTACCGTCCAGATCGATCATCAGCTGATCGATTTCGGCCTGTTGAGTTGCATCCTTGCCAATCAGAGTACTGGCAATGAGGTCGTTGATATTGGTAACGGCGGTCTGTACGCCTTTACCCAGATAGCGTGACTGGTCACCGTCACGCAGCTCCAGCGCTTCGCGTGAACCGGTAGAAGCACCGGATGGTGCCGCTGCGCGTCCCATGAAGCCACCTTCCAGGTGTACATCGGCTTCTACTGTCGGGTTGCCACGCGAATCAATAATTTCACGACCGATCACTTTAACGATCTTAGCCATTCTCTAACTTCCTCTTAATTGAAAGGTAAAAACGAGATAAAGCACTAAAAAAGACGGCCGAGCCTCATGCTCAGCCGTGTTGTTCGGTTATTCCTGCTCACCCTGCTGATATTGACCTGCCGCCTTGATAAAGCCGGCGAACAGGCCATGGCCATCCCGCGGGGTAGAGGTAAACTCCGGGTGGAATTGCGCGGCCACAAACCAGGGGTGATCCGGGTTCTCAATGATTTCGACCAGTTTCTTGTCGGCCGAACGTCCCGTCACCTTCATGCCGGCCGCTTCTATTTTCGGCAGCAGACGGTTGTTGACTTCATAGCGGTGACGATGACGCTCATAAATGGTGTCCGAACCATAAAGGGCGTGCACCTTGGAACCCGGCTCAAGGTGGCAGAGCTGTGCGCCCAGGCGCATGGTGCCGCCCAGATCCGACATTTCGTCACGCACTTCCACGTTGCCTTCTTCATCGATCCACTCGGTGATCAAGCCCACCACCGGATAAGGACTTTCCGGATCGAACTCTGAGGAGTGAGCGCCTTCAAGGCCAGCCACATTACGGGCATATTCGATCAGCGCAACCTGCATGCCGAGGCAGATACCCAGGTAAGGCACCCGGTTTTCACGGGCGTATCGAGCCGCCATGATTTTGCCTTCTACGCCGCGGGCGCCAAAGCCGCCGGGCACCAGAATGGCATCCAGACCATCAAGCAGGCCCAGGCCTTTGCTCTCGAGATCCTGGGAGTCAATGTACTTGATATTGACCGACAGACGATTTTTCAACCCACCGTGTTTCAAGGCTTCGTTGACCGATTTATAGGCATCGGGCAGTTCAACATACTTGCCGATCATGCCGATGGTCACTTCGCCGGTCGGGTTGGCTTCTTCGTAAATAACCTGTTCCCACTCGGACAGATCCGCAGCTGGGCAATCCAGGTGGAACCGCTTGACGACCAGCTCATCCAACCCTTGCGAGCGCAGCAGCGCCGGGATTTTATAGATGGAGTCCACGTCTTTCAGCGAGATAACCGCTTTGTCGGATACGTTGCAGAACAGCGCGATTTTGGCGCGTTCGTTCGGCGGGATCACCCGATCGCTGCGGCAGATCAGAATATCGGGCTGAATGCCGATAGACAGTAATTCTTTTACCGAATGCTGGGTCGGCTTGGTTTTCACCTCGCCGGCGGCGGCCAGATAAGGGACCAGTGTCAGATGCATGAAGAGGGTGTTTTCGCGCCCTACTATCACCGCCAGCTGGCGTAATGCTTCTAGAAACGGCAGTGATTCGATATCACCTACGGTACCGCCCACTTCGACAATCGCCACCTGGTATCCTTCGGCACCGGCAATCACGCGATCCTTGATGGCGTTGGTAATGTGCGGAATCACCTGAATGGTTGCGCCCAGATAATCGCCACGTCGTTCCTTGCGCAGCACGTCCGCATATACACGGCCGGAGGTGAAGTTGTTGCGACGCGTCATTTTGGTACGAATGAAACGTTCGTAATGGCCGAGGTCCAGGTCGGTTTCCGCACCGTCATCGGTTACGAAAACTTCACCGTGCTGAGTCGGGCTCATGGTGCCTGGATCTACGTTAATGTAGGGATCCAGCTTCATGATGGTCACACTAAGACCGCGAGCCTCGAGGATGGCCGCCAGGGAACCGGCTGCAATGCCTTTACCCAGGGACGAGACAACCCCACCAGTAACAAAAATATATTTAGTTGTCATGCAGAACCTGAAGAAGCTAGGGAACGAATGAAATGTGGAATTCAAGACGGGGTGAAAGTATACGCAATAAGCCCCAGCACGACAACGAAACAATGCATAAAGCCATACCGACAGCCGTAAGCCATCGGCTGCACACTACAGAATTAACGATAAGCATCGGCTGCCTGACGGCCAGCCGATGCCTTTAAAAGATTGATATTATAAGAGTAATACCCGGGATGAATCGGGCTCTCTAACCTGTAGCCAATCGCAGCCTGGCCGTCTTCACGCTTCACCCTTCACAGCAGTTTATCCAACTCGGGCAACACTTCGAACAAATCCGCTACCAGGCCGTAGTCGGCTACCTCGAAGATGGCCGCGTCTGCGTCTTTATTGATGGCGACGATGACCTTGGAGTCCTTCATGCCTGCCAGATGCTGTATCGCCCCCGAGAGCCCCACGGCTATATACAGTTCGGGGGCCACTATTTTTCCGGTTTGCCCTACCTGCATGTCGTTGGCGGCAAAGCCTGCGTCCACCGCCGCCCGGGTCGCGCCGATTGCCGCATTCAGCTTGTCGGCCAGCCGCTCCAGCAATGCAAAGTTGTCTTTGGCCCCCATGCCCCGACCACCCGAAATCACCACCCGCGCCGCCGTTAACTCGGGCCGTGCACTGCTGGCCAGTGTTTCACTGACAAAGCGACTACCACCCGGTTCGGCCCTGTGGGTCAGCTTGCGAATGCTGGCGCCCTGGTCACAGTCAGTAACGGCCGCAAAGGCGGTCGTGCGCACCGTCAGCAACTTGACGGGATCGAGAGACTGCACTGTGGCGATGGCATTGCCCGCATAAATGGGCCGGCAAAAGGTATCGGGCGACTCAATGGCGATCACATCCGACAGCATGCCCACGTCCAGCAAGGCAGCCACCCTGGGCAAGAGGTTTTTACCGGCCGTGGTTGCCGCGGCCAGCAGGTGGCTGTAATCCTGGGCCAAAGAGTGCACCAGGCTGGCACAGGGCTCGGCCAGTTGATGTTGATATTCGGGTGCATCGACCAGCAGCACGGTATTGACCTTCAGCCTGGCGGCCGCATCCGCTACCGCCTGGCACTGGTGGCCCATGATGAGCAAGTCTGTCTCATCGCCCAGCTCGGCCGCGGCACCCAATGCATGCAAGGTAGCAGGCTTTAATTCGCTATTGTTATGCTCGGCTATCACCAGAGTTGCCATTAGATCACCTTTGCGTCGTGTTTGAGTTTATCCACCAGCTCGGCCGTATCCGCGACCCTGATACCGGCCTGTCGTTTTGGGGGGGGCGTCACTTTCAACTGCTGACTGTGTTGTTTTACCGTCACCCCCAGCTCGGACAGGGTCAAGGTTTCCAGTGGTTTTTGCTTGGCTTTCATAATGTTGGGCAAAGAGGCATAACGAGGCTCGTTCAGGCGCAGATCCGTGGTCACCACGGCCGGCAGGGCTAACCCCAGGGTTTGCAAGCCACCGTCCACTTCGCGAGTGACCAGCAGTTCGTCCCCCTCCAGCGCAATGTGGGAGGCAAAGGTCGCCTGGGGCCAACCGGTTAGTCCCGCCAGCATTTGCCCCACCTGATTGTTGTCGGTATCAATCGACTGCTTGCCCAGCAACACCAGCTGCGGCTGTTCACGCTCCACCAGTTTGGCCAGTAATTTAGCCACGGTCAGCGGCTCTACCGTCTCGTCGGTGGCCATTAACATCGCCCTGTCGGCGCCCAGAGCCAGGGCCAGACGCAACTGTTCCTGCGCCGCCGTTGGCCCAATGGATACGACAATAATCTCGGACACCCAGCCGGCTTCTTTCATGCGCACCGCTTCTTCCAGGGCGATGTCACAAAAGGGATTGGCTGCCATTTTCACGTTATTCAGATCCACGTCGCTGCCGTCGGACTTCACCCGCACCTTGACGTGATAATCAATCACCCGCTTTACCGTGACCAGTACCTTCATGCCGTCCCCTGACCTTAAGATGTGCTTTATGTAATTCTAGCCAAGCTCGTCAAATCTGCCCTATTCCTCTTTGTTAAATATCACAATCAATACAATACTTTAGCCATGCCCAATTTTGAGCGCCCCAATCTGAACAACAGCGAGGCCAGTCATGCCAAGGGAATCGATGGAGTTTGATGTCGTGATAGTGGGGGCCGGCCCTGCCGGCTTGTCCGCCGCCTGCCGGTTAATGCAACAGGCCAACCGGGCACAGCGTTCACTTAAAGTGTGTGTGCTGGAAAAAGGCGCCGAAGTGGGGGCTCATATTTTATCGGGCGCCCTGCTTGATATTCGCGCGCTGGAGGAGTTGTTCCCCGACTGGCAAGCACGAGGGGCACCGGTTAATACCGCCGTTTGCGACGACCGTTTTTATATGCTGTCGAGCGCACGAGGCGGCGTGGAGCTCCCTCAGGCCTTACTGCCCAGGCCCATGCACAACACGGATGCTTATATCATCAGCCTGGGCAATTTATGCCGCTGGCTCGCCAACCAGGCCGAACAACTGGGCGTCACCATCTTTCCGGGTTTTGCGGCACAAGCGCCCCTGTATGATGAACAGGGTAGCGTATGCGGGGTTTTAACCGGTGACCTGGGCCTGGCAGCCGATGGCAGCCCCAAGGAAAATCATGTGCCCGGCATGGAGCTACGCGCCCCTTATACCCTGTTTGCCGAGGGCAGCCGGGGCCATATTGGCAAGGAGCTTATCGAGCGCTTCAAGTTGAATGAAGGGCGTGATGCGCAACATTATGCCCTAGGCATCAAGGAGTTATGGCAGGTTGCGCCTGAGCGTCATCAACCGGGGCTGGTGATCCACGGCAGCGGTTGGCCCCTGAGCGACGCCCAGGGCGGCTTTTTTATGTATCACTGCGATGAAACGCAGCTGGCGGTGGGCTTGATTGTCGACCTTAACTATCGCAATCCCTGGCTCGATCCCTTCAAGGAGTTTCAGCGCCTTAAACATCACCCTCTGCTGGCACGCTATCTTTATGATGGTAAACGCCTGGCCTTTGGCGCGCGCGCCCTGACCAAGGGAGGTCTGAATTCCTTGCCCCGCATGATCCTGCCCGGCGCCCTGTTACTGGGCTGTAATGCGGGCACACTCAATGGCGCCAAAATAAAGGGGATTCATACTGCCATGAAGTCCGGCATGCTGGCCGCCGATAGCCTCATCGCCAACCTGAGCACTAACCGTGACGACGAGGTGGCGACTCAGGCGCATTTTAATAGCGCATTTAATGCCAGTTGGTTACAAGAGGAGCTGGAGCAAAGTAAAAGCTTCATTCCTGCACTGCACAAGTTCGGCCCCTGGCTAGGCGGCGCCTTTAATTACATTCAGCATAACTGGCTGGGGGGAAAGCTGCCTTTTGCGCTGCATGACAAGCAGCCTGATCACACTCGGCTTGAGCAGGCCAGCAAGCACCCAAAAATTCCTTACGCCAGACCCGATGGGGTACTGTCTTTCGATCGCTTGTCGTCCGTGTACTTGGCCAATACCAGCCACCATGAAGATCAGCCCGGTCATTTACGGCTAGCGGATCCCCGGCTCCCGCTGCGCGACAACCTGCCACTTTATCAAGAGCCCGCCCAACGCTACTGTCCTGCGGGGGTATACGAAATCGTCACTCAGGCCAGCGAGCCTCACTTTCAAATCAATGCCGCCAACTGTGTGCATTGCAAGGCTTGCGATATCAAAGACCCGGCGCAAAACATCCGCTGGACGCCACCAGAAGGCGGCAGCGGCCCCAATTATCCAAACATGTAGCCGAAGCCTGTGGCGCACAAAGGGCATAAAAAATCCCTGAAGGCAGTGATTCTAATGAGCGAGAAGAATCAATACGTTCAGGGATATGGCTGTCATTATTATTTTTTGTCATTGGCTCTGTTTAATGCAAGACAGTTCCGCCTGTATTGCAATGCAAAAGATTACGCTTAACGACTGTGTTACACAAGCTAGACTTTAGTTCTATCTGCAGTCCTGCTGTAGTCCTGAACGGCACCGTTCGGCTCTAAACAAGCCAGTTTCAATCAATATCCAGTTCATAAGGCACTTCAGCATAGCAGGCGTGTAAAAACATAGTGGTAAGCCGTCAGCTATAAGCTGATCAACAACCTGTCTCTTAGTCACAACTATTTATTGATATTTTTTGAGATCAGTGTGGCTTGTCAGGCAGAGGGCACTACTCCTCCGACTCGCCGTGAACCCATCCATGGGGGCTCAAACCGCGCCATCCCTGGCGCGGATGGTCGGTTGAGCAGACACCCTCTGCCTTCCCATTGACACCGGTGCCGTCGGTCAGTGGTGCTCGCCGACGACTCGGGACCTAAAAAGAGGCGACTGGGATAGCCTCAGCCGACCATCACATGACAGGACGTCATGTGCTGAGCGTCGCAGGGATGCGGTTTAGCGTGTCGGAGGAGGCTACCCGGTTGCCTCTGGGCATTAATTCACTGACTTGTGACTAAGAGACAAGCTGATCAACTACAGAACATCAAAACCTAAAAGCGAAAATGCATTATTTGCCACGGAATCCACGGACCCCACAGGCGAAGAGCAACAAAGGCATTGAAGGGTGACGAGAAAGAAAAGCTAGCCCCAGTATCCACATCAGTTATGCCGTATTACTTAAACAACTGGCTTACAGCCTTAGGCCACCATCCATTTCCAGTATCCGTCCGTGAAAATAATCGTTCTCGATAATGTATTGCAGGCTGTGTACCAACTCGTCCACTTCGGCCAGGCGCTTGGCGGGTATTTGCTGGGTGAGGCGAGCCATGGCCTCGGGCTTCATTTGCGCCGTCATGTCGGTGGCAATGGCGCCCGGCGCTATGCCCGCCACTCGAATGCCATAGCGACTGAGCTCACCGGCCCAACACACCACTAACGCGGCGACACCTGCTTTGGTGGCTGAATAATTGCTTTGCCCGCGATTACCCGCCCGTGCCACCGATGAAATATTCACAATCAAGCCGCCTTCACCCAACTCGGCCATGTGCGCCGCCGCTTCCCGGCCACACAGAAACGTACCGGTCAGGTTCACATCCAGCACCGACTGCCACTGGCTTAGGCTCATCTTGTTCACCAGCTTGCCGTCTTGCCACTTCACCAGGAGCGCGTCTTGCATCAGACCGGCATTATTCACCAGCAGATGCAGCCCGCCCAACTCGCGAACCAGCCTGGAAAACGCCTGATTGACCTGTTCTTCATCGCGGATATCACACCAATAAACGCCCACTCGCGAGCCTTTGGCGGCAATCATTTCGCCGGTTTTGGCCAGATCCTGCTCGTTGTTATCCAGCAAGGCCAAAATGGCTCCCCTTGATGCCAGGTGCAGCGCCATCGCCTGACCCAAGCCACGACCTGCGCCGGTAATGGCGACGACCTTACCTTTAATATCCACGGGTTACCTCCTTGGCAAAATAGTCATCATGGGTGTTCCGTCGGCCACTAGGGTCTGTTGACCTTTTGAAACAACATCAACAGGCTGGAAAAATCGAGATCTTCATGGCCCGCCACCTGATGCAGGTTGAACAGTGCCTTGGCCGCCGCTCCCATGGGCACCGGCGAGCTACTCGTCTGCCCAAGATCCATGGCAAGATCAAGATCCTTGCACATGAGCCTGACTTTAAACCCACCGCTGTAGCCCTGGGCTGCCGGCACCTTGTCCATCACGCCCGCCACCGGATTGTAGTGCTGCAACACCCAATTATTGCCGGAGCTTTGTTGCATGATCTCGGACAGCACCCCGGGATCCAGGCCGTTATTTATCCCCATATTCAGCGCCTCGCAGGTGCCGGCCATTTGCACCGCCAACAACATGTTGTTGCAGGCTTTGGCCATTTGCCCAGCCCCGTGCTCCCCCGCATGCAGTACCTTTTGTCCCATCTGGCTTAACACAGGCTGAGCGCGCGCAAACTGCGCCGCGGTACCGCCGACAATAAAGGTGAGCGTGCCGGCCTCGGCGCCAGCCACGCCACCGGACACGGGCGCGTCGATAAAGTCCAGACCATGGGTCATGGCCTGGGCGGCCGTGGCTTTGGCGGTGGCCGCGTCTATGGTCGAGCAGTCGATCACCAGGGCCCCCGCCGCCAGGTGTTTGAACAGAGGATCTCCCCCGCTGACATAGAGTGAGTCCACCTGGTGGCCGGTTTGCAACATGCTGATCACCACCTCTGCCTGTTGCACCGCCTCAACGGCCGACCGGGCTGCAGTGGCTCCCAGCCTGGCGGCACGGTCAATCGCCTCGGGCTGCAAGTCGTAAGCCCATACCCGATGCCCGCCCTTGATCAGGTTGGCGACCATGGGCAGCCCCATGTTGCCCAGACCGATAAATGCGATGTTTGCCTTCATGTGCACCTCCGTTACAAATCTGCCAGCGGATTGATCGCCCAGGGCGACTCGAACAACTCGGCCAGCAGCTTCTCGTTCACCTCCGCCAGGCTGTTGAACGTCCAGTCAGGCTGGTTGTCCTTGTCGATTAGTCGTGCCCGCACCCCTTCGGGAAACTCTCGAAACCGGCACAGCTGTACCGACAGCGCCAGCTCTTTTTGAAACACCTCGGCCAGCGAGCAATGTCGGCTGCGACGCAACTGCTCGGCAATGATCGCGATGGCCAGCGGACTGCCCGCCGCCAAACTTTGCCGGACCTTGTGATACCAGGGGTCTTCAAGCTCAGCGCCGAGTATCGCCGCCATCTTCTCCTGCAGACTGTCTTTATCCAGCAAACGGCGGATCTGTGGCTGATGTAACTTCAAGGGCGACGGCAAGCCGGCAAACGCCGCCAGCGAGTCTTCCTCCAACTGGCGCAGTACGGTATTGATCGCCACTTCGGCCAGGTTCCAGTTCGATACCGCCAACAGGGCTGGCAGCAAGTGACTCCGCTGGTCGGCGGCGATTGCCCGGTTACCCAACCCGAGCCAATGCGCGTCGCTGCCGTTGATGGCACAGCCGGTCAGCGCAATAAACTCACCCACTCCTGGCGGCAAACGATTGAGAAACCAGCTGCCCCCCACATCCGGGTAGAGCGCTATGCTGGCTTCCGGCATCGCCAGCCGACTGCTGTCGGTCACTATACGATGCGAGCTGGCCATCAACAGCCCCATGCCGCCGCCCATCACGACACCGCTCCCCCAGCACAGCACCGGCTTGCCAAAGGTATGCAATAAATAATCGAGCCGGTATTCCTGCTCGAAGAAACGCGCCGCCAGTGCCGGTATGGGCCCCAGCCCGTCCGCCGCAGCCGGTTCGGTTGCTCGTATGCCATGGTATAAGCTCACCACATCACCACCGGCACAAAATGCCTTGTCGCCGGCGCCGTCCAGTAAGACCGCAACCAAGTCGGCGTCCTGCTGCCAGCGCCCGAGCACTGCCAGCATCTGCTCTATCATCGCCAACGTCAGGGCATTCAGGCTGCGCTCGGCATCAAGTTGAATATGGCCCAGTCGCCGCCCGTCCAGGGTGACATGCTCTGTTATTAACACACCGCTCATGCCCTCTCCTTTGTGTCTCTTAGTTAGTCACCCATTTTTTGATGCGGGTGGTGACATCAGGCAACTATGTGGCTTGCGGTCATCATCCACTGACGACTCCATATCGCAGGAAGAGGCTGCAGGAATTGCCGTAGCCGACCGTCAAATGCCAGGGAGGGCATTTGCCGAGCGCCGCAGGGATGCGGTTTAGCGTGTCGGCGTAAGTAATCCTGCTGCCTCTTGGTAATCCGTTGTGATTAAGGGCTGGCTTGCCGATTTGTTTAGCCCTTCGATGGTTCCGACTACACCTGCAACCGTCACAACTCCCCGCTTCCTTCCGCCAGCACCCGACGGGCGATCAGCAGCTTCATGATCTCGTTACTGCCCTCCAGAATGCGATGTACCCGGGTGTCGCGCAGATAGCGCTCTAGCGGATACTCCTTGATATAACCGTAGCCGCCATACAGCTGCAGCGCCTGATCGCACACCTGAAAGCCCACATCGGTGGCAAAACGCTTGGCCATGGCACAATAAGTAGTGGCATCAGGATGCGCCCCATCCAGCTTGCTGGCGGCAAAGCGGACCAATTGGCGAGCGGCAACCAGTTCGGTGGCCATGTCGGCCAGGGTAAACTGCAACGCCTGAAACTCGGCCAGCTTTCGGCCAAACTGACTGCGCTCCTGCATATATTGCCGTGCCTTGTTCAGCGCTTGCTGTGCCGTGCCTACCGAGCAGCTGGCGATATTAATGCGCCCGCCGTCCAGCCCTTTCATGGCGATGCGAAAGCCTTCTCCCTCCTGACCCAGCAACTGCTCGGCCGGGACCTTTACGCCGTTAAAGGTCACGGTACGTGTCGGCTGGCTGTTCCAGCCCATTTTGTCTTCGGCGCGGCCGTACTCTATGCCTGGGCTGTCGGCATCCAGCACAAAGGCGGAAATCCCCCTGGCCCCGGCTGCCCCCGTGCGCGCCATGACCACCAGCACCTGGGTACTGCCTGCGCCGGAAATAAACATCTTGCTGCCCGTCAGTTCATACTGTTCGCCGACCTTTTGCGCACGGGTAGTGAGTGCCGCGGCATCGGACCCCGCATTGGCTTCGGTTAAACAATAAGAGCCCAGTGACTGGCCGCTGGTCAGCCCCTCACCAAAGCGAGACCAGGCCGTAGAGGTACCAAAGCTTGCCACCATCCAGGTGACCATATTATGAATGGTGATAAACGCCGTGGTGGAGGTACACCCCATGGCCAGCCGCTCGAAGATCAGGCTGGCATCCAGTCGACTCAAGCCCAGGCCACCGCAAGCTTGCGGAGTGTACAAGGCGCAAAATCCAAGCTCACCCGCTTGTCGCAATACCTCAACGGGAAAATGATGGTCTCTGTCCCAATCGGCGGCGTGGGGTTCCAGTTCGTTACGGGCAAAGTCATCGGCCAGCTCAACGAAGGCCCGCTGCTCGTCACTCAGTTCAAAGTCCATAAGCTCTCCTGAAAAAAACGGCCAGCCATCAGCCTGAAGCGGTCAGAACATACCAAGACCAGATACTTAGGCCGATCGCTTATGGCTGACAGCTGTCACTCAAGGTGTATCGTCATATTAGGATCACCACTGGCGTCGTCATCAAACCAGCGGGCGGTGACGGTTTTGGTTTCGGTATAAAAACGCACCGCCTGCTTGCCGTAGGCGTGCAGGTCACCGTAAAAAGAGTGGCGCCAGCCGGTGAACGAGAAAAACGGCAACGGCACGGGAATAGGCACATTAATGCCCACCTGACCCACCTGTATTTGCTGCTGATATTGGCGAGCGGCTGCCCCCGAGGCGGTAAATATGGCGGTGCCATTACCGTAAGGGTTGGCATTCACCAGGGCGATGGCCTCGGCCAGGCTGTTTACCTGCATCACCAAGAGCACAGGGCCAAATATTTCTTCTTTATAGATGGTCATGTCGGCGGTGACGTCACCGAACAGGGTGGGCCCCAGCCAATTGCCATGGGGATAGTCAGTCACCTCGACCTGACTGCCGTCCAGCAAGCAGGTCGCCCCTTCCTGTTTGCCCTTGGCAATCAAGCCCAGGACTCTTTCTTTCGCCGCCGGGCTTATCAGGGGCCCGTAGCCTGCGGCCGCATCATTCCAGATGCCCGGCTTGACCCTGGCCATGGCTGCGGTTAAGTCCGGCAGCCAGTGGGCGGCCTCACCCACCAACACCACCACCGAAATCGCCATGCAACGTTGGCCTGCGGCGCCCACGGCGGCTCCCACCAGGTTGTTGATGGTTTGCTGCTTGTTGGCATCGGGTAACACCACCAGATGATTTTTAGCGCCCGCAAACACCTGTGCCCGCTTTAGCTGCTGGGTAGCCGAACGATAGACCTGCTGCCCCACCGCCACCGAGCCCACAAACGACACGGCGCGCACGGCGGGATGCGCCAGCAGTTTCTCGGCCACGTCTTTACCACCGTGTATAACCTGCAATACTCCCTTGGGTGCCCCCGCCTCATAAAATAGCTCCGCCAATCTCATTGGCACCAAAGGCACCTGTTCGGACGGCTTCAGGACAAAGGTATTGCCACAGGCAATGGCCAACGGAAACATCCACAGCGGTATCATGGCGGGAAAATTAAAGGGCGTTATGCCCACACAGACGCCCAGCGGCTGGCTAAAGCTGTAACAGTCGACGCCGCTCGCTATGTTCATCTGGGTTTCACCCATGCTGAGGGCAGCAATATTGGCGGCCTGCTCGACCACCTCAATGCCGCGCCATACATCTCCCTTGGCATCGTCAAAGGTTTTGCCGGTATCCTGGCTCAGCAAGGTGGCAATACTCTCGTGCTGCTCTTTGAGTAACGCCTGATAACGCAGCATCAGCCGTGCCCGCTCGGGCACCGGGGTGGCTTGCCAACGGATAAAGGCCTGGCTGGCAGCCTGTACCGCCGCCTCGACTTCGCCCGACGTAACACACGGCAGGCGGGCAATGACTTTCTGGGTGGCCGGATTATGCACATCCAGCCATTGCTCGGTCTGGCTGGCCACCAGGGCACCATTGATCGACATGGGAATTTGATACGCCATTGCCTTTATCCTCCTGGACTCATGCCCGCTAAATCAGCTCCAACGCCACGGCCGTGGCCTCACCGCCGCCAATGCAGAGCGCCGCCACCCCTTTGCTCAAGCCCCGCTGGCGCAAGGCGTGGATCAGGGTCACCAGAATGCGCGCCCCACTGGCACCTATGGGATGACCCAGGGCACAGGCGCCGCCGTTCACGTTTACTTTGTTTTCATCCAGCCCAAGCTCGGCAATAGCCAGCAGGGTGACCACGGCAAAGGCTTCATTAATCTCGTATAAATCCACCTCCTCCGCCTGCCAGCCGACTTTGTTCAGCAGCTCGTTAATGGCACCAACGGGGGCCAGTGTGAACTCTGCTGGCAGCCGGGCATGGGTGGCATGAGCCAGCACCCGCGCCTGCGGCGTCAGGTCGAGCGCCTGGGCCCGGGTTAACGTGGTCATCACCAGGGCCGCGGCTCCGTCGGAAATGGAGCTGGAGTTGGCCGCGGTAATGGTGCCGTCTTTACTGAAGGCGGGCTTGAGGTGGGGGATTTTGTCGGGCCTGGCATTGCCCGGTTGTTCGTCAATATTCATGAGGATGGTGCCATCGCGAGTGTCGACCTTGACCGGGGTAATTTCTGTAACAAAGTGGCCCTCGGCCATGGCGTGTTGTGCTCGCGCCAACGACTTGAGGGCGAAGTCATCCATGGCAGTGCGGCCGATGGCAAACTGATCGGCGGTACGCTGGGCAAAGCTACCCATCAGGCCGCCTTCATAGGCGTCTTCCAGCCCATCCAGAAACAGATGATCCTGCAGACTGGCGTGCCCCATGCGCAGCCCCGCTCTCGCCTTGGGTAACAGGTAAGGTGCCTGACTCATGCTTTCCATGCCGCCGGCGACCATGAGCTCGCCACTGCCAGCCTTCAGCTGATCCCAGGCCAACATGACGGCTTTCATGCCAGAGCCACACATTTTATTCACTGTGGTACAGGGCACACTATTCGGCAACCCGGCTGCCAGAGCCGCCTGTCGTGCCGGTGCCTGGCCAAGACCCGCCGAGAGCACACAGCCCATGATGACCTCATCGACCTGCTCCGGCTTTACCCCCGCACGTTGTACTGCTGCAGCAATGGCTGCTGCCCCAAGCCTGGGAGACGACACCGAACTCAGCTCCCCCAGCATGGCCCCCATGGGCGTACGGGCCGCTCCGACGATGACGATATCCTCTTTTTTCATGGCCAGATGATCCTCAGCTAAGCGTTGTATTAATGGCGCCGGCGGCTTGTTTTCCGCAAGCCATCGTCAGCATCCAGACAGCTAATCAGGGCGGGGCAAGCCGACGGTGAATGACAGATATTTCAAGTTTAGTCGAGCCTGATTCCCCCACCACCACTCATGACAACTATAGTTAATGGGAGCAAATCGGCAGCAAACGAAACCAAATATTGGTTTGTTGAGTCAACTGCAGTGGATCAGGAGGATGCCATGACGTCCTATTCGCCGTTGAATATGGGGTTAGACGAGACCTTGGTGATGCTGCGTGAGCAGGTGGCCGCCTTTGCCAGCCGCGATATTGCGCCGCTGGCCGAGGCCATAGACACAGAAAACCGGTTTCCCGCCGAGCTGTGGCCCAGGCTGGGTGACATGGGGCTGTTCGGCATTACGGTGGCCGAAGAATATGGCGGGGTGAACATGGGCTATCTGGCCCATGTGCTGGCGATGGAAGAAGTCAGCCGCGCCTCGGCGGCGGTAGGCTTGTCTTACGGCGCCCACTCCAATCTGTGCGTCAACCAAATCCATCGCCACGGCAGTGAACAGCAAAAGCAGCAGTACCTGCCGGCCCTGCTCAGCGGTGAACACATAGGCGCCCTGGCGATGTCGGAGCCCAACGCGGGCTCAGACGTGGTATCGATGAGCCTGCAGGCCCGCGCCGATGGCGATCATTTTGTGCTGAACGGTAACAAGATGTGGATCACCAACGGCCCCGAGGCCCAGGTGCTGGTGGTGTACGCCAAAACCGAGCCCCAGGCCGGGGCCCGGGGCATCAGTGCCTTTATCGTAGAACGCGACACCCCCGGTTTCAGTCATGCGCAAAAGCTGGACAAGCTCGGCATGCGCGGTTCCAGCACCTGCGAACTGGTGTTTCAGGACTGCCGTGTGCCCAGAGCCAACCTGCTGGGCCCGCTTAATGGCGGCGTGGAAGTGCTGATGAGCGGCCTGGACTACGAACGGCTGGTGCTGGCCGCGGGTCCGCTTGGCATCATGCAGGCGGCCATGGATCTGGTGCTGCCCTATGTACGAGAGCGCAAGCAGTTTGGTCAGGCCATCGGCGAGTTTCAACTGGTGCAGGGCAAGCTGGCGGACATGTATACCCAAATGAATGCCGCCCGTTGCTATACCTATATGACGGCCATGGCGGCGGACCGGGGCCAGCTGTCCCGCAAGGATGCCGCCGGTGTGATACTGCTGGCCTCCGAGGGCGCCACCCGGATGGCGCTGGATGCCATACAGCTACTCGGTGGCAACGGTTACATTAACGAGTTCCCCGCCGGCCGCCTGCTGCGGGATGCCAAGCTGTACGAAATCGGCGCCGGCACCTCGGAGATCCGCCGCATGCTGATTGGCCGCGAGTTGGTACGCAATAACTAAGTCGCCAAGTACCCGACTAGCGACAGAAGGATCAAGGCCTAAAGAGTATAAACATCGCGGTAAGCCTTACGCTGTAAGTTCAAGATAAACACCGTCTTGCTTGACTTACAGCGTACGACGTAAAGCATACAGCGATTTGACGAGCTTGATGTAAATTTCCGTGGCGAGAAAGCCTTAGGTTTAATAAGTAGTACGAGCAGGAGTCCTGGATGACGATACTGCCTGATAACATCAATCCCGAGTCGCCTGAATTCAAGGCCAATCACGACGCCATGGCGGTAGAAGTGGCGGCACTGCAAGCCTTGGTGGCCCACATTGCCGAAGGCGGCGGTGCCGCCAATCAGGCGCGCCACCAGCAAAGAGGCAAGTTACTGGCTCGTGACCGCATTCGCGAATTACTCGACCCGGGTGCCCCTTTTATGGAGCTGTCGCCATTGGCCGCTCATCGGGTCTATGAGGACCCAGTACCCGCTGCGGGCGTGATCACCGGCATAGGGCGCATCAGTGGCATCGAGTGCATGATAGTCGCCAACGATGCCACGGTAAAAGGCGGTACCTACTACCCGCTGACGGTCAAAAAACACCTGCGCGCCCAGGAGATTGCCGAGCGCTGCCACCTGCCCTGCATTTACCTGGTCGACTCGGGCGGTGCCCATTTACCCAGTCAGGCCGAGGTGTTTCCCGATCGCGATCATTTTGGCCGGATTTTCTTTAATCAGGCCCGCATGTCCGCCGCCAACATTCCTCAGATCGCGGTCGTCATGGGGTTGTGCACCGCCGGTGGCGCCTATGTGCCTGCCATGGCGGACGAGTCCATCATAGTCCGCAATCAGGGCACCATTTTCTTGGGGGGCCCGCCCCTGGTGCAAGCCGCCACCGGCGAGGTGGTGAGCGCCGAAGAGCTGGGCGGTGCCGAGGTGCATACCCGGCAATCCGGGGTGGCGGATCATGTGGCAGAAAACGACAGCCACGCCCTTTGGCTGGCGCGCCGCCTGGTAGCCAATTTGCACCGTTCTCCGCTGCCCACTCCCACCAAGGCGCCCCTGCCTCCTCGGTACCCGGTTGAGCAGCTGTACGGCATCGTCGGCACCGACTTACGCAAAGCACTGGATGCGCGCGCCGTCATTGCCCGCCTGGTGGATGACTCGGCCTTCGACGAATTCAAACGCGATTATGGCACCAGCCTGATTACCGGCTTTGCACATTTGCATGGTTATGGGGTGGGCATTATTGCCAACAATGGCATTTTATTCAGCGAGTCGGCGCAAAAAGGCGCGCACTTCATCGAGCTGTGTTGCCAGCGCAATATTCCCCTGCTGTTTTTGCAGAACATTACCGGCTTTATGGTGGGTAAAAAATACGAGGCGGAAGGCATTGCCAAGCACGGTGCCAAGCTGGTGATGGCGGTCGCCTGTGCCAGGGTGCCTAAAATTACGCTGATTATGGGCGGCAGCTTTGGTGCCGGTAACTATGGCATGTGTGGCCGGGCGTTTGATCCCGACTTTTTATGGCTATGGCCCAACGCGCGCATCTCGGTGATGGGCGGCGAACAAGCCGCCGGCGTGCTGGCCAGGGTACGGCGCAATGCCAAAGAAAAAGCCGGTGAATGCTGGAGCCAAGCCGACGAGGACAACTTTAAAGCCCCCATTATCAAACGTTATGAACAAGAAGGGCATCCCGGGTATGCCAGCGCACGATTATGGGACGACGGCGTGATCGATCCCGCCGACAGCCGCCGCGTGCTGGCCATGAGTCTGGCCGCGGCACTGAACCGCCCCATCCCCGACACCCGGTTTGGGGTGTTTCGCATGTAGGAGGCGAGATGAGCGATCCGGTATTACTGACAGCCCGCCCCGATGGGGTGGTTGAGCTGATCCTCAATCGGCCCGAGCAAGGCAATGCATTAAACGAGGCCATGATTGACGCCATGGCCAGTGCCTTGGGCCAGGCCGCGAATATGGCGTCGTTACGGGTACTGGTCATCCGTAGCCAGGGCAGGCATTTTAGCGCCGGCGCCGATCTCAACTGGATGAAACAGGCCCGGCTGCTGACGCCCGAACAGAATGTGGCAGACGCGCGCAAGCTTGCCTTGTTATTGCAACAACTCGACACCTTTGCCCACCCCGTGCTGGCACTGGTACAAGGCGCGGCGTATGGCGGTGCCCTGGGCCTTATCAGCTGTTGCGACCTGGTCATCGCCGCCGCCAATAGTCGCTTTTGCTTCAGTGAGGTGCGCTTGGGGTTGATCCCCGCCACCATCAGCCCCTATGTCATGCGCGCCATGGGTCAACGTCAGGCCCGACGCTATCTGCTGACAGCCGAACTGATGACGGCCGCCACCGCCGAACGCCTGGGGCTGGTGCATTGTGTCGCCACCCCGGAGCAGAGCCTGGATCAGGCCGCCGCCGAGCCCCTTCGCGCGCTGTTACGCAATGGGCCTGGAGCCATGAGCACGGCTAAACACTGGTTGCAACAGATAAGTGACCAGCCCATCACTGCCGACTTGATTGAGCGCAGCGCCGAACGACTGGCCGAGGTGCGCATTGGCGACGAGGCACAGGAAGGCGTGAGTGCTTTCCTGCAACAAAGGCCCGCCGCCTGGGAGGATGACAATGCCTGAGGCTCCCTTGTTTAACACAGTCCTGATTGCCAACAGAGGCGAAATTGCCTGTCGTATCATCCGCACCTGTCGACTGCTCGGCATTCATACCGTGGCCGTGTATTCCGCGGCCGACGCCAAAGCCGCCCACGTTACCGCGGCAGATGAAGCCTGGTACCTGGGGCCGGCCCCCGCCACCGACAGTTACCTCAGGCAAGACCTGTTGTTGGAGATTGCCAGGGCGAGTGGTGCCGAAGCGATACACCCGGGCTACGGTTTCTTATCGGAAAATGCCGACTTTGCCCACGCCTGTGCCGAACAAGGCATCGTTTTCATCGGCCCGCCCGCCACTGCCATTAGCGCCATGGGCTCCAAGTCGGCGGCCAAAGCACTGATGAGCGCTGCCGGCGTCCCTGTCGTGCCCGGCTATCATGAGCCCGAGCAAAATCCGCAACGCTTACGTCAGGCCGCCGAGCGCTGTGGTTTTCCGCTATTGCTCAAGGCGGTCGCCGGTGGCGGCGGCAAAGGCATGCGGCTGGTGCAACAGCTGGCAGAGTTTGACGAAGCGCTGGCCGCCGCCAAACGCGAAGCCAGGGCCGCCTTTGGTGACGACGCCATGCTGCTGGAGCGCTATCTGCCCCAGGCACGACACATTGAAGTTCAGGTATTCTGTGACTCATTTGGCCAGGGTATTTATTTGGCCGAGCGTGATTGTTCACTGCAACGGCGCCAGCAAAAAGTCATTGAAGAAGCACCGGCGCCTGACTTACCCCCCGAGATGGGGATCGCCCTGGGCGAGGCGGCGGTACGAGCAGCCCTGGCCATCGATTATTGCGGCGCCGGCACGGTGGAGTTTTTATACCTGGACGACGGCCAGTTCTTCTTTATGGAGATGAACACCCGGTTGCAAGTGGAGCATCCGGTCACGGAATTGATCACCGGGCTGGATCTGGTGGACTGGCAGCTGCGTATTGCCGCCGGTCAGCCCCTGCCTCTGAGTCAGGCGCAGGTTACAACCCGGGGGCACGCCATTGAAGCGCGTGTGTATGCAGAAGATCCTGCCCAGCAATTTTTACCCGCTGCCGGCAGCTTGCACTATTTGCATGAACCGCAAACCAGCCCCTCGCCCCATGGCACGGCACGTCCGGTGATCAGGCTGGACACAGGTGTGCGCCAGGGTGACAGCATAGGGATCTATTATGATCCCCTGATCGCCAAGTTGATCGTCTGGGCCCCCACTCGTGAGGGTGCACTGCGCCACCTGGCCCGCGCGCTGGTCGAGTATCGTATTGGCGGCGTGCGCACCAACGTCGGCTTCCTGACCCGTCTGGTGGCGCTGCCTGCCTTGCACAACGCCGAGCTGCACACCCGCTTTATTGCCGAGCATGAAGCCGAGTTATTCGCCCCCGCCTCATTAAGTCGCTCGCAACAGTTGGCGCTGGTCGCGGTATTTTTGCTGTTAAGCGAGCCCGAGCCCGATGCCTCGCCCTTTGCCGACAACCAGGGCTGGTGGCTCAACCTGCCCACCCGGCGCCAGTTTAATCTGGTGCAGGATGGCCAGGCTTATCGGTTGGCGGTGAGCCCCGCTCAGTCCGTCCTGAGTGAGCAGCCGGCTTGGCGCGTCGAATTTGAGGATACTCGACATAATATTAGCGCCACCCTCACCGGCGATCGACTGGACGCCGTGCTGGATCAGCGGCCACTGCGCTGTTATCTGGCGCGCCTTGAGGATCAGCTGTGGTTGTTTTATCAGGGTGAGCGCTTCGATATACAGCTGTATCGACCTCATTTTACGTCCAGTGCCCATTCGGCGGCCGACAGCCTGAAGGCCCCCATGCCGGGGGTGATCAGCCAGCTTGAGGTGGCGGTGGGCGATGCGGTGGTCGCAGGCCAGACGTTGTTGATTATGGAGGCGATGAAAATGGAGCATGCCATTCGCGCCCCCACGGCAGGCAGGGTTGCCGAGTTGTATTATCGACAAGGCAGCCAGGTGGCGGAAGGCTGTGAGCTGCTGCGCATAGAGGCTGAGTAATACCAAACAGATTAAATAGCAGATCTATTTTCTTGCTCTATAAAAGTCGGACAAAGGGCCTACTCCACCGACACGCTGCAAGCACATCCATGTGACGCTCAGCACATGACATCCTTGTCATGTGATGGTCGGTGGAGTAGATCCCTTCATCCTCCTTGATGCTACCGAGTTGCCTGTTCGTGCTGCCTACAGGCAACTCGGTGCTTGAGAAGAGGCAGCAGAGATCGCCTCCCACGACCGTGAAAGGCCATGGACGGCATTTCCCGAGCCCTCAGGGATGAGTTTATGGCGTGTCGTGGGAGGTGGCTGTGGTGCCTCTGGTATTCAGGTTCAAAGGTGATCAAATCTTTACTGTAATTGGTATAACAGGAGTGGTGATGACGGATTCGGTAACCCTGGTGGAAATGGCGCCCCGAGATGGCTTGCAGAACGAAGCCAGTCAGGTGCCTACCGCCGTTAAAATCGAGCTGATTGAACGCCTCGCCCACAGTGGCCTGACGCACATAGAAGCGGCCAGCTTTGTCTCCCCGAAATGGGTACCGCAAATGGCCGACGGCCAGGCCGTGCTGGCGGGCATCAAGCGCCAGCCCCAGGTGATTTACAGCGTCCTGACGCCTAATCTGCAGGGGCTTAAGGCCGCCCTGGCTGCCGGGGCTGACCAGGTGGCCGTGTTCACCGCCGCCTCCGAGTCCTTTTGCCAGCACAATATCAATGCCTCTATCGCCACCAGTCTGGCGCGCTTTGCGCCGCTGTTGGCCCTGGCCAAGGAGCAAAACATACCGGTACGCGGTTATGTATCTACCGTGCTGGACTGCCCCTATGAAGGCGCCATTACCCCGGCGGCGGCGGCACGGGTTGCCAGCGCCCTGCATCAAATGGGATGTTGTGAAATTTCGCTGGGCGATACCCTGGGCACCGGCACCCCCAGGCGGGTGCTCGCCCTGCTGAACGCCGTGAGTCAGGAGGTCCCCCTGGCGCAGCTGGCGGTACATTTTCACGATACCTACGGCCAGGCGCTGGCCAATATTTATGTCGCCCTGGAGCAAGGAATACGCATTATTGACAGCTCGGTGGCCGGCCTCGGCGGTTGCCCCTACGCCCCTGGGGCCTCGGGCAATGTCGCCACCGAAGAAGTGGTGTATTTATTACAGGGCTTAGGTATGCTTACGAGCGTGAGCCTGGACGAGCTGGTACTGACCGGCCGCTGGATTAGCCAGCAGCTGGGCCGGCGCAACGGCTCAAAGGTAGGGCTGGCCTGGACGAAGTAACGGCGTATGTACGTCCCTCATTCTTGCAGACAGACACACGGTCGGCTCCTCGGGCCGGCAGGACGATGAATACCTGGATTTACCCCTGAAAATGTAATCCCCCAGCAACGCACGAATACACATAATGACGGCCGAATCTATCAAGGTTTGACCGAAAAAAGCGACCGGCACCCGGTCATCTGTGGGATCATTAAGCCGTGATTCGTCAAGCTTAATCATAGATGCCTAGGGCTATAGTCCAGTATTCAGTGGGTAGTAGCGCGTGTTACCTTGCAGGAACCAATAAGCACCTAATTAATAAAGGACTTTATAAATGCTTATCTTCTTTATCAGTATTACCATACTTATTCTCGGCTATAAGTTCTATGGCCCCTTTGTTGAAAAACAGGCGGGGATAGACCCGACGGCGCGTACCCCTCAGCAGCGCCTGGATGACGGCGTTGACTACGTTGCCATCAGCCCGGCCAGAGCTTTTTTAATTCAGTTTTTGAACATTGCCGGTGTTGGCCCCATTTTTGGCCCTATTCTCGGCGCCTTGTATGGTCCCATTGCCCTGGTGTGGATCGTGATTGGTAACGTGCTGGGTGGCGCAATACATGACTATTTTTCGGGTGTAATGAGCCTGAAAGAGGATGGCAAGAGTTTACCGGAAATTGCCGGCCATTATTATAACGTGGTCTTCAAAGGCATCATGCTGGTGTTTACCTGCATGCTGCTGTTTTTTGTGGGCGTGGTTTTCATCATGAGTCCTGCCGGGCTACTGAGTAACCTGTCCTATTTTGAAGGCACCTTTTTAGCCGGTAACAGCTTTTGGGTCTTGGTCATTTTAGGCTATTACTTTTTGGCCACCCTGCTGCCCATCGATAAAATCATCACCAAGCTGTATCCGTTATTTGGCTTGTTGATGATTGTCATGACCACCCTGGTTGCCGGTGCCTTGTTACTGGAAGCACCGCATCTGCCACAGGTAGCCGATGTTTTTGCCTACTTTGATGGTCATTCCCATGATGACTTATTAACGCCCAATCCGGATGGTTTACCCGTATGGCCATTATTGTTCCTGACCATCACCTGTGGTGCTATCAGTGGTTTTCATTCCACCCAGTCACCCATGATTGCCCGCTGTCTGACCAATGAAAAGTATGCGCGTCCGGTGTTTTATGGCGCCATGATGTGTGAAGGCATAGTCGCCTGTGTCTGGGCGTTGGCGGGTATTGCGGCTTTCCCCGGTGGTTATGCTGAGTTGAAGGGCATGCTGGATATGGGTGGCCCGGGCATGGTGGTTAACCATATTGCGACCAGTTATCTGGGTGTGATCGGTGGAGTGATGGCGATTCTGGCAGTGGCTATCTTCCCCATTACTTCTGGCGACACGGCGTTTCGCTCATTGCGTTTAACCATTATGGATGCGTTCAAGGTTTCACAGACTACACTGCACAGACTGGCATTGTCCGCGCCTTTGCTGGCTATCGCCTACTTTATGACGCTGTTGGATTTTGCGTTAATCTGGCGCTATTTCGCCTTCTCCAACATGTTGCTGTCCACCAGCGTGTTGTGGCTGGCCACCAAATACTTGTTCGATAGAGGGACTTTCCACTGGGTGACCAGTATTCCCGCCGTTATCGGCACGGCGATTACCGTCTCTTATATTACAACCAACCCGATTGGCTTCAATTTATCGATGGAATACAGCCAGCTGATAGGC
Organism: Oceanisphaera sp.; assembly: GCF_048268965.1. Lineage (GTDB taxonomy): Bacteria > Pseudomonadota > Gammaproteobacteria > Enterobacterales > Aeromonadaceae > Oceanimonas. The sequence continues at coordinate 240,121 of NZ_JBLWUK010000001.1, forward strand.
ATCACGACGGCTGTCGTTTGCTTTATCGGCCTGGTGTTACAACACAAGAAACGCCCCGTTAGAGCCATCTAACACCGGCCTGCTCCAGCAGCCGTACATTAAAGAAAAAGGTAGCCCTTGCGCTACCTTTTTTGTTGCTCGTACCAGGTTGGAGCTGTGCATCAGAACCTGCTTTGCAGGTTTTCGGTGCTCAAAGCACGCGACTACATTCGTGCTGTATGTGAATATCAACGCCGCCTGTTGGCCCTTACCATCAATATCCCTTTCAGATCTGATCACCATTTTTCCGTGGGTTCCGTGGGTTCCGTGGATTCCGTGGCTAAGAAGTCTTTAAGCAGTGGCATTTTTTGTTTTAAACCGTTCCGCCTTCGGCGAAATGCGAGAGCAAGCGTTCGCCTACAAACCCCAACACAAAAAGCAAAAAGGGAGCCGAAGCTCCCTTTTTTAGTGGACTCGTTCGTCAGATTACTTGACGAACTCTACACCTTTGGCGATATCGCCTTTCAGGGTGTCCAGCATGTCGTTCATGGCGGCTTCTTCAAAAGCGCTCAGCTTGCCGTAAGGCAGCACTTTTTCTACGCCGTTCTTACCCAGCAACACAGGCTGTGCGAAGAACTGGGCGTGCTCGCTGCCGCCGTCTACATAGGTGCACTCTACCACGTCGGTTGCACCTTCCATGGCTTTCACCAAAGACAGCGCAAAACGACAGGCAGCCTGGCCCATGGACAGAGTGGCAGAACCGCCACCGGCCTTGGCTTCAACCACTTCGGTACCGGCATTCTGGATGCGGTGAGTCATTTTCTCGATTTCTTCGTCGGAGAAAGAAGCACCTTCAACCTGAGACAGCAACGGCAGTATGGTCACGCCGCTGTGGCCACCGATAACGGGAACCTTAACATCGGCCACGTTCAGGCCCTTGGCTTCGGCAACAAAGGTCTCGGCGCGGATCACGTCAAGAGTCGTGATACCAAACAGCTTGTTCTTGTTGTACACACCGGCTTTTTTCAGCACTTCGGCGGCAATCGGCACTGTGGTATTCACCGGGTTGGTGATGATACCAATGCAGGCGTTAGGACAGGCAACGGCGGCTTTTTCGATCAGGTTTTTCACGATACCGGCGTTCACGTTGAACAGATCGGCACGATCCATACCCGGCTTGCGCGCAACACCGGCAGAGATCAGAACTATGTCGGCGCCTTCCAGTGCCGGAGTAGGATCTTCACCGCCAAAGCCCACTACGCTAACGGCCGTAGGGATGTGGCTGAGATCGGCGGCAACGCCAGGAGTGACTGGGGCGATATCGTACAGGCTTAATGCAGAACCGGCAGGCAGGTTGTTTTTCAACAGCAGGGCCAGAGCCTGACCGATACCACCGGCGGCTCCTAGTACGGCAACTTTCATAGCTGAACTCCGTTATTATTGAGTTGTTAGACGTTTCCTAATGCTTAGGCAAAATAACGAAAACGCTGTAAAAACACAATCATTAAGATAGCCTAATACTCGTGATTGTGAGCTCAGGTCGGTTCTTGATCATGTCAGAACATGAGCCGGCTCACTGGTGAGTTTGAAAGCGCAGCGCCCGGCGTTCCAGCAAACGAAACAGAAATGTGAGCATTCCGTTAAGCAGCAGATAAATCGCGCCCGCCAGGCCAAACACCGCCAGGGTGTCATAAGTCTGGCCATTGAGTCGCTGGGCCAGCCCCATGATTTCCATGATGGAAATCGTGCTGGCCAGCGAACTGCCCTTGAGTACCAGCACCACTTCGTTGGAATAGGCCGGGATCACGCGGCGCATGGCATGGCGCAGTTTCACGCTCAAGGCTTGCCAGCTATTCATGCCCAGGGCCTTGCAGGCCAGGGTTTCTCCGTAGGGCACCGCATCCAGTGCGCCTTTGAACAGCCGACAGGTATAGGCACCGGCGTTCATGCCCAGGGCCAGAATGGCGCAGAACATGGGTTCGCGCAGATAGGTCCAGGCCCAACTGTTTTTCACCCAGTCGAACTGGGCCGGACCATAATAAACCAAGAATATCTGTACCAGTAAGGGAGTGCCGGTCAGCAACAGCAGATAGCCTTCGGCCAGCTGTGCGGCCACCGGCAGGCGTTGCTCCAACACCCAGGTCAGGGTCAGTGCGATAACCAGCCCCAGTAGCAGACCGGCACCGGTGATCTGCAGGGTGATGCTCACTCCTTGCAGCAGGGTAGGCAGATAGCCAAACCAGTCAGGCATAACAGGCCCATCAATCATAACGCGTTACCCGAGTTCGCAGCCGCTTCAGCCCTTGCTGGCTAAGCACGGTAATAAGCAAATAAATAAGTGCCGCTATGCCATACCAGGTAAAGGGCTCATAGGTGCGAGAAGCCACGGCCTTGGCCTGGTACATTAAATCGTGCACCCCAATCAAGGACACCAGGGCCGTATCTTTCAGCAATACCAGCCACTGGTTACCCAGCCCGGGCAGCGCATGGCGCCAGGTTTGCGGCAGCACTATGTGAATAAAGGTGTAAAGTCTGGGCAGGCCCAGTGCTTGTGCCGCCTGACGCTGCCCTTTATCCACGGCATTCAATGCGCCGCGCAGCGTTTGCGCCGAATAGGCGGCAAACAACAGGGAAAGCGCCGTCACACCACACCAGAACGGGCTGAACTCTATGTATTCGCCCGTCATTAAAAACAATATCTGGGTAGACCCAAAATAGATGAAAAAGACCACCAGTATTTCGGGCAGGCCACGCAGCACTGTGGTCAGCAAGGTCACCGGCCAGCGCAACAGCGCAAAGCGGCTCATTTCACCACCACAGAACAAAATGGCCAGCACCAGACCGACCGCCAATGACATCAATGCCAGCCCCAGGGTCATCAGGCTGGCATTCATTAGATGAGTCAGCATATTACTGAGGGAAATACTTTTGGTAGAGGCGGTCGTAGGTCCCGTTGTCTTTTAACTGACTCAGGCCTTCGTTCAACTGATCAAGCAACTCCTGGTTACCCTGGGTGACGGCAATACCAAAACCGGTACCAAAGTAGTCATCATCGGTAATGCGCTCGCCCAGTACCGCATAGCCTTCGTTTTTGGCCAGCCAGTCACCTACTACGGCGGTATCGGCAAACACCGCATTGATACGACCATTGCTCATATCCAGCAGTGCATCCTGCACGCTTTGATAGGGACGGGCCTTCATGCCGTCTGCTTCCAGCTTGTCTTGAATGTATTTTTGATGGGAGGTGCCGTTTTGCACGCCCACGGTTTCTTGTTGCAGGGCGTCCAGGTTGTCGAACTTGTCGGTGGGCGTGACGAAGACCGCGGAGTTTTCATAATAGATATCACTGAAGTCCACCTGCTTGGCGCGCTCCGGGGTAATGTCCATGGCGGCAATGGCGGCGTGATAACGACGGAACTTCAGGCTGGGGATCAGGCTGTCGAATGCCTGGTTGTGAAAGCTGCAGTTCATTTGCTGTACTTCACAAATGGCTTTGGCCAGGTCGATATCAAAGCCCTGCATTTCGTTGTTTTCATCAACGAACTCAAAGGGCGCATAAGCGGCATTGGTTACAAATTTCACTTCGTCGGCCTGAGCCAGGCCGGCACTGGCCAGCAGCGCCAAAGAGAGTAAGGTCTTGTTCACGATAATGTCCTTATTGTCATTAATGAGTCAAAAACTCGGTCAGTCGTACTGTGGTGGGATGATCCAGCAAGCTGGCATCGCCATATTCAATTAAACGGCCTTGCTCCAGGTACGCCACCTTGCTCGCCACCCGGCGGGCAAACCCGACTTCGTGGGTCACAATAACCTGAGTGATGCCGGTTTTGCCCAGCTGCAGGATAATGTCGGCCACCTCTTTGGTAATTTCCGGATCCAGCGCGGCCGTGGGTTCATCAAACAGCAGCACGGCCGGATCCATCATCAGCGCGCGGGCAATGGCCACTCGCTGTTGCTGACCGCCGGACAAGGCGCCAGGCCAGGCATGGCGCTTGTCACTCAGCTTTAATTGAGCGAGCAGCTGCCCCGCCTTGTCTTGTGCTGCGCTTTTATTCATGCCCAACACCTTCAGGGGCGCTTCCAGCAAGTTTTGCTCCACGGTAAGGTGAGGCCACAAATGATACTGTTGAAACACCATGCCCACAGTGCTTCGCAGCTGCTGTGCGCGTTTGTGCAAGCGACCATGATGGGCATCGGGAAAGGAAAATGCCTGATCGGCTATGGTGAGCTGCCCGGAGTCTGGAACATCCAGCAGGTTCATCAAGCGTAATAACGAGCTTTTACCGGCACCGCTGGGGCCAAGTAGAACCAGTGTTTCCCCGGCATCGCATTTAAACGATACCTGGCTTAAAATTTCCTGACCAGACCAGGACTTGCAAATGCCGTTGAATTCTATGCCCATGCTCTATATTCACATCATCTGTCAGAGTGTTTGACTGATTTTATTTTGCATGGCTGTTAATGCAAGCTAATTCTGCATCTTTATGCAATATAAATGACTAATCCTTGATAAAAAGCCATGGTGGATAGACAATATGCCTCATTCAACCATGCTCACTCGGCTGCACACTATGAACGAAAAGCAAGAACAACTGGTCAAGGCATTTAAGGCTCTGCTCAACGAGGAACGTTTTGGCTCACAAGCCGAAATAGTCACTGCGCTGCAGGAGGCGGGGTTTAATAATATCAACCAGTCGAAAGTCTCACGCATGCTGAGCAAGTTTGGCGCCGTGCGCACCCGCAACGCCAAAATGGAAATGGTGTACTGCCTGCCCATAGAGCTGGGCGTGCCCACCAGCAGCAGCCAGCTAAAAAACCTGGTGCTGGACGTGGGCCACAACAGTGCGCTGATCGTCATTCATACCAGCCCGGGGGCGGCCCAGCTGATTGCCCGCATGCTGGACTCCCTGGGCAAGGCAGAAGGCATTCTGGGCACCATAGCGGGTGACGATACCATTTTTATTACCCCCACCCACGACACCCCCATTACCACCCTGTACCAAAGCGTACTCGAGCTGTTTGAGCAATACGTCTAAAAAGTGAGGCGACAGGAGTGGCGAGTGAGGTGATGGCTCCTCTCGCCTTACTCCTCTCGCTTCACTTACAGGTCGCCTTTGCTGCTGAGCCAGTCTTCTGCGGGGGCAAAAAAGGCGGCACCCGTTTCGGCCTGGGTGAACAGGGTCAAGTGATCGAAGTGCCCTTGCTCATCGGGTTGATACATACTCTCCAGCATGCGCGTAAAGTGCAGCGGTGTGTTGCAGCACGAAATAAACACCAGCCCCTGGACGTTCGCCGTGCCCCAGGGCATGCTTTGGCGCAATATTTCCATGCTGTTGCCTGCCGCATCTTTCAGGCTGGTTCTTTTGGTGTGCGCAGTCGGTGCCTTTTGTGCGGATTCATACTCGATATTGTCGGCTTTGGTACGGCCGTACACTTCTTCCTGGGTTTTGATGGCCAGTTTTTCCCAGCGTGCCAGCTTGTGGCGATAGCGCTGCACATGTACATAACTGCCGCCGGCAAAGCGGCCCTCTGCCACCAGAGCTACCCCGGCTCTGTCTTCCCCTTGGGGGTTTTCGGTGCCGTCCACAAAACCGGTCATGTCTCGACAATCTAGATAACGAAAGCCCTGACGCTCGTCCTTTAGTTCCACCTTGCCCGCCAGCAGGGCCATCACTTTCTGCACCGCGATATAGGCCACATCGAGCCGGTCGGCTCGCAGCTGAAAGAAGAGATCGAAGGGGGTTTCCGGTGCCACTCGCTGGCCTTGCTGCTGGGCAGGAAAGGCACAGAGCTCGGAGGGTCGCGCGTCAGGATACAGGTCATCCCAGGCTTGGTGACCAATGGCAACCAGCCCCGAAAAGCGCGCATCCAGGTATTGCTGTTGCAGGCTCTGCCACAAGGCCGGCACCTGAGCGAGGGCGTCTACGACACCGGCATGGTGACCGGGCAGGATATCAAACAATAAGTAATGGGCGTGCAGATTGGGTTCGGCGCAAATGCCGGCTTGTGCAGTCATGGCTCACTCTCTTGTTAATCCAGATGAAGCCAGTATACCCCGTGAAAGTTAACTTGTGAGCAGCGAAGAGGAAAAAAACGAGCGTGCGGCGGCGTTGCCTGTCAGTGGTGCTCAGCGCAGATTCGCAGCCTAAAAAGAGGCGCCCGGGATCGCCTCAGCCGACCAGCACCTGACAGAGCGCCAGGTGTTTGAGCCTGCACGGGGCGAGCTTGCCTCGCCGTGACGACTCGTTTCAGCCAGCTGCGAGTCGGAGGTGGCTGTCCCGCAACCGCCTTTCGGCATTACGCGACGGCTCTTTGTCCCTGATGCTCGGGGAAAAAGGTCAGCGCATGGGGCAGGACTTTTACGTGCACCTGACTCACGGCTGGCAGTGGCTCGTTGGTGCTGACCTCCAGACGCAGGTTCTGGCACTCCACCACACAACGGGTGTGTGTGCCCAGGAACTGTTGCTCGACCACACGGCCATTGCCCTGCTCGGTCAATGACAGCTGAATTTGCCGTGGCCGCAGCATGAGCTGGCCACTGGTGCCGGCGTCCGCATTCAACACCGACTGACTGGCTATCGTTCCCATGGGCGTCAACAAGGTCTGGCTGTCGATGACGGTGGCGGGCACATAGTTTGCCAAACCGAGAAAGTCGGCAACGAAACGGTTTTCTGGCTGCTGATACAACACCTGGGGGCGTCCCACCTGCTCGATGTGGCCGCTGCGAAAGAGTGCCAGCCGGTCGGAAAAGGCGAACGCCTCTTCTTTACTGTGGGTCACGAAGATGGCGCTGATGCCCTGCCCTTTCAGCAGTTCGCGGATCTCGCTGATCAAGCGCATCCGCACCTGGGTATCTATGTTGGAAAACGGCTCGTCCAGCAGCATGAGCTGCGGCTTGCCAATCATGGCCCGTGCGATGGCGACCCTTTGCTGCTGGCCACCGGATAATTGATGGGGATAACGCTCTCCCAAATCCGCCAGGTTTACCAGCGCCAGCACCTCGGCAACCCGCTTGCAAATGACCGCCTTGTTGCTTTCTTTGCACTGCAGGCCAAAGGCCACGTTTCTGGCCACGTTTAAATGCGGAAACAGTGCGTAATCCTGAAAGATCATGCCGATGTTGCGCCGCTCCGGGACCACGGCAAGGCCGTTACCGTTCATTTGCTGGCCGTGAATCCTGATCTCGCCCCGTGCGACGGGCAGCAGCCCGGCAATGGCCTTGAGCAAGGTGGTTTTACCGCACCCGCTGGCCCCCAGCAGGCACATGATTTCGTTCTCTTCGACCCGCAACGAAAGGTTGTCCAGTACTGCCTTGCCGTTATAGCTACAGCACAGCTTTTTTACGTCTAATGCCGCCATCAGTGGTGTTGCTCCAATGATCGGTTCAAGAAAATCAGCGGTATCAAGCCAACCAGTACAATCACAATCGCGGGCAAGGCCCCCAATTCCAATTGCTCGTCGGATACAAACTGATATACATAAGTGGCCAGCGTCTGAAAGTTGAAAGGCCGTAGCAAGAGAGCCGCCGGCAGCTCTTTCATGCATTCGATAAACACCAGCAAGGCGCCAGCCAGCATCCCCTTGCGGATCAGCGGCATGTGTACCTTCATCATCATGGCGCCGGGGCCATAACCCATGGTTTGTGTGACCATGTCGAGGGACGGCGATACCTTGCCCAGACTACTTTCAACCGAGCCGATGGCCATGGCACCAAAGCGCACCAGATAACCAAAGGCAATGGCGGTCATGGTGCCGGTAAACAGCAACCCCGGCTCGGTGACGCCCAGCCACACCGCCGCGTCATTAATGGCAAAATCGAGGCTGGTTAACGGCACCAGCACGCCAATGGCCAGTACTGTTCCCGGCAAGGCATAGCCCATGGACGCCAGTCGCATTGGCACCACGGAATACACTTTTCCCGTCAGTCTATGGGTCATTCCCAGCAACAGGCCGACCATCAGTGCCACTCCCGCCACCAGGGTCGACAACCACAGACTGTTGAAACTGTATTCAAAAAATCGGCTGTTCCAGGCCTGGTCAAAGTAATGCACGGCGTGGTAGCAGAGGATGACAAAAGGCAGCAAGAAGCCCAGCATCACCAAGGACCAGCAAAAGAGCAGTGCGCCCCACTTGGCCACCCCCGTTAAACGGTAACCGGCGTGCTGCTCGTGTCCCATGCTTTTTTGAAACACTTGCTGGCGCTTGCGACTCATGCGCTCCAGGCTCAACAGCAGCATCACCACCAACAGCATGATGGCGGATATTTTGGCGGCGGCATTCAGGCTGCCGTAGCCCAGCCAGGTATCATAGACCGCCGTGGTCAGGGTATTGACCGCAAAAAAGTTCACGGTACCAAACTCGGCCAGGGTTTCCATGGCCACCAAAGACATACCCACGGCAATGGAGGGGCGAGCCAGTGGCAGGCTGACCTTCTTGAAGCTTTGCCAGGGCGTGCAGCCCAGCAGCCGGCTAGACTGAATAAGGCTGGTGGATTGCTCCATAAAGGCGGTGCGCGCCAGCAGATACACATAGGGGTAAAGCACCAGTCCCAGCACGAGCGCCGCACCACCCAGGCTACGAATGGCTGGAAAGTAATAATCGGTGGCAGACTGCCAGCCAAACCACTGGCGCAGGCCGGCTTGCACCGGCCCGGAGAAATCCAGCAGGTCGGTATAAACAAAGGCGACTATGTAGGAAGGCATGGCGAGCGGCAGGATCAGGGCCCACTGCAGCCAGCGTTTACCGGGCAATTCACACATGGCCATCAGCCAGGCGGCGGGCACTCCGCATAACAGGCTGAAAGACATCACCAGCAACACCAGCCAAAAGGTATTGCCGATATAGGTAGGCAGCACTGTGCCCCACAGATGATGAAAGATATCTTCTGTGGGTAACAGTGCCTCGTATATAAGTGCCGTAATAGGCAAAGTCAGCAACAAGGCGAGTGCCCAGCTGCTGACCGTCCAACCTGATCGTTTCATTGACAACTCAAAACGGGGGCCTCGCCCCCGCCTTTTTAAAGGTCGTATTGAACTTCGTCTACCAATTGCACTGCGGTTTTAGCATGTTTTGCTACATTAACCAGCGGGCGTTTGTCGGCGTCGAAATCCCCCCAGCTTTTCACCAAATCCGATGGCTCTACGCCAGGCTTGACGGGATACTCATGGTTAACGGACGAGTACAGGTGCTGTGCTTCGTCAGCGGCCAGAAATTCCATCAGCTTAACGGCGGCGTCTTTATTCTTGGCATGTTTGGCAAGCGCTACTGCAGATATATTCACGTGGGTGCCACGATCTTCCTGATTGGGGAAGTTGATGTAAACGGCTTCCGCTGCTTCACGCTGCTTGTCGTCGCTCAGCATCACGCCGTAGTAGTAGCTGTTGCCCAGAGCATAATCACATACACCGTCTTTAATGGCCTTAATCTGGTCGCGGTCGCCACCTTGCGGCTTTTGCGCCAGGTTGGCCTTTAGGCCTTCGAGCCAGGTTTTGGTGTATTCTACTCCATGCTCATCAATCATGGAGGCAGTCAGCGCCACATTATAGGGATGTTTGCCGCTGCGAGTACAAATTTTTCCCTTGTACTTGGGATCGGCCAGCTCTTCATAGGTAATGTCTTCGCGCTTGCCCACTCGATCCTTTGAGGTATAGATAGCACGCGCGCGCGTGGTTACGGCAAACCATTTGCCATCGGCATCACGATACTGGGCAGGAATGCTTTCTTCCAGAATCTTGCTCTCAACCGCTTGGGTCAGGTCCTTGTCAACCACGTCCATCAAGCGACTCACATCAACCGTCAATATCAAGTCTGCTGGCGACAGGCGACCTTCACGCTCCAGGCGCTCGCCCATGCCATCTTTCATGAATACCACGTTAACGTCGATACCGGTTTCCTTGCTGAAAGTATCGATAATCGGCTTGATTAAAAAATCCTGGCGATTGGAGTAAACGTTGACTTCTTCGGCAAAAGCCTGGCTGGCAACGCTCGATACCACCAATGCAGCTGCAGACAAGAATAGTTTGTTAGACATCATCATGGTCCATTTTGTTGAGTGAGAACAATTTACATTCAGCAGTATACTTATACATCATTGAGAATCAACCAGTAACTCACATCGAAATGATAAAAGTTTTCATCTGCAATCAGCCGACCAATATGCTGCCGGTTTTATCGCGCCCTGTCTTTGCGCTGGCGCACTAAAAATGAAAAAAGGAGGCTCCATGGCCTCCCTTATTTCGCGAAACGCTGTAGCCGGTTGCGGCATTCAACTGCGCTTCAGGGTCACAAACTCGGGATAGGCGTCTATACCACAATCTATCCTGTCCATACCCGACAGTTCGTCTTCTTCGGTCACCCTGATGCCCATGGTGCGTTTAAGCAGATACCAGACCAGCCAGCTGGCACCAAATACCCAACCACCAATCACCAGTATGCCGACCAGCTGCACCCACAACGTGGCGTCGGGGTGGGTCACGGGGACCAGCAAGAGCCCCAGCATACCGCAGACTCCGTGCACCGAAATGGCTCCCACAGGATCATCAATGCGCAGCTTGTCCAGCACCACTATGGCATACACCACCAGCATGCCCGCCAACAGCCCGATGCCGGCGGCCCACAACGGGCTGGGAGACAAGGGGTCGGCGGTAATGGCCACCAGGCCTGCCAGAGCGCCGTTGAGGATCATGGTGAGATCCGCCTTGCCCCAGGTCAGCTTGGTCACCACCAGGGCGCCGATGGCCCCGGTGGCCGCAGCCGCATTGGTATTGACGAAGATCCCCGCCACCGCGGTGGCATTTTCAACATCGGACAACAGTAACTGCGACCCCCCGTTAAATCCGAACCAGCCCATCCACAGAATAAAGGTGCCCAGGGTTGCCAGGGGCATGTTGGATCCGGGAATGGGGTGGATCTCGCCGTTTTTACCGTACTTGCCCTTGCGGGCTCCGAGCAGCAAGACACCGGCCAGTGCCGCTGAGGCGCCCGCCAGATGGACGATACCGGAACCGGCAAAATCAACGAACCCCCACTCCGACAGAAAGCCACCGCCCCAGGTCCAGTAACCTTCAATCGGGTAAATAAAGCCGGTCATGACCAGACTAAATGCCAGAAAGCCCCACAGCTTCATGCGCTCGGCCACGGCACCGGACACTATGGACATGGCAGTGGCTACAAACACCACCTGAAAGAAAAAGTCGGCCTCCAGCGCATGGTCGGCTCCCGCCTCCACCTGGCCTATCAAGCCACCCAGGCTTGGCAACCAGCCGCCGGCCGGGTTGTTCAGATACATGAGGTGATAGCCCACCAGCAGATACATGGTGCAGGCGATCGCAAACAGCAGCACGTTCTTGGTGAGTATTTCGGTGGTGTTCTTGGCGCGTACCAGACCCGCTTCCAGCATGGCAAAACCGGCCGCCATCCACATGACCAGTACACCGGATATCAGAAAGTAAAAGGTATCCAGAGCGAATTTGATTTCGGTTAAGGTATCCATTGGCTATCCCTCGCTTAAATGGCTTCCATGTCCTGCTCGCCGGTACGAATGCGCACGGTTTGCTGAAGGTCATAAACAAAAATCTTGCCGTCGCCGATCTTGCCGGTGTAGGCGGTTTCGGTAATCGCCTCGACCACCTGCTCTACCTGGCCGCTCTGAACGGCAATCTCGAGCTTGATCTTGGGCAGAAAATCTACCGTGTATTCGGCTCCACGATACAATTCCGTATGTCCTTTCTGACGCCCAAAGCCTTTGACTTCGGTCACCGTCATGCCGTGAACTCCCGCCTTGGCCAGCGCTAAACGCACATCGTCGAGTTTGAAGGGTTTGATAATGGCGCAAATCATTTTCATGGTGAGCCTCCTTGTTGACCAGCACGACTGTGGTGGTCATTAACAACAAGCAAACGGCACGCCAACTTTTTATAGCTTTATTATCAGTCTGTTACATTGATTCTGCGGTGGAGTGAGGGGGGCGTGATATGATATTGGTGCAGTCGATACACTAAAAGCACCAACAGAGTGCAATGGAGTCACCATGTTATCTCTCTCGGCCCGGGTACAGATCCCCGAGCAGGAACTGGAATTTATCACCATGCGTGCCAGCGGCCCCGGCGGCCAGCATGTGAACAAGACCGACTCTGCGGTGCAGCTGCGCTTCGACTACGCCAACAGCCCCAGCCTGCCAGACAGTTACAAGCTGGCGCTGGGCAAGATGAGAGACAACCGCATACTGGAGTCGGGCTGGATCATGATCCGTGTCGAGAGTCATCGCAGCCAGCTGATGAACAAGGAAACCGCCAAAGAAGCCTTGACCGCGCTGTTGCAGCAAGCCGGCAAACCGGTCAAGGTGCGCCGAGCTACCCAGCCGAGCAAAGCCGCCAGGCGCAAGCGCGCCGACAGCAAGACCCATCGTGGAAAAATCAAAAGCGGAAGAGGGAAAGTAAAGCTGTAAGACTAGGCGTAAGGAGTAAAGCGTGAGGTGCAAAAATCGGTACTGACGTATTTGACGCCTTACTCTTCCCTCCTCACGCCTGACGAATTAACGGTTGCTGCAGAAATCTAGCCATTGTTCCAGTACCCGGGCCAGATCATCCAGTCCGCAGCCGGCGTAGTGCTCGTCATCGTAATACGCCATGCCATCTTCAAGACCGTCACTATCAAACGCCAGGGCATGAGCGCTCAGCTCCGCTTCTTCTGCCGTTAACAGCAAGGAGCATTCGGCGTAACTTTTCTTGAATTCAGGTAATTCACCGGCTGCCAGCGCTTTCATCACAGACAGCAGCTCAGTCGCTTCCGCCGGACTGATTTCGTCGGTCAGCCACTGCCCCATCACTTCGTGGCCCATGCTGAACCGGGCACGATGATGACCATTAAGGTCGCGAAAAAATTCAAATTCCACAATCACTCCACTGGCATGCTACAAAAGGCAGGCCATAAATAATAAAGTCGGATTCTACTCCTGCAGACCGCCAGGTAACAAGGCTGTCCTCCACCCGCTCGAGCGGTTAACGATAAGCCATGATCTGCATGAATAATCTGCATACATGAATGTACTGAATGCATAATATGAATTGGTCTCATCCACCCAGCCAGCGTATCCTATGCGCCCACAAATACCGAGCAATATCCGGTAACTTCGAGCATAACCAGTCA
>NZ_JBLWUK010000001.1:253255-286833 GCF_048268965.1 Oceanisphaera sp.
ACCACTTCTTAGCATTACGTCTACAAGCGGCCAGCTATAAGCACAACGAGCCAACAGGTTAATCAACAGTACACTTTATTGGAACGCAGACATCATGAGTCACAGCACGAGTAATCAGATCAACCAACAGGAACTTGTCTACAAGTTACACGACAAGCCACCTTTTATTCAGTCTCTTTTTGCCGCCGTGCAGCACTTGCTGGCTCTGTTTGTCGCCGTGATTACGCCGCCGCTGATCATCTGCCAGACCCTGGGTATTCCCGCCGCCGATACCGCGCACATCATCAGCATGTCGCTGTTTATTACCGGGGTGGCCTCCTTTATTCAAATGAAACGCTTTGGCCCGGTGGGCACCGGTCTGTTGTCCATTCAGGGCACCAGCTTCAACTTTTTAGGTCCCATTATTGCCAGTGGCTTGGCGATGAAAGATGGTGGTGTGAGCACCGAAGCCATGCTGGCAGCCATTTTTGGCACCGCCTTGCTGGCCGCCCCCACCGAGATGATACTGTCACGCTTTTTACACCTGGCACGTCGTATTATTTCTCCCCTGGTCAGCGGCATTATCGTAACCCTTATTGGCCTGACCCTGATCCAGATAGGCCTGACCTCCATTGGCGGTGGTTTTGGTGCCATGGCGGACGGCACCTTTGGTTCGCTGGAGAACCTGGCATTAGCCGGTACCGTGCTGGGGATTATCGTGATCATGAACTGCATCCCCAATCCTTATATTCGTCTTTCTTCTATTCTGGTGGCCATGGTGGCCGGCACCCTGCTGGCCTGGTACATGGGTAAACTGCCACCTGCAGAGGTAGGTGACACGCCTGCTATCGCCTTCCCTATTCCGCTGCAATATGGCCTGGGCTTTGAAGCTTCGCTGTTTATTCCGCTGGTACTGGTATTTTTAATTACCGCGCTGGAAAGCATAGGCGATACCACGGCAACCTCGGAAGTCTCCGGCGAACCGGTCTCCGGCACCACTTACATGAAGCGTATTAAAGGTTGTGTACTGGGTGACGGCATCAACTCGTCGCTGGCCTCCGTCTTTAATACCTTTCCTGTGTCTACCTTCAGCCAGAACAACGGCGTGATCCAGATGACGGGCGTGGCCAGTCGCCATGTCGGCTTCTTTGTGGCGGGCATTCTGGTATTAATGGGCTTGTTCCCCGCCATTAGTACCCTGGTACAACGCATTCCCGAGCCGGTACTGGGTGGCGCAACTCTGGTGATGTTTGGCTCTATTGCCGCCGCCGGAGTGCGGATCCTGTCACGCGAACGCCTGGACAGACGCGCCTTGTTCATCATGGCCATTTCTTTTGGTGTGGGTCTGGGTGTCTCTCAGGTTCCCGAGATTTTACAGTTTATGCCCGATCTGGTGAAAAACGTCTTTTCATCAGGCATGGCAGCAGGCGGTATTGTGGCCATCATACTGAATATCGTCATGCCGCTGAGCCCTCAGGTTAAGGCGACCGAAGAGCAACAAGAGACCGAAGCGCTGCAGCAGAAAACCCTGAGCTGATAGATTTTTACCACACAACATAAAAGCCGACCGGGAGCCTGTTTGCCCGGTCGGCTTTTTTATGGGGAAGGTGTCAGGAGTAAGGCGTTAATAGTAAGGAGTCAAAGGCCGAGCTGCCGGAGACTCCTCACTTTTGACACCTCACGCCTCACCGCTCACTATTCATAACGCCCAGCGGCGCAACAGGTTGTGATACACCCCGGTCAGTTGAATACTGGTGTCACTGTCGGCGCCCAGCTGCTGGTTAACCTGCTGTATGCTGGTGTCCAAATCAAACAGCAGGGTGCGTTGGCCGTCATCGCGCACCATACTCTGGATCCAGAAAAACGAGCTGATTCTGGCTCCGGCGGTGACCGGTTTGACATGGTGCAGGCTGGTGGATGGATATAAAATCAGGTCTCCCGCCGGCAATTTAACGCTATGGGCCCCATAGCTGTCTTCGACGACCAGCTCGCCTCCTTCGTATTCCTCGGGCTCACAAAAAAACAGCGTGGCCGATAAATCGGTACGAATCGGCTCGCCGGTCGCGCGATTAAAACGAATGCTATTATCGACATGCACCCCGAATGACTGGCCACCCTGGTAACAGTTGAACAAAGGAGGAAATATTTTTGCCGGCAAGGCGCCCGCCACAAACAAGGGATGATTGGATAAGGCCGTGGTGATCATGTTGCCAATATAGCGGGCATGCTCGTCATCTTCCGGCAGCTGCAAGTTGTTTTTTGCCAGTGACGACTGAAAGCCGGCGGTGCTTTTGCCATCCCCCCAGGACGCCGCCAGTAACAATTCGCGGCACTCGGCCAGCTGTTCGGCGCTGAGCACATCAGGTATGTGTAACATCATAATAAAGTCACTCGGTTAAACGATGAAAGCCCCGTTAGGGGCTTGATTAAAGCTGTACGCTATACGTTAAACGCCGTACGGAGAAAGATGATGTTTATCTTTAACGTACGGCGTATAGCGTAAAGCGTAAGTCTTAGAAGCGGTAGTTGGCAGACAAGACCGCCGAGCGACCATCACCCAGCTCAACGGCAGAGCTGCGGTTATCAAGGCCGGGGCGACCACGAACCCGCTCTACATACTCTTCGTCAAACAGGTTGTTCACGTTCAGCTGCAGGCTGAAGGCATCATTCACCTGATAAGAGGCCATGGCATTGTGCACCCAATAGCTGTCCAGCTTGGCTTCTACATCGGGCGCTACATGGCGAGAGCCCACATAACGGGCGCCGTAGCCCACTTCTACGCCTGGCGCCAACTCGTAGGTCGTCCACAGGTTAGCGCTATTGCGTGGGGTATTGCCCAATGGCTGCCCTACCGGCGAGCGACCGCCTTTTTGTGGCTCACCCACAGACGCCAGAGTTTCACTGTCGAGCAAAGTATAGTTGGCAAACAGTTTCCATTGTTCGGTAATTTCACCGGTCAGGCCAAGTTCTACGCCCTGTACCCGCTGCTCGCCAGCCGATACTAAATTATCATTAGCGTCTGTCTCTCGGGCATTGGTTTTATCAACGCGGAACAAGGCGCCGTCCACTCCCAGGCGGCCGTCCAACAGCTCCCACTTGGTACCCAGCTCCCAGGTTTTGTTCTTCTCGGGGCTGAGATCTTCAACGCCAGCCGCACCATAATTAGGCAAGCTGCCGGAAGTGGCCAATGCCTCGGCCGACGGGTTGAAAGAGGTACCGTAGGCGAGGTAAACACGGCCATTGTCGGCGGGCTTGTAAACGATACCGGCTCGGCCGCTGAACATCTGGTCGCTGGTGCTGATGGTCTCGCCATTGATCTTGTCGCTGGTCTCACCCGAGATCCAGTCGTGACGCAGCCCCAGGCTTAAATCCCATTTCGGTGCCAGGCCAATGGTATCGAATACATACAATGCCTTGGTATCCAGCTCGGCATCGGTGCCACCACTGTCTGCATAGTTAGTAGCACCAGTCCAGGTACCTGGTGGGTTATAAAGATCAAAGACGCTATCTTTATCGATACCGTAGCTGCCCTTGGTCAGATCATAAGTCTCGCGAGATATTTCTCCGCCGACCAGAAGGTCATGTTCAAAGCTACCGGTATTGAATTCGGTGCTTAGCCCCAGTTGGTTGACCCACAAATCGGTCTGAGCATCCCGCCGATAGGCCTGGGGTCCGCTTGGCTTGTAACGACCCGGAGCCAGCCCCTCGGTATTCACATGCGAAGCAGAAATAGTGGTATCTCGGTCGACTCGGCTATAGCGGGTCTGGTTTTCGATACGGGTGGTGTCGCTCAGCTCGTGCTCCAGCTTGAGGGTAATGGCATCGGACTGGATTTTTTCTTCATCCAGGTTGCGCCAGCCATAATAGTTTTCCCGATCCACGCCTGGCAGCACCTTGCCGTCCCGGGCCGGCAGGCCATAGTCGGGCAGATTATCGTCGGTTTGATGGAAGTAGCTCAAGGTGGCGCGGGTTTCTTCGCTCAAGCCGATAGTCACCGATGGTGCGATACCAAAGCGTTCGCGGTCGATATCGTTACGGCCCGGCACGTTATTTTCATGGGCCATCAGGTTGATGCGAAACGCACTGTCTACGCCGACATCATCCAGGGTTTTGTTGGCATCCAGCGTCAGCCGGCGATAGTTATCCGTGCCCAGGCTGGCACCGATTTCGGCAAAGTCTCGCAGCTTGGGCGCCTTGCTCACCTGGTTGATGGCACCACCTGTGGTACCGGCACCACCAAATACCGAGTTGGGACCTTTGAGCACTTCTACCTGTTCAATATTGAAGGTGTCGGTGCGGTTGTTCTGGCTGCTGTCACGCAGGCCATCAATTTGCATATTGGAGTTGGCACTAAAGCCGCGAATATTGATTTTGTCGCCAGAGCCACCGCCGCCCTCGCCGGCATCAAAGGTAATACCCGAGACATTGGACAACACCTGACGCAAGCTTAACGCCTGCTGCTCCTTCATGACTTCCTTGGGCACAACGGTGACGGTTTGTGGGGTGTCCAGCAGGGGTTTGACGTATTTGCTGGAAGCCGATTGACTGGTCTTGTAACCCTGCTCCCGGGATTCTTGCACGGTAATGGTGTCGAGCTGGGTAACACTTTGTGCATGGGTTTGCGCCGCCGTGGCCAGGGAAGCCACCGCCAGCCCGACGGCAGGCACCAGGATTTTGCGGGGAGGGCGAGAAGAAGACTGAATATAGCTGGGCACTGACAACTCCTTGGAAAGTGAAATGAAAAACAACTGAATCTAAAGGCGAGTCATTCTCATTCAGTTGTTGATTCAGATCAACCCTATTCTCTCTTTTTTCAAAAAGTTCCGTGGTTTTTTAAATGAGGCGTGAGGCGTGAGGCGTGAGGCGTGAGGCGTGAGGCGTGAGGCGTGAGGCGTGAGGCGTGAGGCGTGAGGCGTGAGGCAGTGTTGAGGGCTGGGCATGAAAAAGCCAGCGCTAGGCTGGCTTTTTATCATGCGATTGAGCAAGTCAATCAGAGGGCTTGTTGCACTATGACCGTATCGGCTTTTTCTACGTAGCTGTCCAACTCATCGAAGTTCAAATAACGATAAGTATCGGCTGCCGTCGCATTCAGCTGCTCGGCATACGTCAGGTACTCGGCGACGGTGGGCAGTTTGCCGTGAATGGCCGCAACGGCCGCCAGCTCGGCGGAGGCCAGATACACGTTGGCACCTTTACCCAACCGGTTAGGGAAGTTACGGGTAGAAGTGGACACCACAGTACTGTTATCGGCAACGCGCGCCTGGTTACCCATGCACAGCGAGCACCCGGGAGTCTCGATACGAGCCCCTACCCGGCCGAAGATGCCGTAGTAACCTTCACTGGTCAGCTGATCCTTGTCCATCTTGGTTGGCGGAGCCACCCACAGACGAGTCGGCAGCTGGCCGGTGTACTTGTCCAGCAGCTTGCCGGCAGCACGGAAGTGACCGATGTTGGTCATGCAAGAGCCGATAAAGACCTCTTCAATGACTTCACCCGTTACCTCGGACAGCAGACGAGCATCGTCCGGATCGTTTGGCGCGCACAGAATCGGCTCTTTGATCTCGCTCATGTCGATTTCCAGCACATGGGCGTATTCGGCATCGGCATCGGCTTCCAGCAACTCTGGGTTGGCCAGCCACTCTTCCATGCCCTTGATGCGACGCTCTATGGTGCGACGATCGCCATAGCCTTCGGAAATCATCCACTTCAGCATCACTATGTTGGAGCTGAGGTATTCGGCAATCGGCTCTTTGTCCAGCTTGATGGTACAACCGGCGGCGGAGCGCTCGGCCGTGGCATCGGCCAGCTCAAACGCCTGCTCGACTTTCAGCTGTGGCAGGCCTTCAATTTCTACTACTCGGCCGGAAAACTCGTTGATCTTGCCTTCTTTGGCCACGGTCAACAGGCCATTTTGAATACCGTAATACGGAATGGCATGCACCAGGTCACGCAGCGTGATACCCGGCTGCATTTCGCCTTTAAAGCGAACCAGTACCGATTCCGGCATATCCAGCGGCATGACACCGGTGGCCGCGGCAAACGCCACCAGACCCGAGCCCGCAGGGAAGGAAATACCAATCGGGAAACGGGTGTGGGAGTCACCACCGGTACCTACGGTATCGGGCAGCAACATGCGGTTCAGCCAGGAGTGAATTACACCATCACCCGGACGCAGAGACACACCGCCGCGGTTCATGATGAAATCCGGCAGCGTGTGGTGGGTGTTCACGTCAATCGGCTTGGGGTATGCCGAGGTATGACAGAACGACTGCATGGTCAGATCGGCAGAAAAGCCCAGGCACGCCAGGTCTTTCAGCTCGTCCCGGGTCATGGGGCCTGTGGTGTCCTGGGAGCCGACCGTGGTCATTTTAGGCTCACAATACTGATGGGGGCGCACACCTTTCACGCCGCACGCCTTGCCCACCATTTTTTGTGCCAGGGTGAAACCTTTGTCAGACGCCACTACCGCAGCAGGACGCTTGAACACGGTAGAGGTTTCCAGCCCCAGAGATTCACGGGCCTTGTCGGTCAGGCCACGGCCGATAATCAGCGGAATACGGCCGCCGGCGCGGACTTCATCCAGCAGCACATCGGTTTTCAGGGTGAAAGTGCTCAGTACTTCATCGCTGTTATGACGACAGACTTTGCCTTCATAAGGATAAATGTCGATCACATCACCTGTGTTCAGCTTGGCAACATCGCATTCAATCGGCAGCGCACCGGCATCTTCCATGGTGTTGAAGAAGATGGGGGCAATTTTGTTACCGATACAGATGCCACCGGCCCGCTTGTTGGGAACGAAAGGAATGTCGTCGCCCATGTGCCACAGCACGGAGTTGGTGGCAGACTTGCGGCTGGAGCCGGTACCGACCACGTCACCCACATACACCAGCGGAAAGCCCTTTTCTTTCAGGGTAGCGATCGCTTTGATGGGGCCAATCACGCCATCTTCGTCCGGCTCTATGCCGGGACGGGCGTTTTTCAGCATCGCCTGAGCGTGCAGCGGAATGTCGGGGCGTGACCAGGCATCCTGAGCAGGAGACAGGTCATCGGTGTTGGTTTCGCCAGACACCTTGAATACCGTCATGGTGATCTTGTCGGCCAGCTTGGGGCGCTCGAGGAACCACTCGGCCTCGGCCCAGGACTGCATTACCTGCTTGGCAAAGGCATTGCCCGCCTTGGCTTTTTCTTCCACGTCGTGAAAGGCGTCAAACATCAGCAGGGTGTGGCTCAGGGCATGCGCCGCAATGGGTGCCAGTGCCTCAACGTCCAGCAACTCAACCAAAGGCGCTATGTTATAACCGCCCTGCATGGTGCCGAGCAGCTCGGTGGCCTGCTCGGCAGACACCACGGGAGAGCTCGCTTCGCCTTTGGCGACGGCGGCTAGAAAGCCGGCTTTAACGTAAGCGGCTTCATCCACACCTGGTGGTATACGGGTAGACAGTAATTCATAAAGGAAGGATTCTTCGCCGGCGGGAGGGTTTTTGAGTAATTCAACCAGGGCGGCAACTTGCTCTGCGTCGAGGGGTTTGGCAACAATCCCCTCGGCGGCACGTTCTTCGACGTGTTTACGATAGGCTTCAAGCACGACTGTATCCTCTTATTATCATTCGCCATCTCGGGCGGAAATATCCTTGTTGGGGGTTTGTATTCAGCGGTTAGGCCTGACTACAAACACTCTTGCGGATGCCGCAGCAGTATATAAGTTTTAACGCTGAATTAAAATCCAGCCCCTCTTTCCTTTGCGCCAATACGGGATTGAGCCGATGTTTTCACAGCCGCTATTCTCTGGATTTGTCGGCTCAATCACACAAACTCGCCATTAACATCAAAAACTGAACAGGTTACCGAAGTACAGGTAAATACTGCTTTTATCGCCCTCTCCATGGCCATAAGCCAGATACAGGGGTCCCCAGTTGGTATCGACACCGATAAACATGCTGCCCGCGGTAAGGGCGGACTCCCAGCTCACCTCGGCCCCCGTGTTCCACACCCCGCCCCGCTCGAGGGAACCACCGAGATAAACCGGTGAACGAAAGGCACCAAAGTCGTTGTCAAACCAGCGGTAGTGATACAAGAGGCCGGCAAAGCCGCTGTAGCGCCCGCTGAGTTGGTCGCGCTGATAGCCAGACAAGTTGAACAGCCCCCCCAGGCTGCGAGCAAAGACCGGCACTCCCTGCTCGGCGCTCGAGCCGCCCAGCGCCAGCTTGCTGATCAGGGTATGGCGGTTGAATGCGTAAGGCTGCAGCCATTCCAGTTCGTAGTCGATTCCGGTCACACTGTCACGGCCCTCATCCAGTTCCAGGCTATTGCGAAAATACCCCAGCTGCATTTCTACCGCCGCGCCACGGGAGGGAAAGAACACATTGTCCAGGGTGTCGTAACCAAAGCGCAGGTAAGGCCCCACGGAGTCGACATCCAGCTTCTGGCCGACACTGCGTGCGCCTATGCTGCCGAGCAAACCCTGTACGCCCAGCGCCAGCTCACTCCAGGGCTGCAAGTTGTAACCCAGTTCGGTATTGACACTCCAGGTGGCATAGTCCACCTCCAGGCTGGTGAGGGGCCGAAACAGCTCGTACTGCGGATCCATGACATCAAAGAAGAAATTGCGCTGACGCTGTTCATACTCGCCACGCAATTTCCAGAACACATCGTAATCGGACACTATCGGGGTATAGATTTCACTGGCCACCTGTTTGTTGCTGCCAAAGGTCGCTTCCACCAGCCATTCTCCACCCAGCATATTGATATTGGTACGCCGAAACTGGGCACCTATTTCATAATTGGAGCGGTTGGTAAAATCATCCTCCAGGGCAAATTTTAAATCGATAAAGCCCGGGCCCCAGCCTTTTTCACTGGTTTGCACCGTCAATACCTGCTCGCCAGCTTCTTCTTCGATGCGATAGCTCACCCGTTCGAAGGCATCCAGGGCATAGAGCCGACGTACCCCCTCTTCCAGAGCGGCGGTTTGATGGAATTGATCCGGCACCAGACCCAAGACATC
The DNA here is from genome assembly GCF_048268965.1 of Oceanisphaera sp. GTDB lineage: Bacteria > Pseudomonadota > Gammaproteobacteria > Enterobacterales > Aeromonadaceae > Oceanimonas. The sequence continues at coordinate 262,239 of NZ_JBLWUK010000001.1, forward strand.
CAGGATCACTTTTTCGCTGAGCTTGGAGCGGTTTTTCACCTCTATCCGATCCAGATACACCGCATTGGATCGTTGCAGTTGCGCCCTTCTGTCCAGCTTTTCGGACTGGTAGGCAAGGTAATCCTGCTCGCTCAGGGATAAAGCCTGCAGCTGGGGCTGCAAGCTTTGCGCTGCCAGCTCTCCCCGACGAATCGCCTCGGGCATCAGCTCAAAACTCCCCACGCCTATGCCGTCGATGGCGGGGCTGATCAGAGTATCCTTCTCCTGCATCAGGGCAATCTGGCGCTCGGTACCCGAGCGCGTGAGATAATTGGTAAGCTGGCTGATCATGGCCAGGGCGCCGTCCAGCTCGGCCCGAGGCAGCATGGCATCACCAATATCCACCGCTATCACTATGTCGGCGCCCAGCTCCCGGGCCACGTCCACCGGCATATTATTCACCACACCGCCATCGGCCAGCAGGCGGTCATCAATTTCTACCGGCTGCAACACCCCGGGTACCGACATGGAAGCCTGCATCACTGTGGCCAGGTGTCCCTCTTGCAACACCACAGGAGTCACGGTTTCCATGTCGGTCGCCACGGCGCGGTAGGGAATGGGTAAATCGTCGAAACTGTGCAGGCCGGGTAAATTCAGGGTGCTGCTACGCAGCAAGGCGCCCATGGCCTGCCCCTGAAAAAAGCCCCCGGGCAAACTCAGCTGCCAGTTCTGGTTGATACCGATATCGGTGCGCAATAAAAACTCATCGTTTTGTCGCTTGCGGCGCAGTGACAACTCGTCGCGCCCGACCTTGTCCTGGTAACCCTGATTCCAGTCCTGGGCCAGCAGTTGCTGCTCCAGTTCACTGGCGTCCAGCCCCAATGCGTACATGCCGGCCACATAGGCGCCCATGCTGGTGCCCGTAACGATATCCACGGGGATCCGTAACGCTTCCAGCACCTTGATCACCCCGATATGGGCCGCTCCCTTGGCGCCGCCGCCGCTGAGGACCAGGGCAATTTTGGGCCGCCCGCCAGGCGCTGACGGCAACACGCCGGCCGCACCGTCGGCTGGCCCATTCATGACGGATCCGCTCTGCTCCTGCGCCTGGGCATGCACAAAGCCGACGTTCAGCAATAACAATAAACACAACAGATAATGGCGCATGATAATGGCGACTCGAGGACGGCAAGGTGCATTTATTGTAAGGCGCCCCGCCAGAAAATGCAGCGCCTGTGCACTGTGCTGAGCCGCAGGCTGTCGGGTAAAAGCACCGTCCCTCAAGGGCGGCGTGGGGTTGTTGCCCGGGTTTCAGTGGGGCGATAACAAAAACGCCCGGCACAGGCCGGGCGTTTCATTAACCAATAACAGAGAAGCTTACTTCTTCTTTTTCTTGGCCTTGGCGTTTGGCATATCGGTAATGGTGCCTTCGAAAACCTCGGCTGCCATACCCACAGACTCGTGCAGAGTCGGGTGAGCGTGGATGGTCAGCGCGATATCTTCGGCGTCGGCACCCATTTCGATGGCCAGACCGATTTCGCCCAGCAGCTCACCGGCGTTGGTACCAATGGTGGCACCACCCAGTACGCGTTGGGTGTCTTTGTCGAAAATCAGCTTGGTCATGCCGTAAGAAGAGTCGGAAGCGATGGCTCGACCCGACGCCGCCCACGGGAAGCTGGCCACTTCAACATTCAGGCCCTGCTCTTTGGCTTCTTTCTCGGTCACACCGACCCAGGCAACTTCCGGCTCGGTATACGCGATCGACGGAATCACTTTAGGATCGAAGTAATGCTTCATGCCGGCAATGACTTCGGCGGCCACATGACCTTCGTGCACACCCTTGTGGGCCAGCATAGGTTGGCCAACGATGTCGCCGATGGCGTAGATGTGCGGTACGTTGGTACGCAGCTGCTTGTCCACGTTGATGAAGCCACGCTCATCGACATTAACACCGGCTTTTTCGGCGTCCAGCGACTTACCGTTAGGAGTACGACCGATGGCCACCAGTACGGCGTCATAAACGAGGGTGGAGCTCTCGCCCTTCTTGTTTTCCATGGTCACGTGAATGCCGTCGTCTTTGGCTTCTACGGCGGTAACCTTGGTTTGCAGCATCAGGTTGAACTTGTTTTTCACCTGTCTGCTGTAGATCTTGATGAGATCTTTATCGGCAGCGGGGATCACCTGGTCGAACATCTCGACCACGTCGATCTTGGAGCCCAGCGAGTAATATACGGTACCCATTTCCAGACCGATAATACCGCCACCCATGACCAGCAGCTTCTCGGGCACTTCTTTCAGCTCGAGGGCGTCGGTAGAATCCCATATGCGCGGATCTTCGTGGGGGATGAAAGGCAGCTGGATAGGACGCGAGCCGGCCGCAATAATGGCGTTGTCGAAGTTGATGGTGGTGTTGCCACCCTCGCCTTCCACGACCATGGTGTTGGCGCCGGTGAACTTGGCAAAACCGTTCACGACCTTAACCTTGCGCATCTTGGCCATGCCGCCCAAGCCCTGGGTCAGCTGTCCGATCACTTTTTCTTTGTGCGCACGTATCTGGTCCAGATCGATGTTAGGCTCGCCAAACGTCACACCATGGCTGGCCATCATCTTGGATTCTTCGATGACTTTAGCGATGTGCAATAAGGCTTTGGACGGAATACAGCCCACATTCAGACACACGCCACCCAGAGTTGCATAACGTTCAACGATTACGGTTTCCAGACCCAGATCGGCTGCGCGGAAAGCGGCAGAATAACCGGCAGGGCCCGCGCCCAATACTACAACCTGAGCTTTGACTTCTTGACTCATGGTGACCTCTATTATGATTTTTAGCCCCGTTCAAGCAATGGCCTCGATAGCCTAGACTCAATACGGCCACAACAAATGAAACGAGCTAAAGTTTACTGTTCTGCTATAGAAAAGAAAGTAATAAGGCAGGCAAATGCCTGCCTTGTCACATTAAAGGGCTAAACGACGAAGGTCGCTTAACACACCACTCAACATAGTGATGAAACGAGCACCATCGGCGCCGTCAATCACCCGGTGGTCATAAGACAGAGCCAGCGGCTGCATCAGTCTCGGCTCGAATTCCTTGCCGTTCCATACCGGTTTCATGCTCGACTTGGACACACCCAGAATGGCCACTTCAGGCGCATTCACGATAGGCGTGAACTGGGTGCCACCAATACCGCCCAAAGACGAAATGGTGAAGCAGCCGCCTTGCATGTCGGAAGCCGTCAGCTTGCCGTCACGAGCCTTCTTGGAGATTTCACCCAGTTCCAGTGCCAGCTCGCGAATGCCTTTCTTGTTGACGTCGCGAACAACCGGAACCACCAGACCGTTTGGCGTATCAACCGCCACACCGATGTGGATGTACTTCTTCATCACCAGCGACTGACCGTCTGCCGACAGTGAAGAGCAGAATCTGGGGTAGGCTTCCAGCGCTTTGGCGGCGGCCTTCATGATGAAGATCAGCGGAGAGATCTTGTAGCCCAGCTTCTGCTTGTCGGCGATGGCGTTCTCCGACTTGCGGAACGCTTCCAGCTCGGTGATATCGGTTTCGTCAAACTGCGTCACGTGGGGGATTTTCACCCAGTTGCGATGCAGGTTGGGGCCGGAAATCTTCTGAATGCGGGTCAGGGGCACTTCTTCAATCTCACCAAACTTGGCGAAATCTACTTTTGGCCATGCCAGCACTTCCATACCGCCGCCAGCAACTGCAACACCGGCAGGCTGAGCAGCAACCTGCTTGATGATGCCCTTGACGTAGGTCTGGACGTCTTCTTTCAGAATACGGCTCTTGGGACCGGTAGCGGCAACCTTGGACAGGTCAACGCCAAACTCACGGGCCAGGCGACGCACCACTGGGGTGGCGTGCACGTAAGCGCTGTTCTCGACGAACTCGGCCTTGGCAGCGGTCGCGGCTGCTGGTGCCGCGGCTTTCGGGGCTTCTGCCTTGGCAGGCGCCGCAGCCGGAGCTGCAGCTGCAGGAGCCGCGGCTTTGGGCGCTTCACCGGCCACTTCAAATACCATCACCAGGGATCCGGTATTCACCTTGTCGCCCACGGCAATCTTGATTTCTTTCACCACACCGCCAAAAGGTGCAGGCACTTCCATTGACGCCTTGTCACCTTCTACGTTCAGAATGGACTGTTCGGCGGCAACGGTGTCACCCACGGCGACCATGATTTCGGTCACTTCGACTTCGTCACCGCCAATGTCGGGGACGTTGACGTCTTTGGCTTGCGGGGCAGCAGGCGCCGCTGCAGGAGCAGACTCGGCCGGTGCGGCTGCAGGGGCAGCGGTCGCCGCCTCGCCCGCCACTTCGAAGACCATGATCAGCGAGCCAGTGTTGACCTTGTCGCCTACGGCGGTTTTGATCTCAACCACTTTACCGGCAAAGGGGGACGGGATTTCCATAGAAGCCTTGTCGCCTTCTACGCTAATCAGCGTCTGCTCTTCGGTAACGGTATCGCCAACGGCCACGTTGATTTCGGTTACTTCAACTTCGTCATCACCGATATCGGGCACAGCGACGTCTTTGCGTGCCGCTGCAGCAGGAGCAGCGGCTGCGGCGGGGGCTTCAGCCACAGGCACCTGCTCTGCCGGGGCGGCGGCGCCGCCCTCTGCTTCGAATACCATGATCAATGAACCGGTATTTACCGAGTCACCAATGGCAATCTTGATTTCTTTAACCACACCCGCACTCGGGGCAGGTATTTCCATGGAAGCCTTGTCGCCTTCCACGGTGAGCAGTGACTGTTCTTCTTCAACCTTGTCGCCAACGGCCACCAGGATTTCGGTCACTTCTACCTCGTCTGCGCCGATATCTGGCACCAGAATATCTTTAGACATGTATTACCCCTTATGCGTACAGCGGGTTGATCTTGTCGGCATCGATGCCGTATTTGGCAATGGCGTCGACGACGACTTGCTTGTCCAGCGTACCTTGCTTGGCCAGTTCGGTCAGTGCTGCAATCACCACATAGTGCTTGTTCACTTCGAAATGACGACGCAGGTTTTCACGGCTGTCGGAACGACCGTAACCATCGGTACCCAGCACCTTGTAGCTGGCAGACGGCATGAAGGCACGAACCTGCTCGGCATAGTTCTTCATGTAGTCGGTCGCTGCAATGGCAGGTGCTTCACCCATTACCTGGGCGATGTAAGGGACGCGTGGTGTTTCGGTTGGGTGCAGCATGTTCCAGCGCTCACAGTCCTGACCGTCACGGGTCAGTTCGTTGAACGAAGGCACACTGAAGACGTCGGAACCAATGCCGTACTCTTCAGACAGGATCTTGGCCGCTTCACGCACGTCGTTCAGTATGGTGCCTGAACCCATCAGCTGTACCTGGCCTTTGTCACCGGCAACGGTATCCAGCTTGTAGATACCCTTGCGGATACCTTCTTCGGCACCTTCCGGCATCGCGGGCTGATGATAGTTTTCGTTCAGCGTCGTGATGTAGTAGTAGATGTTTTCCGGGTTTTCGCCATACATGCGACGCAGACCATCCTGTACGATAACGGCAACTTCGTACACATAGGTTGGGTCGTAGGAGATACAGCTCGGGATCACGCCCGCCTGAATGTGGCTGTGGCCATCTTCGTGCTGCAGACCTTCACCGTTCAGGGTAGTACGACCGGAAGTTCCGCCGATCATGAAGCCGCGAGCCTGTTGGTCACCGGCCAGCCAGCACAGGTCACCCACACGCTGGAAACCGAACATCGAGTAATAGATGTAGAACGGAATCATCGGGAAGTCGTTGGTGCTGTAAGAGGTAGCCGCTGCCAGCCACGAAGAAGTGGCGCCCAGCTCGTTGATACCTTCCTGCAGTACCTGACCCTTGATGTCTTCCTTGTAGTAAGCCACCTGCTCACGGTCTTGCGGGGTATATTGCTGACCGTTGGGGCTGTAGATACCGATTTGACGGAACAGACCTTCCATACCAAAGGTACGGGCTTCATCGGCCAGGATCGGCACGATGCGCTCACCAATGGACTTGTTCTTGAGCATGATGTTCAGGGCACGCACAAACGCCATTGTGGTAGAGACTTCACGCTTCTGCTCTTCCAGCAGCGACTGGAACTCGGACAGCTCGGGGATTTGCAGCTGGTCGGTAGACTCCACCAAACGGGTAGGCACATAGCCTTTCAGCGCCTGGCGACGAGCGTGCAGGTATTCGTGCTCGCGGGTGCCTTCCTTGATTTCGATGTAAGGCAGGCTGGGCAGTTCTTCGTCGCTGACTTCGATGTTGAAACGATCGCGGAAGTGCTTGATGGAAGACAGATCCATCTTCTTGACCTGGTGGGCAATGTTCTTGCCTTCGGCCGCTTCACCCATGCCGTAACCCTTGATGGTCTTGGCCAGAATAACGGTCGGCTTGCCTTTGGTGTCGGCCGCATTTTTATAGGCCGCATACATCTTGGCCGGATCGTGGCCACCCCGGTTAAGGGCGAAGATTTCTTCGTCGGACATATCCTTGACCAGTTCCAGGGTCTCGGGATATTTGCCGAAGAAGTGCTCGCGCACGTAGGCACCGTCTTTGGACTTGAAGGTCTGGTAGTCACCATCCAGGGTTTCGTTCATCAGCTGAACCAGCTTGCCGCTCTTGTCTCTGGCGATCAGCTCGTCCCAGCGACGACCCCAGATCACCTTGACCACGTTCCAGCCGGCACCGTTGAAGATACCGTCCAGCTCGTCGATGATCTTGCCGTTACCGATAACGGGACCATCCAGACGCTGCAGGTTACAGTTGATGACGAAGCACAGGTTGTCCAGCTTTTCGCGGGCGGCGATGGTGATCGCACCCTTGGATTCCGGCTCGTCCATCTCGCCGTCGCCCAGGTAGGCGTAAACGCGCTGTTCGGAGCAGTCTTTCAGGCCACGGTTGGTCAGATACTTGAGGAAACGCGCCTGATAGATGGCATTGATCGGACCCAGACCCATGGAGACGGTCGGGAACTGCCAGAAGTCAGGCATCAGTTTCGGGTGCGGGTAAGAAGGAATTCCCTTGCCGTCAACTTCCTGGCGGAACATGTCCAGCTGGGCTGCGGTCAAGCGGCCTTCGGCAAAGGCACGAGCATAAATACCGGGCGAGATATGGCCCTGGAAGAATACCAGGTCGCCGCCGTCTTTTTCGTTGCGGGCGCGGTAGAAGTGGTTAAAGCCCACTTCGTACATGGTGGCACTGGATGAGTAGGAAGACATGTGTCCCCCCAGGTCCAGATCTTTCTGGGAGCCGCGCAGCACGATCATCACCGAGTTCCAGCGGATTATAGCGCGGATACGACGTTCCAGATCCCAGTTACCCGGGTACTCAGGTTCGTCTTCAGACTTGATGCTGTTGACGTAATCTGCGTGGGCATTTCTGGCCACAGCCACACCGGACTTGATGGCTTTGGTGGTGAGACGCTCATAAATATACTGGGCGCGCTCAGGTCCTTCTTGACGGATCAACGACTCAAGTGCGTCTAACCACTCTTGAGTTTCTATTGGATCCACATCGTTGTTCAGGATATCAGACATGGCTGTTTCCTATCTCGTTTGGGGCTCATGCCCATGGGTTTCGTTATTGCCGAAGGCATTGTCAGTCCTGCTGTCGATGTCGACGTAAAGAACGCTGAATGCGGGTCTCTTCACGTTGAATGTCGAGCAGGGTTTCTTCGATAAAGGCCAGGTGCTCATGACAAGCATCCCTGGCCTGTTCCGGCTCGCGAGCCAATATGCTCTGGATCAGATTGGCGCGATGCACGCGAATCCTCTCCACCATACCGGCGCGCCGGTTAAGAATCTTGATATTGCGCAAGATGCTGGACTCCAGCATCGGCTGAATGGCCCGCAGCAGGTGCAGCAGCACCACGTTGTGGGCGGCCGCGGCCACCGCCAGGTAGAACTCGGCGGCATATTTGGCCTCGCCGGCCAGATCACCTTTTTCCTGAGCGGTAATAATGGCCTGCTGGGCCGCGCGAATAGCATCGAAGTCGGCCTCGTTGCCACGCATGGCGGCATAAAAGGCGGAAATGCCTTCCATGGTATGGCGAAATTCCAGCAGGTCGTATTGTGACTCGGGGTGTTCGGTCAGCAGTTGAAACAGGGGATCGGCCAGGCCCTTGGTCAGGGCGTTCTGCACATAGGTGCCGCCCCCCTGACGTCGGGACACCAGACCTCGCGCCTCCAGCTTTTGAATGGCCTCCCGCACCGAAGGTCGCGATACCGCGAACTGATCGGCAAGCTCCCGCTCCGGCAACAGTCGTTGTCCGGGCTGCAGGCTGCCTTCAACTATCATCTGCTCGATTTTGGCGGCAATGGTGTCGGCGAGTTTCGGCTGTTTGATCCGCTGATTCGACATTTAACTCCACTACTACATTGGTAAGACCAATTTACACTGTTAAAAAAAGGTATCAGAGCGAGGATGATATGTCCAATAAATTAATTAAGGTTGCATACAATAGAGGCAAAATTAACCAGCCGGGAGCCATCGATAAGTAAAGCTAGTCCAATGTTGTAAAAACACCAGCAAATCGATTGGTAAGACCAAAAAAGTAGTGCTGAGCGGGGAGATTCGGGAGGAAAAGGTGAGGAGTGAGGGAAAGAAACAGAACGACTTTTCCTTCACTCCCCGCAGTCTTTTAAGCTTGTACTCGCAGTGACAGATCCAGCGCCTGCACATGCTTGGTAAGTGCGCCGACCGAGATGAAGTCCACACCGGTGGCGGCATAGGCGGCTATGGTGTCCAGGGTCACGTTACCCGACACTTCCAGTTGCGCGCGACCGGCACTGGTGGCGACCGCCGTGCGCATATCGTCGGTCGTGAAGTTGTCGAGCATGATGATGTCGGCACCGGCATTGAGCGCCTGCTCCAGTTCGGCCAGGGATTCCACCTCGACCTCAACCGATTTTTCCGGCTGCAAACGACGCGCTTCGGCGACCGCCTTGTCGATCCCTCCACAGGCAAAGATATGATTTTCTTTAATCAGATAGGCGTCATACAGCCCCAGGCGATGATTATGGCCACCACCGCAAGTCACGGCGTACTTCAGGGCCTGGCGCAGCCCGGGGAGCGTTTTGCGGGTGTCCAGCAAGCGGCATTGGGTGCCGGCCAGCTGATCGACATAGCGCCGGGTTACGCTGGCCACCGCCGACAGGGTCTGAATAAAATTAAGCGCGGTACGCTCGCCCGTCATAATCGCCCGGGCCGGGCCGGTGAGCGTCAACAAACGCTGATTGGCAACGATGGCATCTCCGTCTGCCACGTTCCAATCAAGCGCCACTGCTCCCCCCAACTGCAGAAAGGTTTCCTCGGCGAAGGCCCGGCCACAAAAGATGCCGTCTTCCCGGGTAATCAAATGAGCCACCACCTGTTGTTGTTCTGGCAACAATTGGGCCGTAATGTCCCGAGCAGGGTCCAGGGTTCCGCCCAGATCTTCACTAAGAGCGGCGGTCACATTAAAACGTATTTCTTGTTCCAGCATAGCATTCAGCATTTTTATTCAGCCTGTTGTCCAACTTTGCATTGTTATGTCTGTTGACTCTAAGTTATGTCTGTTGATTCTAACTTTGGTATTCACTCGCTGCGTATCACAGCTTGATGCCATCAGCAGCCCGTGTGATGGGCATGTTGTTCGTTTACAAGGGTATTTATCGTCTGATGGTCATCTGTTCGCCCCGCTGTGTCAGCTCGAACTGACGCAGGGCGTTCATCCCCAGCAGGATCTCGGTACTGTCCGCAGGCATGATCACCGCCTCCAGATCGTACAAGGTGAACGGGCCCAAAGACAGGCTTTTTACTCGAGTGCGATAGCCTGTTACCGTTCCCGCCGCCGTGTTCAGCCTGAGCGGCCGGCCCGCCACCAGGTGCAAGTCGGCAGCCAGTGCCTGGGGTATGGCAACCTGGGAAGCCCCGGTATCCAGCAAAAATACCACCGGCTCCTTGTTCAGCTCGCCGCTGGCCAGATAATGCCCCTGACGATTTTGTTTAAGCACTATCGTCTGGGCGTCCAGGCGCTGTATCTGCTGGTTGGGATTATGATCCTCGGCCAACTCTTGCTGAAAGTACCAAGTCAGTAGTGCCAGCGCCAGCCCCCAGGCCAGGATCCACATAATTCTTCCCAGCCGGCGCTGCATATTGGCTTCGCGACTCATTCCCTCACCTCCGGTGCTTGCTCCTTTGATACCAAGGCTTTTAGTATATCGACAAGCCTCACTATTATATGTGCCAATATGACTCTACCTCTGACCATGAATGCGGATTTCTGGTTAACCCCCGCCCGCCACTGCCCCTCTCCTCATCATGACGAGCGCCCGGAAGGCGAAGTGTCGCTCCTGGTGATACACAGCATCAGCCTGCCACCGGCACGCTATGGCGGCCCCTACATAGACCAGCTGTTTCTGGGTAACCTGAACCCGGACGACGACCCTTACTTTGCCGATATTCATCTGTTGCGCGTGTCGGCCCACTGCCTGATTCGCCGCGATGGCGAATTGGTGCAATACGTGCCTTTCAACAAGCGCGCCTGGCATGCCGGCCAGTCTGATTTTAATGGCCGTGCCCGCTGTAACGACTTTGCCATTGGCATCGAGCTGGAAGGCACGGATACCGACCGCTTTACCGCCGCACAATACCGGCAGCTCACGGCGGTTACCCGGCTATTGCAGGCCCGGTTCCCCGCCATAACCACAGAGCGCATCGTCGGCCACAGCGATATTGCCCCGGGGAGAAAAACCGATCCGGGCACCGGATTTGACTGGGATTTTCTTAAGCAACTGTAAGCGGCCCCGTTGCCGAAAGACAGAGTACAAACACTAAAGCGTCTCTGGCCACGGAATACCCGGAGAAATCAAGATTAAAAAAGTAGTGTTATACCAATCTAAGTAAAAACATGATCTATTTTAAAGCTGAGTACCAGAGGAAACAGAGTCAACTCCCACGACACGCCATAAACCCATCCTTGGGGGCTCGGGAAATGACATCCCTGTCATTTCACGGTCGTGGGAGCCGAACTCTGTTGCCTCTCCACAAGCACCGAGTTGTCTGTAGATAGCACCTACAGGCAACTCCGCAGCTGGGGGCGGATGAAGGGATCTACTCCACCGACCATCACATGACAAGGAGGTCATGTGTTTGAGCGCCACAGGGATGTGCTTGCAGCGTGTCGGTGGAGTAGACCCTTCGTTCGGCCTTTCCAGAGCAGCTAAATAGACCAGTTACTTACTCAGTTTGGTGTTAAAAGTGAAGGGTAAGGGCTGCCCCCTCATACTTTCCCCTTCACTTTTTATGGCCTTTGTGGTCAAACATTAGCCAGAACCCCTAATCCTTGCTATATGTTACACAGTAACAACACTCTTATTGGCATCTGCCGGCTCTACTTTATTAGTCAGGATGACATTATGAAGAAGCATGGTATCCATCGCCCTAACAGTGGCTTTACGCTGATTGAACTGATGATAGTGGTCGCCATTGTCGCCACCTTGGCCGCCGTGGCTCTCCCCTCCTATCAAACCTACACCCAACGCGCCCGGTTTACCGAAGTGATCGCCGCCACCGGCCCCGCCAAACTCGCCATTGATATCTGCGTGCAAACCGGTGGTTCCAACTGCGCAGCAGTCGCCAACAATGCCACCCTTGGCCTGCCAGACGGTATTGTAACCAGCGTAGCCGTGACTGCCCCTGATAGTGATAAAGACTCCTGGACCATTACCGCAACCGGCAACAGCGAGGTAGGCAATAAGACCTTTGTCATGGTGGGCACTGCCGAGAACGGCCGAGTGAAATGGGTAAATAATCCCTCACCTGATGATGCAACGTCCTGCGTCACTGCCGGCTTGTGTTGATAGATCGCCATGGATATCAGACACAGCGGTCTGGCCAAGAGCCTGCAGCAGTCGTCATTAATCAACTCCCGGCTACTGGAGATGGCCCTCACCCAGGCTCGCCAGGAAGGCAAACCCCTGAGCAGCACCCTGGTTGAGCGCCAGCTGATCTCCAGCCAGGAACTGGCACAGTTTTGCGTGCAACAATATGGACTGGCCCTGCTCGACCTGGATCAGGTCACTCCGGAGTCGCTGCCACCACAATATCTCAGCATGGACCTCATTGAACGTCACCACGCATTACCGCTCTTCTTGCAGAACAACATCCTGTATCTGGCCATGGCAGATCCCACCAACCTGGCGGCTCTGGACGACTTCAGCTTTCGCTTCAATATCGTGACCGATGCCAGGCTGGTAGAAGAGTCCAAGCTTTCACTGTTACTCAACCAGCTGCACCATGGCAACAGCACCAGCCTGCAGATGGAGGAAGTGGAAAGCGGCGATATGGTTGATCTCGAGCTGGCGGATGACACGGCTGACGCTGATACCTCGCTAGACAGTCAGGATGAGGATGCTCCCATAGTGCGCTATATCCATAACGTCATGCTGGAAGCGGTGCGCCGTCAGGCCTCGGATGTGCACTTCGAACCCTATGAGCGCTTTTATCGCATTCGTTTTCGCATCGACGGCATGCTGCACGACATTGCCTCGCCGCCTATCGGCCTGGCCACTCGTTTTGCCGCCCGGCTCAAGGTCATGGCTCAACTCGATATTGCAGAACGCAGACTGCCACAGGATGGCCGCATCAAGCTGAAATTAACGCAAAAAAAGTCGATAGACATGCGGATGAGCAGCCTGCCGACCCAAAGCGGAGAAAAAGTCGTGCTGCGTCTGCTTGACAGTGCTGCCATCAAGCTGGATATCGACCAGCTTGGCTTTGAACCACACCAAAAACAGCTTTATCTGGCCGCCCTCAATCAGTCCCAGGGCATGATCCTGGTCACGGGCCCGACCGGCTCGGGAAAAACTGTCTCGCTTTATACCGGCTTGAGCATGCTGAACACGGTCAGCGCCAATATATCCACCGCCGAAGATCCGGTAGAAATCATCATGCCGGGCATTAATCAGGTACAAATCAACCCCAAAGCCGGGCTGAGCTTTGCCTATACGTTGCGCGCCTTTTTGCGACAGGATCCCGATATTATTATGGTGGGAGAGATCCGCGACCTGGAAACCGCCGAAATAGCGGTCAAGGCGGCACAAACCGGGCACCTGGTGCTGTCGACCCTGCACACCAACTCCGCAGCCGAGACCCTGACCCGGCTCAGAAACATGGGACTGGCCGCCTATAATATTGCTGCTTCGATCAGCCTGATTATTGCCCAGCGACTGGCGAGAAAGCTGTGCCCGCATTGCAAGGTGGCTGAGTCATCGAGCAACCAACAGCTGTTTGGCCTTGATAACGAGGCGACACTTTACCAGGCCAGCGGCTGCGAGCTCTGTACCGACGGCTACAAGGGACGAACCGGCATTTATGAAGTACTGCCCATGAATAACATGCTGGCCGAGCTGATTGTCAGTGGTGCCGACTCGTTAACCCTGGCCCGCACCGCCGCCGACTCGGGCATGATCAGCCTTCGGCAAGCGGCGCTCAACAAGGTACGACTGGGCATTATCAGCCTGGCGGAGGCAAACCGCATTACCATTGGCGATAATAACGATCTGCCTGAAGGTTAAATGCAAAACAATGTCCGGCCTGATTAGGGTCTGTTGACCTTTCGAGATGATTTTTGCAGCAGTTTGTGGGGACGTTATACAAGGCAGCGCTTATGCCGTGTAGTCATTCTCCACAAATAAGCGATAACGCAGTAGAAAGCCCCCACAAGCGCTGCCCTTCGGGTTCGGCTAAACGCGTTTAACTCGAACAAAACTTAACCGCGAAAGGTCAACAGACCCTAGAGCGAGGTGAATACATGGAGGAAGAATACCGGCAATACCAGTGGCAGGGCATGAATCAACAGGGACAGAAAGTAAGCGGCTCGGTGCAGGAAACCAGCCAGCTGGCCGTTAAATATCAGCTACAACGTCAGGGGATAACCCCCACCCGAATTCGGCGCCAACGACGCAGCCTGCTCACGCAATACAACAGCAGGATAAAAGCGGCAGACATAGCGGTGATTACCCGCCAAATTGCCACCCTGCTCGGCGCGGGCGTTCCTCTGGTACAAAGCCTGCGCCTGATTGCCCGCTCCACACAAAAAAGCAGCCTGCACCAGCTCGTAACCAGCCTCGCCAGTGATGTAGAAAACGGCACCCCCTTGTCGGCTGCTCTGGAAAAGTTTCCTCATCAATTTAACGAGCTCTATTGCGACCTGGTGCACTCTGGCGAACAAACCGGTGCGTTGGAGCACATTTTTGAACAGATAGCGATTTATCGAGAAAAAACCGAAAGACTCAAATCGACCATTAAAAAAGCCCTGTTTTATCCGGCCATGGTACTGCTGGTTGCCGGCCTGGTCACCGTCATCCTGCTGCTGTTCGTGATCCCGCAATTTGAGGAGGTGTTCGCCGGCTTTGGCGCTCCTCTCCCTCTGTTTACCCAATGGGTAATCAGCTTGTCTCGCGGACTGCAGAACAGCTGGCTGAGCATACTCATGGGCACAGTGTTCATCCTGTTTCTGTATCATCGCCTTTGGTGCTATTCCCCCCGGGTACGCCAGGCCAGCGATCGTCTGTTACTGAACTTACCCATAATAGGCATCATTATTCGCAAGGCCGCCTTAACCGGTTTTGCCCGCACCCTGGCCACCACCTTTGCCGCCGGCATCCCCCTGGTCGACGGACTCACCTCTGCGGCCGGCGCCAGCGGCAACCGGATTTATCGCCAGGCGGTGTTGCAGGTGCGCGCCGACGTGGTCGCCGGCCTGCCGATGAACATGGCGCTGCGTGCCACTCAGCTGTTTCCGGATATGGTGATACAAATGGTCACCATAGGAGAAGAAACCGGCGCCATAGACGGCATGATGGACAAGGTTGCCGGCATTTACGAACATGAAGTGGATAACGCCATCAGTGGGCTGACCAGCCTAATCGAGCCGCTGATGATGCTGGTACTGGGGATTTTGGTTGGCGGCCTGGTCATAGCCATGTATCTTCCTATCTTTGACCTGGGTAACGTCATTCGCTAACTCCTGGTCCCGGCTTGATGTCTTCTCGACTCCTTCCCGCACTTTTTTCATAAGGAACAGAAATGGCTGCCCTGAGCCAATGGCTAACCACAAACGACATTGCACTGTATGTCATCGTTATCTTGCTGGGTCTTCTGGTCGGCAGCTTTTTAAATGTCGTCATCTATCGACTGCCACTGATGTTACAACGCGAATGGCAGAATGAATGTGCCGAACTCAACGGCTCGAACACGCCGGCGCAGCCCGCCTTTAACTTGTGCACTCCCCGATCTCGGTGCCCGCATTGTCAGCACCAATTGAGTGCCTTAGATAATATTCCGCTATTAAGCTGGCTCTACCTGAAGGGGCGCTGCCGCTACTGCCAGGCCAGGGTGTCGACACGCTATCCATTGATAGAAGTGACCGCCGCCATCCTGTCGGCCCTCGCCCTATGGCGCTTTGGTGCCAGCCCACAACTATTCGCCGCAATCATACTCAGCTGGACCTTACTGTGTATGACGATGATCGATATCGATCATCTGCTGTTGCCAGACAACCTGACGCTGCCACTACTGTGGCTCGGACTACTACTCAATATCAATACGCTGTTTGTGTCACTGCAAGATGCCGTTCTGGGGGCTGCGATTGGTTATGGCGTGTTATGGAGCCTGTATTGGCTGTTTAAACTCGCCACCGGCAAGGAAGGCATGGGCTATGGTGACTTCAAGTTACTCGCGGCCCTGGGAGCCTGGTTTGGCTGGCAGGCCGTGCTGCCTATCTTGCTATTATCTTCTGTGGTGGGCTCTGTTATCGGCCTGTCCTTGATGGCCAGCCGACGTTTAGGTGCCGACCGTGCCCTTCCCTTCGGGCCCGCCCTGGCCTTGGCCGGCTGGGCTTACCTGATTTGGGGGTCGCAATTGATAAACTGGTATTGGAGTGTGGCGTTATGACGTATATCGTGGGGTTAACCGGGGGGATCGGCAGTGGTAAAAGCACCATTGCCAACTGGTTTGCCGAGCAAGGCGTGACCATAGTGGATGCCGATATTATCGCCCGTGACGTGGTCGCGGTGGGCGAGCCGGTACTCGATGCCATTGCCGCCCATTTTGGCCCGGACGTGATTGCCGAAGACGGCAGCCTCAACCGCAGTAAGCTGCGCCAGCGTATTTTTGAAAACCCCGCCGATCGCCATTGGCTGGAGGCCTTGCTGCATCCCCTGATCCGTGAACGCATGATGGCCGCCTGTCAGTCGGCACAGTCGGCCTACTGCTTGTTGGTGGTGCCTTTATTGGTAGAGAACAAACTCACCGGTTTATGTCACCGTGTGCTGGTGGTCGACGTCTCGCCCGAGCAGCAAGTCGCCCGAACCATGCAGCGTGACCAGGCCGATGAGGCGCAGGTTAATGCCATTATGGCCAGCCAGGCCAGTCGAGAACAGCGCCTGGCTGCGGCAGATGATGTCATAGATAACAACGGCCAGGATCGTAGCCTGATAAAAGCCGCCGTGGCGCAGCTACATGAAAAGTATCTGACGCTGGCTAGCCAGTAAGGAGTTAGAGGCAAAGTGTGAGGAGTAACATCCGCGTCTGTAAACCCAGTGTTTAACCCCTCACCCTTCACCCCTTACGTACGTTACTGCCCGTCCCACTGGCTGATAAAGGCTTGCAGCGCCTGTGCCAGGTACCAGGCATCCTTGGTTCCGGCGGTTTCGCGGATGGAATGCATGGACCATTGTGGCGCACCGACGTCGACCACCCTTACGCCTAGCTTGGTGGCGGCAATCGGCCCTATGGTGCTGCCGCAGCCCATGTCCGATCTGACGACAAAATGCTGATAGGGCACCCTGGCCATGTCACAGAAACTGCTGAACAGGGCGCTGGTTTCGCTGCTGGTGGCATAACGCTGGTTGGCATTCACTTTGATCACCGGGCCCGCATTGATTTGGGGGCCGTGGTTTTCATCATGCTTGTCGGCGTAGTTGGGATGTATGGCGTGGGCGTTATCACAAGAAATCAGCAGTGAACGCGCCATCATGCGCTGGTACTTCTGCTCTTCACCACTTAAACGGCGCAATACGCTTTCCAGAAATGGCCCTTCTGCGCCTATGGCAGAGGCACTGCCCACTTCTTCATGGTCGTTACATACCAGTAAAGAGGTGGCTGCCTGCGGTGCATCTACCGCCAGTGTGCTGGCCACCAACAGGGCATGCAAGCCGGTGTAACAGGACAAAAGATTATCCAGGCGAGCAGAGCTGATAAACTCCTGCTCCAGGCCCACTAAAGCCGGTGGCTGGGTATCATAAAAACACAAGTCATAATCCACCACTTCATCCACTGAATGGCCTTCTTGACGCAACCAGCCTGCCAACAACTGGCGCAATATCAGACTGGGGCCCTGGCTTGAGTTACCACTCGAGTGTTCGCCGGTTTCCAGCCCCAGCACGGGGGGTAAATGTAGCTGGGCATTGATTTCAGAGTTCTTGTTGGCTTCCCGGTTCAGGTGGATCGCCAAAGAAGGAATAATCGCTATCGGTTTTTTTACATCCAGCAGGGCCGACTGTAACTTGCCCGCCTCATCGCGAAAGTGAATCTCGCCAGCCAGGGAAAGATCCCGGTCAAACCAGGGATGCATCAAGACGCCGCCGTACACTTCGACCCCAAGTTGCAAGCAGCCCTGACGCAACAGCTCCGCCTTGGGCTTCACTTTTAAGCAGGGGCTGTCGGTGTGGGCGCCTATCATGCGGACACCGCCCTCGGCGACCGGCTGTTCACCCAGGCGAAACGCAATCAGTGAGCGGCCTCCACGCGTTACCCAATACCCCTGACCGGGCTGTAATTGCCACTCATCGCCTTCGTTTAGTGCCTGGTAGCCGGCCTCTTCAAGCTGACGCACCATGGCCGTTACTGCGTGGGCGGGGCTAGGCGAGGATTGTAAAAAACGCATTAAACCCTGATTAAATACTGCTTGCTGTTGAGTCACGAGTGCATTACCTCTATTTGGGAGTGTGAGGGGCAAGGGGTAAAGAGTGAAATGTGAAGAGTGAGGTGTCAGGCGTGAGGAATAAAACCCCACCTCGGCAGATCCGGTGTTTGGGCCTTCCCCTCACACCTTACCCCTCACGGTCTTGGGCGCTTACTTCGTGCGGGTAAAAATCAGATCCCAAACGCCATGCCCCAGGCGGTGGCCGCGCTGCTCAAACTTGGTGAGCGGCCGGTAATCGGGCCGCGGCATATAATCGCCGGTGGGGGAAGCATTGACATAACCGGGGGCTGCCTGCATGACTTCCAGCATATGCTCGGCATAGTTTTCCCAATCGGTTGCCATATGAAATTCACCGCCAATCTTCAGCTTGCTGCGCAGCATTTCCACGAACGCCGGCTGGACAATACGGCGCTTGTGATGACGGGTTTTATGCCAGGGATCGGGGAAAAACAGCTGTACCCTGTCCAGGCTTTGCTCGGGCAGCATATGCTCAAACACTTCCACTGCATCGTGACACATGACTCGCAGGTTGGTCAGCTTGGCGTCAGCCGCCCCCATCAGACAGGCCCCCACACCCGGGGTGTGCACTTCAATGCCAATGTAGTCCTGCTCGGGAGCGACGCTAGCCATCTCGACCAGAGAAGCGCCCATGCCAAAACCAATTTCCAGCACCCGAGGAGCCGAGCGTTTGAACACTGCATCCAAATCGAGCAAGCCAGGCGCATATTCAATGCCCATGATGGGCCATTGTTCGGTCATGGCTTTCTCCTGACCTTTGGTCAAGCGGCCTTCGCGACGTACAAAACTGCGGATTTTACGTTTGCGCAGCTCGTTTTCGGTTTGGTCGGCCTGGTGTTCGTCTGTCATTTGTTTTCTCCGGCGGGCATAAATGAGCGAATTATCCAAAGTTAAGCCCAAGGTGCAAGCTCAAACACAGCGATAAGCGTGAAGCTGTCAGCTATAAACGCCAAGTTTATCTGTTGAGTAGAAACTTGGTCTGTTGAATTTTTAATGGTAAATGAGGAAAAATAAAGCAGTAAACTACTTTTCAAGCCACAGACCAAGCTGCAAAAACAAACAAGCACCGAGAACAGGTGCTTGTTTTACTGACAACTTATGGCTTAAAGCTTCCAGCTATGGGTCAAAGTACCTGACTCAGCACTCGTCCCAGTCGCTTGATGCCCTCTTCTATGGTGGTCTCGTCGGCACCGGCATAGCTCAGGCGAGCGGTATTCAGGATGTCGGGGCGCACATAGAAGGGCTGACCGGGCACGAAGGCCACGTTTTCCTTGATCGCCAGATCGAACAGCGACATGGCATCGATGTGCTGTGGCAATTTCAACCACAAGAACATACCGCCCTCGGGCCGCGTAAAGTCGATACCCGGGCAGTATTTTAACAAGGCCTGCTCCATGGCAACTTTCTGGCGGCCATACACGGTACGAATGCTATCTATATGTTCATCCAGATCATTTTCTTGCAGATAGCCGTGCAGCACCTGCTGTACGAAGCCATTGGTATGCAAATCGGACGCTTGCTTGGCAATCATGACCTTTTGGCGTAGCCAGTCCGGCATTAACATCCAGCCTAAACGGAACGACGGAACCACCACTTTGGAGAAAGATCCCAACAGCACCACATTATCGGGCGCCAGCTTGGCAACCGGTGGTATATGCTCGCCTTCAAAGCGCAGCTCGCCATAAGGGTTATCTTCAATCATCAGCACATTATGCTTGATCAAGCGGTCGGCCACCGCCTGGCGGTTTTCACGGCTGTAGCTTAAACCGGTGGGGTTCTGAAAGTTGGTGACGCCATACAGCAGGCGGGCATGATCAGGCTCGGCCAGCAGGGAATCCAGCTCATTCAAATCCAGGCCGTCTTCATTCAAGGACACTCCCTGAAACTCAGGCTGATAAACCGACAACGCCTGAATGGCACCCAGATAGCCGGGCTCTTCAATGATCAGCTTGTCACCTTCGTCAACCAGCACCTTGCCCAGCAAGTCCAGCGCCTGCTGTGAACCGTTGGTGATCAGAATATTATCCGCAGACACTCGCATGCCGTGCTGCTGAAAGTAACGTTCGGCAATATATTCTCTTAACGGAGCAAACCCTTCGGTCGCGGAATACTGCAGGGCACTGTTGCCATTGTTCTGCAGTACCTTGGCGCTGGCCGTCGCCAGGGCTTCGTGAGGGAAAAAGGCCGGGTTGGGTAAACCGCCAGCAAATGAAATGACGTCTGGGTTCATCGCGACTTTAAGGATTTCACGAATGAAGGACGGCTCTACCTTGGCAAAGCGCTGAGCAAAAAAGGGTTGCATAAAGGTCTCTCTAAAAGCGGGCTTGGCGGGCGCCAATAAAACTCTCCTTTTGTATCAGAAAACAATCCAATAACAAACTACCAAGCGCAAAAGAGTGCGCTTGACAGGGTCATACGCTTCCAAACGCCGGGAATTCCCTCGGTTACCCGGAATATTGGCTGGTTTGCACTAACAGCACCACTGTGCTCTGATCCCGCCATTCTTTTTTAGACAGTCGATATTGTGAATACAGTTTCTTTTGCCCAGCGCGTACTGGCCTGGTATGAACAACATGGCCGCAAAACCCTGCCCTGGCAGCAGCAAAAAACACCTTACCGGGTATGGGTGTCCGAAATCATGCTGCAGCAAACTCAGGTAGCCACAGTGATCCCTTACTACGAGCGCTTTATGGCCCGCTTTCCCGATGTGGTAAGCCTGGCCAATGCCGAATCCGACGAGGTGCTGCATCTGTGGACCGGCCTGGGTTACTATGCCCGGGCTCGTAATCTGCATAAAGCCGCTCAGGTGATTCGCGATCACTATCAGGGCCACTTTCCCGAGCAGTTCGAAGAGGTACTGGGTCTGCCGGGCATAGGCCGCTCCACCGCCGGGGCCGTACTTTCCCTGTCACTGGGTCAGCACCATGGCATTCTGGATGGCAACGTCAAACGCGTACTGGCTCGCTGGCAGGCTCAGGTTGGCTGGCCGGGCAAAAAAGACGTGGAACACGCCCTTTGGCAACTGGTAGAGCAGTTAACCCCATCACAAGGCGTCACCCAATACAATCAGGCCATGATGGATCTGGGAGCGACCATTTGCACTCGCTCCAAGCCTAAGTGCGAGCTTTGTCCGGTGCAAGCTGACTGCCAGGCGCTGGCACTGGGTACCCCCACTGCCTTTCCCCATTCCAAACCGAAAAAGACGGTGCAACCGGAAAAGCAGGCCAGTTTTCTCCTGCTGAAACAGGGATCGCAGATTCTGCTGGTGCAACGGCCACCCCAGGGGATTTGGGGCGGTTTGTACTGTTTTCCCGAGTTTCATGACGAGCATGAACTCAGAAACTGGCTGAAACGTTACCCGGATGCCTCGGAGCCTGCCCAGCTGCCCGGCTTTCGTCATACATTTAGCCACTTTCATCTTGATATTACGCCGTGGCTGGTAGAATTACCGCAGATCCCCGCCGAGATCATGGCCGGATCGGAGCGACTTTGGTATAACTTGGAACAACCCGCGTCGGTCGGCCTGGCAGCGGCCACAAAAAAGCTGCTCGCCTACCCGCAATTGCATAAGAGGAATCATTCATGAGCCGTACTGTTTTTTGCCAACGTTTACAAAAAGAAGCCGAAGGCCTCGATTTTCAACTTTACCCCGGTGAATTGGGCAAGCGTATTTATGACAATATATCCAAAGAAGCCTGGGCCGGTTGGCAACACAAGCAAACCATGTTGATCAACGAAAAGAAGCTGAACATGATGAATGCCGAACACAGGCAGTTGCTGGAACAGGAAATGGTGGCCTATTTATTTGAAGGCGCCGAGGTAAAAGTCGAGGGTTACACCCCTCCAGCTGCAGACTAAACCACCGCTTTGTTCAAGGCTTGAGCGAACGCGCTTATGTGTTTGAAAAAGCGGTTGACTTGGCAGGGCCAATCTTATCTAATTACGCCCCGTCAGCCCGGATAGCTCAGTCGGTAGAGCAGGGGATTGAAAATCCCCGTGTCGGCAGTTCGATTCTGTCTCCGGGCACCAAATTTGAAGTAAATAGTTAAGTTTTAAATGTATGCTGTAAAGCGTGCTACGCCCGGATAGCTCAGTCGGTAGAGCAGGGGATTGAAAATCCCCGTGTCGGCAGTTCGATTCTGTCTCCGGGCACCATTTTTGAAGTAAGTAGTCAAGTTTTAAAAGTATGCAGCAATGCATATTACGCCCGGATAGCTCAGTCGGTAGAGCAGGGGATTGAAAATCCCCGTGTCGGCAGTTCGATTCTGTCTCCGGGCACCATTTTTGTGTGACCAGTTAAGGCCGGCATAGCTCAGTTGGTAGAGCAACTGACTTGTAATCAGTAGGTCCCGAGTTCGACTCTTGGTGCCGGCACCAGATTAAAACAATAAGTATTAAACTGTTCTATTTAACCAGCCTGTGTGCTGGTTTTTTTGTGCCTGTCGCTCCCCTCTTCTGCTCCTCTTCCTACCGACCCGTGCTGGTTTCATCTCCAGGTCTTCAGTTATTATTGTTGATGACGTTGGCATCTTTACTCTAAAAAACATAATCTTGAGCAAAAGGCAAAGGGATGTCGCCATGAAAAAAATATGTTTGTTGGCCTTGTTGGCAATGGCTCACACGGTAAGTGCTGAAGAAGTCGATGTAGATGCAATAGACGACAGTGACTTACCCGGCTGGGCGGTAGAGAAAATAGCCCCCATGCACGACACCATGACTAACTGGGTCACCAATAGTTCGCGAAACATTGATGGCTTCTTTGGTAGTGACGACAGCCTTAAGGTAGAAAACAATTCTTACCTGCGTCTGAGCCAAGAGCTGGAATGGAGCGAAATGGATGACTTTAGCGGCGATACCGGGGTGCGCTTTCGTCTTGACCTGCCTACCACCAAGGAACGGCTGCGTTTTATTATTGAAAGTGATCCGGAAGAGTCGGAAGGCACACTGGCCGAGCAAGGCTCCAACCGGTTACGTAACGATCAACGTGGCCTGGGCAGCACTATTATCGGGTTGAGCAAACTAGGTAATAGAGACAAGACCCAAGCCTGGGATTTACAGACGGGTGCCGGGGTTAAGGTGCGCTGGCCACCGGATCCTTATGTCCGCTTTACTGGCGAGCGTTTGTGGGATCTGGAGTCGCCCTGGCAATTGGAATCCTATAACCGGGCTTCCTGGTTTAATGAAGAGGGATATTCGGTGCGCAGCAAGTGGGATCTGGGCCGCCCCCTGGATGAAAACCACCACTTACGCTTTATTACCAACGTTCAGTGGCAGGAAGAAGTCGATACGCTGGAGTATTCGGAAGGCGTTGAGCTTAACCAGATACTCGGCTCGCGCAGCGTCATGCGTTATGCCGCCGTGGCGGTGGGCCGCAGTGCCTCCACCCCTCGCCTGCACGATTATTATCTTTATACACACTACCGGCGCAACCTGCACCGGGAAATCCTGTTTATCGACTTGATCCCGGAGCTGCATTTTCCCCGGGAACAAAATTACGATGCACAGTTCGGTGTGACTCTGCGGGTAGAAATGATGTTCAAGGGCGATCTGACCTTTCGCCGCTGAACCATGCCTGCTTAAATCGGCCGATGTAGCCTGACATCGGCTTCGGCTACCAGCTCCGGGGCGACTTGTTCAAAGTAGTCTTTGATGTACGGCTGGGCACAGTGGGCATCAAAGGCTTCCCGGCTGGCCCAGTGCTCAATAAAGACGCAGTCCCAGGGTTCACCGTTGGCACCGGCATAGGGTACTTCTTCGCTAAGTTGATATAGCAGGCACCCTTCTTCTCTGTGTGTCTCGCTGATCAGGCTCTTCAGTGCTTGCTGCAACGCTGCCGCCTGGCCATGGCGCGCCCTGAAGCGGGCCACACAATATAATTCGGACATGTCACTCTCTTGGTCTGGGGTTAAAAGCTGAGGGCGCATGCTAATACATACCCCCCGCACTGAATAGTCCGGCCCGGAGGCCACGTCCGTTTATGCAGCCGATGCTCATTATCAGGTAAAATAGCTGTTGACCTGAATACGATAACCGGTTAGAGTGCTTGCAGCTCGAAAAATATAGTTATATTTATGTTCTTGTTACGATGTTCTTGTAGTACCTCGTCCTGTATTTCATAAGTTAAATCTGTATTTTTTCAAGCACGCGTATTTATGGTAGATTTGTTTACAGGATTTAGGTATGTCTAATATCGTTAAAGGTAAAGTAAAGTTCTTCAATGAGTCAAAAGGTTTTGGCTTCATCGAGCAAGAATCAGGCCCTGATGTATTCGTACACTTCAGTGCTATCCAGAGCCAGGGTTTCAAAACTCTGGCAGAAGGCCAGGCTGTTGAGTTCACAGTAGCTCAAGGTCAGAAAGGTCCTCAGGCTGAGAACGTAGTTCCTCTGTAAGAGACTACCTCACCCAAAGAATCTATAAGCCGTGCCCTAGGGCGCGGCTTTTTTTATGTCCGAAATACGTTGTTAGCCGTAAATGGTGAGGAGTGAGGTGAACAACACGAATTTGCAGCTATACGGTTATGCTTTCCTCTCATACCAAACTGAGTAAGTAACTGGTCTATTAGCTGCTCAGTAAAGGCCGAACGAAGGGTCTACTCCACCGACACGCTGCAAGCACATCCCTGTGGCGCTCAAACACATG
>NZ_JBLWUK010000002.1:0-264599 GCF_048268965.1 Oceanisphaera sp.
TCTAAAATAGCCGAACAATCAGGTATGCGAGGGTGGCGGAATTGGTAGACGCGCTAGCTTCAGGTGTTAGTGTCCTATGGATGTGGGGGTTCAAGTCCCCCCCTTCGCACCACCATTGTTCTCTTCTGCAGTTTTCTGGTTAAGCAACCAAATCCCGATAATATCTTCACACCCCTTTTCAACTTGTTCCGATACCCAGCCGTGGCCGCTTTTATAAAGGCCGATGATGCTGCGTACCCGCAATTTACCCTGCTAGATGGCCTTATCAGTCATCATCATGCCCACTATCACTCCCAACCCGGCCAGGCCAGCTGCGGGTAACCAGTACCAATGACGGCTGACCGAAGGCATCGCCAGCACCATGGTAAAAAGGGCGAACCCCGCACTTAACCACAAGGTCAGTGATGAGCTTGGCACCCACCACAGCATCAATAACCAGCCTAATACCAATAACATCACCATAGTGGCTCCTCCCTTTCGCGCCACTGGTGATAATAGTTATCATTAACATGCAGATCAATGGTTTCCTGCCTTGTTTTTCACTCTGGCGATTGGCAGGTCAGTAAGGCTACGGCCTCTACGTGCATGGTATGCGGAAACATGTCGACCGGGGTGGCCTGCTCGAGCACGAAGCCCTGTTGCGTTAACCAGGCCAGATCCCGCGCCATGCTCTTGGGGTTGCAGGATACATATACCAGCCGACTCGGCTTCATCTCGGCCAGGGTTGCCAGCAAGGCGGCGTCACATCCCTTGCGCGGCGGATCCACCACCACCAGATCGGCAGTAATGCCTTGTTCATAGAGCGCGGGAACCAGCTGCTCTGCACTGCCCTGATAAAACTCGACGTTGGTCATGCCGTTCAACCTGGCGTTGGCTTCGGCATCCACCACGGCTTCCGGCACTATTTCAATGCCATACACCTTACGGGCATGACGTGCCATAAACAGGCTGATGGTGCCAATGCCGCAGTAAAGATCGAAGGCCACTTCATGAGGCTGGGGCTGGGCCAGACGCATGGCCTCTTGATATAACACCTCGGTTTGCAGCGGATTAATCTGGTAAAACGATAACGGAGAAATGGCAAACTGCAGCCCGGCCAGGCTGTCGACAATCAGCTCTTTGCCCCACAGCAAGCGACTTTCGGCGCCCAGCACCCGATTACCCGGCGCAGTATTGATATTCAGCATCAGGCTGGCCAGCCCCTTGACCGATTCCAGCTCTGTCACCAATTGTGCCAGCGCTTGCTGCGACGGCTCCTCTGCCACCACCAACACCACCATCAACTCGCCACTGTTTACGCCATTGCGCACCATGATGTGGCGAACACAGCCCTTGTGGCTCGACTCGTTATAAGCTGACACCCCACAGCGGCGCATCCAGGCTCTGACGCCTTGCACCACTTCGGTGGTTTCAGCGGCTTGCACCGGGCATTCGTCTACCTCCACCAGCTGATGGCTGTGTTTGGCATAAAAGCCAATGCTGGGGCCGGCCTGCACCGCATACTGTGCCTTGTTGCGATAATGGAAAGGTTGGCTCATGCCGAGCGTATCGGCCACCGGACAAGTCAGCTCTTTAGCCTGCAAGGCATCCAGCAGTATCTGTCGCTTTAATCTGAGCTGGGCTTCATTGTTCATCACCCTGAGCTGGCAGCCCCCACAGCGGGTATAAGCGCAGAAGTCTTCCCGTCGTGCGGCGGCGGCTTGCAGCACCCTCACCAGAGTACCCTGACAAAAATTTGGCTTGACCAGGCTCAGGCTGACTTCTACCTGTTCGCCGGGCAAGGCCCCTTCGATAAACAAAGGCCGCCCTTCTACAGTCGCGATGCCGTCTCCTTTATCGGTCAGGCTATGAACAGTCGCGGTAACCAGCTGGCCGGGTTTTAACATGGGAATACACTCTATACGTTAGGCTGAAAAACAAGGGCAACCAGACCGCTACCGAGCAAACAACAAGTGCGCACAGACGATAACGCCATCATGGTCGGGGCGTGAAGATGAATCAGGCTATTCTACTTGATCGGCCCTGCTACGGGAATCACACATAAAAAACCGCCAGCCTGAAAAGAGATTGCATAGCAATGCTTGTCAGAGCTATTTACGGCTCACTGATATTGTTCAGATGGTAGATTTTTTAACAAGAGAGATTGAATCAGATATATATTGGGAGGTATTACCGGGAGGGAATTGCGTTTTTCGTTATTCATAAAGTGGTAGCGGTGGGCGGACTTGAACCGCCACGCCCGAAGGCAACGGATTTTGAATCCGTCGTGTATACCAATTTCACCACACCGCCACTGCTTGCTTCACCTTGGTGAGCGAGGTGAATTATACGTATTCAAACGCGAGCCGCAAGCAGATTATTAATAATTCCCGCCAAGTGCACACTATTTGCGCACCTGTGTCTTGTTCGCTTTATCACAGTACAAAAATGAACACTTGCCGTCGCTTTTGTTAGAATCCCCCTACTTCATCTTTTCAATAAATGGCGGTGACTCGTGGTGTCTTCTTATTCGGATTATGTGGGTTTGCCTCGGGCAGGTGTGATGCGGCGTCTGGCAGCCTGGCTGTATGATCTGCTGGTGGTGGTCTCGCTGCTGATGGTGACCGGCTTTATTTACTTTGGTTTGACGTCGCTGGCGCTCTCCATGGAGTGGATCAGCCTGGGGCCTTATGAAGACACGGCGGCGCTCTTGAGTGCCAGTCACTGGTATCAGCTGTGCCTGCTGGCCGTTGCCCTGTTTTTTTATTGCTGGTTTTGGCGTACCAGCGGCCAGACGATAGGTATGCGTGCCTGGCGGCTGCGGGTACAGAACACGGACGGCAGGCGACTGCGTCTGGCACAGTGTATTATTCGTGCCGCCAGCGCCTTGCTGGGGCTGGGGAACTTCTGGATTTTATTCAACCCCCACAGCAAACTGGCATTGCAGGATAAGATTGCCGACTGTGAAGTGATAGTGATGAGCAAAGAGCTGAACAAGCAGCTATTGGATAAAAAATAAACAGTACCAAGTGCCTGACATCAAACCTGTTTATTAATCACAATTATTTGTTGTAGGTATTATTTGCGTAGTCAGGCAGTGGGCACAGCTCCTCCGACTCGCCGTGAATACCTCCCTGTAGGCTCCGCCGCGCCATCCCTGGCACGGAGGGTCGGTGGAGCTGACACCCACAGCCCCCAATTTAGCAAGACGCCGAGAATTGTATGCCCGGCACCGGGCTCAGGCTCTTCTGTTCAGCAAAAACAGCGCTATGCCGATAAACAGCAGGCTGGGGCCAAGCGCCCCCAGCATGGGGGGCACGTCATAAACCAGGCTGATGGGACCAAACACCTCGTTGGCCACATAAAAGCTGAAGCCAAACAGAATGCCCATCAACAACCGGGCCCCCATGGTAACGCTACGCAGGGCACCAAAGACAAAGGAAGAGGCCAGCAGCATCATGGCGATCACCATGATCGGCTGCAAGGCTTTACGCCAGAACTCCAGGGCATACAGACCACTGTCCTGACCATTGTCTTCCAGATAGCCTTTGTATTCCCATAAACCACGCATCGAGAGCTCACTGGGCTCTATCGCTACCACCCCCAGCTTTTCCGGCGTCAGGCTGGTTTGCCACTCGCGGCTATCAAACTTTTTGGCTTCAATAGAAACCCCGTGGTTAAACAGGGTGTCGGTGATATTGGTCAGCCGCCATTGCTGACCTTCATAACTGGCACTGGCGGCCTGGGTAATGCGCTTGAGCCGGGTGTCATCATCAAAATAGTAGAGCGTTATATCACGCAGGGTGCCGTCACGGCGGGCCTGCCCGATATTGATATAGGCATCGTTGTCCTTGGCCCAGACGCCATAAACAGATAACACCACCTGGCCATCGGACTTCGCCTGGGTACGCAAGTCATCCGATGCCAGCTTGGCTACCGGGGCCACATACTCACCCATTAACATAATCAGCAGCATCAGCGGGAGCGTGGTTTTCAGGGCGCTGATCACGATATTGAAACGAGAACGACCGGCCGCCTGCATCACCACCAGTTCGCTGTTACTGGCCAGTTGCCCCAGCCCTATCAGCCCACCCAGCAAGGCGGCGATAGGAAAAAACAGCACGATTTCCTGGGGCATCGACAGCACGACAAAATAAAACGCGGACAACAGCGTGTAACTGCCCTCACCTACGCTACGCAGCTGCTCGACATAGCGAATAATGGCCGACAGGCCCACCAGGGTCAGCTCACACAACAAGATAGACATCAACACGGTACGGCCGATGTAGCGATCAAAAATAGTTAACATCAGGCTGCCTTGTTTCGTTTCAGTTTTTCTCGGGTGCGGTTCCACCAGGCGGTTTCCAGCACATTCAGTGGCAACGCCACCAGCAATAAAAAGCCGATAGGTACAATATAAAGTCCCGGATAGACAGGCAGGCTACCCGCTTCTACCGCCGAGCGAGAGGCGCTTTGTAATAAAAAGTAGGCCAGATAGAGCAGTATGGCAGGCAACAACTTGGCATAACGGCCTTGCCGGGGATTAACCACCGCCAGCGGCACCACCGCCAGCACCAGCACCAGCATCGACAGGGGGAGCACCAGCCGCCACTGCAGTTCGACCTTGTCGAGCAACTCATTGGACTGACTTAACACGCTGCTCTCGAGCGCCGACTCTTTGCGTTCTACCTCTCCGATTTTGCTGGCGCGGATATAGGCGCTGTATTCGTCAAATTCGGCCACATCAAACTGTCGGCTTCCCGGCACACCACTGTAGCGGTGGCCCTGGTCGAGCGTTAGCCACTGGCCACCGTCACGCTCCTGAAAGCGCCCGCTGTTCGCCACCACTATGCTGGGAGCCTGCTGGGCCTGGGCCCGCTGCACCACAAACAGGCGACTCAGGTTGCTGTTGTCGCTATCTCTGGTATTCAGGTTTTCGATGTAGGCCACCACTCGCCCGCCGTCCAGGCTCATGAATCGGGCTTCACGCAGCAGGGCAAAACCGGGATCGGCCTTTACCTGCTCTCTTATCTGGTACACTTGCGCCTTCGACCAGGGGTTCAGCCACAACGAGTTAAACAGCGCAGCCCCGGTCCAGAACAACGCCAGAATAAGAGTGACGGTCATGATTTTGCCAGGGCCTATGCCCACGGCACGCATCACCGTCATCTCACTGTCGGCATACAGGCGGCCATGAGCAAACAAAATGCCCAGATACAGGCTGATGGGTAACATCAGCGTGGTCATGTCGGGCATGTTCAGCAGCAAGAGTTTACCGACCAGCCCGGCGGGTATGGTGCCATTGGCAGCCCCGCCCAGTACCTCGATAAAGTTCTGGCTGACGAAGATCAGCAGCAACACAAATAACACAGCAAGCTGCGTCTTCAGGGTTTCCCAAAACAAATAGCGGAATGCAATCACCGTTAATCCCAGTGTTAACTTGTCTTTTCAATGGAAACGCTTAAGAATAAGCGTAAAATTACGATTTTCGCATATTAAGCACGCGAAGATCTGCATGTTTTAGCGACGGTCTTCATTATCGTTGATCTAACGCTCATTGTCTTCAAGCTGTAGGAGAATCCATGGAGTTCAGTGTTAAAAGTGGTAGCCCCGAGAAACAGCGTAGCGCCTGTATCGTGGTGGGCGTATTTGAACCCCGCCGTCTGTCTCCAGTGGCCGAACAGCTGGATAAAATCAGCGACGGCTACCTGAGTGCGTTGCTGCGTCGCGGCGATCTGGAAGGCAAGGCCGGCCAGATGCTACTGTTGCATCAAGTACCCGGCGTACTCAGCGAGCGCGTGCTGCTGGTCGGCTGTGGTAAAGAACGTGAGCTGGACGAACGCCAGTATAAACAAATTATCCGCAATACCATTAGTACTCTTAACGATACCGGCTCGATGGAAGCAGTGTGCTTTTTAACCGAGCTGCACGTCAAGGGCCGTGATACTTACTGGAAGGTACGCCAGGCGGTAGAAACCACCAAGGCCAGCCTGTATACCTTTGACCAGTTCAAGACCAACAAAGCCGAGCCGCGCCGCCCGCTGCGCAAGATGGTATTCAACGTGCCCACGCGACGAGAACTGCCCATTGGCGAGCGTGCCATTGCCCACGGTCTGGCCGTCGCCAGAGGCGTTAGAGTCTGTCGCAATGTTGCAAACATGCCGCCCAACATCTGCAACCCGGCTTACCTCGCCTCTCAGGCCCGCCAGCTGGCCGATGCCTGGGACAACATCAATACCCGGGTGATTGGCGAAGAAGAAATGGCCGAGCTGGGCATGAATGCCTACCTGGCCGTGGCGCGCGGCTCGCACAACGAAGCCATGATGTCGGTCATCGAATACAAGGGTAACCCGGACCCCGACGCCCGCCCCATTGCTCTGATCGGCAAGGGCCTGACCTTTGATGCCGGCGGCATTTCGTTAAAGCCTGGCGAAGGCATGGACGAAATGAAGTACGACATGGGTGGTGCCGCCGCCGTGCTGGGTACCATGCAGGCGCTGGCCGAATTGCAGCTGCCGATCAACGTGGTCGCCATTCTCGCCGGTTGCGAAAACATGCCGGATGGCAATGCCTATCGTCCTGGTGATATTCTGACCAGCATGTCGGGCCAGACCATTGAAGTACTGAACACCGATGCCGAAGGCCGTCTGGTGCTGTGCGATGCCCTCACCTTTGTTGAGCGTTTCGAGCCGGAAGTAGTGGTCGACGTGGCTACCCTGACCGGGGCCTGTATTGTGGCGCTGGGCCACCAGACCTCTGCCTTGATGGCCAATCACAATCCACTGGCCCACGAGTTGCTGAATGCATCCGAGCAGGCTGGCGACCGGGCCTGGCGCCTGCCGATGAACGAGGAATACCAGGAACAGCTGGAAAGTCCGTTTGCCGACATGGCCAACATTGGTGGTCGTGCCGCCGGTGCCATTACCGCCGCCTGCTTCCTGGGTCGCTTCACCAAAAAGTACAACTGGGCACATCTGGATGTGGCCGGTACGGCTTGGGTAAGCGGCAAGAACAAAGGCGCAACCGGCCGTCCGGTTCCCCTGTTGACCCAGTTTTTACTGAACCGGGCCGGCGTTAACAATATCGAAGAGTAATAATGAGCCAAGGCTGTTTTTATTTGCTGCCAGAGGCGGCCGGCCCCGAGGCATTGGAGCAGTGGGTGTGTCATATCACCACCGACTACTATCGCCAGGGGCTGGGCGTCTTTATCCATGCCCGCGACCAGGCGCAAGCCGAAGCGCTGGATGAGCGGCTATGGCAACAGCCTGCCGACGGTTTTGTGGCGCACAACCTGCAGGGCGAAGGCCCGCGCCAGGGTGCCCAGGTAGTGATTGGCTGGCAAGCGCCCCAAAGCGGCCGTGCCGTGTTAATCAACCTGGCGCCCGACGCCCCGGATTTTGCCCGGCGCTTTACCCAGCTCATTGATTTTGTGCCCTCGGACGACGAGGGCAAACAACAGGCTCGCGAGCGCTTCAAAGCCTATCGTCAGGCCGGTTTCACACTGACAACCGCCCCTGTACCTTCCCAAACTCAAGACGAATAACATCATGGAAAAAACCTTTAATCCCAATGCTATCGAGCAGGCCATGTACCAGCAATGGGAAAGCAAGGGCTACTTCAAGCCCCATGGCGACACCAGCAAGCCCGCCTACAGCATCATGATACCGCCACCCAACGTGACCGGTAGCCTGCACATGGGCCATGCGTTTCAGGACACCATAATGGATACCCTGATCCGCTATCAGCGCATGCAGGGCAAAAACACCTTGTGGCAGGTGGGTACCGACCACGCGGGTATTGCCACGCAAATGGTGGTTGAGCGCAAAATCGCCGCAGAAGAAAACAAAACCCGCCACGATTACGGTCGTGAAGCCTTTATCGACAAGATTTGGGACTGGAAAAACGAGTCCGGCGGTACCATTACCCAGCAGCTGCGCCGCCTGGGTGCCTCGGTGGACTGGGAGCGCGAGCGCTTCACCATGGACGAAGGTCTGTCCAATGCGGTGAAAGAAGTGTTTGTTCAGCTGTATGAAGACGACCTGATTTATCGTGGCAAGCGCCTGGTTAACTGGGATCCCAAGCTCAATACCGCCATCTCGGATCTGGAAGTGGAAAACCGCGAGCTGAAAGGCCATATGTGGCATTTCCGCTATCCGCTGGCCGATGGCGCCACCACCGCCGACGGTAAAAACTACCTGGTCGTGGCCACCACCCGCCCCGAAACCATGCTCGGCGATACCGCAGTCGCGGTTAACCCGGAAGATCCGCGCTACCAGAACCTGATTGGCAAGTTTATCGAGCTGCCTCTGGTGGGCCGCCGTATTCCCATCGTCGGTGACGAACACGCGGACATGGAAAAAGGCACCGGTTGTGTGAAAATCACCCCGGCCCACGACTTCAACGATGCGGAAGTGGGCAAGCGCCATCAGCTGCCCTTGATCAACGTGCTGACCCTGAACGCGCATATTCGCGATCTCGCCGAGGTGTTTACCACCAAGGGTGAAGTCAGCGATGTGTATTCCGCCGAGCTGCCAGCTCAGTTTCATGGCCTGGAGCGCTACGAGGCGCGTAAAGCCATTGTGGCGGCACTGGATGAGCTGGGCCTGCTGGATAGCGTGAAAGATCACGACCTGACCGTGCCCTATGGCGACCGCGGTGGCGTCGTCATCGAGCCCATGCTGACCGACCAGTGGTATGTGCGTGCCGCGCCGTTAGCCAAGGTGGCGACCCAGGCGGTAGAAGACGGTGACATCGAGTTTGTGCCCAAGCAGTACGAAAACATGTACTTCTCCTGGATGCGCGACGTGCAGGACTGGTGTATCTCGCGCCAGCTGTGGTGGGGGCACCGCATTCCGGCCTGGTACGACGCCGACGGCAAAGTCTATGTCGGCCGCGACGAAGCCGAAGTGCGCGCTACTTACAAGCTGGCCGCCGATGTGGCGCTTCGCCAGGATGAAGACGTACTGGATACCTGGTTCAGCTCGGCCCTGTGGACCTTCTCTACCCTGGGCTGGCCGGAAAAAACGCCGGATCTGTCCACCTTCCACCCCACCAATGTGCTGGTGACCGGCTTCGATATTATTTTCTTCTGGGTGGCGCGCATGATCATGATGACCATGCACTTCATGAAAGATGAAAACGGCAAGCCACAGGTACCCTTTAAAACCGTTTACGTGACCGGTCTTATCCGCGACGAAAATGGCGATAAAATGTCAAAATCCAAGGGTAACGTGCTGGACCCGCTGGATATGATCGACGGCATCGACCTGGAATCACTGGTGACCAAGCGCACCGGTAACATGATGCAACCCAAGCTGGCCGCCAAAATCGAGAAGGATACCCGCAAGACCTTCGCCGATGGCATTGAAGCCCACGGTACCGACGCGCTGCGCTTTACCCTGGCGGCCATGGCCTCTACCGGTCGTGATATCAACTGGGACATGCGCCGACTGGACGGTTACCGCAACTTCTGCAACAAGCTGTGGAATGCGTCGCGCTATGTGCTGATGAGTACCGAAGAGCAGGATTGTGGCCTGAACGGCGGCGAGCTGAACTACTCCCTGGCGGATCGCTGGATCCAGGCGCAGCTGCAGGTCACCATCAAGGACGTTCGCGAAGCGATGGACAGCTATCGCTTCGACCGTGCCGCCAACGCCTTGTACGAGTTTATCTGGAACCAGTTCTGTGACTGGTATCTGGAGCTGACCAAGCCGGTGCTCTGGCACGGTTCAGAAGCCGAGCAGCGTGCGACTCGCAAGACGCTGATTGAAGTGCTGGAAACCTTGCTGCGTCTGGCGCACCCCATCATGCCTTACATTACCGAGGAAATCTGGCAGCGCGTGGCTCCCCTGGCCAACCGTGGGGGCGACAGCATCATGCTGGCCGCTTACCCAGAAGTGGATCCGGCATTGGAAGATGCCGATGCCATGGCCGATCTGGAATGGGTAAAGCGCTTTATTGTCTCGATTCGTAACCTGCGTACCGAGATGAATATCGCGCCGAGCAAGGCACTGTCCGTGTTATTGCGCCCTGCCGGCGATGATGGTCGTCGTGCTCATGACAACGAGGCCTTCCTCAAGGCAATGGCCAAGCTCGAGGCCATTACGCACCTGACCGCCGATGAAGAAGCGCCGACCTCGACCAAGCAGTTGATTGGTGACACCGAGCTGCTGCTACCCATGGCGGGCTTGATTGATAAAGACGCCGAGCTTGCCCGCTTGCAAAAAGAGCTGGACAAGGTCAAAGGCGAAATCAAGCGCATCGAAGGCAAGCTGAACAACGCCGGCTTTGTGGCCAAGGCACCCGCCGAGGTAGTCGCCAAAGAGCAGGAAAAGCTCGACGAGTATCAGGCCGTATTATCCAAGCTGGTACAACAACAAGAGCAAATTGCCAGCCTGTAAGACGACTCACCGAGTCAGATCAAGAAGCCAGCCTGAAAGGGCTGGCTTTTTCTTTGGGCGAATGGTGAGAAATCTATGCCATCCTTAATAAAAAATGGGACGAGGATACGAGATGAACAGACTACTGCTCTTGACTGGATTGGGGCTGTTGCTGGGTTGTCAGAGCACGGGGACGACGGGCCTCACCTCCTCTCGCCTGGCCCTTGATGAAACAGCCCGGTTGCCGCCGTCCAAATCACCTGTGAATGCGGGGTCCGCTAGCGGCTCACTCACTGACAGTCAGAGACAGCAGCTGGCATACCATAACCGAGTCAGGGCAGACGTCGGGGCGCCGCCGCTCACCTGGTCTGTCGCCGCCGAATCTCAGGCACAACACTGGGCCGGTGAGCTGGCGCGCCGCTGCGACATAGAACACAGTCGAGGATCCGGCTTCGGTGAAAACCTGTTTATGGGGACTCTGGGGTTTTATGACGAGCTGGACGGCATCAAGGCCTGGGAGGAAGAAAAACGGGATTATGCAGGCCAACCACTGAGCCGCAGCCTGGCACCCAGAGTGGGTCACTATACCCAGATGGTCTGGCCTACCACCCGGGTACTGGGTTGTGCCACCTCTGTCTGTAACAACAACATGATTCTGGTATGCAACTACTACCCGCCGGGCAACTATCTCGGGGAGCCTGCCTATTAATACCAAACTGATTAAATAGAAGATCTATTTTTGCTCTATAAATGTCGGACAAAGGGTCTCCTCCACCGACACGCTACAAGCACATCCCTGTGACGCTCAGCACATGACGTCCCTGTCATGTGATGGCCGGCGGAGAAGATCCCTTCATCCTCCTTAATGCTACCGAGTTGCCTGTTCGCGCAGCCTATAAACAACTCGGTGCTTGAGTTGAGCAAGCCTTCCGTTTTGGCTCATGGCGCCGTTATTTCTTATCTTTGTCGATCTGGTTACCGATAATGCCGCCGACCACGGCCCCGCCTATGGTCCCTGTGGTACTGCCACCTGTGAGTACAGAACCGGCTACGCCGCCGGCACCGGCGCCGATAGCGGTATTACGATCCCGGTCCGACATATTACTGCATGCCGACAACCCCAGCATCAGTACGGTTGCCGCGGCAAGTGTGGTGATTCTCTTGATATGTGTCATTGTGATTACCTCGATTCAAAGAGTCGGCCTCACAGCCATACACTATCAGTGTAATCTGTTTGGTAACCACTCGCGCCCCGTTAAGGCTCGCTTGTGTATAATCCTGTCGCCCGGTGTCAGGCGATGCTGCCTAACCAGAGTACGCGCACCACGACCACATTCGCTACCCCCACCAGCAAGAGAAAACTGACGTAGGTCATGACCAGATAACGAAAGTAGTTGCGTTTGCTATGGCGTATCAAGCCTTGTTCTTCTTGATGATGACGGTGGGCCGCGGCTATATTGGCAAACAGGGTCAGCTCAAAGTGCATCAGCACCAGGGTGATCAGGGTCAATACCGTCCCCAGCAGTGGCGCTATCAGGATCCAGCTTTTCAGCACCTGAGTGATCTCCGGCTTGAGGTAAGGCACAGCCCCCAGCACCACCACGCCTATGGTGATCTGAAACAGTTTTTTCCAGATATGATCGTGGCGATATTTATATTCATCCCACAGTAATGCATGAGGATCGTGCGGATGGCACATTGCAGCGCTCCCTGGCTCCTTTCTGGTTACTATAGCACTAAGGGTAACAGCCACTCTGGTTCTGTTATCGGCTAAAATCTCCGTCAGAGGCCAGCCTTGATTCGTCTTGTCAGCCCAGGAATAGTCATTCCCCACAAGAAAACAGGTTTATACATGAATACCAGATTACATCACTCCAGCTCACGTCATACTGATACCCAAGGCGCGGTTTTGGAGCCGATCGACCATCGCCATAATGCGCCTCTGGCAGCGCTTATTCGCGCGGTATCGGCAGAGTACGGCCTCACGGCAGATAAGGGGTTTAGTGTGGCTGACCCCAACCTGGATACACTCAGTTTGCAGTATGATGCGGATAATGCCGGTTACTGGGTGCTGGAAGATACCCGGGGAAATTTACTGGGCGGGGCGGGCTTTGGCCCTGTGGCTGGCTATTCTGATGTCTGTGAGCTGCAGAAGATGTATCTGACCGCTTCGGCCCGCGGTAAGGGCTGGGGTTATCAGCTGGCGTTAAAAGTCATTACTGTCGCCCAATTGCAAGGCTACCGGCGTTGTTATCTGGAAACCACCCGTTTTTTGCCCGAGGCGCTCGCGCTCTATCAGCGACTCGGCTTCAAACCCTGCGCGCGACTGGGCAACACCGGGCATAACGACTGTGAAATTACCCTGATGCTGCCCCTCGTTGAGGAGGCTTACTCTTCGAAGTAAGTCCCCCAGCCGTCGTACTCAATGCCATATTTTTGCGCGACTTTCAGCAATTCCTCAATGTGCTGCATAATGGCAGCTTCATTCAAGGGGCCTTCTTTAATGGCATCAAAGCACAATATGGTTTGACCATCTTCCAGCGTCAGCTCTTCGGCGTCGCTGACCTCAAACCCGGCCTTGAAGCAGTCTACCGCGGCTTTTTCCAGGCGATTGAAATCCAGCCCGGAAAAGTGGTGCTCTATGGTGTAAGCCACATCCGGGTTGCTGCCATCTTCGAGTAAAGAACTGATGATTTCACGGGTTTCTTCTTGCCAGTGTTGCTGAACTGTCATGGGAGGCTCCTGAGCCGGATTACGGAATAAGGTTTAAATCAAGGGCGCCGGACTTCTTCGTCCAGCTCGACAATGCGCTGGGCAATAAGCTGGCGGCTGTGCTTGAGCAGATCTCTGATTTGCTGGGGTGCATAACCGTCGACCGGGATGGGGGGCATGATTTCGACAATCAGCTCGCCATTATCCCAACGATTGAGATCAACCTGACCAAAGTAGCTGGAGCAGGCGATAGGCACTATGGGAACCTTGGCCTGCAACGCAATGTGAAAGGCACCGGTTTTAAACGGCAGCAAGCCTTTGCCCTTGCTGCGGGTGCCTTCCGGAAACATCCAGATCGACATATCGCGATGCCGTATTTTATCGACCACCTTGCCGATAGTGCTGGCGGCCTTGCTTTTATTCTCCCGATTGATCAGCAAGTTGCCACTCAACCAGAAGAGCTGACCGAACAAAGGGATCCAGAACAGACTGTTTTTACCGATAGCCACGGTGCGTGGCATGACGGCGCCGGGCAAGGCAATGATATCCCAGTTACTTTGATGGTTGGCAATATAGACCGCCGAGTGCAGCCCCTCGACGTGCTCATGACCGCGAAGCCGGACCTTGAGTCCAATTAACGGGCAGGCCTTGTGGAACAGACGCCCCAACAAATAGACATTATTGGGATGACGGGGACGCACCAGACACACCACAGTACCCAGAATAAACACCAGCACCATGGCCAGCGCCAACAAGAACAGCCGCAACAGCTTTAACATGAACAAACCTCGTCTTTTGAGAGTCGGCAGTATACTGAGCCGCTCCAACTGGAACAAGACCCGAACGCCAATCGACGGCGCCCAGGGCTGAGCTTGTAGGCTGTGGCACGCTCAATATGGCTGCATTTCAACCATAAAAAAACCGCCCTTATCGGGCGGTTTCGGTACCGTAAACGGGATTTAGCTCAGTTTACCGTGGCACTGCTTGTATTTCTTGCCCGAGCCACAGGGACAAGGGTCATTGCGGCCGACCTTTTGTCCTTCGCGTACGAAGGGCGTGCCGTCTCCGGCTGAGGGCGGTGCCGAGGCGGGTTCCCCGCTGTCCAGCAGGCTATCGGCCGCGGCATGGCTGTAGTTTTGCGGCAGGTTTTCTGCGGCTTCACGGCGTTTTTCTTCTGCCGCGGCGACCTCTTCCTGGCTTTGCACCTTCACCCGGCTCAAAATACTGACCACTTCCCGCTTCAGGCTATCCAGCAGCTGGGTAAACAGCTCGTAAGACTCGCGCTTGTATTCCTGCTTGGGGTTCTTTTGCGCATAGCCCCGCAAGTGGATCCCCTGGCGCAGGTGATCCATGGCGGCCAGGTGTTCTTTCCATAGCGTATCCAGGGTTTGCAGCATCACAGAGGTTTCAAACTGACGCAACACCTCGGGGCCGACCACGGCTTCCTTGTCGGCATAGGCCTGAGCGGCGGCGGCCAGTATCTGTTCACGCAGCTGCTCGTCGTGCAGCTTGTCGTTTTCTTTCAACCAGGCCGATACCGGCACTTCGAGGCCAAAGTCGGACTGCAAGCGTTGCTCAAGCCCGGGCACGTCCCACATTTCTTCCAGGGATTGTGGCGGTATATATTCATCCACTATGCCGTTGATCACATCTTCACGGATCACGGTAATGGTATCGCTGATGTCACTGGCGTCCAGCAATTCGTTGCGCTGCTCGTAGATCACCTTGCGCTGATCGTTGGCCACGTCATCAA
Source organism: Oceanisphaera sp. (assembly GCF_048268965.1). Lineage (GTDB taxonomy): Bacteria > Pseudomonadota > Gammaproteobacteria > Enterobacterales > Aeromonadaceae > Oceanimonas. The sequence continues at coordinate 14,824 of NZ_JBLWUK010000002.1, forward strand.
ATTCCAGCAGGTTTTTACGAATATCGAAGTTGCGGGTTTCGACCTTGCGCTGGGCATTTTCGATGGCCCGGCTCACCCAGGGATGCTCTATGGCCTCCCCTTCTTCCATTCCCAGCTTTTTCATCATGCCGGTCACGCGGTCCGAGGCGAAGATACGCATCAGAGCATCTTCCATCGACAGATAAAAGCGGCTGGAGCCGGCATCGCCCTGACGACCGGAGCGGCCACGCAGCTGGTTATCGATCCGGCGTGACTCGTGCCGTTCGGTCCCTATGATATGCAAACCGCCGGCAGCCACCACAGCGTCGTGGCGTACTTGCCATGCGGCTTTTATCTCAGCTATCTGCTCGGCACTCGGCGCGTCCAGCTTGTCGATTTCTGCCAGCCAGTTACCGCCCAACACGATATCGGTGCCTCGACCCGCCATGTTGGTGGCTATGGTGACGGTGCCCGACTGACCGGCTTCGGCAATAATGTCGGCTTCACTGGCGTGAAACTTGGCGTTCAATACCCGGTGTTGTATGCCTTCTTTATCGAGAATACCGGACAACAGCTCGGAGTTTTCGATAGAAACCGTGCCCACCAGTACCGGCTGTCCGCGCTCGACGCAGTCTTTGATGTCCGCCACTATGGCTTGATACTTTTCTGCCGCGGTCAAATACACCAGATCCCCCATGTCCTTGCGAACCATGGGTTTATTGGTGGGGATCACCACGGTATCCAGGCCATAGATATGCTGGAACTCGAAGGCTTCGGTATCGGCGGTGCCCGTCATGCCGGCCAGCTTGTCGTACAAGCGGAAGAAGTTCTGGAAGGTAATGGAGGCCAGGGTCTGGTTTTCGTTCTGGATTTTCACCCCTTCTCTGGCTTCGACCGCCTGATGCAGCCCCTCGGACCAGCGACGACCCGGCATGGTACGGCCGGTGTGCTCATCAACAATGATCACTTCGCCGTCTTGCACTATGTAGTCGACATTACGCTCGAACAGGGTGTGCGCGCGCAGGCCCGCATTCACGTGAGACAACAGGGTAATGTTGCTGGCAGAAAACAGCGAGTCGTCTTCTGCGATCAGCCCCATGCGCTTGAGCTCTTCTTCCACGAAGATCTGCCCGTTTTCGGTAAGCAGCGCCTGCTTGTTTTTCTCGTCCACCGTATAGTGACCGTCGCCAATATAGTCTTCGGTGTCTTCCTTGTCTTGCTTGACCAGCTTGGGGATCAGGGTATTGATCTGGATATACAGCTCGGAGCTGTCTTCGGCCGGACCGGAGATGATCAAGGGCGTTCGCGCCTCATCGATCAAGACCGAATCCACTTCATCTATCAGGGCATAATACAAGGGGCGCTGCACCCGCTGCTGGGGCGAAAAGGCCATGTTATCGCGCAAGTAGTCGAAACCGAATTCGTTGTTGGTGCCGTAGGTAATATCGGCGGCGTAGGCGGCGTGCTTTTCTTCCGCACTCATGCCCGGTATGTTGCAATCTACCGTCAGCCCCAGAAACTCGTACAGGGGGCGGTTGGCTTCCGCATCCCGGCGGGCCAGATAGTCGTTGACCGTGACTACGTGTACCCCTCGTCCAGTCAAGGCATTCAGATATACCGGCAGGGTGCCGGTCAGGGTCTTGCCTTCACCGGTTTTCATCTCGGCAATCTGGTTGTTATGCAGCACCATGCCGCCAATCAGCTGCACATCGAAGTGACGCATATCGAACACGCGGCGTGAGGCCTCGCGTACCGTGGCAAAGGCCTCGGGCAGTAACTGCTCCAGGGTTTCGCCCTGCTCCAGGCGCTGACGAAACTCAACGGTTTTTGCCTGCAGCTCGGCATCGGAAAGGGCCTCGAACTTTGGCTCCATGGCATTGATTTCATTTACAACTTTGCGCAGCCGCTTCAGGGTTCTGTCATTACGGCTGCCAACTATCATGGTAAAGAGTTTAGTAATCATGTTTGGCCAATTAAGATGATGAAAAATAAAACCCCGTATGGGGCCGAACGTTAGTTTGGCAAAAAGCGCGCGGGATCCAGCTGCCGGTTGCCTTTTAATACTTCGTAATGCAAATGAACGCCGGTTGCACGTCCGGTTCGCCCCATTCGGGCAATTTCCTGCCCCTTGTCGACTCGCTCACCCACTTGAACCAGCTGTGAATCCAAATGAGCATATCGCGTAACCCAGCCCTGTCCATGGCTGATTTCCACCATGTTGCCAAAGGCGGGATGCCGTTCAGACAGGCTGACCACGCCGGCCGCCGTGGCGGCTATCGGTTGCCCCTGTTTCCCGGAAAAATCCAGGCCGCGATGCCAGCGGGCCTGTCCACTGAAGGGGTCGCGACGCTGGCCAAAGCCCGAACTGACACGACTGTAACCAGGCACGGGGTGGCCTTGGATCTGAGTAATCTCATTGATATGGAGATTCAACAGCAAAGATTCAAGTGCCGCCAGGGTGATGCCGTACTCCTGGGTCTGTTGTGAAACCTGGGTCAATGCCTGGTGCAAATCGGAAAAACCGGTAAAGGGACGTTGTAGCAAGTTAACGTCTAAACGCTGCAGTGGCAACTCATCAACCAGATCATAGTCCTTTACCAGCCGCTGTCCCATTAGGCTCACCTGACTCAGCTCGGCCTGTAACTGTCCCAGGCGCTGGCCAATCCGGCTCAGTTCGCGCTGCTGGTTGCGCTTTTTCTGTTCCAGCTGCTGGCCCAGCAGCCACTGCTGGTGCTGTGCGCCTTGCCACTGACTGTACAGATAAAGCATCAGCGGCAGCTGTAACAAGCACAGGCCGAGCAGCAACCGCTGGCTAAGTAATGGCAGTCCGGCACGAGGGGCGGTGGCAGAGGCGGTATGGGTCATGAGATCAGGCTACAGAAGATAAAAGAAAACACGCCAGCGGAGAGAGTGCTGGCGTGTCTTGATCGGGTATTAGGCGGGGTTGAATGCGGTATCGTAGTAACGAATCGGCGACTCGGCACCTTGCTCGTCAAAGGTGACGATTTCCCACGCTTCGGTGTCGGCCAGCATGGCACGCAACAAGGTGTTGTTGAGCGCATGCCCCGTTTTATAGGCGCAAAACTCACCCAGAATGCTGTGGTTGCACATATAGAGATCGCCGATGGCATCCAGCATCTTGTGTTTGACGAACTCGTTGGGGTAACGCAGTCCATCGTCGTTCAGCACCTTGTAGTCATCCAGCACCACGGCGTTTTCCAGGCTGCCGCCCAGGGCCAGATTCTGCGAGTGCAGATACTCGATGTCGCGCATAAAACCAAACGTACGCGCCCGGCTCAGCTCCTTGACAAAGGCGGCACCGGAAAAGTCCAGCACCAGATGCTGACTCTGACCCTCAAACACCGGGTGCTTGAAGTCGATGGTCAGATCCATCTTGAAGCCGCCGCGGTAGGGGCGAAACTCGGCCCACTTGTCGCCGTCTTCAACCCGTACCGTTTTCTTGATACGAATAAAGCGCTTCAGTGCGTTCAGCTCGTGAATGCCGCCAGACTGCAACAGATAGATAAAGGGGTGAGAGCTACCGTCCATGACCGGAACTTCGGGTGCATCCACCTCAATAATCAGGTTGTCGATACCCAGGCCCGCCAGGGCGGCAGACAGGTGCTCTATGGTAGAGACGCGCACACCGTCTTCGTTGACCAAAGCGGTACACAGCATGGTGTCTTTTACCAGGGCGGCATCGGCTCGAATATCGACCTGCGGGTCCAGATCGGTACGACGAAACACGATACCTGTGTTGGCCGGCGCGGGTACAAAGGTCATTTGTACTTTATGGCCGGAGTGCAGGCCTATTCCGGTGGCCTGCACGGTATTCTTTAACGTTCGTTGTCTAATCATGAGGTTATCCGCCAGTAACTTATCCGCCCATTTCAAACCATGGGCAAGATGCGAACCGAATTCAAATGGTCCGATATGTTAGCATAATAATGCGCCACCGCAAATTGCGGTCTCTGACTTAGTCTGCCTGTTTACGCAGGAATGCCGGAATATCCAGGTAGTCCATATCGGACTTGGCCTGAGTCGCATCGGCGTTCACCACCATCTGGCCCGGCTGCTCTTCTCGCTGGGTATCGACGTGGCGCATGCCGTTATCGTCACGGCTGCTGGTGCCCGACTTGACCAGTGTGATGTCCGGCTTGCGCTCGGCACCAATGCCGGTGGCGACCACTGTCACCCGCAGCTCATCGCTGACTTCAGGATCCAGTACCGTACCCACCACCACGGTGGCGTTTTCTGACGCGAACGCCTTGACCGCATTACCCACGGTTTCAAATTCTTCTATGGTCATGTCCAGACCGGCGGTAATGTTGACCAGAATGCCTCGGGCTCCGGCCAGATCCACGTCTTCCAGCAGCGGGCTGGAAATGGCTTTTTCCGCCGCTTCCTCGGCTCTGTCTTCACCGGTGGCGTGACCTGTCCCCATCATGGCAGTGCCCATTTCACGCATCACGGTACGCACGTCCGCAAAGTCGACGTTGATCAGACCAGGACGGGTGATCAGCTCGGCAATCCCCTGCACCGCGCCCAGCAGCACGTCGTTGGCGGCTCGGAAAGCATCCAGCAAGGAAATACCGCGGCCCAGCACCTTCAACAGCTTGTCGTTGGGGATGGTGATCAGGGAGTCAACGTGCTTGGCCAGCTCGTTGATGCCCTGCTGGGCATAGTTCATGCGCTTCTTGCCTTCGAAGGCAAAGGGCTTGGTAACCACGGCCACGGTCAAAATACCCAGCTCCTTGGCTATTTCGGCCACCACGGGTGCAGCACCGGTACCCGTGCCTCCCCCCATGCCGGCGGCGATGAACACCATGTCGGCACCTTCCAGCAAATCGCGAATGGCATCGCGGTCTTCCAGTGCGGCGTCGCGGCCGACTTCCGGGTTGGCGCCCGCGCCCAGCCCCTTGGTGATGTCGCCACCAACCTGCAGCGTCCGGGACGCGCTCGAATTACGCAGTGCCTGGGCATCGGTGTTAATGGCCAAAAACTCGACGTCTTCCAGTTTTTCGCGCACCATGTGCTCAACGGCGTTACCACCGCCGCCACCCACACCGACCACTTTAATAACGGCTTCCTGCTCGTGATCGTTCATTAATTCAAACATGTTACTCATAAGAGTCTCTCCACTTTGCTCTTGATTATGGGTGCCAAGATTAAAATTCACCACGCAACCAGTTGCCGATTCGTTTCAGGAATCCGGTCACACTGGTCTTGTTGTTATAGTCCTGCTGAGGCATGGCCTGGTGCTCCTTGCCGTAGTGCAACAAGCCGACGGCGGTGGAATATACAGGTGTCTCAACGTAATCGGATAACCCTTTCACGCCAGCTGGCTGGCCGATACGAACCTGGCACTGAAAGATCTGTTCGGCACATTCCACCAGCCCTTCAATTTGCGCCGCGCCACCGGTTAACACCAGGCCCGCCGCCAGCTGATGCTTGACCCCGGCCTTTTTCAGCTCGCCCTGGATCTTGCTCAGCTCTTGATTGATCATGCCCAGCAGCTCGCTGTAACGCGGCTCTATCACCTCGGCCAGAGTCTGTCGCTGCAGGCTGCGGGCCGGGCGCCCACCGACGCTCGGCACTTCTATGGTGTCTTCTTTACTCACCAGGCGGCTAAACGCAGCCCCGTGGCGCACCTTGATCGCTTCCGCATCCAGCGGTGGCGTGCCAAAGGCGTAGGCAATATCGCTGGTCACGGTACTGCCGGCATAGGGGATCACCTTGGTATGGCGCAAGGCCCCCCCGGTGAATACCGCCATGTCCATGGTGCCACCGCCGATATCCACCACGCAGACACCCAGCTCTTTCTCGTCGTCGGTAAGGACCGCATAGCTGGATGCCAGGGCGCTGAATATCAGCTGATCGACCCGCAATCCCAGACGTTCGACGCATTTTTCGATATTGCGTGCCATGTCGTTATGACAGGTAATCAAGTGTACCTTGGCATGCATGCGCACTCCCGACAGACCGATGGGGTTTTTAATCCCTTCCTGAAAGTCGATGGAATACTCCTGGGGCAGCACGTGCAGCACCCTGTGTTCATCCGACAACCGCACCGACTTGGCGGTATGAATAACGTTATCTACGTCTTCCTGGGTGACCTCTTCGTCGGAGATCGGCACCATGCCGGTTTCATTACGGCATTCGATATGCTTGCCCGACAGGCCAAGGTAAACGGAGGTAATCTGGCAATCTGCCATCATTTCCGCTTCATCTACCGCTCGTTTCAGTGATTTGACCACCGACTCAAGATCGTTTACGCCGCCCTTGTCCATTCCCTTAGAGGAATGACTGCCCAGGCCGATGACATTTAAATCGCCATCCGGTAACACTTCCCCTACCAGGGCAGTGACCTTAGCCGTGCCGATATCAAGCCCGACGATCAGATTTCTTTCCGCGCTTTTGGTCATTATCCGTCTCTTCGTCCTGCTTCCATCCCACTGCCAGCCCGGTATCGTAGCGCAAATCGAGGTAAGCTACCCGTTCCCGCTGTTCGATGCCCGGATAGACATCAATAAATCGCTGCAACCGTGCCTCTATGTCTTCTCGGCCCAGTAACAGCTTGATTCCACTTGTTAATGTTAATTCCCAGGAGCGTCGAGGCGTCAAGTGGACTCGCTCGATTTCATACCCCCGGGGTTGTAGTAATGTTTGCACATGCCGGTATTCCTCCAGCACCCGTGCCGATTCTTCGTCGGGCCCGGACAAGGACACCAGCTGCAATCCCTGCGGGCTGGCTCGAAAGACCTCGCCCTGGGTGTTCAGCATGGCGTTCTGGTTCCAGCGTGCGGCCGCCTGTTGCTCTACCAGGTAAACGCGCACCGTATCGGGCCATTGCTTGCGCACCGATGCCTGATAGACCCAGGGCAGCGACTGCAGCTGCTGCTGCACCTGATCCACTTCCAGGGCAAAGAAGTTCCCCACTTCCGGCAGCGCCAGCACCGCTTGCCTGACGTCGTCCCGACTGAGGTACTTGTGCTCCCCCTGGATCGTCAGGTGGTTCACCGGCACCTGGTTTGCCGCCGTCATCCATACCACCAGTAGCCACAACCCCCACAGCAGTGCCGACAGCACCGCCATAAAAAAAGTCAGGCCACCAATAAAGGCCAGCCGGGTGCGGGTTGCGGCAGATGTCATATCAGTATGCCTGCTCCAGTACCCCGACCACCAGCTGGTCGAACGACAAGCCGGCCGCCTTGGCCGCCTTGGGCACCAGGCTGGTTTCGGTCATGCCCGGCACCGTGTTCACCTCCAGCAGCCACCATTGTCCCTGTTTGTCTCTCATCAGATCGACCCGGCCCCAACCGCTGGCCGCAACCGCTTTGAAGGCCGCCACGCTCAATGCGCCCAGCGCCTGTTCATCGGCGTCACTCAGGCCGCAAGGGCACAAGTACTCGGTGTCACCGGACTGGTATTTGGCCGAGTAATCATAAAAGTCGTGAGTGGTACGCAGCCGAATGGCCGGCAGTGCCTGCTCACCCAGTATGCTGACCGTGTATTCATCGCCATCGATAAAGCGTTCGATCAGCACTTCCACGTCAAATTTGAACGCTTCTTCCACCGCCGCTATCAGGGTGGTGGCATCGGTGGCCTTGGTCATGCCGATGCTGGAGCCTTCGTTGGCAGGCTTGACGAACACGGGGCCGTCAAACTGGGCCAGCAGCGCGCTGGCATCGGCGGCCTGGAACTGGTTTTTATGTACCACGCAAAAATCGGCGGTAGGCAACCCCAGGGTCTTCCACACTTGTTTGGTCCGGATCTTGTCCATTGCCAGGGCCGCGCCCAACACCCGGGAACCGGTATAGGGCAGCCCCAGGTGCTCGAGTGCACCTTGCAGGGTGCCGTCTTCTCCGCCCCGGCCATGCACCACGATAAAGGCACGTTCGAACCCGTCTTCTTTCAGCTGGGCCAGGGGATAGTCCCGGGTATCTATGCCATGGGCATCCACGCCGGCGCGCTGCAAGCCCGCCAGCACGGCGGCCCCAGAACGTAGCGACACTTCTCGCTCGGCCGAATGCCCCCCCAACAATACCGCGACTTTACCGAATTGTGTCATGCCGACTCTCCCCGCTGCATCGCAGCTATCGATAGTTGTAATTCACCCAGCTTGCGGGCCAGCCCGCCGACATTACCGGCGCCCTGCGTCAGTACCAGATCCCCGTCTTGCAGCAATCCGGCCAACACCTGGGGGACTTCGCCCGGTGTGGCCACATAAATAGGTTCCATTTTTCCCCGGCTGCGAATGGAGCGGCACAGCGCCCGGCTATCGGCACCGGGAATGGGGGCTTCGCCGGCACTGTACACCTCGAGCAGGATCAACACATCGGTTTTCGACAGCACATCGACAAAATCCTCGTAGAGGTCACGGGTACGGCTATAGCGATGGGGCTGATAGATGGTGATCAGGCGTCGTTCGGGCCAGCCGACCCGTACCGCATTTTGCGTGGCGCGCACTTCACTGGGGTGATGGCCATAATCATCCACCAGTTTGGCCAGTCCACGGCCGGTCTCAAACTCGCCATACTGCTGAAAACGCCGGCCGACCCCTTCAAACTTCATCAAGGCGGCCAGAATGGCCTCATCGGCCACGCCATCTTCACAGGCCACGGCAATGGCGGCGGCGGCATTCAGTGCATTGTGTCGTCCGGGCAGATTGAGCTGTACATTCAGGCAGCTGCCATCGGGTCGACAGACATTGAAGCGGCAGTGATCCCGCTGCTGGCTGAAGTCTTCGATACGATAATCCGCATCGTCCACAAAGCCATAGGTCACACACTGGCGACTCACCCGAGGCATCAGCTCGCGTACTACCTCATCATCGAGACACAATACCGCCAGCCCATAAAATGGCAGATTGTGCAAAAAGTCGATGAAGGTGCCTTCCAGCTTGCTGAAATCACCGCCATAGGTGTCCATGTGATCGGCTTCAATATTGGTAACAATCGAAACCATGGGCTGCAAATGCAGGAAAGAGGCATCGCTCTCATCCGCTTCGGCAATCAGATAACGACTGCTGCCCAGCCGGGCATTGCAGCCGGCGCTGTTGAGCAGACCACCGATCACGAAGGTAGGATCACGCCCCGCTTCACCGTAAATGCTGGCGACCAGGCTGGTGGTGGTGGTTTTACCATGGGTACCGGCCACGGCCACGCCGTGCCGAAAACGCATCAGTTCCGCCAGCATTTCGGCGCGGCGCACCACGGGAATACGCAACTCACGGGCGGCAACCAGTTCGGGGTTGTCGGCCTTGATGGCGGTGGACACCACCACCACGCTGACGTCGGCGACCTGCTCGGGGGCATGCCCCAGGTAAATGGTGGCCCCCATGGCCGCCAGTCGGTCGGTCACCGGACTGTAGGCAATGTCGGAACCCGAAATAACATAACCTTCGTTGGCCAATACTTCGGCAATACCGCCCATACCGGCGCCACCTATGCCGATAAAGTGAATGCGGCGAACCCGTCTCATCTCGGGTACCGTGTTTCTGAGTTTTGCCAGTTCAACCTTGGTCATGCCATTTCTCTCATTTATTTCGCCACCGCGCGCAGGCTCTCGGCCACTCGCTCTGCAGCATCAGTAATCGCTAAGGTTCGCGCCTGCTCAGCCATGGCCAATAGTTGCGATCGATTATTGCTAAGAAGTTGTAGTTGCTCGGCCAGTGTCTCGGCGCTGAGCGTTGACTGCGGCATCAAGAGCGCCGCGCCCCGATCGGACAAGGATCGGGCATTCCTGGTTTGATGGTCGTCTACCGCATGGGGCAGCGGCACAAACACCGCGCCCACCCCGGCGGCGGCCACCTCGGACACCGTCAAGGCCCCCGCCCGACACACCACCAGATCTGCCGCCCCATAGGCGGCGGCCATATCCTCGATAAAGTCACTCACCTCGGCCTGAATACCCAGCTGTTGATAGGCCGCCATCACGGTATCGGCATTGCCTTTGCCGGTTTGGTGACGCACCCGGATATTGCCCGCCAACGCCACCGCCTCGGGGAGCACTTCGTTTAATATTCTGGCGCCCAGGCTGCCCCCCACTACCAGTAGCCGCAGCGGCTGGGGATCCACGCCGATCCGCTCGGCCGGCGCCGGCAGTGCCAACAGCTCGGGCCGCACCGGGTTACCCACCACGGCCGTATTGCTCCCGGCAGCAAACGCACCGGGAAAGGCCATTAAGACCCGTTTGGCCAGGCGCGCCAGTAACTTGTTGGTCATGCCTGCCGCGGCATTCTGCTCGTGCAGCACCAGCGGAATCCCCGCCAGCCAGGCCGCCACGCCGCCGGGGCCCGCGGCAAAGCCCCCCATGCCCAGCACCACCTGAGGTTGCACCTGTTTAAGCACGCGGCGCGCCTGATAGATAGCTTTCAATATTTGCAATGGTGCCAGTAACTTGCGTTTCAGCCCGTTGCCACGCACCCCGGCGATAGCGATAGTATGCAGTGGATAGCCATGCTTTGGTACCAACTGAGCCTCCATTCGCTCGGCGGTACCCAGCCAGTGAATATTCCAGCCCTCGGCACGCAGCCGATCGGCCACTGCCAGCCCGGGAAACACATGGCCGCCGGTTCCCCCCGCCATCACCAGCAGGGTTTTCGTTGCCGTCTTGTGTTGCGTATCGGCCTGCATCATAGCGCCTCCCGCTGTCGGGCCTGCATGTGATCGCGGCGCCATTCAAAGTCGATGCGTAACAGGATGGAGACCGCCGTGCTGATCACCAGCAGGCTGGACCCCCCGTAACTGACCAGTGGCAGGGTCAGCCCCTTGGTGGGCAGCATGCCGGAGGTAGCTCCCACGTTGACCACGGTCTGAAAACTGAACCAGATACCTATGCCCATGGCCAGATAGCCTTCGTACTGGCGCCCCCCCAGCAACACCTTTTGCCCTATGTGTAATGCCTTGAACGCCAGCCAGGCCTGCAACAACAGCACCATGAAGACGCCGGTAAACCCCAGCTCTTCCCCGAGAATGGCGAACACAAAGTCGGTATGGGCTTCGGGCAAGTACTCCAGCTTCTGAATCGAGTTTCCCAGCCCTTCGCCAAACCAGCCGCCACGGCCAAAGGCCATCAAGGATTGCGTTAACTGATAGCCACTGCCGAAGGGGTCTTCCCAGGGGTTAAGAAAAGAGGTCACCCGGCGCATCCGGTAGGGAGAGGTCACAATCAGAAAGCCCACCAGGCTGACACCGAGAATGATCAGGCTGATAAACTGGCTGAGTCGAGCGCCGGCCAGAAACAGCATGCCGATGGTGGTCACGAACAGCACCACCACCGAGCCCAGATCCGGCTGGTTGAGCAGCAGCACCGACATCACTCCCATCACGGCCAAAGGCTTGAGAAAGCCTTTCCACTGGCCGCGCACTTCATCCTGGCGCCTGACCAGGTAGCCGGCCAGAAAGGTAAACAACGCCAGCTTGGCGACTTCGGCCGGCTGCACGTTCAACAGGCCCAGCGGCAGCCAGCGCTGGCTACCGTTGATTTCCCGGCCCACTATCAGCACCAGGATCAGCATCAGGATCGCGATAATCAGAAAGGCAGTATTGAACTGCTGCCAGCGCTCCATGGGCACCTGCAGCACAAAGGCGCTCAGCCCCAGACAGATAAGCAGAAAAATGCCGTGGCGCTTCACGAAATAGAAGGCATCGTTATCGATGTTGATGCCTTCGGCTATCGAGGCCGACGACACCATGACCAGGCCGATGGCCATCAGCGCCAGCGATAAAATAACCAGCTGCCGGTCGTAAACCAGCCCTTGTGAAGGTCGTAACAGCCAGCCGCTGCCCAGGCTCGGCCACCCCTTCATAGCGCCTCCACCAGAGTAATGAAGTGCTCACCCCGTAATTGATAATTGCCATACATATCGAAGCTGGCACAGGCCGGAGCCAACAGCACACAATCACCGGCCCGCGCCTTGAGCGCACACCAGGCCACGGCTTCCTCCAGGTTGTTTACCTCGTGGGTGTTATCCGCCAGAGCCAACAGCTGATGTCGGTCCTGGCCAAAACAGACCATGCCGGCAATGGCATCCTGCAACAGCGGGATCAGGGGGGAAAAGTCCTGTTCTTTGCCCTGACCACCGGCAATCAGCCACAGTCGGCCGGTCACGGTGGCACTCATGCCGGCAATGGCCGCCAGAGTGGCGCCGACATTGGTGGCCTTGGTATCGTTGACCCACAGCACTCCCTGCTTCTCGGCCACAAACTGGCAGCGGTGTGCCAGCCCCGTAAAACGGCGCAACACCGCAAGTTGGGCCGCCTGGGGGATCTTGGCCTGATCCGCCAGCGCCATGGCTGCCAGGGCATTCAGTTGATTGTGGGCACCCAGAATCCTCAGTGCGGATACCGGCATCACGGGTTCGCCAAAGCGACTCAACCACAGCTCGCCCTGGTGCTCGATGCGACCATAATCCGTTGCGTCGAAACCAAAACTTACCGCCGCATTGGCCGCTGGCGGCCGCGTCTGATCGTCTTCCCGGTTATACACGGCCAAACCGGCCCGGTGATAAATCTGCAGCTTGGTATCGCGATAATGCGCCAGGGAGTCATAGCGATCCAGATGGTCTTCGCTGATATTGAGCACGGTCGCCGCACAGGCGGCCAGGCTGGGGGTGGTTTCCAGCTGAAAACTGGACAGTTCCAGCACCATCAACTCAAATCCGGCTGAGGGCTCGCCCGGCTCCTGACCAGAAGGCAGCAAGTCCAGCGCCGGTGTGCCTATGTTACCGCCGACTCCCACCTTGATGCCGGCCTCGGTCGCCATCTCCCCCACCAGGGTGGTCACTGTACTCTTGCCGTTAGAGCCGGTAATGGCCACTATGGGTGCCCGGCATTCCCGTACAAACAGCTCTATGTCGCCAATGATCTCGATACCGGCGGCCAGTGCCTGCTGCAGCGCAGGTGTTGCCAGCGCCAGGCCCGGGCTGACGATAATCAATTCGGCGGCCAGCATGGGAGCCAGCTTCAGCTCGCCAAAGTGGCGCTCTATGTGCTCGGGCAACTGCTCTGCCCCCGGTGGGCAGGCGCGAGTATCCATGACCACGGGGTGGACGCCCCGAGCCAGGCAATAACGCAGACAAGACAGTCCGCTCTGCCCTAAGCCAATAATCAGGATGCGCTCGGGTAACATGCTTTATCTCACCTTCAGGGTGGCCAGGCCAATCAGCACCAGCATCAGGGTGATAATCCAGAAACGGACTATCACTCTCGGCTCGGGCCAGCCCTTGAGTTCATAATGATGATGAATGGGTGCCATGCGAAAAATTCGCTGCCCCCGCAACTTGTAGGAGCCCACCTGCAAAATCACCGACAGGGTTTCAATCACGAAGATACCGCCCATGATCACCAGCAAAAACTCCTGGCGAACCAGAACGGCAATCGCCCCCAGCGCGGCGCCCAAGGCCAACGAGCCCACATCTCCCATAAACACCTGAGCCGGATAGGTGTTGAACCACAAGAAGCCCAGGCCGGCACCGACGATGGCGGTACAGAGCACGGTCAGCTCGCCCGCATGGGCGACATAGGGAATATGCAAGTAGGCGGCGAAGTTGACGTTCCCCGTGGCCCAGGCCACCAGGGCAAAACCGGCAGACACCATCACCACCGGCATAATGGCCAGGCCATCCAGCCCGTCGGTGAGGTTCACCGCATTGCTGGAGCCCACGATCACGAAGTAGCTGAGGATGATAAACAACAGGCCCAGCTGCGGCATCACATCTTTGAAGAAGGGCACCACCAGCTGGGTTTGCGCCGGATCCTGAGCGACCCAGTAAGAAAGCAGTGCCGCCGCCAGTGCCGCCGCCGACTGCCAGAAATATTTCCAGCGAGCCACCAGACCATCGGTATTCTTGCGCACCACTTTACGGTAATCATCGATGAAGCCGATGGCACCAAAGGCTCCCAGCACGAACAGCACTATCCACACATAGGGGTTGTCCAGCCGGGCCCATAACAGCACAGTCACAAAAATGGAGATCAGGATCATCAGGCCGCCCATGGTCGGCGTACCTGATTTGCTCAGGTGTGATTCGGGGCCGTCGTTACGCACCACCTGGCCAATTTGCAGCAGCTGCAAGCGGCGGATCAGCCTGGGCCCAAGCCACAGGCACACAAACAGGCCGGTCAGAATCGAGATGACCGCACGAAAGGTGAGGTAGGAAAATACGTTAAAAAAGCTGAAATAGGGGGTCAGCCACTCCGCCAGCCACACTAGCATTGTGCTTCCTCCTGAATCGCTCGAACCAGGTCTTCCATCCGAGCACTGCGTGCACCCTTAATCAAAACCACGACCTTATTATGTTGGGCCAGTGCCTCAAACAGCACCGGCTGTAATTGTTGTTTTTCCGCAAAGTGCCGGCCATGGGCCGCCGTTGCGGTATGTTTGCTGTCCTGACCGACCGTCATCACGCAGTCGATGCCCAGCTTGCGGGCATGTTCACCCACCTGGATATGCATCTCCTTGCTGTACTCGCCCAGCTCCGCCATGTCGCCAAACACGAAGATCCGATAGCCGGGCAGGCTGGCCAGGGTGTCCAGTCCGGCCAATACCGAGGCCACACTGGCGTTATATGTATCATCCAGCACCGTCAGACCGGGTCGCGTCCATACCTGCAACCGACCTGCAGACGACTCAAACTGACTCAGGCCGGCGGCAATATCGTCCAGACTGGCGCCCAGCGCCTCGGTAGCGGCGGCCGCGGCCAGCGCATTGGACACATTGTGCCTGCCCGGTACCGGCAGCTGGATGGCCACCTCACCCTGTGGCGTGAGCAGGCGAAACTGGGCCCGGCCCGACTTGTCGAGCTGGACGTCCCGGGCCTGGTAATCCTTATTCTCACCGAAATACACCAGATCGTGCTGCTGTTTCCAGAGCGCACAAAACGGGCTGTTACCATTGGCAATCGCCACGCCACCGTCCACCAGGCCGTGATAGATTTCGCCTTTCGCCTGCGCCACCCCTTCCAGTGAACCAAACCCCTCGAGGTGGGAGGCTTCCACGTTGTTGATCAGCGCCACATGGGGTTGCGTCAGCGAACTGGTCCAGGCAATTTCACCCACATGATTGGCTCCCAGCTCGACGACGGCATATTCGGTGGCGGTGGTCAGTTCACACAGGGTCAGTGGCACGCCAATTTCATTATTCAGATTGCCTTTGGTGGCCAGCACAGTGCCTTTTTGTCGCAAAATGGCGGCCGCCATTTCCTTGACCGTGGTCTTGCCACAGCTGCCGGTAATGGCCAGCACCCTGGCCGAGCTTAATTCTCTTACCAGACCGCCCAGCACACCTAACGCCAATCGGGTATCGGCCACCTTGATTTGCGGCAGATCCAGCTCCAGCCAGCGCTCTACCAGCAAGGCCGTCGCGCCCTGCTGTTGCGCCGTGGCGGCAAAGTCATGGCCGTCGAAGCGCTCACCGCTCAACGCCACAAACAGACCGCCTTCTGCCAGCGTTTGACGACTGTCGGTAGTCACCGCCATTATGCCGCCATCGGCACCGCGCAGTTCGCCACCGGACGCCTGCGCCAGCTGACTAAGACTCAGGGGGATCATGCGTCTGCCCCCAGCAGTCTGGCGGCGGTTTCCCGGTCGCTGTAATGTAGTTTGTTGGTACCCACTATCTGATAGTCCTCATGGCCTTTACCGGCCACTAAAATAATATCTTCCGCCGCAGCCTGCGCAATGGCATACGCCAGCGCCTCGGCTCTTTGATGAATCACCAGCGCGTTGTCCGGCTCGCTCAAGCCCTGACGCATATCGTCGATAATGGCGGCCGCCGATTCGGTACGCGGATTATCATCGGTCAGGATCACCACATCGGCCCCCTGCTCGGCCGCCGCCGCCATCAGCGGGCGCTTGCCCTTGTCTCTGTCGCCGCCGCACCCTGCCAGGCACCACAAACGCCCCTTGCAGTGCTGGCGCAATGCCTGCAGCACCTGCTCGAGCGCGTCCGGGGTATGGGCGTAATCCACCACCACCAGGGGCCGGTTGGGCGCACTAAACGGCTCCATACGACCCGCCACCCCCGCCAGCAGTGGTGCCGTGGCCAGCAGTCGCTCGAAGGGTTCGCCCAACGCCAGCAAGGCCGCCATGGCCGCCAGCAGGTTGGACACATTGAAGCGGCCCATCAGGGGGGCGGATAATACACCATTCCCCCAGTCGGAGTTAATGGCCACTTTAAAGCCATCGTTATAAAAATGGACGGTTTCGGCGACCAGCTGGCGGCCGGGAAAATCCGCCACCCGTCCGTGCAGACCATAGGCAATGGCCTGGGGATAACGACTCAGCCAGCGCCGCCCCAGGGGATCATCCGCGTTAATCACTCTCGCCCCTTGGCACTGCTCGAATAACTGGCGTTTGGTTTCGCCGTATTCGGCCATGGTGCCGTGGTAGTCCAGATGGTCCCGGCTCAGGTTGGTGAACACCGCCACGTCAAAATCAAGCGCCGCGACTCTGTGCTGATGCAAACCGTGAGAAGACACCTCCATGGCGATGCGCCTGGCGCCGGCTGCCCGCTGTTGCGCGAGTTGTTGCTGCACCTCCAGCGCAGAGCCCGTGGTATTCACCGCTTGCTGCAGCTGGCCGTAAAGGCCATTGCCCAGGGTACCCATTACCCCGGCCTGAGTGCCCAGCAGACAGCTCCAGTTGGCAATTAGCTGACTGATGGTGCTTTTGCCGTTGGTACCGGTTACCCCCACCAGCTGCACATAGGCGGAGGCGTCACCATAGAATACGCCCGCCAGCCGGGAAAGCTGCTCGGCAAGCCGATAGACGCCCAGCAAACGATGATCCTTATGGTCCAGACCGGCCTGCTCGGGGCGGTCGACCTCATACATGACGGCGGCGGCACCGGCCTGCAGCGCGGCATCAATAAACTGACGGCCATCGGTATGGTGACCTTTAACGGCAATAAACAAGGCGCCGGGCGTCACGGCCCGGCTGTCCAGTATCAGAGTGCTAATGGCGATGGCGGGAGCCGACAGCCCCAGGGGCACCGCTAAATCTCTAAGTGTGAGGGACAACGTTTGCCTCCTGTCCAGCCAGCTGGAGTTGTTCTTGGGTAGCCCCGTCGGGGCGAATATTCAGTAGCTGCAAGGCGCCGCTCATGACTTCGGCAAAGACCGGCGCCGCAACCTGACCGCCATAATACTGCTCGCCCTGGGGCTCGTTCATCACCACCACCATGGCCAGTCGCGGATTGCTGATCGGCGCGACACCGGCAAAGATGCCCACATAATCATTACCGTAACCACCGGCAATGGCCTTGCGCGAAGTACCGGTTTTGCCGCCTACGCGATAACCGGGAATGGCCGCATTACCGGCGGTTCCCCCCGGCCCCACCACGGCTTCCAGCATATGCAGGACGGCATCCGCATGCTGCCGGGCAATCACTTGCTCGCCCCGAGGCGCTTGATTACGCTTGATAATGGTCAACGGGTAGCGCACACCGCCATTGGCAAGCACCGCGTACGCTTGCGCCAGTTGCAGTGGCGTGACCGTCAAACCATAACCGAAGGACAAGGTTGCTTTTTCGATGTCTGACCAGCGGCGACGTAGCGGCACCAGGCCCGCGCTTTCGCCCACCAGCCCCATGCCGGAGTCTATCCCCAGGCCAAAGCGATACAGGGTATCAATCAATTGTTCCGGGGTTTCTTGCAGCGCCATGCGTACCATGCCCATGTTGGAGGAACGCATGAGGATGGTTTGCACGCTGATGGGCCCCAGGTTGCGGGTGTCGGATACCCGCTTGCCACCCAGGCGCATCCAGCCCGGGCTGGTATCAACAATGGAGTCGGCCTGCACGACGCCGTTTTCCAGGGCACTGACTACAATTAACGGCTTCAGGGTGGAACCTGGCTCATAGGTATCGGTCACGGCACGGTTACGGGCCCGAAAGCTCTGATACTGGCTGCGGTTATTGGGGTTGAAGGACGGCGTGTTCACCATGGCCAGCACTTCACCGGTTTTGACATCCAGCATCACCAGCGAGGCGGAGGTGGCGCGATGGTATTCGCTGGCCCGTTTCAGTGAGCGATAGGCCAGCGCCTGAATGCGCTGATCTATGGTCAACTGGATGTTGTTTGCCTGACGCGCCTCGGAAACAATCCCCAAGTCTTCAATGACACGGCCGGTTCTGTCCTTGCGGACTCGTCGTTCCCCCGCCTGGGCGGTTAGCCACTCGTTGAAGCCTCGCTCTATGCCTTCAATGCCGTTACCGTCTATGTTGGTCAAGCCCACCATATGGGCGTTGATTTCACCGGTTGGATAAAAGCGACGTTCTTCCGGGCGAAGGTGAACCCCGGGCAGACGCAGCTTGCGAATATATTCGGCCACCGCCGGCGTCACCTGGCGCTGCAGATACACGAAGCGCCGTTTGGGGTTCTCTACTCGCTTGACCAGCTTGTCTCGTGGCACGCCCAGCACATCGGCCAGCGCCTGCCAGGCCTGCTCTTTTTCCAGGCTGAGTTCGGCATGCACTTGCTTGGGATCGGCCCAGACCGCCTGCACCGGAACCGATACCGCCAGCTCTTCGCCGTTGCGATCCATGATCATGCCCCGGGTGGTGCTGGTGACAGTGGTTCGCAACGAACGCATGTCGCCTTCCATACGCAGCCTGTCCGGTGAGACCACCTGGATCCAGGCAGTCCTTGCAAACAGCGCGCCAAAGGCCAGCAGGATCACGCCACACACGGTCAGAAAGCGCCAGCTGGTCAGCATGGGTTCTTTTTTATTCTGCCTGCGCCGTTTCATCGTGCCGTCACCAGTTTTTCCTTTGCAGGAGCGGGTCGCTGCATGCCAAGTTTGTCCCGTGCCAGGGTCTCTATCCGACTGTGCTCCATCAGAGTGTTCTGCTCCAGCAACAGGTGGCGCCACTCGATATCGAGCCGGTCCTGCTCGGCCATCAATTCGTTATATTCGCTGGTAAGCTGACGTGTTCCCTGGGTGACCACTATCACCAGCAGGGCCGAGCTTACGGTGATCAACGCCAGCAAGAGATGCCATTTATGCCGCAGCAAGTCCTGGCCAATCTCTTTGGCAAGGTTGATCCGCCCCGCTCTCAATTTGGGGTATCCAGTCGTTCGGCCACCCGCAGCACCGAGCTGCGAGCCCGGGGGTTGGCTTCCACTTCGCCCGGCGAAGGCTTTTGCGCCTTGCCGATGCTTTTCAACAGTCGACCACCGGACAACTGGGCTTCGGTCAACGGCAGGCCGGGCGGCACCTCGGGGCCTTTTTCCTGCTTGCGAATAAAGCGTTTAACGATGCGATCTTCCAGCGAATGAAAGCTGATCACCGACAAACGTCCACCGGGAGCCAGTACATCCAGGCTCCCGTTTAATGCCTGCTCAATTTCGTCCAGCTCGCCGTTGACATGAATACGAATGGCCTGAAAGCTGCGCGTGGCGGCATGTTTATGCTTATCTTTGCTGGGGCTCACCCGGGCTATCATCTGCGCCAGGGCGCGGGTACGGGTATAAGGCTCGGTGGCGCGATCGAACACGATGGCGCGGGCAATCTTGCGGGCAAACTTTTCTTCACCGTAATTCTTGAGTACCCAGGCAATTTCGGCCTCATCGGCCTCAGCCAACCAGTCGGCGGCACTCTGGCCACTGGTGGTGTCCATGCGCATGTCGAGGGGACCGTCTTTTTGGAAGCTGAAGCCTCGTTCGGCTTCATCCAGCTGCGGGGAGGACACACCCAGATCGAGCAGGACGCCATCAACCTTGCCGGTCAGCCCCTGTTCCTCCATCATCTCGGCCAGCCGGGAAAAGGGTCCGTGGAGGATCTGGAAACGGGGGTCGTCAATGTTGGCGGCTTCGGCAATGGCCTGAGGATCCCGGTCGATGGCCAGCAAGCGGCCATTGGGTCCCAACTGCGACAGAATATGACGAGAATGACCACCGCGGCCGAAGGTACCGTCAACATAAATGCCATCTGGCCGAATATTCAAGCCGTTTACTGCTTCATCGAGCAGTACTGTAATATGTGTCTGTTGTTGACTCATGTTATAACGCGAAATCCCGCAATCGTTCCGACAATTCCCAGTCTTCTCGCGGAAGAGCCTGCAAATCATCGCTAATTTGTTGTTGCCAGCGAGATTCATCCCATATTTCGAATCTATTGAGTTGCCCCACCAGCATGATTTTTTTAGTGAGTCCGGCATGTTGCCTGAGTGGACTCGGCACCAGGGCGCGCCCCTGAGCATCCAGCTCGCATTCGGTAGCGTGTCCCAGCAATACTCGTTGCAAACGCCGCTCCTGCGGCTGTGTACTCGATAATGCTCGCAGCTTTTTCTCTATCAGCTCCCATTCATTAAGCGGATAAAGCAATAAGCAGGGGTCAAAGATATCTATGGTGCAAACCAGCAGGCCCTCGCTTTCATCACGAAACCGGTCTCTAAATCGAGTCGGTATTGCCAGCCGGCCCTTGCTATCGAGGCTGATGGCGTGTGCACCACGCAGCATTATGAGTCCTTAACCGTGAGTTTGTTCCACAAAAAACCACATTTTCCCACTTCGCTAGAGTGTATGTAGCGAGCACTCGCATTTCAAGCAGGCGCAACAGAAAAGAGCGCTGCCTGCCGCAAGGGTTCTCAGTCGGGTATGAGTGCTAACAAGGTGAAACGAAGACGGTTTTACTGCCAGACTCTGTACTGGTATGAGTCCAACAAAAAACGCAGCCGAAGCTGCGTTTTTTTAAAAAAAGTGGGAGTTGGCTTGTAAGCCAGCAGCCGACGTTCAAAAGCAGAGAAATCCACTAGCTATATGGATTTAATGGCTGTAAGTGTACCATTCGGTGTATCACTACTACTAGTCAAAACCTCCAAGCTAAAGCAGAAACACATCATCTAGCTCTAAGCAGTTATAGTTAGAGTAAGTCACAAATACTCTGAATTAATAATGCTCTTGATCTTGCCTCTATCATCGGTACTCAAGTGAGAGCAATCAGCCTCAAGTTTATATATCAGAGCACGTTTATAGCTTTCTACTGCCCGCAGCCTAGTTTCAGCCTTGCTTGACTCCCACCACCATGCAATCAATCCACCACCAATCATAAAACCTAATGCAAATTCAGTTATACCCACTTCCTTTCTCCTTAGTCTGATGTAGCGCAGTAACAGCGACCCAACACTCGATAATTCTGACGCTCATTTTGCACTCAGTAAACATTTGTCTGCTACACCCTACTTAGCTTCTTCAGTACTGGGGTGCCTAGACGCAACAGATACCTATTTAAGCATCTCTTACAATTTCAAAATACCTCTTGTGCTAGCGCGGACAAAAGACCACATAAATCAAAAGGGTTACCGACTTTTGCTAGGCTCATCAATCGACCATTTTATAACCCCGTCGTTAGAGTGCTCATATTGGTGTCATATAAATAGGGCTTGACACTTGTTGAACCCTTACGCATTATTGACACCACTTTATGACACCACTAAGAGCAGCACCAATGAGCCGCACCTTTATATATTCCAGAGTGAGCACCAATGAACAAACTACAGATAACCAAGTGTTAGAAATTTCTAATCGTGGTTATGAGGTAATCCCCAGCAGAGTAGTAGAAGAGGTTATCTCTGGCTCTACGTGCGCTATGGCTCGTCCAGAGTTTAAGAACTTGGTAGATAACAAGCTTGAGTCGGGCGATACGTTGGTGGTTCTAAAATTGGATAGATTGGGTAGAGATAATATCGACATACAACAGACCATCAACATGCTGCTAGAATGTGGGATTAAAGTTGTGAGTCTAGACCTACCTGTCTCTGACCTAGCAACCAGTGAAGGGCGTCTTATGCTCCAGCTGTTCAGTGTCTTTGCAGAGTTCGAGAGGAATAGGATCGTAGAGCGTACTCAAGAGGGGTTAAGGAGAGCTAAAGCGGCTGGCGCCAAGTTGGGTAGACCTCAAGCAACAGGAACAACCAAGCGTGTTGTAGCGGCTAAAGAGCAAGGGTTAACGCAATCCCAATCTCAGGCAGCCCTAGGTTTATCTCTGTCTACTATCAAACGACATTGGAACGCTGAACTTTAACAAGCGCCAGCTCAAACCCAAACAGCTTAAAAGGTGTAACGTCTGACGTAAGCCTTGAATGTAACACCTAAAAAGCTAAGCAAAAAGGACGTCAACTGAACTCACTTAGTTGATCTCGATTTTTAATAATTAGTTCACGGTTTCGCCCGATTTACGCAAGCTAGATATATCATTTTTTTAAATTCAGCCACTGATTCCTGTTTCTTTTTCATTTCTTGATGATATGGCATTTTATCATATGCAAAGTCAACATATAACTCATGGATTTTTATGCCGTTAGACTGATGCATTGCTGCTTCTTTTGTCACGCCTGACTGCCTAGCCGTCATTATATACATTGCAATTTCTTCCTCCACAAAGCAATTTTCAGCGCTTACAGCTGCAGAGAAAAGTAAAGGAAATAATAATGCCACATATGTTTTTTTTCATATTTATTCTATCTCATAACAAGTTGATAAGAGTGTTGAGTACATCGACAATCTGGTATGGGTGGGTGCTATCTTGACCACAAAATAACCACTTTGGAAATATGCTCCCGCCCTGGGGGTGTATGCTACTCTAAAAGGGTATTCGTTTTACTCTTATTTATCCTCTAGAGATCAACCTTTGCAAAGCTCTCATAAGGTCTTTCTAAAGTACATATCACCTGAACCACTCCTGACCAGTTTTAACTTCTCCTGAATTTAACAGCCTGATAAAGCCTCCTACCTTAGTGCGTTACCTTCTTCGTTCTAGTGCTGTGTTTGTTCAGGAGGTATTTCATGCCTCAATTCAACCACCCCCTAATAGCCCCTGCAACCCCATATAATCAACGCTAGTGGAAACCTACGCATCACTACCAGCAGTGCGGTGAATGCCTTTAAAGGTGCGCGTACAGCCTGTGAGGGCGCGCTGCCTGTTCTAGGCATGATATTGTTAAAACTCACAGCTTAATGATCAACATCACCTTTACTGTCAGTTAAAAAGCATTGGAAACTAGGTCTTGAAAATTGACTTAAAAAGCTAGCCGTATACCCTGTTCGCCACTCAGGGATAATATAATGAAGAGAAAACAAGCTATGTTTCATATCAAGCCACTTTTAGCGACTGCTATTTTATTACCATCTCTAATGTTTGCCAATGCGTCCCATGCTGAAATAATGCCGAGTATTCAAAAGGTTAAAAGGGATACCTTGCATTGCAGTTCAGGAAGAATCGCTTTTGAAAGTAGCAAGAAGAATTACGAAAGGGTGCAATGTGAAATCAAAATGAAGGACGGCTCAAGCTCCAAACTTACGTATTCGAAGAATGCGGAGTTCACACTTTCTCTCTACCCAAATAGTAATGGACAGTTCACTGGCACAGCCTATCTTGTGGAAGGTCTTCGTAATGCCTTAAGACTTAGTGGTAAAGATGAAAGTCTAGCTGACAGATTCTCAAACTTACCATATGGAAATAGTCAAAAAGCCACAACCATTGAAGGTGTTGATTTCCATTTACCGACTCAAGAAGGTGTTCTAAGGTATGGTAACTACATCGTCACGCTCTATCTTCTGTAGTTGTAGTCACTCAATCGGTACTCGGTAGCCATAGCCATAATCTTTAAAGCAACCCGAGCTTTATCTAAGTGTTGCTTTATTAACCGTAATGCTATTGTGTTTTGATGAAATTCGTGTTACTATAAAACCTTATGAAATACCCTATAAAATAAAAGTAAGCTGAAAGCAAACCAGATAAAAAAATTAGTTACTATCTAATGCCTACTTAAGCCTTACTTCATCTTTATAAAGGATTTCATAAGTACATTTTATAATGTTGAATCCTCCCTTCCTAAGAGAGACATTCGTTTCACTCTTCTTTACCTCTCTTTTTCCTGTTGTAAAGCCTTTATAAAATTCTTCTTAAAACTTATCATCTGACACGTCTGTGTGAGTGATTAGCTTTAACACCTCCTAAATTACTTCTCAGTTCTTCAGAAAGCCCCTATAGCTTGATCACCTTCCTTCTTCAAAGTGATTGAGTTGTAGGTTTTTTTCGTATCCTTTATTCAATAATACCCATCCGTGATGCCTACTCACAGCCTCTGCACCCACCCTTTAAGCTACACTAATGAAAACCTATACATTGCCATGTCCGATTAAGCAGATGGCCTTTAACAGTGCGCATACAGCCTGTAAAGGCATGCTGCCTACCTCATTAACCTTGTAGTTAATATTTACTATACAAGGAGCGCTGTAAACCTTATGTTTTGTGAGTCCCTGCAGCGCCCTATAAAGAGCCCCACCCAAAACCAACAGATGAACCTAACTGACAGATTGAAAGCCACCACAGAGCCACACAGGAGCCATTAAGTTGCATTAAATCTGTAAGCTAAGGCTATAGTATTTGGGAACCTCGATTTATGTGGGCGGAGGGGGAGGTCTACCAAGTATTTAAAGTCTATTTATTTGCCAAACTCAACAGAGTTCACTATGTCAGCTAAGACCTTGATCCCGTAGCTGCTTGTATGGGTATAAATGTCGGTTACATCACGTGTCCCTTGATGACCTACGACCACTTGTATTAAAGACTTATCGTTACCCTTCTCTCGTGCCTTCGTTATGAAGGTATGGCGGAAGCTATGAAAAGACTTTCTAAAACCTTCAACGTCTGTAGGCGGTATCTCTAACTTGTCCCTAACCAAGTCTATGTGTCGAGTTATTGCATTGTAAGAGGTCAATTCGGGGAAAACTTTGCTTCCCTTAGAAGCTTGTACAAAGTCCAAGAAACCTAGTTCTATCAGCCTTTGGTGAACAGGAACTTTTCTGATACCTGCAGCTGTCTTAGCCTTCCCAATGAAGAAATAATCAAGGCTGCTGTCCTCATCTTTATGGAAAGATTCCATAGTTAAACTAGCAAGCTCTGACCTCCTACAACCAGAGTAAATTCCAAGAAGGAGAATCCACTTCTTCCATCCGTCTAAACTGGTAGCTTCTTTCTCAATCTTGTTAATCTCTGCATTTGAGTAGGCAGCATAAGGGACACTGGTAACATCCCACTTAACATCCTCAGTGGGTGACTTTTCTAGAATATCGACCTCTTTCTTCAAGTAAGCACTGAAGAAGCTCTGCATCAGCTTAAGGTGCTCAGAAACCCACTTAGAGGAGACAGTATCTTCTTCAGGGGTAGCATCCAGGTCACTTAGTATGTCTTCTAGCTTCATATCCTTGTAAGGCTTCTTGTTCCGTTGGGGGAACTGAGCAAGAATCACCAAGCAATCTTTAACATCACGCTTAGAAATACTCTGAACTGGCCTATCACCCATGACAAGCAGGATGTTGTTGAACGCCCTTAAATTGTTCTGCTGTATTGTTTCGCTCCACGGTCTTTTTTGCTTATCAGAAGTCTTAAATTTAAAGAACATATCCCAAGCTTCAGACAGCAAGAGTTGCTTTTCTGGGGTGTCAACGTAGTAATTCAGTAACCTCCTAACCTCTTCATTTTGAGATAAAAATTGAGGTGATACTCCACCGCGAGCACGTTCAGCTCTAAGATCAAGTAAACCTAGCAACAAGGAAAGATACTCCCTACTTGGTTCTCCTGTAGGCTTTGCTGTGATTTGGGTCTTAGAAAGATCGAAGTCTAATCCCTCTTGTAAACTAAAACGTATGTCACCAGCCACATCCATCACACCACCAAGATAATCTTGACGCTCGTAACTGTCTAACTTGTCCATACCTGAGAAGTCACACAACTCAGTATATAGAGCTGTTAAGAGGGCTTTATCCATGGTTAAGCTTTCCTTGAGCTGGTGAATTACAGTTAGTTTTGTGGCTACTCGTGATTGAGCAAGCTTTAGGCTATCAGTCCTGAGTGAGACTCTGATTTCTGATTTAGGGAAGATGAATCTATGACGTTTGAGGGTTTTAAAGCGGAAGTAGTAATACCCATTCCTATACAAAAGATAGGGAAATGGTTGGCGAGAGTGTTGCACTGGGTGACTCATTCGGTGTACCACCGTGTAAGAAACTAGTGCAAACCCCCGCCAGTTGTTCATTCAGAGTTGGCTTGTAAGCCGGGTTCTGTATCGAGCAAGCTCGATTAGTAATCATTCCTCTAGGCCAGCAATCGCTCACTGGCTCCAGCAACCTACCCGCCTCCAGCGCGGGCCGCGCCTGTAGGAGGCCTATTTGGTCTTGCTCCGGGTGGAGTTTACCCTGCCACGAACTGTTACCAGTCGCGCGGTGCGCTCTTACCGCACCCTTTCACCCTTACCTGTGCTCTTGCGAGCCATCGGCGGTTTACTCTCTGCTGCACTGGTCGTGAGCTCACGCTCCCCAGGCGTTACCTGGCACCCTGCCCTGTGGAGCCCGGACTTTCCTCCCCTCCGCCCGTATGCCCGAAAGCACAACGACGAAGCAGCGATTACCCAGCCAACTCCGCGGCGGATTGTACACCAGCCACGCTGCTATACCAATATTGAATGCTTAATTTTTAATATTGGATACAAAAAGCCCCTCTGACTCTTTACAGAAAAGATCAAAGCAAAAATATCCCGGCGCGATATTGCACAGCGGTCGCAGTGCCTACATCGGTGCGACATAAGGAAAGCTGCGCCGCCGATATTCGCATGGTGCACGAATGTAGCCGCGCGCTTTAGCCGCGAAATCCAGCAGCGCTGGATCTGATGCACAAATCCTACCTTGAGCCTCTTAGATCCAATCGCCCTTAAAGCCCGTTCTCGAGCCCGTACTTGTAGAGCGCATTCTTTTTTCCACCGTGAATGTCGGCGGTCAGGGCAGCGGCCTTTTTCAACGGCAGCTCACTGCACAGCAGGGTCAGGGTGCGCAACACCTTGGCCGAGAGTTCGTCTTCGCTGCTGGGACGGTAACCGGCCACCATGAGCACGATTTCGCCGCGACTGCGGTTGGTATCTTCTTGCAGCCAGGACAGCATTTCCCCGGCGGGCAAACTGTGAATGCTTTCAAAGGTCTTGGTCAACTCGCGCGCCACCACCAACTGGCGATCTTCCCCCAGTACCTGAACCAGTGCGGCCACACTATCCAGCAAACGCCGGGGGGATTCATAAAACACCAGGGTGCGCGGCTCATCTTTCAACTGGGTGATTTTATCCAGTCGTGCTTTTTCTTTTGCCGGCAAAAAACCTTCGAACGCGAAGCGATCCGTGGGCAAACCCGCCGCCGACAAGGCAGTAATGGCGGCACAGGGGCCGGGAATGGCAATAACCTGAATGCCGGCGTCACGACAGCTATTGACCAGGTGATAGCCAGGATCGCTGATCAGGGGCGTGCCGGCATCCGAGACCAGGGCTACACTTTGCCCATCCAGCAGCCGCTTGACCAGCTGTTCGGATTTATACTGCTCGTTATGATCATGCAACGCCCAGGTCGAGGTATTAATTTGGTAATGAGATAGCAGTTTCGCCGTGTGGCGGGTATCTTCACAGGCGATTAAATCAACCTGCTGTAATATATCCAGTGCGCGCTGACTGATATCATTCAGGTTGCCGATAGGGGTTGGCACAATATAAAGTGCAGCCGCTTGGCTCATAGGGACTCCTGTGTAAGCAATTGTTTCACCGTCATGGCCCTATTACACTTAGGACCAGAATGACACAGCTTGGGATTAAAGGGATTGGCAACACAACATCAACGCAATAGTGTAACACGGCTATTATGCACCCTGGTGCTTTCATCCATGCTACTGGCCTGTGGTATCGGTCCCCTGCAAAAGGGGCCGTCAGAGCCGGCGCCGGACATGTTCGGTATCACCGACCGCGGTGCCGAGCAATATCAGGCCCAGGCCGAGCGGGCCGCCGAGCCGGATGCCTTTTCCTGGCGGGTGCTGGCCATTCGCGCCTGGCTGCAGCAGGGCAATGTCGGCACCGCCGAATCCCAACTGGCCCGCCTGCGACAGCAAGCCACCCAGGCACAACTGCCGTTAATCTCCCTGCTGGATGCCGCCGCCTCCCTGGCAGACGGTAATGCCGGGCTGGCCGGTCAGCGACTGGACGCCATGGACAGCAAAGCCCTGCCACCCAACGCGGCCAGCTATTATCTGTTGTTGCAGGCCAATCGGTTCGAACAGCAGCAACAGCCAATCGACGCCGCCAAGGTGCTGATCGAGCGCCAGCCGCTGCTGGGTGCCCAGGAGCAGGATGCCAGCCTGGAGCGTATCTACCAGTTGCTGACCCAACCGACGGCGCTGGCCTTGCGCCTGGCTCAGGACACCCGCAACAGCGAGCCGGTCAACGGCTGGTTGCGACTGATGGCAATTCTGAACAACAGGGATACCGGGCCGGAGCAGCGCCGCTGGCAGCTGCAATCCTGGCGTACTGCCTACCCGGATCACCCCGCACACCGCTATCTGCCCGACAGTACAGGTCCGGAAATGATGCTGGAATCCTATCGGCCGAGCCATATTGCCGTGCTGCTGCCGCTGTCCGGCAAGCTGGCTGAACAGGCCGATGCCATTCGCAACGGCATACTGAGCGCCCACCAGGGCCAGTCGTCACGGATCAGCTTCTTCGACACCAACGGCCGGGACATGGCCAACCTCTATCAGCAGATCCAGCAGGCCGGGGCAGACTTCATTCTGGGCCCGCTGCTGAAAGAAGATATCGATGCCCTGAGTAGCCTGGATCCGGCCATGCCACAACTGGCCCTGAATATGCCCGCCCAGCCATCCAGCTTGCCCCATCGCTACTACTTCTCGCTGTCCCCGGAAGCCGAGGCCGCTGAAGCCGCCCTGTACATGTGGGAACAGGGGCATCGTCAGCCACTGGTATTTGCCCCGAACAACGAGCTGGGCCGCCGCGTTGCCAGCGAGTTCAATACCCGCTGGCAGCAACAAAGTGGCCAAGAGGCGCGTATCGCCTATTTCAGCAGCAAACAGGCCATAGAAACGGATGTCCGCAACGCACTCAGGAGTCAACCTACTATGGTGGCCGCCGGAGTCATTCAGCCGGTGGGCACTGCAGCCCCCACAGCCGGCGCCATCGACTCGGTCTTCATGGCATCCAACGCCACCGAAACCCGCCTGATCCTGCCGTACTTCGACTTCGTCAGAGATAGCCGCAGCAAGCGGCTGCCAACCTATGTCACCTCGCGCAGCTATATTCCCGGTGGCGAAGCCCCAATGAGCGAGCTTAATGAGTTGCAGCTGGCAGATATGCCCTGGCTGTTCGGCAGTGCCCCTCAGCTCATGGAGGAAGTCGAACGCCTGTGGCCCGCCAGCAACGCCAGCTGGTTACGGCTGTTTGCCCTCGGCTATGATGCATTGACCTTGATACCCCAGCTGACGGATTTACGCGTGGGTTCCGCCTCTGCCCCCGGACTGACCGGTGAGCTCAGTGTCACCGAGCAAGGCGTGGTGCAGCGACGACTGCAATGGATGGAGTACAGCGATGGCGACTGGCAGCAACAATTCGAACAACCGCACAGCCTCGACGCAGTGCAGCAAGACCTCGAGCAGCCGCAATAAGGGCGAGCAGTTTGAACGGCGGGCCGAGCAGTTCTTGCTCGGCCAGGGACTCAAGTTGCGGATGCGTAACTATCTGTGCAAGCTGGGTGAAATTGACCTGGTGATGAGTGCCGGCAAGACCCTGGTCTTTGTCGAAGTACGTTATCGCAAAAACAATCATTTCGGGGGAGCCGCCGCCTCGGTCACCCCTGCCAAGCAGCAAAAGTTGCGCCGGGCTGCCCATTGTTATTTACAAGCGAAAGGGCTGAATGAATCACAACAGCCCTGTCGATTCGATTTGGTTGCCTGTGAAGGAAACGATGTTCACTGGATACCCAATGCCTTTTGAGGAAAGTTAATGCAGGAAGAAATAAAAGCCAGTTTTACGGAAAGTATTCAAACCAAGATTGCCGCCGCCGAGGCGCTTCCCGACGACATTCTGGCCGCCGCGCAAATGATGGTCATGTGCCTGCTCAACGGCAACAAGTTGCTGGTGTGTGGCAATGGGGGCTCCAATGCGCTGGGCCAGTTGTTTGTCAGCGAATTGATCAACCGCTACGAAACCGAGCGCCCCGCGCTGCCAGCCATTTGCCTGACGCTGGATACCAGCAGCATCAGCGCCATTGCCACCGATCAGCACTTTGATGAAGCCTATTCACGCCAGATCCGCGCCCTGGGCCAGGAAGGGGATGTGCTGGTCGTGATTTCCACCAGTGGCCATAGCCGCAACCTCATCAAGGCGGCAGAAGCGGCCCTGAGCCGGGACATGACCATAGTGGCACTAAGCGGAGGGGACGGCGGCGAGCTTGCCGGGCTGCTGGGGCCCAACGACGTGGAAATTCGGGTACCGGCATTGCGTGCACCGCGCATTCACGAGGTAAACCTGCTGACGTTGCACTGCTTGTGCGACCTGATCGATCGTACCTTGTTCCCGCAAGAGGAAGATGAATAATGAAACCACGCTATCTCGCCGTTCTGGCATCGGTATTGCTGCTGCAGGGCTGCCCCGGGGTGATGCTGGCCGGCGCCGGTACCGGCATTGGCTCCGCAACCGACCGCAGAACCGTCGGCACCCAGGTCAGTGACCAGGCCATAGACATGCGCGCCACCCATCGCCTGGGCGCCACCAAGCCGCTGTGGGCCGATAGCCGCCTGGTCGTGATCACCACCAACGGCAAAAGCCTGTTGATTGGTCAGGCGCCTACCGAAGCCTATCGCCAGCAGGCTGAAGACATCGTCCAGGGCGTCCCCGGTGTCAAAGAGATTTTCAATGAAATTCGCCTGGGCCAGCCGCTGGATATCACCGCGCGCAGCCAGGACTCCTGGCTGACCTCCAAGGTGAAGAGCACCCTGCTGGCCGAAAAGAATATCGACGGCACCAAGGTCAAGGTCGTCACCGAAAACGCCGAGGTGTTTTTAATCGGCCTGGTGACCCAGAAGGAAGCGGATATTTCGGTACAGCTCGCCCGCAACATCAATGGCGTCAAGCGGGTCATTACGGTCTTCGAGTTCGTACAGGCGGCCCCCTGAACACTGTACGCTGCAGTAATAACAGCAATAAAAAACGCAGCCAATTGGCTGCGTTTTTTTATTTTATGACCCGCAAGTTGGGTCTGCCCTTTTTAGGTGCTGGAGGATCATCTTCCGGCTCCGTCTCGACTGCAGGGGTATCCGCAGCTGCCGATTCATCCAGAGTGGCCAGCCACTCTTCGTAACCCGGCTCGGGGGGGAAGAAGGTACCGGCACCATTTTCACGGGCCTGCACCGACACCACCGCCGCCATGGGTATATAAACCTGAAATGGTGAACCACCAAAGCGCGCGCTGAAACTGACCGCCTCGTTATCCATTTGCAGGCCGACGACCGCTTGGGGTGCAATGTTCAGCACTATCTGGCCATCTTTTACATACTGCTGCGGTACTGTGGTATGGGGCAGTTCGGCATTCACCAGCAAGTGCGGTGTCAGCTCGTTGTCCAGCAACCACTCATAGAAGGCCCGCAACAAATAAGGACGGCTGGGTGTCAGATTATCCATAATTAAATCTTGCCACCGATATCGCGCTCGGCTTCGGTCATGGAAGCTTGATAGGACTCACGCTCAAACAAGCGGATCATGTAGCCCTTAAGCTCTTTGGCGCCCCGGCCAGTCAGCTCTATGCCCAGAGACGGCAAACGCCACAGCAAGGGAGCCATGTAGCAGTCGACCAGGCTGAACTCTTCACTCATGAAGTAAGGATATTCGGCAAATACCGGTGCCACCGCCAACAGGGCTTCCCGCAACTCTTTGCGCGCTTCATCCGCCTTTTCGTTACGCTGAATACGCTTGACCAGAGAATACCAGTCCTGCTCGATACGATGCATCATCAACCGGCTCTTACCACGCGCCACCGGATAAACCGGCATCAGTGGTGGATGAGGAAAGCGCTCATCCAGATATTCCATGATGATATCTGACTCATAAAGCACCAGCTCTCGGTCGACCAGGGTCGGCAGAGTGCCATAAGCATTCAGCTCCAGCATATCTTCGGGTAGCGCATCCAGCTCTACCTGACTGATCTCGACACTGACTCCCTTTTCCGCCAGTACAATACGTACCTGGTGACTATAAATATCATCGGCGCCCGAAAACAGCGTCATGATAGAGCGTTTATTAGCCGCAACTGCCATTGAATCCTCCGCAAATTACAAACAGGAACGGCAATGGAAGCGCTTTGCCCCATTGCCGTCCCAAACCTAGCTTAGACGATGTCTAATCAGTGTACGTCACGCCAGTATTCTTTCTTCAGCATGTAAGCAAAGACAAAGAAGATAGCCAGAAAACCCAGTACCCAGTAACCCATGCGATGACGTTCCAGTTTCACCGGATCGGCGGAGTAAACCAGGAAGTTGACAATATCCAGCACGGCATTGTCATACTCTTCGGCGGTCAGCTCACCGTTACCCGCGGCTTCAATGCCCACAGGTGTGGTGACTTCTTTACCATCCACAGTGCGCGTTACCGTCTTAAGCGTAGCACTACCCTGCAACGGCTCCAGTACATGGGGCATGCCCACGGAAGGGAAGACCAGGTTGTTCACGCCAAAGGGACGGCTGTCATCCTTATAGAAAGAACGCAAATAGGTATACAGCCAGTCGGCTCCACGTACCCGAGCCACCAGGGTTAAATCCGGTGGTGGCGCACCAAACCAGTTGGCCGCATCTTTCTCGGGGATGGCGTTCTCCATCAGTTCACCGATGGCGACACCGGTAAAGTTGAGGTGCGCCTGCATGATGTCTTCTGGAATGCCCAGATCCTCGGCCACGCGGTTGTACCGCTGGTACTGAGTACTGTGACAAGCAGCACAATAGTTCATGAACAACTTGGCACCGTTTTGCAGTGATGCCTGGTCAGTCAAGTCGTAGTTTGCCTTGTCCAGCTTGACACTCGCTCCTGCAGCGAAGGCGAACGCCGGCAAAAAGGCGAGTACAGCAATGATTAACTTCTTCATTTAAATGTAACCCTCTCTGGCAGCGGCTTGGTTTTTTCGTTTTTGCTGTAGAAGAACAGCAGTACGAAGAAGGCGAAATAGCCGAACGAAGTAACCTGCGCGAGCAGCGTCAGCGCCGGGGTAGACGGCAGAGCACCGAGCACACCCAGAATCACGAAACAGATCACGAACTGAATGATGTTCAACAGGTGCAGCTTGCTGCGGTAGCGGAACGAGCGCACCTTGCAGCGATCCAGCCAGGGCAACACGAACAGTACGGCAATGGACAGCCCCATGAGGATAACCCCCATCAGCTTGTCGGGTACGGCACGCAAAATGGCATAGAAAGGCGTGAAATACCAAACCGGTGCAATATGCTCGGGCGTTTTCAAGCTGTTGGCCGCTTCGAAGTTGGGTGCTTCCAGGAAGTAACCACCGCCTTCTGGCATAAAGAAGATCACGAATGCAAACAGGAACAGGAAGCCTGCCACGCCCACTACGTCTTTAACGCTGTAGTAAGGGTGGAACGGAATAGCATCTTTCGGCCAGCCGTTTTCGTCTTTGTGTTTCTTGATATCGATGCCATCGGGGTTGTTGGAACCCACCTCGTGCAACGCCACTATGTGCAGGAACACCAGAATCACCAGTACCAGCGGCAGGGCAATCACGTGCAGCGCAAAGAAGCGGGTCAGGGTGGCACCGGAAATCACGTAGTCACCACGGATCCACAGGGTCAGGTCGTCGCCGATCACCGGAATGGCCCCGAACAACGAAATAATCACCTGTGCTCCCCAGAACGACATCTGTCCCCAGGGCAGCAGATAACCCATGAAGGCTTCGGCCATCAGCACCAGGAAGATCAGCATGCCAAACAGCCACAGCAATTCACGAGGCTTCTGGTAAGAGCCGTAAATCAGGCCGCGGAACATGTGCAGATACACCACCACGAAGAAGGCGGAAGCACCGGTGGAGTGCATATAACGCAGCAGCCAGCCGTATTCCACATCACGCATGATGTATTCGACAGAGGCGAAAGCGCCTTCGCCGGACGGGTTGTAGTTCATGGTCAGCCAGATCCCGGTCAGGATCTGGTTCACCAGCACCAGCATGGCCAGTGAGCCAAAGAAGTACCAGAAGTTAAAGTTTTTTGGCGCCGGATACTGACCTACATGCTTGTTGTAGGTCGCCGTCATCGGAATCCGTTCGTCAATCCAGGATACGAGTTTACCCAGCATGCTTAGGCTCCTTCCTTGTCTTCACCCACCAGAATGGAGGTATCATTGACATAATAATAAGGGGGGATCACCAGGTTCAGTGGAGCAGGTACGCCCTGGAAGACGCGACCGGCCATGTCGAACTTGGAGCCGTGACAGGGACAGAAAAAACCAGAGGTGATTCCCTGAACCTGTTCGCCAAAGGAGTTAGGCAAGTAGGTAGGTGAACACCCTAAATGAGTACAGAGTCCCACCGCCACAAACAACTCGGGCTTGATCGAGCGATAGCTGTTCTGAGCATAATCCGGTTGTTGCGGTTCTGCGGAATTCGGGTCCCGCAGCTGGTTATCGTGTTTGGCCAAAGCATCCAGAGTAGCCTGATTACGGCGGACTATCCAAACAGGTTTGCCTCGCCACTCTACCCGGAGTAACTGGCCCGGTTCTATTTTGCTGACATCCACTTCCACTGGAGCTCCGGCCGCCTTTGCTTTGGCGCTGGGGTTCCACGAAGAAATAAAAGGTACAGCGACAAAAGCAGCTCCGACCCCACCCACGGCTGTGGTTGACCAGGTCAGAAACCTGCGGCGACCGGTATCAACTGGCGCATTGCTCATCCAAAAACTCTCCCATTTGGTCTCCGCGCGTTTATAGTTCGTTCCATGCTTCGAGACGGCTTGTGACAACTACGGCGGATTTTATGGTTTTAATTGCCACAAAAAACCCTGAAATTCTAAAGAAAAGCGAGGTCTTTTACAAGTTCGGGTGAAGAACCAATAAATTATTCTTTAGTGGTATAACTTGTTGTTTTAAAACAAGGCTTTACTCAGAAGAATAATTCATTTCTTCACATATAAAAAAAGCCCGGGTAAACCCGGGCTTTTGATGTACAACGCCTTCCCAATTAACGCTTGGAGAACTGAGGACGCTTACGTGCTTTATGCAGACCGACTTTCTTACGTTCCACTTTACGAGCGTCACGAGTCACGAAGCCTGCCTTGCGCAGTGAACCGCGCAGGGTCTCGTCGTATTGCATCAGGGCACGAGTAATGCCGTGACGAATAGCGCCAGCCTGACCAGAAATGCCACCACCGGCAACGGTGATGTACAGATCGAATTTATCAGTCATCTCAACCAGTTCTAAAGGCTGACGAACCACCATGCGGGCGGTTTCGCGACCAAAGTACTGATCCAGTGAACGTTTGTTGATAACGATGTTGCCGCTGCCCTGCTTCACGAATACGCGTGCAGTAGAGCTTTTGCGACGACCGGTACCGTAGTATTGAGTTTCTGCCATTTGCCTAATCCCGCCTTAGATGTCCAGTACTTGAGGTTGTTGCGCAGCGTGGTTGTGCTGGCCGCCGACAAAGACTTTCATCTTGCGGAACATAGCACGACCCAGTGGGCCACGAGGCAGCATGCCGCGAACGGCAGACTCAATGACCATCTCTGGCTTGCGTACAATCAGCTTTTCGAAGGTGATTGACTTCAGGCCACCCGGAAAACCGGAGTGAGAATAGTAGATTTTGCCTTCGGCTTTATTGCCGGTTACCTGAATTTTCTCGGCATTGATAACAACGATGTAATCGCCACAGTCAACATGCGGAGTATATTCCGGCTTGTGCTTACCACGCAGACGACTAGCGATCTCGGTGGCCAAACGACCCAGAGTTTTGCCCTCTGCATCAACAACATACCAGTCACGCTTTACGGTTTCTGGCTTAGCTACAAAAGTTTTCATGGATAAACCCAAATTACTTAAAATGAATCATACACTTGCGCACATGCGCAAAACACGAGCAAACTGTGTACCCCTTCGAGCACGAGTCTGTTTACAGTGATGCCGTCTTATAGACAGCGGTGTAACGTGGGCCGAGCGATTATAGGTAAAGCTGCCTTAAAAATCACCTACTAATTTTAATGCCCATCAAAAATAGTCGGTTCGCCCACCCCTTCCCGGCATCATGCCCAGATACCGGGGCGCGTATTGTGACTAAGGAAGGTGCTCTCTGGCAAGGTATTCGTTAGATTGCATTTCAGTCAGTCGTGATAAACAGCGTTTAAACTCGAATTCCAGCTGTCCCTGGCCGTACAGTTGGCCCATGGAAACCGCGGCCGAGATGATTAAATTCACGTGCCGCTCATAAAATTCATCCACCATGGCAATAAAGCGACGGGCAGCGTCATCGTTGTGCACGCCCATGGGCTGCACATTGGCCAGCAGCACTGTGTGATAACGCTGGGCCAGCTCTATGTAGTCGTGCTGTGACCGCGCCGTGCAACAGAGCTGCTGAAAGTCGATATACAGCACCCCGTCCCCTGCCGCCAGTGTGCTCAAGGCTCTGTGGTTGATTTCAATGTCCTGCTCCCAGCGCTTCGCGCCCGGACTCAATCGCGAGAAGTAGTTGTCCAGATTAAGGCGAGCCTGGGTATCCAGCGGAGAATGATAAATTTCGGCCTGGGTCAGGGTGCGCAATCGATGATCGATCCCTGAGTCCACGTTTACCACCTCACAGTGCTGCTTGATAAGCTCGATGGCCGGTAAAAAACGCGCCCGCTGCAAGCCATTACGATACAGATCGTCGGGCGGTATGTTCGAGGTGGCCACCAGAATCACCCCCTGCTCGAACAGGTATTCGAACAGGGTCCCCAATATCATGGCATCCGTGATATCCGAGACAAAAAATTCGTCGAAGCAGATGATTCTTGTCTGACCGGCCAGACGTTCGGCCACCCGCTTCAGCGGGTCGGCCTGCCCCTTGAAGCTTTGCAACTCCTCATGAACTCGCAACATAAAGCGATGAAAATGAATTCTCAGCTTATTATCAAAGGGCAGGCATCGATAAAAGGTATCCATTAAGTAGGTCTTGCCACGGCCGACACCGCCCCAGAAATAGAGGCCCCGAATGGGCTGCTCGACCTGTGGGGTATGACCGGTGAGCTTTTGCCAGAAGCTGAGCCTGGGCGCAGCCGGTGGCTCGGCGAGCAGCTCGTCGAACAAGCGTTGCAAATGAGCAACCGCCCTGGCTTGAGCACTATCATGCACAAAGTCATCGCGGTTCAAATCAACCTGATATTGTTTACTTGGAGTCATGTTGGCTAAGTAACTGTATCACTGACAAGAAAGATATCGGCCAGTGTAAGGCCTGAGTCTGGAGCGGGGCAAGTCTGGTCAGGAACAAGGGCTTGATCTCGCGGGCAATATCACTAATTTATTAACTACGGACGTTCAGCCATAAATAATACAGGCTCTATCGGAACTCTTATTGACCAATCAGGGTCAGAATACACACTTTGCTTGAATCATTTATCGACTTAGGAGCATCTGCATGAAATCACGACTTCCCCTAGTGTCTGCGCTGGCATTGAGCCTGAGCATGGCGTTAGTTCCCCAGGCGCAGGCGGCTCTTCCCTTTGGTGCCGGCAGCGATATTCGCAGTCTGGCTCCGGTACTGGAAAAGGTGACCCCAGCCGTGGTCAATATTTCCGTGTCGGGCAGCAAAGTCAGTCGTCAGGCACTGCCCGAGCCATTTCGTTTTTTCTTTGGCCCCAATATTCCCGGTGAACAGGTTCAGGAAAGGCCCTTTCAGGCGCTGGGATCCGGTGTCATCATCGATGCCAAAAAAGGCTATGTAATCACCAACAACCACGTTATTGCCGATGCTGACAAAATCATCATCACGCTGATCGATGGCCAGGAATACGAAGCAGAGCTCATTGGTCGCGACAAGCAAAGCGACATCGCATTGCTGAAAGTGGATGCCAAGGACCTGGTCGAAGTCGAGTATGCAGACTCGGATCAGCTGCGGGTGGGTGACTTCGCCATCGCCATCGGCAACCCCTTTGGCCTGGGGCAAACCGTTACCTCGGGTATCATCAGCGCCCTGGGCCGCTCCGGCCTGAATGTGGAAAACCTGGAAAACTTCATTCAAACCGATGCCGCCATCAACTCGGGGAACTCCGGCGGCGCCCTGCTCGACTTGGACGGCAAACTGGTGGGGATCAATACCGCCATACTGGGTCCGGGCGGCGGCAATATCGGGATTGGCTTTGCCATTCCCTCCAACATGGTGAAGAACCTGGCCGAGCAAATTCTGGAGTTTGGTGAAGTACGCCGTGGCGTGCTGGGGGTGATGGGCGGAGAACTGACCTCGGAGCTGGCCCGTACCTTTGGTTATCGCAGTCAGCACGGTGCCTTCGTGAGTCAGGTACTGGAGGGCTCATCTGCCGACAAGGCGGGTCTGAAGGCCGGTGATATCATCATCAGCCTGGACGACAAGCCGGTGCGATCCTTTGGTGAGCTGCGCGCCAAGGTCGCCACCATGGGTGCCGATAAAACCGTGACACTGGGGCTGTTCCGTGATGGCAAGAAGCAGCAGGTTGACGTGACGCTGGCTCGGGCCGACGACGAAAATGTCGAAGCCGACACCCTGAATGAAGCGCTGGAAGGTGCCACCCTCGCCAAAACGGAAAGCGAAGATGGTATCAAGGGCGTCAAGATCACCGATGTGACACCACGCTCGCCCGCCGCCCGCTCCGGACTGGAAAAAGGCGACATCATCATAGGCGTCAACCGCAAGCGGGTAAGAAGTCTGAACGATCTGCGCAAGATCATTCAGGGCAAGCCAGACGTGATCGCGTTGAACATTCAGCGGGGTAATTCGTCTATCTATCTGGTGCTTAGATAAAACAGCGTACCGCTAAGGGTAAATAGTCTGGTGTGAGGTGTGAGGTGTGAGGTGTGGAGTGTGAGGTGTGAGGTGTGAGGTGTGAGGTGTGAGGTGTGAGGTGTGCAGATGTTACGCTTTACGCCTCACACTTCCCCCTCACGCCTCACAATTAGCGGCTTTGTTTCCCCTTTCAATCCCGCTCGCAGCCATTATCTTTATGTTATGCTGTTGCCCATCGTCACCAGTCAAGCTCCATATGCGCCTAGCCTCATCACTTAAATTTTTTCTTCAGGCCGCAGCCTTCGGGATCCTAATGGCCTTGTTTCTGCTATTGCTGTTTCCACAGCTCAAAACCCAGCCTTTCGAACACTGGTGGCGCAGCCAGCAGGTAGGGGTCTCCAGCTTTTCCTACGCGGCCAGTCGAGCCGGGCCTGCGGTCGTCAACATTTACACCCGCAGTTTTCAGCCGGGCGCATCATCTCCCCAGTTGAGCGCCACCAGCCTCGGCTCTGGCGTGATCATGTCGGATCAGGGTTATGTGCTGACCAATTATCATGTTATTGCCGATGCCGATCAGGTCATAGTGGCCTTGCAGGATGGCCGGATCCTGACCGGTGAAGTCACGGGGTTTGATGTACCCACCGATCTGGCGGTGTTGAAAATCAATGCCGCCAAGCTGCCCGTTATCCCCCAGGACGATGCACTCGCTCCTCAGGTGGGTGACATAGTGCTCGCCATCGGCAACCCCTATAATGTGGGCCAGACCATTACCCAGGGCATTATCAGCGCCACCGGCCGTGCCGGCCTGTCCAGCATGGGGCCAGACAGTAATGGCCGCCAGGACTTGTTACAGACCGATGCCGCCATTCATGCCGGCAATTCCGGCGGGGCATTGATCAACGTCTACGGCGAGATCGTCGGCATCAATACCGCTTCCTTTCAAAGTCTGGCGCACCAGGAAAGCTACGGCATCAACTTCGCCATACCCTATGCGCTGGCCCATCGCATCATGCTGGAGCTGATTAATAACGGCCGGGTGATCCGGGGTTACCTGGGGGTGAGTGGCGCCGATATTCCGCCGCTGATGGCACAGCTGCTGAAACTGGGCGAGCGCACCGGCTTGTATGTTGAAGGGGTCAACGAGCCAGGGCCCGCCGCCAGGGCGGGGATTAAAACGGAAGATGTGTTATTGGAGATAGACGGCAAGCCGATACGCAACACCCGCCATGCCATGGATACCATTGCCGAAACGCGCCCGGGCACCACGATTCAGGTCCTGCTGTTACGCGACGGCAAGCTGTTAACCCTGCCGGTCAAAATTGAAGAAGACAGGCGTTTTCAACGCATACGTTGAGGCAAGCCGTTAACCCTGCCGGTCAAAATTGAAGAAGACAGGCGTTTTCAACGCATACGTTGAGGCAAGCCGTAAGCTTTCAGCTTGAAGCCATAACACCAATTACAGTAAAGATTTGATCACCTTTGAACCTGAATACCAGAGGCACCACAGTCACCTCCCACGACACGCCATAAACCCATCCTTGGGGGCTCGGGAAATGCCGTCCATGGCATTTCACGGTCGTGGGAGGCGATCTCTGCTGCCTCTTCTCAAGCAGCGAGTGGCCCGTAGGTGACGCCAACTGGCAGCTCTGCAGCATCAGGAGGACAAAGGGATCTGCTCCGCCGACCATCACATGACAGGGATGTCATGTGCTGAGCGTCACAGGGGGCGAGCTTGCCTCGCCGTGACGAACCGTTTCAACCTGACCGAACATCCAATGAATGTTCGCAGCAGGTTAAAACGGTGAGTGTCATTTCTCCAAAGCGGGTCGTCGGAGTAGTCCCTTTGTCCGATGCCTACACAACAATGAAATAGATCATTTATTTAATGTGCTTGGTATAAGGGGGGCATGAGCTAACGATTTTGTTTTCGTTTTCACGCTAAAACATACCCAATAAAAAGGCTCCCGAGGGAGCCTTTTTTAGTGCCGTGATGGCAGATTAGTGATTGGCAGGTTTGGCCATGGGAGCCGACGCCGTGTTTTTAGCCGCCGTGCTGCCGGCATGACGACCGCTGATCACGGGTACGTCGCGCAGCAGAGGTGGATACTCGGGCTTGATGTAGGGCGCCTGGGCAACCACCTGCGGCTTCACCATGGGGGCCGAAGCCTGTTTGGCGCGCTGATACAAACCAGAGGCACTCGCTTTGGGCGTAGCCGCAGCGGCTTTAGGCTCGGGCTGTTGCTTGGCAACCGGCTCGGCCTTGGGCGCAGCTACTGGCTCAGGCTGTTGTTCGGCAACCGGCTCGGCAACGGGCTCGGCCTTGGGTGCAGCTGCTGGCTCAGGCTGTTGCTCGGCAACCGGCTCGGCCTTGGGTGCAGCTACTGGCTCAGGCTGTTGCTCGGCAACGGGCTCGGCCTTGGGTGCAGCTGCTGGCTCAGGCTGTTGCTCGGCAACGGGCTCGGCCTTGGGTGCAGCTACTGGCTCAGGCTGTTGCTCGGCAACCGGCTCGGCTTTAGGTGCCACTGCTGGCTCAGGCTGTTGTTCGGCAACCGGCTCGGCCTTGGGTGCAGCTACTGGCTCAGGCTGTTGCTCGGCAACGGGCTCAGCTTTAGGTGCCACTGCTGGCTCAGGCTGTTGCTCGGCAACGGGTTCGGCCTTGGGTGCAGCTACTGGCTTGGGCTGTTGCTCGGCAACGGGTTCGGCCTTGGGGGTAACTTCAGCGGCGGGCTGCTGCTTGGCAACAGTCTCGGCTTTAGCTGCAGCCTGAGCCTGGGCGGCTTGCTCTTCTTCCGTAGCCACCCATTTTTCTTCACCCTGAGAGGCAATCAGGGCCGCTATGCTGTCCTGACGGCGGCGACGGCGGCTGTCTTCATTGATGCGCTTGCGCTTGGGCATGGCGCTGCGCTGGTGATGAGACGCCTTGTCGGCCTCGGCCGGTTTGGCATCGGCGGCAGGAGCGGGTTGTGGGCGCTGCTCGGCGGCGGCCTCGGCCGGTTTGGCCTCGTTACCAATACGAACCTGCTTGCGCAGCTGGCGACGTTGGCGGCGTTCGGCGATGCTTTGCTCTTTTTGCTCGCTGTTTTTAGCGACCGGTGCTGGTGCTGGCTGCGGGGTGGCCGCAACGGCTGCCGGCTCGGCTGCAACAGATTGCTGCTGGGCTTGTGGCTGCTCACGACGCGGCTTGCGACGCTCGCGGCGGGGCCGCTCGGCTCTGGTTTCGTTGCTGCTGGCTGCGGCTTGAGACTGAGCCTCCTGGGGGGCTGTGGTCGCTTTGTTGCTGCGGTCTTCGTCACGAGGCTTGCGATTGCTGCGGCGATCGTTGCGCTCGCGGCGTTCACCGCTACGCTCCTGCTCGCGATCGGACTGGCGGGCGCTATTGCGGCCATTGCGATTGCCATTACGGTTGTTACCGCGCTCATTGCTGCTGTTACGCTCAGAGCTGCGTGACGAACGAGCTGTCTGCTCGGGGGCCGGAGCGGGAGCCGTGGCTTGCTGTGGCTCGGGCGTCCCCTTGAACCAGCTGGCTATTGCACAAAAGACGCGGCTTAACAGCCCGGGCGACTTGCCTTGGGGAGCGGCGGCCATGGCAGGCTTGGCCTTGGCTTCGCTGGCAACGGGAGCCGGTGCAGGTGCGGTAAAGCCCTGCAAGGCGGGTTGTTCGCTGCGCGGTGAGCCCTGGCTTTCACGGGGGGTATAAGTCGGCTTCTCGACCGTGGTTTTCATGTTGAAGCTGGTGACGCTTTCTTCATCGCCACTGCGAACACGCACCACCTCAAAATGAGGTGTTTCCAGCTGTTCGTTAGGAATAATGAAAATGTTGACCTGGTAACGCTGCTCGAGAGCGGCAATGGATTTGCGCTTTTCGTTCAGCAGATAGGCGGCCACGTCAACCGGCACCTGACCGTGGATCTGGCCGGTGTTGTCTTTTAGCGCTTCTTCTTCTATCAGGCGCAAAATGGCCAGTGCCAGCGATTCGTTATCGCGAATGGTGCCCTGGCCCAAGCAGCGGGGGCAGACATGAGTGCTGGACTCGCCAAGAGAAGGGCGCAGACGCTGGCGAGACATTTCCAGCAAGCCAAACCGGGAGATACGGCCCAGCTGAATGCGGGCACGATCCTGGCGGACGGCGTCGCGCAGGCGGTTTTCCACTTCGCGCTGGTGGCGTACCGGTGTCATGTCGATAAAGTCGATGACCACCAGGCCACCCAGGTC
Organism: Oceanisphaera sp.; assembly: GCF_048268965.1. GTDB lineage: Bacteria > Pseudomonadota > Gammaproteobacteria > Enterobacterales > Aeromonadaceae > Oceanimonas. Next base: position 57,831 of record NZ_JBLWUK010000002.1, read on the forward strand.
ACGCAGGCGTAACTGGCGGGCAATTTCTTCTGCCGCTTCCAGGTTGGTTTGCAGCGCGGTTTCTTCGATATCGCCGCCTTTGGTGGCCCGTGACGAGTTGATATCGATACTGGTCAGTGCTTCGGTAGGATCGATAACGATGCTGCCGCCGGAAGGCAGGCGCACTTCGCGTTGAAAAGCCGACTCAATCTGACTTTCAATCTGGTAATGGCTGAACATGGGCACGTCGCCCTCGTACAGCTTGACGCGGCTGACAAAGTCGGGCCGTACCAGTTCGATATGATTTTTTGCCCGCTCGAAAATAACCGGGTTGTCGATCAGGATCTCACCGATATCGCGACGCAAATAGTCGCGAATGGCGCGCACTATCACGTTGCTTTCCTGGTGGATCAGGAAGGGGGCGGTGCCTCCTTCGGCGGCTTCCTGAATGGCGGACCAGTGCGTTTGCAGTACGTGCAAATCCCACTCCAGCTCTTCTGCCGATTTGCCCACACCGGCGGTGCGCACAATCAGGCCCATGCCATCGGGCAGGGTGAGCTGGGAAAGGGCTTCTTTCAACTCGGTACGCTCGTCGCCTTCGATACGGCGGGAAATCCCCCCCGCGCGCGGGTTATTGGGCATCAGTACCAGATAAGAGCCCGCCAGGCTGATAAAGGTGGTCAGGGCGGCCCCTTTATTGCCACGCTCTTCTTTATCTATTTGGACTATGACTTCCTGACCTTCCTTGACCACTTCCTTGATATTGGGACGGCCTTGATAGGTATAACCGGCGGGGAAATAGTTACGGGCAATTTCTTTGAGTGGCAAAAAACCGTGGCGGTCGGCGCCATAATCAACAAAGGCGGCTTCCAGGCTGGGTTCTACGCGGGTTATTTTTCCCTTATAGATGTTGGCTTTTTTTTGTTCGTAACCCGGGCTTTCAATATCCAGATCGTATAGTTTTTGCCCATCTACCAGGGCAACACGCAACTCTTCTTCTTGAGTTGCGTTGATTAGCATTCTTTTCATTGATGACTCTTTTTATATAGTTTTTACTGTTTTTACAGTGTTGGTATTGCCCCGGCCCAACCATGTTATTCCGACGGACACCGGCCTCGAGTCTGTGAGCGTAACGAATACAGCCTCCCGGCTGGGTACGCATGAGGCGCTTATTCAGGTGTCTTTCGCGTTAAGGGGAGAGCCCAAAGGTCGCGAATAAAACGGATAACCAGGGGTATTCAGGGTGTACTCCCCAATCTCGGCAAGCACGAAAAGCTACGTCATTATCACACTTTAACTGTAACCTTAGCAAGACGCCTTTTTTACATCAAATTACACAAGCTAATGGTAGAATATCTGTCATGAAAACAGAACAACACAGCGTGCGACTGCTCACCATAGAGGCTGAGTATGAAGGGCAGCGCATAGATAACTATTTAAAAACTCAGCTTAAAGGCGTTCCCAAAAGCCTGATCTATAGAATATTGCGTAAAGGCGAGGTAAGAGTTAACAAAAAGCGCATAAAACCTGAATATAAGCTGGTGAGCGGTGATGTGGTCAGAGTGCCGCCGGTGCGTGTGGCCGAGCGCGAACAATTGCTGCCGTCGGCCAAATTAAATCAGGTGCAATCCCTTGAAGCCGCCATTGTCTATGAAGACGATGCCTTGCTGGTGATTAACAAACCGGCAGGACTCGCGGTGCACGGGGGCAGCGGCCTGAGCTTTGGCCTTATTGAAGGCTTGCGAGCCTTGCGACCCACGGCGCGCTTTCTGGAGCTGGTGCACCGGCTGGACCGGGATACCTCGGGCCTGTTACTGGTAGCCAAAAAGCGCAGCATGTTACGCAGCCTGCACGAGCAGCTGCGGGAAAAAACCATGGACAAACATTATTTGGCGCTGGTTCGCGGTCAGTGGCAGCCACATCAAAAAGCGGTCAAGGCCCCGCTGAAGAAAAACGAGCTGGCCTCCGGCGAGCGGGTGGTGCGGGTAGATAAAGAAGGCAAACCGTCGGAAACCCGATTCAAGATCCTGCAGAAGTTCACTCAGGCCACCCTGGTGGAGTGCAGCCCCATTACCGGGCGTACCCATCAGATACGCGTGCATACCCTGCATGCGGGGCATCCTATTGCCGGCGACAACAAGTACGGTGATCAGGGGTTTGACGAGCAGATGCGCGGCCTGGGGTTGAACCGGCTGTTTTTGCATGCCTGCCGGCTGCGCTTTTTCCACCCTGGCCGGGAAGAAAGCATGGTGCTGGAAGCCCCCCTGGAGCCCGCGCTGAAAAAACTGCTGACACGGATGGCGCAATCATGAAGTACCCCCTGGTGATTTTTGACTGGGACGGCACCTTGATGGACTCGGTAGCACGCATCGTGTCCAGCATGCAGGCGGCTGCCCTGGAGTGTTGCCAGGCCATTCCTTCGGCGCCGGCGGTGCGCGATATCATTGGCCTGAGTTTGCACAAGGCGTTTCCCATCCTGTTTGGTGCGCTTACCGAGCAGGAGGAAGCGGCGCTATTGGCGGCCTATCGTCGGCATTATATAGAGCTTAACCAGACGCCATCGCCATTATTTGCCGGCGCCGCCGAGATGATAAAAAGTCTGCACCAGGACGGTTATCGATTGGCGGTGGCTACCGGCAAACAGCGAGTGGGGCTGGACCGCGTGCTGGCGGACACCCGGCTGGGCGGCTATTTTCATGCCTTGCGCGGGGCCGATCAGGCATTGTCCAAGCCCAACCCCTTGATGCTGGAGCAAATTCTGACCGAGCTGAATCTGAGCCCGGCCGACGCCGTGATGGTGGGGGATTCCAGTTACGACCTGGCCATGGCCGAAGCCATAGGCATGGATCGCATTGGCGTGACCTATGGTGTGCACGACAGCGCTAAATTATGCCAACATACTCCGGTGGCCCTGATCGATGACATCCGCCACCTGCGGGATTGGCTTTAACAGTTAGCGTAAGGAGTGAGGCGTAAAACGTGAGGAGTAAACCTCCATACCAACCAACTCGGTGTTGGTCGCCTCACTCCTGACCATTCCCACCTCACCTTTAGTTAAGGCACCTGGATTCCAAACTGACTCAGTAACTCGATCAGGGCTATCAGGGGCAAACCGATCAGGCTGTTGGGATCGCGGCCGTCCATGCGTTCAAACAGGCTGATGCCCAGGCCCTCGCATTTAAAGGCACCGGCACAGTCCAGTGCCGGCTCAAGCGCGAGGTAGCGCTCGATTTGTGCTTCACTCAAGGTGCGAAACACCACCGAAAAAGGCTCCACCAAGGAGTGCATCTCGTCTGTGGCAGCATCATAGACCGCAAGGCCGGTATAAAAGGTGAGTCGCTGGCCACTGGCCGCCAACAGCTGGGCCCTGGCGTTGGCCAGGGTGCCGGGCTTGCCGAGTATGGCACCCTGGTTCACGCACACCTGATCGGAACCAATAATCAGCCCGTTGGGATAATGAACCGCCACGGCACGTGCTTTCTGCTCGGCCAGCCGTTGGACCAGAGCCGGGGCCGTTTCACGGGGCAGGGCGCTTTCGTCTATATCCGAGCTCATGGAGCTAAAATTCAGTTTGAGCTTGCGCAATAATTGCTGACGGTAGGCAGAGGAGGAAGCAAGGATGAGTTGGGTCATGATCACCTGGACACTGTGTGAAGAGTCAGACTATTCTAATCCGCAAGCGGGGCGGCGTCATCCCGGTCAACACAGAACCCCGGGTATTTATTCTGTCTTGGGGAACATTTCTCTTTGACTCCACTGACCTCTCCCTATAATATGCGCGCCTTATGGAAAAGGTAAAGTTGCCCAACAAGGTTGATCTCGCTCGCTGCGCGCAAAATCGTCTGCAATATCAAGGCGAGTATGCCGCTGCTCTAATGCCCAGACTTGCGGAATCAACCCAAGGTATCCATGGTGATATCGACGTGTCTCTAGACTTTGGTACAGACGCCCAGGGGCTACGCATGATGTCGGGTCACGCCCGAGTTCAAGTGTCGCTTCAGTGCCAAAGATGTAATGAGCTGTTTGATACCACTATAGAATCCGAATTTACATACACACCACTGCGTGCAAATGCAGAGGTGTCAGAGGTGCCGGAAGACTACGACACTGTTGAAGTGGACGAGGCTGGCGAAATCGACTTGCTTGAACTGGTTGAGGATGAACTCATTCTCGGCTTGCCCCAGATACCGACTCATGAAAATGAGCACTGTTCTGAAGGTGCGTTCGATCAAAGTTTTGGTGAGCTGCCCGTTGCCGAAGAGCGTCCGAACCCTTTCGCGATTCTGGAAGAATTAAAACGTAAGTAACTGATTTAGGAGTGAGGTCAAATGGCCGTACAAAAGAGTAAAGTATCTCGTTCACGTCGTGGTCAGCGTCGTTCACACGACTCTCTGACTACAGCTGCACTGTCTGTAGACAAGACCACAGGTGAACTGCATCGCCGTCACCACGTGACTGCCGACGGTTTTTACCGTGGTGTTAAGGTTATCGCCAAGTAAGCGTAAACCTTGCCGCAGCTAACCGTTGCGTTAGATATGATGGGGGGCGATCATGGCCCTTCAATAACAGTGCCTGCCGCCGCGCAGGCACTGTTGCTTTTGCCTGAACTCAATTTGCTGTTGTTTGGTCTGGAAGAGGAGCTAGCCCCCTGGTTAAGCCGCTTTCAGTTGGACCGGCACCCCCGTGTGCAGGTGCAATTTTGCAGTCAGCAGGTGGGTAATGATCATAAAGCCGCTTATGCCCTGCGTCATCTAACCGACTCATCCATGCGCAATGCGCTTGATGCTCTGGCATCAGGGCGTGCCTGTGCCTGCGTCAGCGGGGGGAACACGGGTGCCCTCATGGCCATGGCCATCAAGACGCTCAGCACCTTGCCCGGTGTAGACAGACCCGCGCTTATTACCCGGCTGCCACAAGTGGGAGGCGGCTTTGCCCTGTTGCTCGACGTGGGGGCGAATATCAGCTGCAGTGCCGAGCAACTGGTACAGTTTGCCTTGATGGGCGAACAGGCGGCGCAGCATGCCCTGGGTATTGCACATCCCCGCATTGCCTTGCTGAATGTGGGGGCGGAAGCCAGTAAAGGAAATGACGTGGTTCGCGACGCAGGGCAGCGCTTAGCCCGGCTTTCTGGGTTACACTATAGCGGCTACATTGAAGGCAACGAGCTGTATTTGGGTCGAGCCGATGTTATCGTCTGTGATGGCTTTGTTGGTAACGTCGCGCTGAAAACCAGCGAAGGAATAGCCAAACTGCTGCTTGACCCACGAATAAAAAGCGGTTGGTTAAGCAAACTTTTGACTTTCTGGCTAAAAAAACGACTAGCTCATCTGAACCCCGACCAGTACAACGGTGCAAGTCTGATAGGATTACGCGCCAGTGTGGTCAAGAGCCATGGCAGTGCCGGCTCTCCAGCCTTCTTAAATGCGATCTTGCAGGCGATTTCCGAAATTGAACATGACCTGCCTGCGAGCATCGCGCATCGTTTGGATACTGCCCCACAGGACAGTCACGCAAGATAACGCCTATGAACAGTAGAATATTGGGAACCGGCAGCTACCTGCCGGAAGCGGTACGTACCAATGCCGACCTGGAACAAATGGTAGAAACCAGCAATGACTGGATAGTGGAACGTACCGGTATCCGGGAACGCCGCATCGCAGGTAACGATGAATCCATCGCCACCATGTCTTATCAGGCCGGCCTGCGCGCCCTGGAAGCGGCCAATCTGGACGCCCGACAGCTCGACATGATAGTGCTGGCGACGACCAGCGGTGATAATGCGTTTCCAGCCTCCGCCTGCGAAGTGCAGGCCATGCTCGATGTGCCGGGCATTCCGGCATTCGATCTTTCCGCCGCCTGTGCCGGCTTCAGCTATGCCCTGAGCGTGGCGGATCAATTTATCCGCAACGGCCAGGCCCGTCATATTCTGGTGATTGGTGCAGATGCACTGTCACGCATGTGCGAGCCCAACGATCGCTCCACCATCATACTGTTTGGTGATGGGGCCGGTGCCGTGGTGCTGGGTGCCAGCGAAGAGCCGGGCATTTTGTCGACGCATTTGCATGCAGACGGTCGTTACGCCGACATGCTCAAGTTGCCTCATCGTCAGCGCGGTATCAGCGGTGACGAAATGAACGCCTATATGACCATGAAAGGTAACGATGTTTTCAAGGTTGCGGTGTCACGTTTAAGCGAAATTGTGACCCAGACCTTAGAAGCGAACGGAATAGACAAGACCGAGCTGGACTGGCTGGTACCACATCAGGCAAATTACCGCATTATTAATGCCACCGCACGAAAATTGAGCATGTCACTGGACAAGGTCATTCTCACGCTGGACCGGCACGGTAACACCTCGGCGGCCAGTGTGCCCATCGCCCTGGACGAGGGGGTCCGTGACGGCCGTATTCAACGAGGCCATCTGGTGCTGCTGGAAGCCTTCGGCGGTGGTTTTGCCTGGGGTTCAGCCCTAGTACGTTTTTAACAAGGACAGACAATGACATTTGCCATTACCTTTCCCGGTCAGGGTTCTCAAACCGTCGGCATGCTGGCCGGCTTGCTGGCCGAGCACGACAGCGTAAAAGAGACCTTTGCCGAAGCCTCCCATGCCCTGGGTTACGATCTGGCCGAACTGGTGGTCAACGGCCCGGCCGACGAGCTCAATAAAACCTGGCGCACTCAGCCTGCCTTGTTGACCGCTTCGGTTGCCATTTGGCGACTATGGCAGCAGCAGGGTGGCGCCCAGCCGGCCGTAATGGCCGGCCACAGCCTGGGTGAATACTCGGCACTGGTCTGCGCCGGCGTATTGTCCTTGAGCGATGCGGTGAAACTGGTCGAGCTGCGCGGTCAGCTGATGCAGGAAGCCGTGCCGGAAGGCACAGGTGCCATGTCGGCCATTATCGGCCTGGACAACGACACTATTATTGCCAACTGTGCCAAGGCAGAAGAGGGCGAAGTGGTGTCTGCGGTCAATTTCAACTCACCGGGTCAGGTGGTGATTGCCGGTAACAAGGCGGCCGTAGAGCGCGCCAACCTGCTGATGAAGGAAAGCGGTGCCAAACGCGCACTGCCATTGCCCGTCAGTGTCCCTTCCCATTGTGCCCTGATGCGTTTGGCCGCCGAACAGCTGGAGCAAACCCTGGCAGAGATGACCTTTAATGAGCCAAGCGTGCCGGTGATCAACAATGTGGACGTCAAACAGGAAACCAGTGCCGCCGCCATCAAGGATGCCCTGGTACGTCAGCTTTACAGCCCGGTACGCTGGACCGAAGTCGTTGAAGCCATGGTGGGGCAGGGCGTGACTCTGGCCCTGGAAATGGGCCCAGGCAAGGTACTATCCGGCCTGGCCAAGCGCATCGACAAGCGTGTTGAAGGGCAGGCGGTCAATGATGATGCCAGCCTGCAGCAGGCGCTGGCGGCGGTTCAAGGGTAATCATTGCATTAATAAGGGCTGGCAGATTGCCAAACCGACGCACAACACCAGCCTGGTGGGATGAAACGCACCGGAAAGTGCCGGTGGCGGACAGGTGTGTTGCAGGTGCCAGCCCTCGCTATAACTGAAGGAGTCATTATGAGTTTTTCCGGTAAAGTGGTACTGATCACCGGTGCCAGCCGAGGCATTGGCCGTGCCACTGCCGAGCTGTTTGCCAGCCGTGGCGCCACCGTAGTGGGAACGGCCACCAGCGAAAAAGGGGCAGACGCCATTAGCGCCTACCTGGGCGAAAAGGGTGCAGGCCTGGTGCTGAATGTCACCGAACCCGCCTCTTTGGAGCAGTTGCTGGCGACGATTAAAGAGCGTTATGGCGATATTGATATTCTGGTGAACAACGCCGGTATCACCCGCGATAACCTGATGATGCGCATGAAAGAGGATGAGTGGCAGGATATTATCGACACCAACCTCACCTCGGTATTCCGTCTGTCCAAGGCGGTATTGCGCGCCATGATGAAAAAACGTCACGGCCGCATTGTGACCATCGGCTCTGTGGTGGGCACCATGGGCAACGCGGGTCAGGCAAACTATGCCGCAGCCAAAGCGGGCTTGATTGGCTTCAGTAAATCCCTGGGCCGGGAAGTGGCTTCCCGTGGCATTACCGTCAATGTGGTGTCGCCGGGCTTTATTGAAACCGATATGACACAGGCATTGAATGACGAGCAAAGGGCCGGTATTTTGTCTCAGGTGCCGGCGCAACGTTTGGGTAACCCCCAGGAAATTGCTTCTGCTGTGGCTTTTTTAGCTTCAGAAGAGGCTGGTTATATCACAGGTGAAACGCTGCACGTAAATGGCGGCATGTACATGGTGTGATGAAAATGTCCGCAGTTGCAGACTGTTTGGTGGAAAATCCTGCATTTTGAACAGGATTTCTGGTTAGACCAGCAGTAAATAGTCTTGCAAACCACGGTCATTTTAATACACTACCGCAACGACACGCACTAGCGTATTTCTAAAGGATAATATTGGTCATGAGCAACATTGAAGAACGCGTAAAAAAAATCATCATCGAGCAACTGGGCGTTAAAGAAGAAGAAGTAAAATCCGAAGCTTCTTTCGTTGATGATCTGGGCGCAGATTCCCTGGACACCGTTGAGCTGGTAATGGCTCTGGAAGAAGAATTCGATACTGAAATTCCTGACGAAGAAGCTGAAAAAATCACTACCGTTAAAGCGGCTGTTGATTACATCAACGCAAACCAGGAATAATAAATCTGTGCCGAAGTGGCTGTCCGTCACTTCGGCTCTTTCCCCGTTCTAATCCCCCATTCGGAGACGCACCTGTGTCCAAACGCAGAGTCGTGGTGACTGGTCTCGGTATGCTCTCTCCTGTCGGTAACACGGTTGATGCCAGTTGGCAGGCCCTGTTGGCAGGCCAAAGTGGCATCTGCAACATAGCGCACTTTGACACTACTGATTACAGCACCAAATTCGCAGGCCTGGTCAAGGACTTCGATCCCGAAGATCATGGTATCGCTAAGAAAGAAGCCCGCAAGATGGACTTGTTCATCCAGTACGGGGTAGCCGCTGGTTTACAGGCCATGGCCGATTCCGGTCTGGAGATTAATGACGCCAATGCCGATCGCGTTGGTGTGTCCATTGGTTCCGGCATTGGTGGACTTGGCTTGATTGAGCACAACCACACCAATTTGCTGGCCAGTGGCCCGCGCAAATTGAGCCCGTTTTTTGTCCCTTCCACCATTATCAACATGGTGTCCGGGCATTTATCGATTATGAGAGGCTTGCGCGGCCCTAATATTGCAGCAACCACTGCCTGTACCACAGGTACACACAGCATAGGGTTGGCTGCACGCATGATTGCTTACGGTGACGCCGACGCCATGCTGGCAGGCGGGACCGAAAAGGCCTCCACCACCATGGGTATGGGTGGTTTTGCCGCCGCACGCGCGCTCTCTACCCGCAACGACGAGCCACAAAAGGCCAGTCGCCCCTGGGACAAGGCCCGTGACGGCTTTGTACTGGGTGACGGTGCCGGCGTGATGATGCTGGAAGAGTACGAGCACGCCAAGGCCCGTGGCGCCACCATTTATGCGGAGCTGGTTGGCTTTGGCATGAGTGGCGACGCGCACCACATGACGGCTCCTCCTGCTGATGGCAGCGGTGCCGCCAAGTCGATGGCCAACGCCATTAAAGATGCAGATATCGATCCTGCCCTTATCGGCTACGTGAATGCCCACGGCACTTCTACCCCGCTGGGTGATGTGGCCGAGTTGCGTGGCGTGAAGCAGGTGTTTGGTGATCATGCCTACCAGTTGATGGTGAGCTCGACCAAATCGATGACCGGTCACCTCCTGGGTGCTGCCGGTGCAGTAGAAGCCATTTTCAGCGTGCTGGCACTGCGTGACCAGATAGTACCACCCACTATCAATCTGGATGATCCGGATGATGAGTGCGACCTGGATCTGGTTCCCCATCAGGCGAAAAAAGGTCAATTTGACTATGCCCTGTCCAATTCCTTTGGTTTTGGCGGCACCAATGGCTCATTGATTTTCAAACGCATATAATGGCCTTTTGGCCATCCCGAGCCCGGCCCTAGTGCCGGGCTTTTTTATGGGGGCAAGATGCAAACCCTTATTATCAATCACCCGATGAGCGATACCCCACTGAGCGATGCCGACGGGGTAATGGCACTCGGCCGTGCCTGGCAGCTGGGCGATGCGCACTTCAGCACCCTGCATGCCAGTGACGGGCAGTTGCACCACTGGCACTATCATCAGGCGCGGCTCATGGAGGCCTGCAGCCGTTTGCAGATGCCGATGCCGGACTGGCAGGCGGTGCACGAAGCGGCGCTGGCGGCCATGGAGCAGGCAGGAGACCAGGTGTTGCGCATTACGCTGGTTCGCGGCACCGGTGGTCGCGGCTACAGCATGACCGGCTGTGGTGCCACCACTGTGGTGATAAACTGTGCCCCGTTTCCCGGCCATTATTATCAATGGCGCCAGCAGGGCATTGCCCTGGGGGTGTGTGAAGGACGATTGGGACAGAGTTCGTTACTGGCCGGCTTGAAAACGGTTAATCGGCTGGAGCAGGTATTACTCAAAGCCGAACTGGATGCCCATGGCTGGCCCGAGGCTCTGGTGCTGGATAGTAATGACCAGGTAATAGAAGCCGTGACCGCCAACCTGTTTTGGCGGGAAGGCGAGCGCATTTATACTCCGGATCTGTCCTTGGCGGGGGTCAGTGGTACCCTGCGCGCCTGGTGCCAGGATTATCTGGGGTCGCGGCTGACGGTGAGCGAGACGGGGCTGGAACGATTACTGGCCGCCGATGAAGTCTGGCTGACCAATGCCCTAATGGGAATCGTGCCGGTCACGGCCATTGGCGAGCGGCGTTTTGCAGCGGATTTTATGATCACAAGGGAACTACAACTGGCTTATGAAGACACTCTTTAAATGGCTGACGCGCTTGTTTTTACTGGCGGTGTTGGTCATCGGCGGCATTGCCGCTTACGGCTATCAGCAATGGCAGAAGCTGGAGCAGATGACAGTCGTCCCCGGGGAAACACCCTTGTTTGTGGTGGCCCGAGGTGAAACCACCTTTCATTTGATCAACCGTTTGAGTGCCGAACCGGTCCCTGCGTTAACCCGCAGGATTTGGCTGCGTTTTCATCCCGAATTGGCCGCGGTGCGCCAGGGCACCTATAAGTTTGACCCGGACACCCGGCTGCGCTCGGCCTTGATGGCAATGGTGAATGGCGATGTCTATCGACTGCAGGTGACGCTGGTTGAAGGCCTGCGCCTGAGCGACTGGCAGCAACGACTGGCTCAGGCCGAATATCTGGATGTCACCCTGGACGAGGAGGTAACCGAGGCGGAGCTGGCCAGGGTACTGGGCCTGAATACCGACAAGCTGGAAGGCCGTTTCTTGCCGGAAACCTACAGCTATACCCCCGGCGATACCGATGTGTCCATCTTGCAGCGGGCCCATGATGAAATGGAGCGCTTTCTGGCGAAAGCCTGGGCCGAACGCCGCCCCGATTTACCCATAGCCACGCCCTATGAAGCCTTGATACTGGCCTCTATTATTGAGAAGGAAACCGGCATTGCCGAAGAGCGACCGCTGATTGCTTCCGTGTTTGTTAACCGGCTGCGGGTCGGCATGCGCCTGCAAACCGACCCTACCGTTATCTACGGCATGGGCGAAAGCTATGACGGCAACATCCGTAAAAAGGATTTGCAGACGCATACGCCTTATAACACCTACATGATTGATGGTTTGCCCCCGGGCCCCATTGCCATGCCGAGCAAAGAAGCCATTACCGCGGCCCTGCAGCCGGTAGACAGCGGTTATTATTATTTTGTGGCCATGGGCAAGGGCGAAGGGCGCCATTATTTCTCCAAATCCTTGCGTGAGCACAACAATGCGGTACGCCGCTACATCTTGAATAGGTAAATAATGAGCCAGTTTATTGTGATTGAAGGGCTCGAAGGTGCCGGTAAAAGTACGGTACAAGGCCATGTGGTGGCCTGGCTTGAAGCCAGAGGACTGACGGTGATGCGCACCCGGGAGCCGGGCGGCACGCCGCTGGCAGAAAAAATGCGGGGCCTGGTTAAAGAAGTACATGAAGAGCCGCTGACCATGGAAGCCGAGCTGTTGCTGATGTATGCGGCACGGGTGCAACTGGTGAAAAATCGCATTCAACCGGCGCTGGCCGCCGGTACCTGGGTGGTCGGAGACAGACACGACTGGTCGTCACTGGCCTATCAGGGGGGCGGACGAGGCATAGATATTGCGCTGATCAAACAGATCAAGCAGGCGGTATTGGGGGACTTTGCTCCCGACTTGATCCTGTACCTGGATATCGATCCGGCCCAGGGGCTGGAGCGGGCTCGGGTTCGCGGCGAGCTAGACCGCATAGAGCAGGAACAACTGGGCTTTTTCGAGCGCACTCGTGCCGGTTATTTACGTCTGGCCCAGGCTGACTCAGACTGTGAAGTCATAGATGCCAGCCAGAACGAGGCCGAGGTCAAGGCCGCGGTATTGGCTTGCCTGGAGCGACGCCTGTGTACCCTTGGCTAAACGAGCAGACACGGCAACTCACGGGGCTGATCGCCCAACGGCAACTGGGCCATGCGCTGTTGTTGAAGGGCATAGAGGGGCTGGGCAAGCGTGAGCTGGGTCTGCAATTGGCTCAGGCTTTATTATGCCAACATACAAGTGATGGGGAAAACAAGGTCCCGCCGCAAGCCGAAGTCGCCGTTCCTTGCGGCCACTGTCATGCCTGTCAGCTGGTCGTGGCGGGTAACCATTCCGACTTGCATATTATTCGTACCGATCAGCGCAGCATCAGCGTTGACACCATTCGCCAGCTGACTCAGGTATTGAGTGAAAGCGCCCGATTGGGCCATGGCAAGGTGGCGGTGATTGAGCAGGCCGAAAAAATGACCGAAGCAGCCGCCAATGCCTTGCTGAAAACCCTGGAAGAGCCGGCGGGGCAGTCCAATCTCTTGTTGATCAGTTCTCAACCCGATCGCTTGTTGCCCACCATTCGCAGCCGCTGTCAGCAATGGCTACTGCCGGTGCCGGACGCGGCATTGGTGCTCGACTGGCTGGCCGGGCAGGGGTTGGGCACGGCCGGAGCGCAGGCCAATTTAAGCGCGCTCAATGTAAACCAGGGCTCGCCACTGAATACCCGGGACTATTTGGCCGCGGGGACCGATCAGCGTCGCCAGCAATTGTTGCAGCAGTTTGCACAGTTACGACAACAGCCCCAGCTGTTAACCCGTGTGCAGGCCGGATTACTGGAGCAGCCGGTACACTTACTCTGGCTGCAATTATTGCTGCAGGATGCGCTGCAGCTGGCACTGGGCTTGTCGTCCGCCAGCCTGCGCCTGGTGGATAGCGAACCCCTGTGCCGGGGTGTGAGCGAGTTGGGCGCGCCCAGGCTGACCCTGGCCCTCGATGGCTTGGCGCAATTGCGCCGCACCCTGCAGTCGGGTACCGGCAGACCGGTCAACCCCGGGCTGCAGCTGACCCAGTGGCTGAATGACTGGTTGATTCATTAATATAAGGTGAAGTGCGAGGGGGAAGAGTAAAGAGTGAGGTGGAAGTACAGCCCCCTAGACTCCTCACTTCTCACGCTTCCCCCTTCACGATCTATTTAAAGGAGACGGTTTTGCTGGTTGACTCTCATTGCCACCTGGACAAACTTGAATACGGTAAAAAACACGCTGATATGGCCGAGGCCATTCGCAAGGCGGCCAATCGCGGTGTGCATCATATGCTGTGCATTAGCGTGGACTTATCGACCTTTCCCGAGATGCTCGCCGCCATCAAGCCTTTTCCTCAGGTGTTTGCCTCCTGTGGTGTGCATCCGCTGCATCAGGATGATGAGCCCAATGATCCCGGACTGCTGCAGCAGCTGGCGGCGGATCCGGCGGTGGTGGCCATTGGCGAGACCGGGCTGGATTACTTTTATGCTCCCGAGTCGGCCGAGTTACAGCGGCGTTCGTTCGAACAACATGTGGCCACGGCGGTGGCGCTGAACAAGCCCTTGATCATTCATACCCGTAACGCCCAGCAGGATACGCTGGATATTTTGCGTAACGGCGGCGCCGATAAGGTAGGCGGTGTGCTGCACTGTTTCACCGAGTCCCTGGAAATGGCCGAAGCGGCGATTGAGCTGGGCTTTTATATCTCCATTTCCGGCATTGTGACCTTTAACAGCGCAGCCGCCTTGCGGGAAGTGGTCAAAGCCCTGCCACTGGAGCGCTTGCTGGTGGAAACCGACTCTCCCTGGTTGGCGCCCGTGCCCTTTAGGGGGGAAGAAAACGAGCCGGCCTACACCCGCACCGTGGCGGAATTTATCGCCAAGCTGAAAGGGGTGTCGGTAGAAGAGGTAGCCGCCCAAACCACCGCCAACTTCTTCGAACTGTTCAAGCTGGCCAAACCCATGAACGTATAAATTGTTAAGCGTGAGGAGCGAGGCGCCAAACCGGCGCCTCGCTCCTCATGTATTACGGCTCACGCTTCACCTCTCACTCCTCCCAGCTATGCATATGTTCATCCCTCCTCTATAGTGATTATTCAATAAACAAACTGTTTCAATTGTGTCTTTTCTGGGAGGTGTGCCTTGCTGGCATGGCATGGGTGGCTGATTGCCGCCTTACTATTGTTTTTACTGGAGTTAACCGGCACCGGCTTTTTTGCCTTGGCTCTCGGGTTGGCGGCGCTGATCACCATGGCGGCGGCCTGGCTGAATGTCGGGGTGACCGGGCAGTGGTTCACCTTCGCCATCGCCGCCGCCGTGCTGGCTCCGCTACTCAAGTATCTGTTTCGTCGTTATGCGCCATCGCGCCGTACCAGCTTTCTGGCCGGAGAAGGACGCCGGCAACAAGGCGAAATCGTGCAGCTGTCTTCCGGTGAATATCGCCTCAAGCTGGAAGGGGATCTGTTTCCGGTACGCAGTGCCTCGGGGGCAACCCTGACGGCGGGCACTCGGGTCAAGGTGTGCCGATTTGATGGCATTACCGCCATTGTTGATTAAAAGGGGAAGGTTATGGATGCAATGTTAGTGGTCGCGCTGGTGTTTACCCTGGTTATTCTGGTGTTTGTCGTCAAGGGACTCATGATAGTGCAACAGTCGGAGGCGGTGGTTATCGAGCGGCTGGGGAGTTATAACAAGACCCTGGCGCCAGGGGTGAACTGGGTGATCCCCTTTATCGATCAGCCCCGCTCCATCAAGGTGCGCCGCTATCAGGCGATAGGCGGAGAAAACGTCGCCATAGTACAGGAAGAAACCCGCATCGACCGGCGCGAAACCGTACTCGACTTTCCCGGCCAGTCGGTGATCACCGCCGACAACGTGAGCGTGACGGTCAATGGTGCGCTGTATTTTCAGGTGATCGATCCCGAACGTGCCGTGTATCAAACGGAAAACCTGATTCAGGCCATCGAAATATTGGCCAAAACCTCGCTGCGTTCCGAAATGGGTAAAATGGAGCTCGACAAGCTGTTTGAATCCCGCCAGGAAATTAACGACAAGTTGCAATTGGTGATGGACGAGGCCGGCAACAAGTGGGGCGTCAAGGTCACCCGGGTAGAAATTCAGGATATTCTGATCCCGACCGAAGTAGAGGATGCCATGCGCAAGCAAATGGCAGCCGAGCGTGAGCGTCGGGCGCTGGTACTGCGTGCCAGTGGTGAGCGGGAAGCGGCCATAGCCAAGGCCGAAGGCGAAAAACGCTCCAGCATACTGGTGGCAGAAGGCCGCAAAGAAGCCGCCATTCTCATGGCCGAAGGTCAACGCAAGGCCATCGATGAAGTACTGTCTGCCGGGGATGAAAGACTGGATCCACAATTGGTGGTCGGTTATTTACTGGGGCTGGAATACCTGAAAACCCTGCCGGAGATCGGCAAAGAGGGCGATCGTATCTTCCTGCCCTTTGAAGCCAGCAGCGTACTGGGCGCAGTCGGCAGCATAGAAGCCTTGTTGAACGGACCCAAAAAATAATGGGCCAGGGGTGAAGTGAGGGGGGAAACCTAACCGCACAGATGCGGTGTTTGGTTCCCCCCTCTATTTACGCTTCACGCCTCACGCCTCACGGCGCTTTTCGTTCACATAACCAACCATAGGTAAGTGCCGACAGTAGGGCACAGCCACTCATGGTCAGTAGCATATACAGGGGCGAGCTGTCGGGCAGCATGGCCACCCAGGCTCCCGCCAGGGCGGCCATGCCGAAGCGCAGCGTACCGGCCAGTGACGAGGCGGTTCCTGCCAGGTTGGGCAGACTGCTGAGCAAGCTGGCCATGCAGTTACTGCCAATGGTGGAAATCACTCCTACATACAACATGATAGGGGCGACAACCGACCACAGCCCCCAGCCGAGCAAGGGCCCAATCGGCATCAGTATTCCCGCCAGCAACTGCAAACTCAAGGCCAGGCGCAGCATGGTGCGCGAGCCCAGTCGACGCACCCATCTGCCATTCAGGGTGGTAAACAGCATCAGGCTGATGACATTCAGCCCGAACAGATAACCTGTGTGTTGTGGCGATACCCCATAGATATCGATGTAGATAAACGAGGCACCGGTTAAAAAGGCGAACATACCGGCAAACGAAAAGGCGCCGCACAACATGAAACCCAACGCCTCGCGGGTAGAGAGCAGCCGCAGGTAACTGCGAATAATCGACATGAAATGCAAGGGCTGACGTCGCTCCGGGGGCAGAGTCTCGGGCAGCTTGAAACTGCTGAACAAGGCGATGAGTACGGTAAAGCCGGTGAGCACCCAAAAAATGGAACGCCAGCCAAACCAGTGAGCCAAATGTCCGCCCAGCATGGGAGCCACCAGGGGCGCCAATGTCATCACCAGTGTGATGTAGGCCATGGTGCGGGCAAAGTCTTCCCGATTGAACAAATCGCGCACCAGGGCCTGTACCACCACTGCCGAGGCGGCGCCGGCAAAGCCTTGAGCGGCCCGCAGCCAGGTCAGGCTTTCCACCGAATCGGCCATGGCACACAACATGGCGGCAATACCAAACACCAGCATGCCCCCCAGCAGCACGGGTCGGCGCCCCTTGGCATCAGACACGGGGCCAAACAACAATTGCCCCAGGGCAAAACCGCCGGTATAGGCGGCCAGGGTGGCCTGTACCCGGTGGGAGTTGGTGCCGAGTGTTTCGGCAATGGCAGGCATGGCGGGCAGATACATATCGATGGCGAGGGGGGTGAGGGCCGATACGGCACCTAACAGGATAATCAGTGGTAAGGTGGCATTAGATGACATGACGCAGCCGGTTCCTCCTGGATAACAAGGTGGCTCCCAGCCGCTTGTTGTCGTAAATGGTAAACGCAAAAAAAGCCAGGTACGAAATCCGTGTACCTGGCCTAGGGGAATGGCTCATTTGCTGAGCCGTGCGCTAGTGTGAAGGCGCCCAAAAAGCGCGCTTCACCTATCAACTATCGGCCAGAATGCACCAGCTCGCCAGCGAAGGGGCAAAAAAGATCAACAACCTGCAGCAAAAAGCGAGTCAGGATAGCGGATCCCACCAGAATAAGCGGTGAACGCCCCTGTGTCCAACAGCAAATATCAGGCCGGGCTCTTGCATCCCGGGTGGTATAATATTACTGTATATACATACAGAACAGGAGTCAGTTATGGCAGTCACAATACAGTATCTTGTAGTAAGAAACGGAATCGAAAAAATGGCGTTTACCAACAAAAAAGAAGCCGATGCCCATGATCGCCTGCTCGATCTGGCCGAACACCTCGACGAGGTGCTGGCGGATGGCCCCGTGAGTTTGAACGAGGCAGACCGTGAAGCACTGGCCCTGTATCTGGCACAGAACCAGGCCCTGTTAAGCGGCCCGAAAAAGAAGCCCGCCAAAAAGACCGATAAAGCCGCAGCCAAGGCTACTGATAGCGGCACAGACACAGCGCCAGATACGAGCGCCGAGACCAGCAACAGTGACGACGACATTCAGGCCGTCGCCTGACATCGGAACGCGATATAATATGTGAGGCGTAAAGGGTAAAGATCACCCACGCCTCACAGCATGGGTGTTTGGCATCCCCTCACGCCTCACGCCTCACGCCTCACGCCTCACTCCTCACGCTTCACATCCAACACCTTACTAAAGCTCAGCTATACAAGGTGCGATACAAACCATCCTGCTCCAGCAGCTCGTGATGGGTTCCCGACTGGCTGATCTTGCCATCTTCAAACACCAGCACGCGGTCTGCCTGGCGGATAGAGCTGAGGCGGTGAGCCACGATCAGTGTGGTTCTGCCCTGTAAAAACGTGGACAGGGCCCCATGCAGCCGGTTTTCGGTCTCGGTATCCAGGGCCGAGGTGGCTTCATCCAGGATCACGATAGCGGGGTTTTTAAGCACCATGCGCGCAATGGCCAGCCGTTGCTGCTGTCCGCCCGACAGCTTGACGCCGCGCCGTCCTACCTGGGTATTCAGGCCGTCTTCCATGACCGCCACCACATCATCCAGTTGCGCCACCTTCAGGGCCTGCCACAAGGCGGCATCGCCATGCTCATCCCCCAGGCTCAGGTTGGCGCGCACCGTATCATTGAACAAGACCGGCTGTTGCAAGACGGTGGCCACGTGCTCGCGAATGGTTGGAAAGCCGATGTCCTTGCTGCTGACCCCACCAAAGCAAATGACGCCGGTATCTGCCGGATACAGCCCCAGCAGCAGCTGGATGAAGGTCGACTTGCCGCCTCCGCTGGCACCGACCAGCGCGACTTTTTCACCCGCCTGGATCTGCAGGTTGACATCGTCCAGCACCTTACGCTCGCCATTGTAGGAAAAGCTGAGATTGCTGACCGCAATCGGCAGGGTAGTGACCCCCGAAAACGGGTTGGTACTGCCTTGTGGCTCGGGTTCGGCCCCCAGAGACAGCATGTTGTTCACCCGTTTGAGGGCGGCGCTGGCGGCATAAAAGGAGTACTGCATGTTCAGCAAATCCTGTACCGGGCCCATCATGAACCACAGGTAACTGAACACAGCAAATATCTGGCCAACGGTGAGGTCTGTATACAGCACCATGATCATGCCCGCGGCCCGAAACAGCTCGACCCCGGATAAAAACAGCAGGAAGCTGGCGCGGCTGGCCGCTTCGCTTTTCCAGGCATAATCAATGGCGGTATCGCGCACCCCGCGGGCACGGTCGGTCACGCGCAACAGGTAGTGGCGTTCGCGGTTGGCGGCCCTGATTTCGTGAATACCGTCTAGGGTTTCTATCAGGGCTTGCTGAAACAGCTCGAAGGCACTGTTTTCATCACGCTTCAGGTATTTGACCTTGGCACCCAGCCGGCTGGAAAAATACACCACCACCGGGTTGAGCAGTAAAATAAACAACCCCAGTTGCCAGCTGAGCAGCAGCAACACCACGGCGGTGCCAATCACGCTCAACAGGCTGATGAGTAAACGGCTCAGGGTTTCCCCCAGAAATTTATCCAGGGTTTCTACATCGGTGACAAAATGAGAACTGACAGTACCGGCCCCCACAGACTCAAAAGAACGCAGGGGGGTGCGCGACAACTGGCGCGCCAGTAATTGTCTGATCTGAAAGGTGAGGTTTTTGGCCACCCGGGCAAACTGGCGACCCTGAATAATATTGAATATCAGTGACAGGGTGCGCAACAGCAGTGTGATCACCAGCACGGCCAGAATGAAACCGACTCCGGTATGCCAGCTTTCGGGCAGCAGCCAGCTCAACCCTTCCAGCAAACGGCCCGGACTATCGAGTAATACTTCGTCTACCAGCAAGGGCATCAACAAGGGCACGGGAACCGCCAATACAGTGCCGCATAACGCAAACAAGTGCGCATAGATCAGTGCCGAACGCCGCTTTCGCATCATGTTGACGATATCTGACCACTGCAAAAGAGGGGTCTGCAGGTTTTTTTTATCCATCAATCACCATCATCGGGTTTTCATTTGGAGAAAGGGCAGGTAAGTTAGGCCAAAATTAACGATACTTTATGGCTATGTCTGAAAAAATTGCATTTTACCAGAGCCTTACTGCCCAGGCTCAGGCCTTGTGCGAAGGTGAACCAAACCGTATTGCCAAACTGGCTAACCTGTCTGCCCTGCTTAATCTGGCACTGGAAGACATCAACTGGGTTGGCTTTTACCTGCGCGAGCAAGACAGCCTGGTGCTGGGGCCTTTTCAGGGAAAACCCGCCTGCGTGCGGATTCCGTTAGGGCAGGGTGTGTGCGGTACCGCCGCCGCCAGTGGCCAAATCCAGCGTGTTGCCAATGTACATGAATTTTCTGGTCATATCGCCTGCGACAGTGCCAGTAACTCGGAAATTGTGCTGCCATTGCGTGACGGGGATAACATATGGGGGGTGCTGGACATTGACAGCCCTCAATATGGGCGTTTTGATGAAGAGGATGAAGCGGGTTTGCGGCAGTGGGTAACGGCAGTTCAACCCTTGCTGTAACGTTTGGGTCGCTTTTGTCTGTGTGCTCTTTATAATATGCGTGTATCAATGTGGGCAGTGCGCCCTTAGGCTTAAACCAAGGTATTTCATGGAAAACTCGGAAAAATTGAAAAACAGTAAAGAAGTCATCGCCTACCTGGCCGAACGCTTCCCGCAATGCTTTATCGCAACCGGTGAAGCCAAACCCCTGAAAATTGGTATTTTTCAGGATTTGG
Source organism: Oceanisphaera sp. (assembly GCF_048268965.1). Lineage (GTDB taxonomy): Bacteria > Pseudomonadota > Gammaproteobacteria > Enterobacterales > Aeromonadaceae > Oceanimonas. The sequence goes on from NZ_JBLWUK010000002.1 coordinate 78,438, forward strand.
CCAGCCGTCTGGGTGAAGACCCCAAGGTCTCCAAGACCTTGTTGCGCACGGCATTGCGCCAATACACCTCAAGCTGGCGCTACCTGCATGGCCTGAAAGCGGGCCAGAGCCGAGTCGACCTGGACGGTGAACCTTGTGGCGAGTTGACCCAGGAGCATGTTGATCATGCCAAGGGTGCACTGAAAGAAAGCAAGGAAAAAGTGTTTGGTCAGCGCAAAGACAAAGCTGCCAAAGACAAACCCGCAGCCAAAAAAGCCAAACCGGCCCCGCGCAAGGTTGATCCGGCGACGCTGGCGGTGGCACAAGATGTAAAGGTCTTGCTGGGCAAGTCTCCGGTACCCGCTACTATTAAAGAAATTACTCGTGATGACGTTCAGGTGGAACTGAAAACCGGTATGTCGGTGCGTGTTAAATTCGAGCATCTTATTCTTTAAGGAGTAGGGTTTGATCAGTCACGGAATTCGTTTGTCTTTGATAGCCGCAGGCATGATGGCGGCAGGTATTGCCTGGGCAGTACCACCGACTACTGATGCTTCAGCCATTCCCATTTTGGCACCAGAAAGTCAGCATGCGGCTGCCAGCAAGCGGGTTACCGCGCTGTTCACCCGTTCTCATTATCGCCAGTTTCAGCTGGATGATGCCTTTTCCGGCCAGATTTTCGACCGTTTTATCGACAGTCTGGATTACGGCAAGAACATCTTCACTCAGGCCGACATTAATCGCTTCAAGCGTTATCGAGAGAGTTTCGATGATGCGCTCAGGGCCGGTCGGCTTGATATTGCCTTCGAGATGTACAACGAGAGTCTGCAACTGCGCTATCAGCGTCTGGTGTATGCCTTGTCGTTGCTCGATACCCCCATGAATTTCGATGGCAGCGAAGACTATCAGTTTGACCGTCGCAAGGCCGACTGGCCCAAGGATCAGGCCGAGCTCGACAAGCTCTGGTATCAAAGAGTGAAGTACGATGCCCTGAGCCTGGCCTTGACCGACAAGGACTGGGATGAAATCCGTGAAACCCTGGCCAAACGCTACAACAATGCCATCAAGCGCCTGGTGCAAAGTGAAAGCGAAGATGCCTTTCAGAGCTTTGCCAACGCCTTTGCCCGCACTATCGAACCCCATACCAGTTACTTGAGCCCCCGTAATGCCGAGCGCTTCGAGACCGAGATGAATCTGTCTCTCGAAGGCATAGGCGCTGTGTTACAGGCTGAAGACGACTATACGGTGATCCGCTCGTTGGTACCGGGCGGGCCGGCGGCCAAGTCCGGCGAACTGCAACCCGATGACCGCATCATAGGGGTAGGTCAGCAGTCCGAGAACATTACCGATGTTATCGGCTGGCGGCTGGATGAAGTCGTCGACCTCATCAAGGGCCGTAAAGGCACCGATGTCTGGCTGCAAATTCAGCGCGGCAAGGCCGTCACCGCGACACCCAAAGTCATTCAGCTGACCCGGGATACGGTACGCCTGGAAGACAGAGCCGCCAGTGGCAAGATCATCGAGGTGGCCGGTGAAAACATCGGAGTGATCGAAATTCCGAGTTTTTATGTCAACCTGAGCGTCGATGTTGCCGAAGAAATCAACAAGCTGAAAAAAGACAATATTCAGGGGTTGGTGATCGACTTGCGCGCCAATGGCGGTGGTTCCCTGACCGAGGCCTCCAGCCTGACCGGACTCTTTATCAAGAGTGGCCCAGTGGTACAAATTCGTGATGGCCTGGGGCGTATCTCGGTAAATGGTGACGACGATGGCCAGATCGCCTACGATGGCCCCATGACGGTGCTCATCGATCGTTATTCTGCTTCGGCGTCCGAAATTTTTGCCGCCGCCCTGAAAGACTACGGTCGCGCCGTTATCCTGGGTGAAAACACCTTTGGCAAGGGCACGGTACAGCAGCACCGCAGCTTGTCGCGCATTTATGACTTGTACGAGCACCCGATGGGGTTTGTGCAGTTTACCATTGCCAAGTTCTACCGCATTAATGGCGGCAGCACCCAGAACAAGGGCGTCAAGCCGGATATTCCGTTCCCGACGCCGATAGTGGCCGACGAAACCGGTGAAAGTCTGGAGAAGAACGCGCTGCCCTGGGATCAGGTAGACAGCCTCGAGTTCGAGACCATTCATGACTTAACGCCCTTGTTGGGCCAGTTGCGCCAGCGTCATCAGGCGAGAATAGAGCAGGATCCCGAGTTTGTTTATGTGTTCGAAGACATCAAGGAATACAAAAAGCTCAAGGAAAAAGACTCGATTTCCCTTAATCTGGCAGAGCGCAAAGCCGAAATGGAAGAGCAGGACGCCAAGGCCCTGGCTCGCCTGAACGATCGGCTACGCCGCGCCGGCCTGGATACGGTCAGCTCCCTGGATGACACTCCCAGTGACTTTGAGCCGGAAGACAGCTATCTGGAAGAAGCGGCACGCATTACCGCCGATCTTGCTCGATTGCTTGGCTAGTCCCCTTTGCCCGGCCAGCAGTCTGTTGGCCGGGCTTTTTGTATCACGCCCCCCCCGCTACGACTTTGACGAGATCTCCGCCATGACTCAAATAAAACCTCAAGTACAATATCGCGAAGATTATCAGCCGCCACATTACTGGATTGATACTCTGGATCTGGACATTCAACTGCATGACCATGCCACCGAAGTGGTGGCCATCAGCCGGGTGCAGCGCAACGGTGAGCACGACGAGCCACTGGTACTGGATGGCGAACAGCTAGAGCTGTTGCAGGTGGCCGTCAATGGCGTAGACATTACTCAATATCAGCAAACCGACAACAGTCTGATCCTGTCCCAGCTGCCGGAAAGCTTTGTGCTGACCATTAAAACCCTTATCGATCCGGCGGCCAATACGGCGCTCGAAGGGCTGTACAAGTCGGGCTCGGCCTTTTGCACTCAATGTGAGGCACAGGGCTTTCGTCGCATTACCTATTACCTGGATCGGCCCGATGTGCTGGCGCGCTTCAGCACCCGTATCACCGCCGATGCCGAGGACTACCCTTATTTGCTGTCCAACGGTAACCGCATCGATCAGGGCAGCCTGGACGACGGCCGCCATTGGGTGCAGTGGCAGGACCCGTTTCCCAAGCCGGCCTATCTGTTTGCCCTGGTGGCGGGCAATTTCGACGTCTTGCGCGATAGCTACACCACCATGAGTGGCCGCAAGGTGGCGCTGGAGATCTTTGTCGATCAGGGCAACCTGCATCGCGCCGGGCACGCCATGGACAGCCTGAAGGCCTCCATGGCCTGGGATGAACAGCGTTGCCACCTGGAATACGATCTTGACATCTACATGATAGTGGCGGTCGAGTTCTTCAATATGGGCGCCATGGAAAACAAGGGCCTGAATGTCTTTAACTCCAAGTTCGTGCTGGCCGATGCCAACACCGCGACCGATAACGACTACCTGGATGTCGAGCGGGTGATCGGCCACGAGTACTTTCATAACTGGACCGGCAACCGGGTCACCTGTCGTGACTGGTTTCAGTTATCACTCAAGGAAGGGCTGACGGTATTCCGGGATCAGGAGTTTTCTTCCGATCTGGGCTCGCGACCCGTTAACCGCATTCAGAACGTGCGGGTGATGCGCGGCCCGCAGTTTGCCGAAGACGCCGGCCCCATGGCGCACCCCATCCGGCCCGATGCGGTCATAGAAATGAACAACTTTTATACCCTGACCGTGTATGAAAAAGGCGCGGAAGTGATCCGCATGCTGCATACCCTGCTGGGGGAGCAGGCCTTTCAGCGCGGGCTGGCGCTGTATCTCCAGCGTCACGATGGCCAGGCCGCCACCTGTGATGACTTTGTGGCCGCCATGAGCGAAGCCAGTGGCCGTGATCTGACCCGCTTTACCCGCTGGTACAGTCAGGCCGGCACTCCGGTGCTGACCGTGAGCGATGACTACGATGCGGTCCAGCAACGCTACACCCTGACCGTGCGCCAGCATACCCCGGCCACGCCGGAGCAACCCCAGAAGCTGCCGTTGCATATACCCCTGAGCCTGGCCCTGTATACGGAGCAGGGCGAGCCCTTATCCCTGATGATGGCCGGCGAAGCCGTCGGCCCGGTACTGGATGTGCTGGAAGCCGAGCAGCAGTTTGTGTTCGAGCAGGTGCCCTCCAGGCCGACCCCGGCCTTGTTGCAGGGCTTTTCGGCGCCGGTGAAGCTGGACTACCCCTACAGCGACGAGCAGCTCACCTTGCTGGCCAAACACAGCATCGACGAGTTTGTGCGCTGGGATGCGGTACAGATGCTGATCAACAAGGCGGTGCGCGACAATGTATCCCGGCTGCAACGCCAGGAGCCGGCTGTGGTCCCCAGACCCCTGCTGGATGTGTTCCGTACCACCCTGGAAGACCCGGCCCTGGACAAGGCCCTGCAGGCGCAAATGCTGACCTTGCCCGATGTGGGCAGCTTGCTGGAACTGTTCGAACAGGTGGATATCGACTTGCTGGGACAGGTACACGAGCTGTTGCATAGCGAGCTGGCGGTGGCGCTGCAACCCTTGTGGCTGCAGGCCTATGAGCAGAATCAGACGCCGGAATACCGTATCGAGCATCAGGATATTGCCAAACGTGCCGTGAAAAACGTCGCGCTGAGCTATCTGGCGCTGGCCGGAGAGGCGCATCGGGTACAGCAGCAATATCAGGGTGCCGACAACATGACCGACACCCTGGCCGCCATGAAGGCTGCGGTGCGGGCCGAGCTGAGCGAAGCGGGTGCGCTGCTGGCCGATTTTGAAGGTAAATGGCAACAGGATGGCCTGGTGCTGGATAACTGGTTCCGGCTGCAAGCCACGGCCCCCGGCGACGATACCCTGGCGCGCATTCAGCAGCTGATGGCACACCCGACCTTCAGCCTGAATAACCCCAATCGAGTGCGGGCCGTGATTGGTGCCTTCATTATGGGCAACCCGCTGCAGTTTCATCGCATCGACGGTGCCGGCTATGATTTGCTGGTTTCGGTACTCACTCAGTTGAACAAGAGTAACCCCCAGGTGGCCTCACGGATGATCACGCCCCTGATCCAGTTTTCCCGACTGGACGATGCCCGCCAGGGGCTGATTAAAGCCCGCTTGCAGCAGTTGATGGCCTTGCCCGACCTGTCTCGGGACCTGTACGAGAAGATATCCAAGGCGCTGGCGTAATGCGAAGGCTGCGTTTTCGCCTGGCCATCTCGCGGGCGCAGCTGTTGCAGTACTATCAAGGTCGCACCGCGGCCTTGTCGGTGATCACCGAGCAAGGGGTACGACTGCAGGTAGGGCTGCATCATTTTCGCCGTTTTGTCGGGCACGACGGTTTAAATGGCCGTTTTGAAATTGAACTGAATGCCGAGCAGCAATTACATCGGCTCAGCCGATTATCGTAACCATTAACACAACGCCGCTCAGGTCATAATTAAACGACCCATTATTAAGCCTGTGCCGATAATACGGCACAGGCTTTTTTATCTATGGCACGGCGCATGGTTATAGCTAACTCACAGCGATCACATAACTATTCAATACAAATAGCCAAATATTCATTGGTATACAAAATAAACGTCGGTAAGAAAAACTTAAGACCGTGACTATATTCTGTTCATCAGTGATCGAGTCGATACTTTGGCATCTTTTTCTATTGCTTTGCTCGCATTCAAAATAGGGCGGGCTTACACTGGTTTAATCCTGTTGGGGAAGAGTCCCCTATGGTCATTGCCTGTATCCGAGGAAAATAACACCATGATATTTCAAGACGCCACAAGGTCCGTGTTACTCGAAAACGTCAACCAATTGGTGACAGAAAAATTTCCCGACACCACCGCAGACCTGGTTAATACCTTCGTCAGCAAGTTATACAGCGGCATTACCCATCACGATTTACACCACCGTAACGACAGCGATTTGTACGGCGCGGCCATCAGCCTGTGGAGCGCCTTCGAAACCCGCAGTGAAAGCACCCCTCATGTTCGGGTATATAACCCCGAACTGGCTCGCCATGGCTGGCAGTCGCCGCACACCATACTGGAGCTGATCACCAAGGATGCGCCGTTTCTGGTCGACTCCATTCGCATGGTACTCACCCGCATGGGCATCACCTCCCATTTAATGCTGCATCAACCCATGCATCTGGTGCGCAATAAACAGGGACAGCTACAGAAAATACTGACCACGACCGAAAAAACATCAGATTACAGTGCAGAAACCGCCTTTTTAATTGAAATAGATCGCCTTCCCCAAGCCAATACCCGCAACCAGCTAAAAGATGAACTGAAATCCGTGGTCGATGAAGTACTGCAAATGGTGGGTGACTGGCAGCCCATGGTCGAGCGACTGAACGACATTATTGACGCGCTGCCCAAGCAGGCCAAGGCCGCCCATCCCGAGCACATGCAGGAGACGCTGGACTTTTTAAACTGGATGGCCGATCACAAGTTCACCCTGATGGGCTATCGTCGCTATCACCTGAAAGCGGTGAAAGACGACTACGAACTGGTGCCCGAGCTCGACACCAGCTTGGGCTTGCTGCGCAATGTCCAGCAGGGCGAAGTTCTCAGGCTCGGCAACATGAACCCCACGGCCCGTGAAGCAGCCTTAAGCAACGATATTCTGATCCTGACCAAGACCAATCACAAGTCCCGGGTACACCGTCCTTCCTATATCGACTATATCGGCATCAAGCGCTTTGACGAACAGGGCAATGTGGTGGGCGAAGACCGCTTTATCGGCCTGTATGCTTCCAATATCTACAATACCAGCGCCATGGATATTCCGCTGATTGGTGCCAAGTTGAAGCGCATACTGGAAGACTCGGAGCTCGAGCCGGGTTCTCATGCCTATAAAGCCTTGCTGAATATTCTGGAAACCTACCCCAGAGACGAATTGATCCAGGCCACCGAAAAAGAGCTGAAAGAGATCGGCATGGGAGTGCTGGCCATGCAGGAGCGCGACATGACGCGCCTGTTTGTGCGCCGGGATTTATTTGGCCGCTTTTTCTCCTGCATGGTGTATGTGACCAAAGAGCGCTACAACACCGCCCTGCGCGAAAAAACCCAGGCGATTCTGCAGCGTTATTTTGGTTCGGAAGAAGAAGTGGAATTCACCACCTATTTTTCTGAAGGCGTACTGGCCCGTACCCATTATTTGATCCGGGTAGCAAACAACGCAATGGATATTGATGTGAGCGAAATTCAGGCCAACCTGATTGAAGCGGCCCGCAGCTGGGAAGATAAACTGGCGCAGTCGTTAACCGTGAGTTTTGGTGAAGCCGAAGGCAAGCGCTTGTCCGGCAAATACGGCAATGCCTTTCCTCGTGCCTATACCGAAAGCGTGATGCCCGGCTCGGCGGTGGCCGATATCGAAAAACTGGAAGCGCTGAGTGATAACAATCCGCTGGGCATGTTGTTTTATCGCGCCCAGGAAGAGCAGCGCGACTCTAACCGGGTACGGTTGAAGCTCTATCACAGAGCCGAGCCGATTCATTTATCCGATGTACTGCCCATGCTCGAAAACATGGGGCTGCGGGTCATAGGTGAAACCCCCCATAAAATAGAATGTGGCGGCGACACCTTCTGGGTACTCGACTTTTCCATGTATTACACCGGCGCCCCGCTGGATCTGGACCACAGCCAGCAACGTTTTCAGCAAGCGTTTGCCAAGGTATGGAATAACGAGCTGGAAAATGACGGCTTCAACCGCCTGCTGCTGGCCACCGACATGACCGGCCGGGAAGTCAGCGTACTGCGAGCCTATGCCAAATACATGCGCCAAACCGGCGTGACCTTCAGCCAGAGCTACATAGAAGAAACCCTGTCGCGTTATCCGCAATTGGCCGAGCTGCTGTTCAACCTGTTTGAACAGCGCTTCTCGTTGACGGTCAAGCAGGATACCGCCCAGCAGCACAAGCTGCACCAGCAACTGATAGCCGAGCTGGACAAGGTTGCCAACCTGGACGACGACCGTATCATTCGCCGCTATATGGAAATGATAGAAGCCACGCTGCGCACCAACTTCTATCAGGCGGCGAAAGACGGCACGGCCAAGGCGTATATTTCCTTCAAGCTGGCGCCGGAAACCATCAGCGACATGCCGCTGCCATTGCCCAAGTTCGAAATATTCGTCTATTCGCCCCGGGTAGAAGGGGTGCATTTACGTTGGGGCAAGGTGGCTCGAGGTGGCCTGCGCTGGTCGGATCGTCGTGAAGACTTCCGTACCGAAGTATTGGGCCTGGTCAAGGCGCAGCAGGTTAAGAATACCGTGATTGTACCGGTTGGGGCCAAAGGCGGCTTCGTCTGCAAACAGCTGCCGGTGGGCGATCGTGCGGCCTTCCTGAAGGAAGGGCAAAACTGCTACCGCTTGTTTATTCGCGCGCTGCTGGATGTGACCGACAATATTATTGACGGTGAGGTGATTCCTGCCCGGGACGTGGTGCGTCACGATGAGGACGATTACTATCTGGTGGTGGCTGCAGACAAAGGCACGGCATCGTTCTCGGATATTGCCAACGAAATCAGTGCCGAATACGGCCACTGGCTGGGGGATGCCTTTGCCTCGGGCGGCTCTGTGGGCTACGACCACAAGAAAATGGGCATTACTGCCCGCGGCGGCTGGGAGTCGGTAAAACGCCACTTCCGTGAAATTGGCATCGACTGCCAGCAAACCGACTTTACGGCGGTGGGCATAGGAGACATGGGCGGCGATGTGTTCGGTAACGGCATGTTGCGTTCCACCCATACGCGCCTGGTGGGGGCCTTTAACCATCTACATATCTTCATCGATCCCAATCCGGATGCGGCGATCAGCTTCAAGGAGCGCGAGCGGTTATTCACCACGCCCGGCTCAAGCTGGGCCGATTATGATGCCAGCCTGATCTCCGAAGGCGGCGGTGTATTCGAGCGCTCGGCAAAGTCGATCACCCTGAGCCCGCAGATGAAAACCTTGCTGGATACCAAGAAGGCTACCTTGACCCCCACCGAGGTGATCCGTCATCTGCTGACGGCCAAGGTGGATTTACTCTGGAACGGCGGCATCGGCACCTATGTGAAATCCAAGCACGAAACCGACGGTGACGTGGGCGATCGCGCCAATGACGCGGTGCGCGTGAATGGTGGCGAGCTGCGCGCCCGTATCGTGGGCGAGGGGGGCAACCTGGGGTGCACGCAACTGGGCCGTATCGAGTATGCGAGCACCGGCGGGCGGATCAACACCGACTTTACCGACAACGTTGGCGGCGTCGACTGCTCAGACAACGAAGTGAACATTAAAATTCTGCTCAACACCCTGGTCGACAAGGGTGAGCTGACCATGAAACACCGTAATCAGTTGCTGCATGACATGACGGATGACGTGACCGATATCGTGCTGACCAACGCCTATCGCCAGTCACAAAGCATCTCCATCACCGAGCACAGAGGCGCCGGCCCCCTCAAGGAACACCAGCACTTTATTCAGTGGCTGGAGCGCGAAGGCAAGCTCGACCGACAGCTGGAATATTTGCCCAGCGATGAAGAAATTGCCGAGCGCATGGCGGCCGGTCGTGGCCTGACCCGACCCGAGCTGGCCATTCTGGTGGCGTACGGAAAAATGGTGTTGAAAGACATGCTCAATATTCCCGAGCTGACCGACAACGACTATATTGCCCGCCTGCTGCCGATGAGCATGCCCGATAAACTGGTGGCCCAGTTTGGCGACGCCCTGATGAAGCATCCGTTGCGTAGCGAGATTATTGCCACTCGCTTAGCCAACATCATGGTCAACGACATGGGCTTTAACTTTGCCAACCGTCTGCAGGATGAAACCGGCGCCAGTATTTGTGACATTGCCGTCAGCTTCATGATTGCCCGGGAAGTGTTTGGCATGGACAGCCTGTTACGGGACATTGAAGCCCTGGACAATCAGGTACCGGCCAAGGTGCAGCTGCAGATGTTCTATCAGGTGCGCCGCATGATACGTCGTGCGACGCGCTGGCTCTTGCGCTCGCGCAATCGCAGCCTGAGCATAGAGCAAACCATTGCGCAATTTAAACCGGCTTATACTGCCTTGTCGGGCCATCTCTATCAGGCCATGGTGGCGTCCGAAGCCAAGGAGATCAAAGAGCAAGTGGCTGCCTTGGAAAAGCAGGGCGTGCCAACCTCGGTCGCAGAACGAGTCTCGCACATGAGCAGCCTGTTTTCGGCGCTGGATCTGGCTCAGGTGGCTGCCGAGCAGGACCGCGACATCAAGGTGGTGGCCGAGCTCTACTTCCTGCTGGGTGCCGAGTTGGAGCTGCACTGGTTCCTGGAGCAAATCAATCACCAGAGCGTGAGCAATCACTGGCAGGCGCTGGCGCGGGCTGCCTTTAGAGAAGATCTGGATTATCAGCAACGTAGTCTCACCGCCGTGGTACTGAAAAACTGTAAAGCGAAAGGTGAATGCGCTAGTATGCTCGACCAGTGGCTGGATGAGCATGAGCAATTACTGAATCGCTGGCGTCACCTGCTGGCTGAATTTAAAGCCTCGGGCAGCCATGAGTTTGCTCAGTTTTCAGTGGCGCTACGCGAACTGAACCTGCTTCATCTTAACTGTCTGAATGCCGTTTGATGTAACGGCGTACTGCACAAAAGCCCCGGCCCTGGCCGGGGCTTTTTTATAAGGACCAAATACGTGTATTCATTGGTAAAACCTCTTCTCTTTCAATGTGATCCTGAGCATGTCCACGAACTGACCATCAAGGGACTGGCGAAAACCCAGCATAGTCCACTGGCCGCCCTGTATCGCCAGCCCAAAATAGTCAACCCGGTCGAGTTAATGGGGCTGACGTTCGACAATCCGGTCGGGCTGGCCGCAGGGCTGGATAAAAACGGTGATTGTATCGACGCCTTTGCCGCCATGGGATTCGGCTTTATTGAAATCGGTACCGTCACGCCCCGGGCCCAGGATGGCAACGAGAAGCCGCGGCTGTTTCGTATTAAAGCAGCCGATGCCATTCTCAATCGCATGGGATTCAATAATAACGGCATCGATTATTTAATCGAAAACGTCAAACAGTCCCGCTATAAGGGAGTGCTGGGCATTAATATCGGCAAGAATAAAGATACCCCCGTCGAGCAGGGTAAAGATGACTATCTGATTTGCATGGAAAAAGCCTATGCCCATGCCGGCTATATTACCGTGAACATTTCGTCACCGAATACGCCTGGTCTGCGAAGCTTGCAGTATGGCGAGGCCCTGGATGACTTATTGTCCGCGCTCAAGCAACAGCAGCGCCAATTGGCCGAGCAGCATAATAAGCAGGTGCCGCTATTGGTTAAAATTGCTCCCGACTTGTCGATGGCCGAAATAGAGCAAGTGGCAGACAGCCTGGTGCGCTACGAAATAGACGGCGTGATCGCCACCAATACCACACTCGATCGAGACCTGGTATTTGATTTGCCGCACGCCCATGAAATGGGGGGATTAAGCGGGCGTCCGGTGCAAAATAAAAGCACCCTGGTGATCGCCGAATTATCGCGCCGCCTTGCCGGTCGTTTGCCTATTATCGGCGTCGGTGGTATCGATTCATTGACCGCAGGCCGCGAGAAAATGGCAGCCGGTGCCAGCCTGGTTCAGATATATTCCGGCTTTATTTATCAGGGGCCCACTCTTATTCAACAGCTGGCGCGTCACCTTTAATTCGATTATTGTTCATAACAGTTTGCTCCCCGGTCAAAATGCGATATATGATAAGTACTGGGGAAGACAAAATTCATAATAATGAACATATAAACATGAGGTGTGACCTGGATGTTACTTCAACCAAATGATCAGTGGCGCTGGTTTATGGGCGAAGATAAACACCTGATGCTGGACTTGGGGGCTGATATGCTGTTTAGCAGCCCCTATCTCAAAAAACATTTGGTGTGCCCAGAGGATCTGGATCAATGCTTTTCGGTAGAAGATACCGGGCTGTATTATAATTTTCTCGATAAACTGTCCTCGATCAGCTCCTCAGCGCAACGGGTACAGACGGCGCTGAACGGCGTGGCCGTGGCGCGTTTTTACAAACCCTTGATGCCGCAAAGCTGGTTTTTCGAGCCTCAGGCTGATTATCACCAACCCGAACTGGGCGAGCTGATTGCGCTGGATACCTCTGCCGAATGGCTGACCCTGATGGTGGTGGAAACCTCGCCGTCGGCTTCCGTGTGTATTTCCTTGTCGGGCAATCAACTGTTGTCCGGTAGCAAGCGTCTACCCACCTTTGGTGCTATCAAGGTGATGAACGACAGGATCATCAGCCTGGACAGCGGTAATCAGCAAGAAGAAATTCGCAAGGTGGGTTAAATACAGCGATAAGCGACAGACATAAGACGTGTTTTTGTAGGGTCGAATTCATTCGACCAAGGTCTTGCCGTAGGGTGAGCCGTGAAAGGTAAGGCGTGAGGGGTAAAGTATCGACGACAGGCTATGCTTTCACCTCACACCTCACTCTTTACGCCTTACGATTTTTTCAAACAGCATAAGCTCACTCAAATAAATGAGAGACAAGAATCAGAATAGAGTTACAGCTTGAATGGGGTGTTTTAAATTTGTGTTCGAGAGGGGCTAACAGGGTAGGGGAGTGCTGATAGGAGATATATATGTAATTGGTTGCGGGAGCCGGATTTGAACCGACGACCTTCGGGTTATGAGCCCGACGAGCTACCAGACTGCTCCATCCCGCGTCCATGACTTACATATTACTACTTTTAATACCTTTAAAACATAATGCCCAGTTTAAGTTGGTTGCGGGAGCCGGATTTGAACCGACGACCTTCGGGTTATGAGCCCGACGAGCTACCAGACTGCTCCATCCCGCGTCCATAACTTACTGGTACTACATGTAAAGGGTACTGCTTACGTCTTGCTTTTTGAATCTGATTGTATATCAAGTGGTTGCGGGAGCCGGATTTGAACCGACGACCTTCGGGTTATGAGCCCGACGAGCTACCAGGCTGCTCCATCCCGCGCCAATAACTTGATATCACACCATTACATTCAAACTTTACTGCTATTAAGCTGGTTGCGGGAGCCGGATTTGAACCGACGACCTTCGGGTTATGAGCCCGACGAGCTACCAGGCTGCTCCATCCCGCGTCCACTGCTTAATCTCTACTACTTATACATCTGTTGTTCAAGTTGGTTGCGGGAGCCGGATTTGAACCGACGACCTTCGGGTTATGAGCCCGACGAGCTACCAGACTGCTCCATCCCGCGTCCATTACTTAAACGCTACTGCTTTTCTACTACTGCTTTCTGAGCTGGTTGCGGGAGCCGGATTTGAACCGACGACCTTCGGGTTATGAGCCCGACGAGCTACCAGGCTGCTCCATCCCGCGTCCTCAGGCTGCGTATACTAGTGATCCGGCTCACTGAATGCAAGGGCTTAACCAGAACTTTATTCCGTATGCGCAACAATGCCGCAAGATGATTATTTAACACACAAAAAGCGGCAAGTTTTACAGTATTACGCCGGTTTGAGGTATAATACGGCCCTCTTTTTATTAGACAAGCGTGACTATGCTGCCGTTTTTTGCTACTTGCCCCAAGGGCCTGGAATCCTTACTCACCGATGAACTGAAAAACCTGGGCGCGACCGACCTTCAGGAAACCGTGGCCGGTGTGGCCTTCAAGGGAGAACTGGCCACTGCCTATCGTGCCTGCATGTGGTCGCGGCTCGCCTCGCGTATAATGTTGCAGCTGGCCGAGCTGACCATGCGCACCGACATGGACCTGTATTTAGGTGCAGCCAACATCGAGTGGGAGCAGCATATTCAACCAGGTCAAACCTTTGCGGTAGACTTTTCGGGTGGCAACGAAGCGATCACCAATACCCAGTATGGTGCGCTGAAAATCAAGGATGCCATCGTCGACCGGTTGACCAAGCGCTGGGGCGAACGACCGAACGTCGACAAGCGCACCCCCGATATTCGTATCCTGGCGCACCTGAAGCGCAATAACCAGCTGAGCATTACCCTGGACTTGTCTGGCCCCGCCTTGCATCAGCGTGGGTATCGCCAGCAGGCCGGCGAGGCCCCCTTGAAAGAAAACCTCGCGGTTGCCATTTTGCTGCGCAGTGGCTGGGACATCACCAAGCCATTGGTCGATCCCATGTGTGGCTCGGGTACCTTACTAATAGAGGCCGCCCTGATGGCCGCCGACCATGCGCCCGGTTTATTGCGCGTGCGGTTCGGTTTTATGGCCTGGAGCGGTCACGACCGTGAACTGTGGCAGGAAATCAGTGCCGAGGCCACGGTGCGCGCGACTCGTGGCTTGAAACAAGGCAATACCGAGCTGTATGGCTTTGACCAGGACAAGCGGGTATTGGCGTTTGCCGAAGAAAATGCCCAGGCCGCCGGGGTGGCTGCCTTTATTCGTTTTAGAGCCGGCGGCATCAATGACCTTGTCAATCCGGCGGCCGAGCCGGGCTGGGTGATCTCGAACCCGCCTTACGGCGAGCGCTTGAGCGAGTTTCCTTCTTTATTAGGCCTGCATCAGCTGTTGGGCGATAAACTGCGTGAGCAATTCAAGGGTTGGCACGTCAGCCTGATCTCCAGCTCCCCCGAATTGCTGAGCTGCTTGCGCCTGCGTCACGAAAAAATCTACAAGTTATTCAACGGTGCCCTGGCCTGTGATCTGCGCAACTATCTGATTGCCGAAGATGCCAAAGCCGCGCGCCCCCTGGCGGAAGACTTTGCCAACCGCCTGGCTAAAAACCTCAAGACGCTGGAAAAGTGGGCCAAAGCCGAGCAAATAGATTGCTATCGTCTGTACGATGCCGACTTGCCGGAATACAACGCCGCCATCGACCGTTACCTGGATTACATCGTGATTCAGGAATACGCGGCACCGAAAAGCATTCCCGAATACAAGGCCCGCGGTCGCTTTTACGATCTGGTGCAGGCCACCATGACGGTGACGGGTGTAGAAGGCCGCAAGGTGATTTTAAAGGTACGTGCCCGCCAGCAAGGTCGCGAGCAGTACGAAAGACTGGATCGCCGCGAGCAATGGATGCAGGTGCAGGAGCATAATGCACAGCTGCTGGTTAACCTGCACGACTACCTGGATACCGGCCTGTTTCTGGATCACAGACCGATTCGCAAGCAACTGGGCAAGATGGCCAAGGGCAAGGATTTTCTTAACCTGTTTGCCTATACCGGCAGTGCCACCGTGCATGCCGGACTGGGCGGGGCCAAAACCACCACCACGGTGGACATGTCGAAAACCTATTTGGGCTGGGCCGAGCGCAACATGGAGCTGAACGGCCTGACCGGACGCCGCCACCAGTTTATTCAGGCGGACTGCCTGCAGTGGCTGCGCCAGCCCGGTGACGATTACGACCTGATCTTCGTCGATCCACCGACGTTTTCCAACTCCAAGCGCATGGAAGATGCCTTCGACATACAGCAGGATCATCTCGAACTGCTGACGCTGTTAAGCAAGCGACTGCGAGCCGACGGAGTGATGATTTTTTCGAACAACAAACGTCACTTCAAGATGGACATGGACGGACTGGCCGAGCTGGGTCTGGTGGCAAAAGACATTACCAAGGGCAGCCTGCCCAAAGACTTTGCGCGTAACCCGCACATTCACAACTGCTGGGAAATTCGCTGGAGCTGATCATGAGCCTGACGCTGTTTTCTACCGATGGTTGCCACCTGTGCGAGCAGGCCTGGTCGCTGCTGGAACAAACCGGCTTGAGTGCCGATACCCGGCTTGAAGATATTATTGACGACGAACGGTGGATGGCTGCCTATGCGGTGCGCATTCCGGTATTGCTTCGCCCGGACGGCGGTGAGCTGGACTGGCCCTTTACGGCCGCCGATATTCTTGAATTTACTAGAGTGACTTAATGAGTTTATTAACCCTGCAAAACGCCCAGCTGGCGTTTGGTGATGCCCCGTTACTGGATGGGGTAGAGTTTAATATACAGGCCGGAGAACGGGTCTGTATTGTGGGCCGTAATGGTGCCGGCAAGTCGACGCTGATGAAGGTGATTGCCGCCGAATTACAGCTGGACGACGGCCGCCGTCAGCTACAGCAGGGCATCAATATCGCCCGACTGGAGCAGGATCCCCCCCAGGTTAACGACGATCAAACCGTGTTTGACTATGTGGCCGGTGGTCTGGCCGAAATGGGGGCCTTGCTGGCCAGGTATCATCATCAGCTGGAAAAAGTCGGTCACGACCACTCAGAAAAAGCGATGAATGAGTTGATGCGCCTGCAAGAGCAGGTAGAAGTGGCCAACGGCTGGCACTTCGATACCCGCATCAACCAGAGCCTGACGCTGCTGGAGCTGGATGGTGATACGCGCCTGAACGACTTGTCCGGCGGCTGGCTGCGTAAAGTGGCTCTGGCCCGGGCCTTGACCAACGAACCGGACATTCTGTTGCTGGATGAGCCGACCAACCACCTGGACATAGACGCCATTGCCTGGCTGGAAAGCTTTTTGCTGGATTTTAAAGGTGCCATCGTGTTTGTGAGCCACGACCGGGCCTTTATTCGTAAAATGGCCACCCGTATCGTGGATCTCGATCGTGGCAAGCTGTCCAGCTGGCCGGGCAACTACGACGACTATCTGGTCAACAAGGAAGAAGCCCTGCGCGTGGAAGCAGAGCAGAATGCCTTGTTCGACAAGCGCCTGGCACAGGAAGAAGCCTGGATCCGCCAGGGGGTCAAGGCACGTCGTACCCGTAACGAAGGCCGGGTGCGCGCCCTTAAGGAGTTGCGTAACGAACGCAGTCAGCGTCGTGAAAGTATCGGCAAGGTCAACGTGACCCTGGACGAAGTGCGCCGCTCCGGCAAGATAGTGTTTGAGGCAGAAAACCTGAGCTTTGCCTACGAAGACAAGCCCTTGTTGAACAACTTCTCTACCTTGATTCAGCGTGGCGATAAAATTGCGCTGGTGGGGCCGAACGGTTGCGGCAAGAGTACCCTGATCAAGCTGTTGCTGGGCAAGCTGGAGGCCGACTCCGGTACCCTGAAGTGCGGCACCAAGCTGGAAGTAGCGTATTTCGATCAGTATCGCGAACAGCTGGATCCGGAACGCACTGTCATGGACAACCTGGCCGAAGGCAAGCAGGAAGTGGAAGTAAATGGCCGCAGCCGTCATGTGCTGGGCTATTTACAGGATTTCCTGTTTGAACCCAAGCGCGCGCGTACTCCGGTTAAAGCCCTGTCCGGTGGCGAGAAAAACCGTTTGTTGCTGGCACGGCTGTTTTTAAAACCCAGCAACCTGCTGGTGCTCGATGAGCCCACCAACGATCTGGACGTAGAAACCCTGGAGCTGCTCGAAGAGTTACTGTCCGAGTATAAAGGTACCTTGTTGCTGGTCAGCCATGACCGGGACTTTATAGACAATACCGCCACCCATTGCTGGCTGTTTGAAGGGCAGGGCAAGGTCAGCGAATTTGTCGGCGGGTATCAGGATATGCAGCATCAGCTGTCCTATCGTGCGCCTGTGCAGAGCAAAACCAGCCAGAGCAAGGCAAAAGCCGCACCGCCTGCAGCCAAAGTGGAGGCAGCTGCCGACACCAAGGCCAAAATCAGCGGCAAGAAGCTGTCTTACAAGCTGCAGCAGGAGCTGAACGGCTTGCCGGCCAAACTTGAGCAACTCGAGCAAAAAATCGAGTCGTTGCAGGAAGTGGTGAATGCGCCCGACTTCTTCAGCAAGAGTGAAGATCTGACCCAGGCCACCTTGCAGCAGCTGGCCGAGGCCGAAGCCGAATTTGAACTCGCCTTTACCCGTTGGGAAGAGCTGGAAGCCCAGAGCTAAGCCCCCCGGATAAGCTGATCCTGAAACACTCCTCTGCCTGGCAGGGGAGTGTTTTTTTGCCTTATTGCCGTGCAGGCCCCACTATCTTCTTCTAGCCTGGTAATGTATTTTGCTTCCCGCTTCCCGCTTCCCGCTTCCCGCTTCCCGCTTCCCGCTTCCCGCTTCCCGCTTCCCGCTTCCCGTTGAAGTGGTCCGTTTCTGTCGCAGGGGGAAAATAAAAAAATGCATTGTCATCAAGCAGTAACCTGTTTTCGCTAGAGCTGGTTAAAATTTGACCTTGATTTTGGCTGGTAATTGCATTATTGATTAAGGGCGGTGGTCGGCGAATTCGCGGTATCACCGCATGCACTTTTTGTTGATTAAATGAGGGTTATACCTATGAAGAGACAAAAACGTGACCGTTTGGAAAGAGCGCGTACTCGCGGTTACCAGGCTGGCGTCAGTGGACGAGCAAAAGAAAACTGCCCCTATAATGATTTTGACGCCAAAGGACATTGGCTAGGGGGGTGGCGAGATGCCATGGAAGACAGAAGCTCGGGCCTCTTCATAAGATAATAGCGTTATTCGGCTGGCAGAATATCAAACACCCATGGCGCGCTTAACGCTGTGAGTGGCCAGCAAGTTAAACCTGATTGTTAACATGAGTTATAAAAAAGGCCCCGATACGTCGGGGCCTTGTTCTTTAAGCACTGGCTACCAGTACGGGATCAGAACGAGGAGGTGTCGGTAAACAGGCCCACTTTCAGATCTTTGGCTTCATAGATAACGCGGCCATCCACTTCTACCGTGCCATCGGCAATGCCCATGATCAGCTTGCGCCAGATCACCCGCTTCAGCGTGATCTTGTAGGTGACTTTTTTCGAGGTAGGCAGGATCTGGCCGGTAAATTTGACTTCACCTACACCCAGAGCACGGCCTTTGCCCGGGCCGCCTTTCCAACCCAGAAAAAAGCCAACCAGCTGCCACATGGCATCCAGGCCCAAACAGCCGGGCATGACAGGGTCACCGGGGAAGTGGCAATCAAAGAACCACAGATCCGGGTTGATATCCAGTTCGGCAATAATTTCACCTTTACCGTGCTCACCACCTTCATCGCTGATGTGCATAATGCGATCCATCATCAGCATGTTGGGGGCGGGCAGCTGGCTGTTGCCGGGGCCAAATAATTCACCCTGGCTACAAGCCAGCAATTCTTCTCGGGTAAAGGCGTGTTTGCCCAGTTCTTTTTGTGAAGGCATATCTTGTGAAGGCATAGTTCCACTATTCCGTTATGTTCAGGCCTGAGCCTGTCGTGTAAATTGGCGTCACTCTAGCGAACAGTTGTTCGCCAGACAAGTCCGATCACTTTAGCGTCGGAACAGGCGCCGTAAAAATCCGGTTTCCACGGGGTGACCATTAAGGTCGTCCAGCCGGTCTCTAATGCGACCAAACAAGGTATCGGGCTGCTCAACATCCCCGGCAACACTGCCGGTCAGCAGCTCGATGGCTTGTTCTACATGGGCCACCGGATAAATATGAAACTGGCCTGCCGCCATGGCGGCGACCACTTCGTCGGACAAATTCAGTTGCAACCGGTTGCTGGCCGGCAAAATGACCCCTTGCTGGCCGGTCAGACCCTGAATTTTGCACAGCCGGTAAAACCCTTCTATTTTTTCGTTAACGCCGCCCACGGGCTGCACGTTACCAAACTGATCCACGGCGCCGGTGACGGCAAAGTGTTGATAAATGGGCTCTTTGGCCAGTGCAGACAGCAGGGCACACAAACCGGTCAGCGAGGCGCTGTCGCCGTCTATTTCATGGTAAGACTGCTCGAACACCAGGTTGGCCGACAGGGGAGAAGGATGCTCGGCGCCAAACAGGTTGGCCAGATAGCCGTGAATAATCATCATCGCCTTGGCGTGAATATGGCCGGCGAGATCGGCTTTACGCTCGATGTCCGATACGTCGCCATCGCCCAGATGCACGGTGGCGGTCAGGCGCACCGGCTCCCCAAAGTCATAGGGGTGACCGGTGATCTGGATCACCGACAGGCCGTTGATTTGGCCCACTTCCTTACCCTGAGTCTGCATCAGGTACTGGCCATCGCGTACCCCTAAATCCGACTGCTCAATTAAATAGCTTAGGCGATGATCCTGCTCTTGCTGGGCCAGTATCAGGTGCGCATCGGTAATAATCTCACTTTGCTCGCGGCGGGCAATCACATCGGCCAGTTGCATCATAGCCACCAGCTGGGCCTCAACCAAAGACAACTTGTGCTGATGCTCGGTGAGTCGGCTGCTGTAACGGCACAAACGCAAAATGGCGCCGGCATCCATGTCCAGCAACTGGTACTTCTGCCGTAAATGGGACAAGAAGCCCAGGTAAGCGGGCAGATCGTCGCGGACATCCCATTCCGGAATGATGTCGGCGCGCAAAAAGGCCAGGGTATCGAGCTCGCGGTCCAGCAGGTACAGCTCGGCCACCGCCAGCCGGTCGCCTACCAGCACCAGGTGAATATTCAGCGGCGGTGGCTCGGGCTGAAAGTAAAACGCCGCCATTTCCGCCGAACGCGACCATTCTACCTGACGGGTCACCAGCGCATTTTTAAGCCGGAACCACAAATGAGGCTGCTCCAGCAGCTCTTCGATGGGCACGATTAAATAGCCGCCATTGGCCTGGTGGATAAGCCCGGGCTCCAAGAGATGATGATGGCTGAATACAGAGCCCTGCTCGGTTTGAAAGTGAATGGCGCCAAACAGTTGCTCGGGGGTGAACTGGCGCGCATACACCACCGGCATGGTGGTGTCATGCCGGTGCACCATCAGGTTGATCAGTACCGGGTGACTGAAGCCCTGGCCGGCGGCCACATGCTGAGACAGCAAGGACAGGTAGTCGGCCACCTTGTCGTTATTGTCCTGCTTTTTCAGGATGCGCTGCACTATGTGCTCGGCTTCGAGGTGGCGGGAGGATAATTCCAGCAACTGGCCGACCAGCTCGCAAAATTCGAGGCCGGTGCCTGCTTTCAGCTTGAGCCAGATGGGCTTTTGCGGATGATTGAGGTTTTCTGCATAACAGAGATCGAACAAGTCCGCATGATTCGCGTGTTTCTTTACCAGGCTCTCTACCAGCTCTTCGTAATCGACGCCGGCAAAGCCATTCAACAATAAAATGGGATTCACCGCATTCAGCGCCGACAAGGTGGCAAAGGCGGAATCTGCCCGGGCTTGCAAGGCACTGAACGGGGTGGTGGGAACCTCGTCAAGGGTGGCGAGATCGGGCAGAGTAAAAACAGGGTTCAGTTCAACGGGACTCAGTGGCTGCACTCAAAAACTCATCAAAATTGTTAAATGACCGCCAGTATACTGCAGCCAGCCTTGGGGTCGACAGCTTGATGGTCAATATGGGGGAAAAAGCCGATTTAACCGAGGATTGCCCCACAGGTTGTTGATAATTTAAACGCCGCCAGAGCGGGACACCGGCCCGGAGAGGACCGGGCGCTGGCCCGGCAGGGCTGGATGGCGATATGGATGACATATGGATGGCGACCAGGGCGGCAGAATTTATCGGCTGGCGCGTTTACGATAGTCAGCCAGCTGCACCACATTATCGAGGGCGGGCTTATCCGCATAGGGGCAGGGGAAGTCGCCGACCTTGGTGTTGGGATAGGCGCTGGCGGCCAGACCCGAGCCAAAACGAAACAGTGCGTCGTCCAGCAGCCGGACCATGGGCCTGAACCGTTGCGAGCGATTACCGCCGATTGTCTTTTCCAACTGATTGATATGCATGGCCAGGCCATAACAATGGTTGTCATCCATATACTCCAGCCCTTCCTGCTCCAGGGTTTGGGTAAACCAGAGCCCGGCATCGGTAATATGACCATTGATGCTGCGATCAAAATTATTAAACCAGTGGGACTGACAACGCTGATGGGTAAAGGCATCCACCATTAACGGCAGTTCGTCATCGGTAATGGCGCCGCTGTCTACCGCCAGATGCAGTGCTTCGTTGCCCCAACGCTCCAGCAGCACCTGCTCCAGTTCAATCTGGCTGGGAGGGGCACTGAAGGGCAGAAAGATCACGTAGCGGCTATATGCCTCCATGGCCACTATGGTGTAGTAGTCGTCATGTTGGCCGTGTTTCAACAGGTGGCACTGCCAGCACACCTTGGCATAACCGGAGCTGAGCGGCTGGGTGCCCACTCCTTTGCCGTTCGGGCTGGGGATGCGGGGGAGCGAGATCCCCAGCCAGCCTGCCAGGGCGTTACTGACCGAGATGATAATGTCCATATAGCTCCCTCAAGATAGGGTTGAGTGTTGTTCGGGTATGATAATGAAAATAACCGCAGAATTATACGCAGCCGAGCCGGCCAGGCCGGAGGCGCCAGCTGCACCACGTTTTGCATCGGGTTTATGGGGCGGCGGCGCCCAGGCTAAACACCAGCGCCTTGAGTCCGGCCTCCGGGTCTATGTCTTTAAACTCGGGCGGGTTGTCCAGTCGCTCTACAAAGTGCAGGGCGGGCGCGTGCTCGGCCATGTTGTCGATTAAAAACCGGCTGGGAATATCCGGGTCGTTCACGCAGGCCAGCACCTGGCCACCCGGGGCGAGTAACTCGGGCAGGCGGCGCAGGATTTTGTGGTAATCCTGAGTGAGCGCAAAGCTGCCTTTTTGAAACGAAGGCGGGTCGATAATAATCAGCTCATAAGGGCCCAGCTTGCGGACCTTGCCCCAGGACTTGAACAGCTCATGGCCCAAAAAGGTGACCTTGCTCAAATCGTGCTGGTTTAACCTGTGATTGTCCCGGCCCCGGGCCAGCGCCGCCCTGGCCATGTCCAGGTTCACCACCTGGCTGGCGCCGCCCGCGATGGCCGCCACCGAAAACCCGCAGGTATAGGCAAACAGGTTCAGCACCCGCTTGCCTGGGGCGTGCTGGCGCACCCAGTGCCGACCCAGGCGCATATCGAGAAACAAACCGTGATTCTGGTTGCGGCCCAGCTCCAGCTGATAGTGCAACCCCTGTTCACAGACCTGGGGCCTGGGCTCAAGCTCGCCCCACACTACCTCTACCGGCGCGCCGGGGCGGCTGCGATGTTGTAGTAATACAGATTTCGCGCCACTGTCTTGCCAAAGGGGAGCCTGGGTGAAGGCCTGCAAGCCCTGGGTTAACTGCGCCAAAAAGGCCGGCTCCGGCTCCCTGAACAGTTGCACCAGCAAGTGTTCACCCAGCCAGTCGGCGGTGAGCTGCTCCAGGCCCGGCGTGCAACGGCCACGGCCGTGAAACAGGCGCCGGATCTCCTGTGGCGCCTCGGCCTGGCTGCGGGTAAAGCAGGTGGCAAGCTGGTGAAAGAAAACGGGTAGGGCTGTGGTGTCCATCAGACTCTCGGCTAGCAAAACAGGCCGGCATTTTAGCGAGCCAGGCCCCATAACACCACCGCCTTGAATAGCCCGCTATTGGGAAGCGGGGGGATTGTCGTGAGCTTGAGCAGAGCTGCAACCTCCATCGGCAGGCATAGCGGCCTGCCAGGGAGCCGGCACCGACTGGTAAAGCGCGTGATCCGCCGGCATCAGCCCGGACAGGTGCAGGGAGTCGCCCACCTGGGAAATGGCTTCGCCCAGGGCTGCTCGCATGATGTCACGGGAAACAGGGCAATCCCGATGCATGACGAAGGGCGGCGAGGCCGCCGGCTGGCTGCGGCCAATAATGGTAACCCCCCGGGTATCCAGCAAGGGCCAGCTGTGGGCATCGATGGCCGCGATATCGGCAAGGCCCGAACGAAGTAAGTCCAGGCTGCAGGCATGGGCACCACTGACCAGCACCGACTGGCAAGATAGCTGGTGGCGCTGGGTCCACTCAAACAAAGCCGCACTCCCCGAGCGGGAGCTGGCCGAATTGATCACAAAGCGGTATGCACCAGGACAGGGCTCGCCCAGGGCATCGGACACCACTATGTGGCTGAAGTAGTCGCCCTCGGCGCAGTCCAGATCGCTGAACACGGGTCTGGCAATGGTCGTGAGCCCCTGGGCGCGGGGAGTAAACAGATCCGGCCCGCAGCACTGGCTAAGCAACAGCTTCGGGTTGGCCCACTGTTGTTCCAGCGGCGTGTGCCTGTTTAGCCTGTCCGGCAAGGAGTGCCGGGTAAACGGGGTCTGGGACAACAAGCCAACGCCATGATCGTGCAGCTGGCGCTTCAATACCGACCAGAAATGATCCTGCTGTGGCTGGCGCTGGGGTAAGTCATACCAGGGTAGGCTGGCCATCAAGGACACGGGGTTCTCCTGTAGGTGATCATCATGGCGCCCGCAGCGGGTGTGCTACCGGCCGCGGGCGCTTGCCGTTATGGTTTGCTTGAGCGCTGAAAGGATTTGCTGCTGCGCTTGCTGGCGCTGCGCCGGTTGGCCTGCTTATCCCGTGGGGGGCGTTTACGCTCGCCACTGGCAGGCTGGTCGGTCACCGGAAAGCCTTCCAGTGCCTGCAGCGGTAGCTCTGCTCCGGTGAGGTGACGGATGGCCGTCAGCGCACCGGCTTCGCCGTGGCAGGTTAACGAAATGGCCAGGCCACCCAGGCCGGCCCGGGCGGTGCGACCCACTCTGTGTACGTACACGGGCGCACTGGGGGGCAGGTCGAGGTTGATCACCACCGGCAAGGCGGTAATGTCTATGCCTCTGGCCAGCAAGTCGGTCGCCACCAATACCCTGACCCGGCCACCTTTAAAGGCCTGCAGTGCGCGCTCACGCTCGGCGTGCTCCTTTTCGCCATGCAGCGCCAGGGCTTCAATGCCGGCTTTGTTCAGCTTTTTGGCCACCGCATCGGCGCTGTCCCGCGCATTGATGAACACCAGCACCTGTTGCTGCCTGAACGAGTGCGTCAGCAAGGCAATCAAGGCCTGGGCCTTGCTGCCCTTGTTGACCAGATAACAGCGCTGCTCTATGTCTGCCACCACGCTGTTCTGGCGGCCCAGATCGATGCGCACCGCATTCGGCACCAATTGTTGGGTTTGCTGTTCGAGCTCGGCAGGCAGGGTGGCAGAAAACAGCAGGGTTTGGCGTGGCTCGGGCAGGGTGTGCAAAATACGTTGAATATCCGGCCAGAAGCCCATTTCCAGCAGGCGATCGACTTCATCCAGCACCAGGTGACGAACGGCACTCAATGACACCAGCTGTTGCTGAAGCAGGTCCAGCAGCCGGCCGGGCGTGGCGATCAGTAACCGGGGCGACTGCTGGTTGAGCGCCGCCACTTGCTGATCGAGACTGACCCCGCCGCAAACCGTGGCCAGTGTAAGCGACAGGGCACCGGCCAGAGGCGTCAGCACCTCGCCAATCTGGGCCGCCAGCTCCCGGGTGGGCACGATAATCAGCGCCTGAATGGGCTCCTCGTGCTGGGGCTGGCCCGGCTGTTGCACCAACTGTTGCAACAGCCCCAAACCAAAGGCCAGGGTCTTGCCACTGCCGGTGTGCGCCAACGCCAGCACATCCTCTCCGGTCATAATGGCGGGCAAGGCCTGCTGCTGAACAGGCGTGGGCTGCTGATACTGGTCCGGCAGGGCCGCCAGCAAATCTGGATGAAGCGAAAGCGCGCTAAAGGTCATGGAAACACCAACAGAAAGGGGGAGCGAAAGTCTAAACAGCCGGAGCCGACAAGTAAACTGCCTTGGTTAACACCGGCTTGTCAGCATAAAAACCTGCTGCCTTTAATGTAGCCTCGGGGAAAACCGATACCCGACAGGATAAAATACTGATAATTGCAGATTTGCGGGGTGAGTAGGCCGAATCGGGTTCGGCCTTCTGTTCAGACATCAGACACAGGCGGGGCGAGACGGCTACGGCCAGTCCCGTTTGGCCCGGTTAAAGAAGAATGTCACACCGCAGGGGGATCTTCCTTGAGTGTGCTCAGCTCCTTGATATGCGCAGGCGTAATGCCGCAACAACCGCCAATAATGCTGGCGCCGGCCCGGATCCATGACCGGGCAAAATTGCGGTAGGCGCTGGGCGTTAACTCTTCTCGCAGTGTGCAGAGCCCGTTATTGGCCTGATGTTGGTGACCGATAGGAGAGAAGCTGTTGGCATACACCCCCAGTCGTATCTGTTGCTCGGCACCGTCCGCCGTCAATGCCTGTCGGGCGCTGACAATGGCCTGCTCCAACACCTCGACACAGCTGCAGTTGAACAGAATGGCGGACAGCCGGGTTTTATCCAGCTGACGCACCACGTCCACTACCTTTTCGCCGGAGCGCAAGCGGGGCTCTGTGCCCGGCTCGTCCTGAATCGTAAAGGCCATCCACAATGCCTTGTCCGTATGCGAGACCCGGCTGGCAATCAGCTCCGCCTCGGCGAGGGATGACACCGTCTCGGCCAACCAGAAGTCCACCTGATCCTGCTGCTGGGCGATCAAGATATCGATAATCGGCCGGGCCTGGTCGGCGACAAACAGATCCGGGCGGTAAGAGCCCAGCACCGGCGGAATACAGCCGGCCACCCGTGCGCCCGGATACCGGCTGGCGCTGTCCCGGGCCAGGCTGGCAGCGAGCTGGATCAGCCGATGGCCGGACTCGTTAAAGCGCTCAGACCCGATATGAAAGGGCACCAGCGCATAGGCATTGGTGGTAATGAAGGGGAAATAGTAGATAACCGGAACCGCAGGGGGTCTGTTCTCGCCCGGCTAACTGTTACACCCAGGTAAAAGTCATTTGATGTTGAGGGTGATTATCATTATTTATAAACAATATAGAGTATTGAGGAAATAAAGCAGCAACCCAGCCTGCGGCTCGATATAAAACATAATAAACGCCAACATTAATTAAAAATAAACGTTTTAAGCAACACCTCTTTTCGTAGTAGAACAACACAGGGAATTAAAATGAACCAGTCAGTTAACGAAAGCATTAACAACATGATAAAACATGACGCCGCCCTAAGAAATGAGCATGAAGGCCTGAGAAATCGAGTGGGCTTTTACGACTTTACCCACCAGTTGCTGGAAGTGACAGGATCGGACGCCGCTGCGTTTCTGGATAAGATGTTTATCAACACCATCGCCAACATAAACGTTGGCAGTGCGAAATATACAACCATGTTGAATGAGAACGCAGAAATCATCGATGACGTGATTGTATTTCGTATGGCACAGGAAAAGTACTGGGTATCGACCCTCTACATTGCCGAGATGATCCAGTGGTTTGATACCCATTCTGCGGGTCAGGCGGTCAGCTATCAGGACATTACCGCCGAAACAAGCATGTATGCCATTCAGGGGCCCCGCTCAAAAGACGTCTTGAATGCCTTTTTGGGTGAAAGTATTGACGACCTGAAGTTCTTCACCATAGTCGACAACAGCATCGGCGAGATACCGGTAAAAGTCGCAAGATGTGGCTTTACAGGCGAGCTGGGCTACGAAATTTACATCAGCCCCGAGCACAAGGAACTGCTGGAAGAGAAGCTCAACCAGAGCGGCCAGGAGCACGGCATCGTTAAAATGACGACCGATGTGATCCTGACCAGCATTCCGTCTGAAAAGGGCTTTGTGCTGATGAAGGACGTGACCGGCATCAACCCGCTGGAAGCCAACTACGGCTGGCTGGTCGACTGGGACACCGACTTTATCGGCAAGGCTGTGCTGGAGCAGGCGAAAGCCGAGGGCGTTAAGCGCCAGCTGGTCGGATTTACCGTAGAAGACGCTGCGGCACAAGTCGCAGAGCAGGCCGTTGTTAAGGCCAATGGCGAGACCGCGGGCAAGGTAACCAACTTTACCTACGGATTTACCGTTGAAAAGAACATTGGTTATGCATTGATTGATCAGAACATCGCCAAGATCGGAGATAAAGTCACGATTGAAAGCGAGGGTAAAGAAATTGAAGCAACCCTTACCGAAAGGTGTTTCTACGACATCGAAGCCGCTATTCTTAAAGCATAAGATAACGCGCAAGCATATTTAACCACACGCTCGGGAGATTCGTTTCTTCCGGGCGTGTTTTATTTGGACTATCTCTTATTGATGAAGCTGGCGCCTGCACGGATCATTTCCCCACTGGTAAACATTAATTATGCCAACATACACTTTATATATAACTAAGAGATAGTCATAAGTAATACACCTGGAGTCCAGTCAATAAAGCTGGCGCCGGGATCAAGCACCGTAATAATACACGGCCACGTAATGGCAACTGGTGCCGGCCACCACCCATAAATGCCAGATAAAGTGACCGAAGGGCAGCTGATCATCAAAAATAAAAAACAGCACCCCCAGGCTATAACAGAGGCCGCCGGCCACCAGCCAGTAGATGCCAGCCGTTGGCATGCTGGCCAGCAGGGGCTGGATGGCAATGACGATCACCCAGCCCATCAGCAGATACAGGGCGGTAGAAAAGGCCATGGGCAAATGCTGGGCGAATACCTTGAGCAAGACGCCCATTAACGCCAGCGCCCAGATCACACCAAACAGGCTCCAGCCCCAGGCGCCGCTCAATACCCCCAGCAGCAGGGGAGTATAGGTACCGGCAATCAGTACAAAAATGGCGCAGTGCTCGAGTACCCGAAAGGCATGCTTGGCTTTCCCCACCGGCAGACAGTGGTACACGGTAGAGGACAGATACATAAAGATAATACTGGCGGCAAACAGGCTGGCGCCAACCACAAAGAAGGCATCACCGGTCACATAGGCCCGGTGCACGAGAAAGGGCGTGCCGATCACGCCGGCAACCAGGGCCAGCCCATGGCTGAGAGCATTGGCGGCTTCTTCGGCACGCGTTTGATGGCGGGAGACCCCCTTGCGATGAAACATCAAACACCTCCTTGGCTGGCGCTAATAACCTATTTACGCCACATCAACACCGCCGAATCAAGTGACATGCTAAGTAATATCCTATAACTGATTTGGATTTTGGCGCAGGTTTGCCTTTATCGTCACCCCCGCGAAGGAACGTCATCCCCGCGAAGGCGGGGACGGGGGTCCAGTGTCTTTGCAAGCACCCCGAAGGCAAGTATAAGAGATTACTGACCACCAATATAGTTATGCCAACATACATGGTTTGATATTAAACCCAATCACTATGTAACAACACCTTACTCATCCTATTAAAGTGTCTCTCTGTAACATAACTTTGGTTTACATATAGTGGGTAGCTACGACAGGATCTTACCAGCCATACCATCCAGCCTGGTTTTTACGACTTCATAGTAGGCATGACTTGCTTGAGTAATCGATAAAACCGCTCGCTGTCATTATGCTCGGCAATGTGACACAGCTCGAGCAAAGCAAGGGAGTACCGGTAAAGGCGACAAAAGCAGCCCTGGCGCATGCGAATATGGTTTTCGCCGCCCTGGCTGCGATGCCCTTCGTCAATCAGCACAACCTTACAATGATGTAGATACCGGGTTACAAGGTACTTCGATACGCTTCAAATACATCCATCAGTGCCAACTTATCTCTAACTGCGCGGAACAGGCTGTCCCTGTCAACGGCTGATAAGGGGGCTTTAAAACCGATAACTGTGCCTCGGGACTCATCCCAGTACTCAGTGCAGCCTTCGTTACTCAGCAACTTAATGGCAGCTTGGCGTAAGGCTGGGGTAGTCAGCTGACAGGCATAATAATTTACAGCAAACTGGTTGCCAGCCCTGGCATCCAGAAACAACACCACGTCTGAGTCAGTCTGCCAGTTACCAAACCCGAAGCGCAGTGCCGGATAGCCATGCCAGTGATTCAGCTGTGTTCCTACTTCCTTGCCATCAAACTGCTGTGTCAGGTATTTTCGGCAGTCCTGTTGCAAGGATTTGACCACGCTGTTTTTCAGCTCAAGTGCCTGCTGAATTTTATTAAGGTTGTCGAGCACGAAGGCTTCGGTTTTGTCGGCTACTTTGGGTGTGTTCATCAATGACTCCAGATGCAAAAGAAATTCACGCAGCAAAATGTGCCACTTGTTGAGCGGCTGCGAGATAAATGCCTGAGACAATTTGCTCGACAGCAACTCGATCAGCTGTGGGTAACCAATGCCGTGCCATCCTACTGGGGCGCTACCGTCAGGGGAAAGCACCACCAGCAGCGGCTGTTTATTGCTCGTGCCAGCTCTTTCGTTTGCGAAGCGCCGGTAACTCTCAAAGGGGTTGTTCTGGTGATGGTAAATCTTGTTTTCCAGCACCATGATCCAGTCATCCGACTCCAGAAACAGGTCGATGCGGCTGCCCGTTGCGGTGCTGACTTCCCGCTCCGGTGGCGTGCACAGTGAGGTGTTGTCTAGTACCGGTTCGTGGAGGTCGTGGCGTAGACAATCGAGCAAGGCCGACAACGCAAGGTCACCCAGTTTATGGTGAGCAGCCGGGTCGAGAAAAAAGGCCAGAATATCTGTGGTCGGGTTTTCAAAATAGCCTCGCCCGCCCAGGCTGAACAGGGTGGGCTCGGTCTCGACAAAATGTGGCAGACTTTTTATCTTGGCCAGCATTTTTTCTAATGCTTCCAAGTTCATGCGTTCACCACTCGGGTGACGTTCTGTGGCACTGTATTCTTCCTGAAATTTAGGGGCTGCGCTGTTCATCAGATAGTGATTCCCTGTTGTTGCAGCCAGCTAATGCCGGCTGCAGTGGTGCGGTAGGCTTGTTCGGGGTGATTGACCACTTCCGGGTGAAGGTAGTCAAGCAAGCCCTGTTGGTCTCTCAGCTTGCTCAGGTGGCTGGTTTTCAGCGGTGTGATCTTACGGTTGAGTAGGCTGGCCAATTCATCGGCCTTGTAAGGCCGGGTAGCACAAAGCCACAATATTACCGGCCACAGCTTGTCTTTACGGGCTTTGGGTGTCAGTTCGGCAATGCGTTCCAGCAAGAGGGGCGGGAGCTCACTCGTATTTGCACCGAGCTCACTCGTATTTTCGCCGAGCTCACTCGTATTTTCGCCGAGCTCACTCGTATTTGCGCCTGGTGCTGCGAGCAATGGCAGTGCCTGCCAGCCCGCCAGTTGGTAATAGGTGGCCGGTCCGGCTCCCCCTTTCACCAAACACTTTCGTTGATGGTGCAGTTTTCCCAGCACCTGACTGGCAGCCAGGGTGTCAAGCCCGGTCACGGCGCGTAACGCCGCATTATCAACCGCTCCGGTTTCTTTCGCCAGGATCAGCGCCTTGGCTTCATCATCACTCAGGGTGAGATGCCTGAACTGTTGTAGCCAGGCTAATTGCTGCTCACCCAACAACTGATGCAACAGGTAAATAGCGGTAAACTGATTTTCTATCGTATGACTGGAAAATACCGGTGGTGACAATCCGGACTGCTCCAGCAAGCGGCGCATGGTACGGATCCCCGAGCCTTTGGTTTCCGCAAAATCCACATCGTACAAGACACTCGCCAGCACGGGGTTACGCAGCACAGAACCCATGTCACCCAGGTGCATGTCCGGTTTAAGCGAATACCCGGCGTTACGGACTTCCAGACGGTTGCTGTAACGCACCACAAGAATAGGCTGGTGCACCCGATAATCCCGATGCATTACCGCATTCACTACTGCCTCTCGAATTACTTTCTGTGGTACCCAGGGGTGGTCCGAGCGTTGGGTCTCTCCCTCATGTAACTGAAAATGGCGGGGCATGTCGTCTAGAATGGTCGCTTCCAGCCTGGGGATCAGGCGTAACAGGGGCTCACGGAAATCCAGCGTGGAGGTAAATCGCTGCTCGGGATCTTCTACCCATTGAGTGCCCTGAATGCGTACATAATCGACGCGTACCGAGGGCAACAATCGACGCAGTGCCAGGGGTTTGCCCAACATCAGCAGGCCGGCGACATTGGGTAGCCAGCGGCCCTCGATGCGCTTGACCAGGTTCAGTGCCCGCAGCATGTCCGGATCGTCGGCCTGCAATTCTTCCGCATGCGGGCGCACCTGGGCCCGTAGTTTGCGATAGAGTGCAATCGCATCGGGATCTAGATCATCCCATTCGGCATCGTCCAGTACGACTTGCTCAAATCCACTGCCCAGTTTGGCCAGAATGATCGGCTCCAGATCACCCTGAGCACATTCGTAGTCGCCATTGAGGCCACGTCGCCAGACACCGGTTTTTCGTTTGTTCTTGCTGTCGAACTTGCCCTTGAAAACACACGGCTTCGCGGCCGGCGCCAGCTCAGGCACAAATACCGCCAGCAAGCGCTTGCCTTCCAGGATTACGGTTTTCCCCCTGACCGGAACCGGCGCTTCAAACTGATCTCGGCAATTAACCTGGAGTGTGTTCAGCAGGGTATCGGGGTTGTGCACCCCCTCCAGCCAGAATTGCTCATGTTCATCATCCGGCTCCCGTACGCCCAGCAGCAAGTAGCCACCGCCCAGCCCCGGCTCGTTGGCAAAGGCACAAACGGACTGCATCACCGAGCTGCCAATATCTCTGGCCTGTTTGGCCTCGATGCGCGGGTGTTCATCCAGGGCGCGCAATTCGGCCAGCAGGCGCTGGGGGTTGAATTCATCCGTTTCCATCAGCACGCCGCCGATTCGAGCTTGACCCGCAGTTTGCCGGTCAGCAACTGCTGTATCAGCGCCTTGTTGATTCTGTCCTGATTGATCTTGTCGTTCATGATTTATCCTGGCTGCAAAACGAAAGCATGACGGCTGGGCCTAACAATGCCAGCCCGAGCAGGTTGTATCGGTATGTATAGTACCGATATGGCGTCGTTATACGATGTGGGTCTGTAGGTTGTAGACGAAAAAGACGAAAAATAAGTGGTTGATAAAGTGGGCGAACAGACTTAACCGATCACTTTACACCGCGCCCTGCGCTTGGCAAGCAAACAGACCGATATGCGGCGCGTTTGGTCAAGCTTCAGGCGCACCAAAGTAAAGAGCAGGGCGCTTGTCTGGCTAACAGCGAGGATAATAACGTGAAGGACTCGGTTAATTCGGATATGCGGCAGGTACCGAATACCGGGAAGGCAAAAATAAAGGGCCCCGAAGGGACCCTGAATGAAAATTTACTTACAACCGCTGTGTCTGACCGCCTCTTTGAGGTTATCGATTATTTCCGAGAGCGGGGTACGGATACTGATGGTTTCTCCGGGCACCTTCATCGTCGCCTGGTTACCATCGTAATGGGCGACGGTGGCGATTAAATCACCGTTATAGTTGACCAGGCAGGAGGTTTTACTGACGTCGTCTTCCTTAATTTCTACGCCGTCCATCGCGTAGAAGGCCATAATCAACCGCTCTTCCAACGAGGAGAAATCTGAGGGCGGGGTAGAGGACTCGACTCCCTTGATTTTTTCCTTCAGCAGCGCGACTGCGGCTTCTATGGTATCGGTGCGCTCGTCTCCTTCGCCCAGCTGTATCGGCACCATGCCGTTGGCTGCGCGCTCACCCACAACACCCAACTGAAGCCCCTTGTAAAGTACGGTACAGGATTTGCGCACCGAGTCACTGTCGTAAACCACCACCCCATCGATGCCGGCCAGCGAACGGTCCAGTATTTTGGCTACCTCGGTTCTGTCGGTATCCGGAGCCTCTTCCGGCAGCACCGAGTCTATCTTGGCGACGGCATAGCCCAGCACCGCCTCAATGGTGACCTGTTCCATTTCATCTTCGTATTCCAGCTCTCGTTTGCCGAAAAGCGCCAGCCCTTTCAGGTGGCGCAAGGCTTCTTCCGAGAGAAGGTGCAGTGAGTCAACCACGTAAGAGAACAAGGGACGGCGAACCCCCATGCTCTGTTTGCCCAGCTCGTAGTAAACCATGGTGGCAGTCGGTTCGGTGTGGAGTGATTCCAGTATACCCAGCACCGTCATCTTGACGATGGCTCTGGGGGGAGGAGAGTTCCGGTTGGCCGCACCACTGGTACTCAGAAACACAGCGTAGAGCGCCGCCTCGGTATAGGGGTTGTCGGTAGTGGGGGTGGATTGCGAGCCGTCCACAGATTGACTGACTTCTGGGGTATCGTTAGACATGTTCACTCCGTCCTTTTAAAGCTGCTGGTTAATTTCAAACGCGATGTCGTTGATGGTCTCACCGCCGGCTGTGGGTGTGGTGGGACCATCTGTCTTATCCCAACCTTCGACACTAATGCTGAAAGTATAATCTATGCCTTCTAATACGATCACTTTACACCGCAGGCCACACTTGGCAAGCAAACCGACCGATAAGCCGCGCGACTGCTTAAGCTTCCGCCATAAATTCGAAGTCTGTAATAATGAAGAGCAGGGCGCTACACACCATCTTCGGCTTCTTCTTCATCTGGCGCTTCTATAATCGAGGTGTCCCAGGTGTTGGTGTTTTTGAACAGTACCAAGGTCTGTTGGTATTTGGCGAGCCGCTTCAGTTCCTGGTTGTCTTCTTCGGCCTTCGCCATCTCTATCGCTCCGTTTAGGGCGACGGTTAAAATGTCAATCACCAACGGCTTTTCCTGCTTGTTGGTGCCAACCAACCCCAGCAGCAGGGTGCCATCTTCCAGGCTCTGGTTTTTTATCAGATCCGCCACCACATCCTGTCTGCTTTGGGGCATTTCTTCTCGTTGCAGTTCTATCTCTTCAAATACCTGGCTGAAGGCGTCTTTAAAGAAGCCTTTCAGCTCTATGGTGGTTCGATAATGCATAGTTTTCGCCTTATTCTTTGTATTGGTTCACTTTAATGCTCTGAGTGTGAGCCTGTTACCGGGTTACAACAAGTCTATTTAGGGGGAGGACGAAGATCAGCCACCGCAGAGATTACGGCAATGCCTACATTATGGTAAATAGGGAGCAAGGCGGGAGGCTTGATGCCGGAAGTGACTGGGCTGACTAGCTGGCTTCCGCTGCACCATCATCGATAAATCTCCGCCCGAGTTCAGTGAGCTATGCCAGACTTAGGGCGAAAGACGGGTCTTCCCATGGCAATCCAAGCTTTTGCAGCATACAGGGCCCAAGCAGTATAGGCGTGAACAGGAATAAAAAGAGATAAACCATGAGGCTCAGTATCGGTCTGTAATCAGGGAAGGGCGGCTGTCTTGTCGTTTCTTGCGCTAGAACAAGGACGACAGCGGCTCACTCGATGAGACTGTTGATACCGGTTAGAAGAGGCTTTTGCCTTGGTCTGCTGTATCTGGGATCGACAGAAAAGGAGAAATGTTATGTCTGAAAATATGCATGGAATGGAAATGTGGTCTACGGGGCCACTCATGATGCTGGTGATGGCAGCCCTGGTGGTTGTGCCTTTTTGGTTTATCTTTTCTAAGGCGGGCCATTCGAAGTGGTTAAGCCTACTGATGGTGGTTCCCATCGTAAACGTCATTCTTTTATATTTCCTTGCGTTTAGCAAGTGGCCGAACCTTGGGAATAAGAATACGTAAGAATACCTTCCCAAAAGGCTTTGCTCCTGGAACAAGACTGCGCCTAACCAAACATTTATGGTAAATAGAGGTTCTGGTATCTGTATAGCTATTTAGTTAGGGCAACCTCCAAGATCCGTAATCCTGTACATGACAGTGTAACTATATGCTGCATTCAATGATGATCCGAGTTTGTTGCCCGATGAGCATGGGTTGCGGAGTATCGACATTGGAATTTACCGTGAACACGGCAGTTTCAGCTAGCTGCATGAAAACAGCCTTTGACGGTTTGAGCCATGACAGCTTGGGTAACGCCCAGTCATGTAAAGCCAGGTTAATCATCGAAGGCTTTGTAAATGAATGTATGGCTGAAATACCGGCTGCACAGACAACGCCATAGCTCAGGAGCAAACGAAGCCGTGAGCTGTGCCAGTCGACCGTCAGCATGGCCGGATGCTGTTAGTTACACAGCACAGATATAAACCACGGAACGCAGGTGGAGGCGGCTAAGGTAATGAGTACCTAAGTTGCTGAAAATTAATAGGTTCAGCATTATGGAAAAAATCATTGGGCGCTATAATATGTAACTTCGCATAATGTATATTATGTTAAATAGAGTATTATAGAGCTAGAATACAGCCTCATATTTGTGGGTTCCAGTTAAAAGTGAGATTTTTACAATACTGTGAGATCCACCGGCCAACCCCTTGCCTCTTTCTTACCCGTTACTGTTTAGCAACGTTTGGTTACGGCTTGAGCTGTCGGCTGTTTAAATACCAAACATCACATGGTTTAGCTGTGCATGACAGCGCACAACCATGTACCAGTTTGCCAGTCATGCATTTCGGCCGCGCAATGTGGTGCATTCTGTTGGAACAAGCTTGGCATCGAGCGAGCCGATCGTCGTCTGGTGTAGGTATGCAGATGGCACTTCAGTAAAGATTGGCATAGAGGTACACATGAAGAGCTGGTCTCCTGCTCCGATAGTGCTCGATGTTCCATCAAGGTTGCCATCTCTGGCTCGGTTTCACGGACGTTGTGGGCTTATACTTCACCCGGTATTGCTATCAAGCAGCAAGCAGCAAGCAGTTTGCAGTGGTTTGCCTATTCATCGAGCCTGGGGATCAGAACGCGTGACCGCAGTTGGTGATGTGGACACAGGTATGGCTTTATACCGCACTGGCTCTCACACGGGCCTGACATCATGGTCTTTCTACTTTTCAGAAGAGTTTGTGCCGGGTTTGGCTGTGGTTACCCCAACTTCTAAGCAGAATATCTGCTGCATCATGGGTGTGTCGCCATCATCGAGAGCGTTAAGTAAATGCCTTGGCTGCTGAAATACCCACATCCGAGCACCAGAAAACGATCAGTTGCATGCCTTTAACCAGCGAAGATATGCGTATAGCAGTCACCAGGCAAACTCTGAAAACCGCATGCTGACTGGGTTTCTAGCCGATTCAAGTAGTATGCGGGCCAACCGCCACGTTAATAGAAAGAGTAGTAAAAACAGCCCTTTAGGTTAATGCCGATAAACTGCATTATCGGCATTAACACATCATTATTTTTGCATAATATTGAAGTTAAGCTCGGTACCACTGAGAATGTGTTGTTACTTTCCCTGCTCTTTGC
Organism: Oceanisphaera sp.; assembly: GCF_048268965.1. Classification (GTDB taxonomy): domain Bacteria; phylum Pseudomonadota; class Gammaproteobacteria; order Enterobacterales; family Aeromonadaceae; genus Oceanimonas. Next base: position 115,023 of record NZ_JBLWUK010000002.1, read on the forward strand.
AGTTCTTTAGTAAAGATTGCTGTGCATTCGGATTGAAGATGCAAGCAACCCAACACCTCACCAGCTTTTCTAACGTCTCGGCACCGTATTGGTGTCGCTATGAAGTCAGCCCCCTGCTTTCGAGCTGATTGTCTGGCGGCTTGTTGGCAATTAACCATTAACCATGAGCGGGTGTGCTTGTGCCGTGCCCTGCTGCGCTCAGCATATGTGGGCTATACGGGAGCTCAGCTCCTTACCGGCGCCCCCTAGACTGAACTTTTTCGCCTCACTTCCTGGGCTCCCGACCCTGCGCGAGGATGCGGTTCCTTCGTGGGAGCGATGGCAGAATATCGTGTCCAGCCCTGTTCCTCTGTTAAAACGAAGGGCTCTGCCCTGCTCGCTGCCAATCATCGGATTTTACATACAAAAAAACCCGCCGAAGCGGGTTTTTTAGGTCTTGAATTACCTAAGGGTAATTACAGAGCCTGAATCTGTGAGGCTTGAGGACCCTTGGCACCTTCAGTCGCGGTGTAGGATACTGCCTGGCCTTCTGCCAGAGTTTTAAAACCACCGCCGACGATTTCGGAGAAATGAGCGAACAAATCTTTGCCGCCATCAGCAGGAGTAATAAAACCAAAACCTTTTGCTTCGTTAAACCATTTTACGGTACCGTTAGCCATTTTTTCTTACCTTTATTTTAGTGGTGAGCTTGTGCTCGAAAAATGCAACAAATATCAAATAAGGGAAGTTTGGTAACTGTAGTGCCGTAAGGTACGAACAATGACAAAAGGCCGCGCTAACTTGAAACTCTATGCTGGAGCGCACTCTACGCATGCATGGGGTGTGAGTCAAACATTATCTTGGCGCTCTTTTTTCCTGGTACCGATGTTGGGCCCCTCAGTCCCCAAAGACAGACTGGCTGCTTTAGCTTTCATGAATGTGCAAGCGGTTCAGGCGTTTGCTGATGGCACTTTCGTGACGCTCTATCTTGCCGGTGTGCAAATATTGCGAGGTGGTGTCTATGCTGTCGTGGCCCGCATCGGCTTGTACGTGGGACAAGGGACGGCCGTTCAGGTTAATGTCGTGAGTAATACCGGTGTGGCGAATACTGTGCACCGTCAGGCTGCGCATTTCGCTGGCATCATGTTCAAAGCCATCGTTGGCGGCATTGTCGGCGGCGTGAGCAATGAGCTCGTTCAACAAGTCACGCAGCTGGCGGATCCCCAGGTTGGCATTCAGCAAGCCCTGGTCTCGCCCTCGCCCGGCGGCCTTGTGGCGGACAAACAAGGGGGTGGCTTCATTGGGTGCCGGTAAGGGTGGCAACTGCAAGGCTTGCCGGTAGTGCTGCAGCGCTTCGAGCAGTTCACGGGATACGGCCACGGTGCGCTTTTTGCCGCCTTTGCTCACGGGAATATGAAAGCTCCAGATACCGGTATGGCTATCTCGGCGAAACTGGCTCATTACCGGCGAAAAGCCCGGTCTGGCCGCCACTTCAGAAATGCGCAGGTAGCAGCCGTACATCAAGGAAACCAGAAACAAGGTGCGTTGATGTCGTTCGGGATCCTGCTCTGCCAGCTGTTGTGCGGTACTCATCACGTAAGACCACTGCAGATCACTGAAGACCCTTACTTCATCTTCTTCACTAAAACTGGCGGTCAGCACCGGGCTGGAGCCAAAGCGACTGTGGCGCATCCACATCACGGCGGGATTGCGTTCGGTGACTTCTTCGTTGATCAGGTAGCTATAAAAGGAAGACAAGATCGCCATCTTGGTTTTCAGGGCTTTATCGCTAAGCTGATATGGTCTGGCAATGCCATCCTGCTTCTTGCCTAAGAACGGCCGCCATTGGGGATTGGGCTGACGTTCTCCCCAATCCTTATTCAGCATGAACTGAGCCACGTTATGGTAGGCGATCAGTGCCTTGGGGGGCGCCGAGCAATAGTCCACGTAACGGTTCATGCTGCGCCGATCCAGCTCGATGGGCGACGCCTGTTCGACATCGAAACACCAGTGCAAAAACGTGGTCAGTTCGCTGCGATAGGTCTTGTAGTTATTCTCGCTGAAACGGCTTTCCAGCAACCAGTCTACCGCATGCTCATAGATAAAGGCGGCATCGGCTACCTTATTCAGGGTAATGTCGGCGATATGCTGATTAACGACGCTGTTGCCCTCTTCCAGGTAGTGAGGAGCGTCGAACAATGGCAATACTTGGGTGGTCATCAATATCTGCGCTAAGTCACTGTGTATGTTTATACAGTATACCGGGTTGTCGGCAGGCTTGCCGAGCGAAGTGTGGTTGAAGCTTAACCGTGAGGTGTGAGAGGTAAAACGTGAGGCATAAAACATGGCAATTGTCCCCTCACGATTTACGCCTCACCGCTCACTCGCCTTAGCGCTCGACTTCAAATAGAAATTTAAACTGCTGCGTTTCGCCCTCGTGTTCAACATCCAGCACCCAGCCCCACACCATGCTGCGTTCGGTACAGGAGCCGACCAAAGCTTGCCCTTGCCAGTGTCCGGCAGCGTCCTGGGTGATGAGGGCCGGCAAGGTGCCCATGTACATACTGTGTCCTTCCAGGCGGCTGCCGGTTACCTTGGCATCGGGGTCGGACAGCGTCAGGGAGAGCTGAAAGGGTGACTCGGGCTGTAACTTGTCGGCGGTCAAATGGGCCTCTGCCCACACATTCCCCTGCTGCTCGCGGCAGGGGCTGTGGCCTATGTCACAAAACGCCTCTTTCGCCGTGTCCGGTTCGGGAGCCTGCGGGTCACCCTGGTAGGTTCTAAACCAGAATGCGGCGATCAATATTCCCAGCACTACCAGAATTTGTCCCAGTTTCGCGCCGGTCAACTTGTCTCTCATGCTTGTTTTTGTCCTCTATAGCATACAATTCACCAGGCTGTTTGATCTGGGTCAAGCCAGCTTTATATGCCTTCTGGTGCGGGTGAAGTGGTAATCATATTACTGTTTATACTGTTATTTTTGAAGCCACTCATTTATCATCCTCCCGGCAGCCAGCGCAATCGAGGCCTTGATCCACGGTTGTTAATAACCGGTTAATTAAGTAATCAAGCGTGCGGATGCCACTAACGAAGCGGTTATCTTACAATTCTTCCGACGTGTTTACCTTTTCGGTGAGCACAAACCTGAATAATTGCAGTGGAAGCGGAACTATAACGATGAGTCAAACTAATAATCAACCAAACTACAATTATACTGTAGTTCGCCAGTTTACGGTCATGACCGTAATCTGGGGTATCGTCGGTATGTCGTTAGGTGTGTTAATTGCAGCACAGCTAATCTGGCCTGCCCTCAACTTTGAAACACCCTGGTTAACCTATAGCCGATTACGGCCACTACACACCAACGCGGTTATTTTTGCGTTTGGTGTCAGTGCGCTGATGGCTACCTCCTTCTATGTCGTGCAGCGCACCTGTCAAGTCCGCCTCTTTGGTGGTCCGCTGGCAGCGTTCGTGTTCTGGGGCTGGCAGGCTATCATTCTTGCGGCGATTATTACTCTGCCCCAAGGTTATACCTCCACCAAGGAATATGCCGAACTGGAATGGCCAATCGATATTGCCATCGCCATCGTCTGGATAGCGTACGCTGTTGTGTTCTTCGGAACCCTGTACAAGCGCGTGACTTCACACATTTATGTGGCGAACTGGTTCTACGGTGGTTTTATTCTGACCATTGCCGTACTGCATATCGTTAACAGCATGGCTGTTCCGCTGAACGGCCTGAAGTCTTACTCCATGTATGCCGGTGCAGCCGATGCCATGATCCAGTGGTGGTATGGCCATAACGCGGTAGGTTTCCTGCTGACCGCAGGCTTCCTGGGCATGATGTACTACTTCGTACCCAAGCAGGCGGGACGTCCGGTTTATTCTTACCGTTTGTCCATCGTGCACTTCTGGGCGCTGATCACCCTGTACATCTGGGCCGGCTCTCACCACCTGCACTACACCGCCCTGCCCGACTGGGCTCAGTCTCTGGGCATGGTGATGTCCCTGATCCTGTTCGTTCCTTCCTGGGGTGGCATGATCAACGGTATCATGACGCTGTCCGGTGCCTGGCATAAACTGCGTTATGACCCCATCCTGCGCTTCCTGATCGTGTCCTTGTCGTTCTACGGCATGTCCACCTTCGAAGGCCCCATGATGGCAATCAAAACCGTTAACGCCCTCTCCCACTACACCGACTGGACCGTAGGTCACGTACACTCGGGTGCACTGGGCTGGGTAGCCATGATTTCTATCGGTGCCGTTTATCACCTGATCCCCAACCTGTTTGGCCAGGAGCGCATGTACAGCATCAAGCTGATTGGCACTCACTTCTGGTTAGCCACCATTGGTACGGTTCTGTACATCGTGTCCATGTGGATCAGTGGTGTGATGCAGGGTCTGATGTGGCGTGCGGTGAACGACGATGGCACCCTGACTTACAGCTTTGTTGAAAGTCTGCAGGCCTCGTACCCGTTCTACTTTGTACGTTTCCTGGGCGGTTGTTTCTTCCTGACCGGTATGTTGCTGATGGCCTACAACACCTATCGCACCATTCAGGCGCCGAAAGGCTCCCTGCAAGCCATTCCGCAGCCAGCATAAGGAGACGTGAACATGAAAAACCCAAAGAATCGTCACGAGTTGGTTGAAACGAATACAACCTGGTTGGTGATACTGACTGTTATTGCGATCAGTTTTGGTGGCCTGGTAGAGATCGTTCCCCAGTTCTTTCAACAGCAAACCACAGAGCCAGTAGAGGGCCTGCGCCCCTATACGGCTCTGGAAATGGAAGGTCGTGACCTTTACATTCGCGATGGATGTCATGTCTGCCACAGCCAGATGATTCGTCCTTTCCGTGCTGAAACCGAGCGTTACGGTAACTATTCCGTGGCCGGTGAAAGCGTGTGGGAACACCCCTTCCTGTGGGGCTCCAAGCGTACCGGTCCCGATCTGGCCCGTGTAGGTGGTCGTTACTCCGACGAGTGGCATCGTGTGCACCTGATCAACCCGCGTGACGTGGTGCCCGAGTCGAACATGCCTGCCTTCCCGTGGCTTGAAACGAACATACTGGACGGTAAAGAAACTGCGGCCAAGCTGAGCCTGTTCCGGGATAGCTTCGGCGTTCCTTATACCGATGCCGATATTGAAGGTGCCGAAGCAGCCGTTAAGGGTAAAACCGAAATGGACGCTATCATCGCTTATCTGCAATCGCTGGGCCACGCCCTTAAATAACCGGAGTCGATTATGGATTTCAGTACCCTGGATGCACTTAAACCTACTCTGATTAGCTATCAGACGCTGTTGTTGTTTGTGATGTTTATCGGTCTGGTCTCGTGGGCTTACAGCAAACGACGTAAAGACAAGTTTGATGAGATAGCCAACTCTATCTTTGATGATGAAGACCAGCCGGGCGGATCGTCTCCGGGTACTGAGCAGGATCGCGCAGGAGCTAATAAAAAATGAGTACTTTTCTGAGTGTTTTTGTCACCCTCATCAGCCTGGGCACCATTTTTGGGTGTCTGGCGCTGCTGATCTGGTGTTCTCGCGACAAGATGGGGATGGAAGATGGCGCCCCTACTGGCCACACCTATGACGGCATTACCGAGCTGAACAACCCGCTGCCCAAGTGGTGGAGCTACCTGTTCATCTTCATGGTGGTGTTCTCGCTGATCTATCTGGCGCTGTATCCTGGGCTGGGTAACTTTAAAGGCCTGTTGGGCTGGACGAGTTCCAACCAGAACGTACGTTCGCTGGAAGAGTATCACGCGGCGGCTGCCGAAGCTCGGGAGCAAGGCAAGCTGGTGCAGTACGATCGGGAAATGGTCAAGGCGGACGAGGTGTTTGGTGCCAAGTTCCGTGAGCTGACCTATGAAGCCGATGGTACTACCTATTTTGCCATTGCCGACATCGCTCAAAACGAAGATGCCACCAAGGTGGGCCAGCGCCTGTTCTTGCAAAACTGCGCCCAGTGTCATGGTTCCGATGCCCGTGGTGCCCGTGGTTTCCCTAACCTGACCGACGGTGATTGGTTGTGGGGCGGCAAGCCAGAGCAGATCAAGGCCACCATTATGCACGGCCGCCAGGGCGCCATGCCGGCCTGGGGCGACGCCCTGGGTGAAGATGGCGTGCGTGAAGTGGCTTCTTATGTGTTGAGCCTGTCCGGCCGTAAGGTTGATGCAGTGGAAGCACAGAAAGGCCAGGCTCGCTTTGCCGTATGTGCCGCCTGTCATGGTATGGACGGCACCGGTAACGAGATGATGGGTGCCCCCAACCTGACCGACAACATCTGGTTGTATGGTGGTTCCCGCGCCGCGGTTGAAGACACCATTCGCCATGGTCGTCATGGTGTCATGCCAGCCTGGAAAGACATTCTGGGTGAAGACAAGGTCCAGTTGCTTTCCGCTTATGTGTACAGCTTGAGCAACAGTAATTAAGCCCATCGGGCTCTGGTAAAAAAGCCCCGCTCGTCGGGGCTTTTTTTTGCTATATTAGCCACTGCTTTTTTTGTAGTAGGAATTGTTATGCAACGTCATTGGTATCAGCAGTTTTGGCCCTGGTTTCTTATCGTACTGCCCCTGTGCGCAGTCGCCGCCAGCCTTTATACCTTCTATTTGGCAAGCTCGGGTGCCGACAGCATGGTAGTGGATGACTACTACAAAAAAGGCCGGGGTATCAATAAAGACTTGAGCGAATTGAAGCGTGCCGCCGAGCTGAATATGGTCGCGACCCTGAGGTATCAGGACGAGCAGGTCTCTATCGTGCTGGACGGTGAACACAACAAAGGGGAAGCGATCCGGGTCAACTTTACCCACCCTACCCTGGAAAAAGAAGATCACCGGCTGCTGATGAGCAGCGATGCGGCGGGTATTTACCGGGTCCGCCTGGACACTCCGTTGATGAAGGGCAACTGGAACCTGCAAATAGAAGCCATGGATGGTAACTGGCGGTTGCAGGAGCGTATTAGCCTGCCCATTAGAGAACAGTTGATTATTCGCGCAGGGAGCTGATGATGGACGGCTGTTTTCACTGTGGTGAGGCCGTACCCACCGGCAATCGCTACCAGCTGGAACTGGACGGGACGGCGCAGTCATTTTGTTGCCCGGGGTGTTTGGCGGTTGCCGAAACCATTATCGATTGTGGCCTGTCCAGTTACTATCAACACAGAACCGCCCCCGCGCCCAAGGCGGAGGCGGTGCCCGATGAACTGAAGCAGTTGCAGCACTACGATCTGGCCGAAATACAGCAAGACTTCGTTAGCGACAAGGACAACCTGAAAGAAGTGCAGCTGTCTATTTCCGGGCTAAGCTGTGCGGCTTGTGCCTGGTTGATTGAACGTCATTTATCCCGGGTGGCCGGGGTGGTGCTGATCCAGGTCAATACCACCACCGAGCGCGCCCGTCTGCGCTGGGACGAAAAGCTGACGCCCCTGAGTCGGCTGCTGGCCGCCTTTGCCGATATCGGTTATCAGGCACGGCCTTTTCAACCCCACCAGCAAGAGCAGGCGTACAACCAGGAAGTCAAAGCCTATCTGTTGCGCATGGGCGTCGCCGGCATTGCCAGCATGCAGGTCATGATGGTGGCCATCGCCCTGTACGATGACCTGTTCCCTGAAACCGATGCCGGCCTGATCGAGTATTTTCGCTGGATAAGCCTGTGGTTGTGCATTCCGGTCATGGGGTACTCTGCCCTGCCTTTTTATCGTAATGCCTGGCGCGGCCTGAAAAACCGCGCCCTGAACATGGACTTGCCGGTCTCGCTGGCGATGGTATTCGCCTTTGTGGCCTCGGTATATGCCACCGTGACACAAACGGGGGATGTGTATTATGAATGCGTGTCCATGTTCGCCTTCCTGTTGCTCACCGGGCGTTTTCTGGAAATGCGCGCCAAGCGGCGTGCCTCGGAAACCACCGCCAACCTGACCTTGCTGGTGCCCATGCTGGCTCGCATAGAAACCGACGAAGGTGAACAGGAAGTCGCGGCCAAAACCCTGCAACCCGGGCACACAGTGCTGGTGGCGCCGGGGAGTCAGATCCCCGCCGACGCCGAGATTATCAGCGGCAGTACCAGCATAGATGAGTCCATGCTCACCGGGGAGCACCTGCCGGTGATCCGCCATGTCGGTGATGCGGTGTTTGCCGGCACCACCAACGTGGAGTCCCCATTACGACTGCGGGTATTGCGTCCCCTGAGCGAGGCCCGGGTGTCGGAAATTTTGCGCGCCCAGGACGACGCCTTGCTGGAAAAGCCCAAGGTGGCGATTCTGGCGGATCAGTTGTCCCGCTACTTTGTGGCGGCCCTGCTGCTGGTGACCCTGGCAACCTATGTTATCTGGCTGCAAGTGGATGCCGACAAGGCATTCTGGGTCATGCTGTCGGTGCTGGTGGCTACCTGCCCCTGTGCGCTGTCGCTGGCCACCCCCACCGCACTCACTGTGGCTACCTCCCGGTTGAGTCGCTCCGGGGTGCTGGTACGGCGAGCCCATGTGCTGGACACTTTGCCTAAAATCAATCGCATCGTGTTCGATAAAACCGGCACCCTCACCCGGGGGGAAATTACCCTTGCCGCTACCCGGCTATATGGCGATCTCGACGAGTCACGGGTGTTGGCCATTGCCGCCGCACTGGAAGCCCAGTCGGAGCATCCCATTGCCCGCGCCTTTGCCGACTACCGTCAGACCGGCATGACAGTGACGGATCGGGAAAACCAGGTGGGCCGGGGCGTCACCGGCAAAATTGATGGCCGTGACTGGCAACTGGGCAGTGGCGCCTGGCTGGCCCCGGAGCAAGTGAATGAAGAGCTGTGCGTTTATCTGGCCAACGACAAGGGGCTGGTGGCGCGCTTCAGCCTGTCGGATCCATTGCGCAGCGAAGCGGCGGCACTGGTACAGGCCTGTGCTACCCAGGGGATAGCCACCACCATTTTAACCGGGGACAGCTCGGGTCAGGCCGAGCGAGTGGCCGCAACCCTGGGGGTGGATCAGCTGATCAAGCACGCCAGCCCGGATGACAAGCTGGCCTACTTGCAGAAGCGTGACCAGGCCGGAGATATTTGTTTGATGGTGGGCGACGGTATTAACGATGCACCGGTACTGGCCGGGGCGCATGTGTCTTTTGCCATGGCGGGCGGGACCGATATTGCCAAGAACAGCGCCGATGCCATCATGCTGGCCGACAACTTGCGGCACATTTTAACTGCCCGGCACATCGCCACCCGTTGTCGCGCGGTGATCAAGCAGAACTTTAGCTGGGCGCTCGGCTATAACCTGATTATTCTCCCCCTGGCGGCCACCGGCCATGTCTCCCCCTGGTTAGCCATGGTGGGCATGTCGGTCAGCTCCCTGATTGTGATGACCAATTCACTGAGGCTCGCACGCTAATGACAGATGATGTAGAAGTTTGGTATTTCATGATCCCCGTGGCCATGGTGTTTGTCGGCATCGCCATTGTGCTGTTTTTCTGGTCGGTTAAAAGCGACCAGTTTGAAGATCTGGACCGGCACGGCAGTAGCATTCTGTTTGATGATGACGATGCCTCACACCAGCAGGCACAACGACAGCCATTGGCCGACCAGCAAGAAGCCGCTGACAATCAAGGCGGCACCGACAAGCAAGACCTGCACTCATGACCACACAGCTTGATGCCTGGGCGGCTTTGCTTATCGGTTTGCTGGGCGCCGGGCACTGCATTGCCATGTGCGGCGGCGTGGCGGCGGCCTTTTCCATGGCCATTCCGGCTGAACAACGGCGCTGGCAAGGGCTGTATTTACTCAGTTACAACGCCGGGCGCATTCTAAGCTACAGCCTGGCCGGAGCGCTGGTGGGGGGGGTGTTTGCCAGCCTGGCCGATATCAGCCTGGGCAAGCAGGCGCTGGTGTTCATGCGCCTGCTCACCGGCGTGATGATGATCCTGCTGGGCTTGTACCTGGCACGGTGGTGGTTTTTCTTGTTGCACCTCGAAAAACTCGGCTCGGGTCTCTGGCGACACCTCAAGCCCCTGGCCGGTCGCTTTGTTCCGTTCAGGCACCCCCTGGCGGCACTACCCTTTGGCATGATCTGGGGCTGGTTGCCTTGCGGCCTGGTGTATTCGGCGCTGACCTGGAGTGCGGTGTCCGGCGGGGCACTGGAAGGTGCTCGGGTGATGGCGCTGTTTGGTTTGGGCACCCTGCCCACCCTGTTGGCTCTGGGTGGCCTGGCCGGCCAGTTGCGCCATTGGCTCAATCACCCCATGTTTCGTCAGGTATCTGGTATCTTGTTGATTTTTTATGGTTTGTTTACCATTTATCAGGTTTTGCCCGTCGGGTACTAATCTATTAAGCGGTCATTTTTGGTGCTATGATTATTCATTGGCACCACAAAAGAACTGAGCGATGGGAAATCAGAAAAAAACAACGAGAACGACCAACGGCAGCAGTTGTGCTATCCACTGCCAGGATTGCAGCATCAGCCAGCTGTGTATCCCGCTTGGGCTTAACTCCGATGAATTGGACGAGCTGGATAACATTATTGAACGGAAAAAACCGATTCAAAAGGGCCAGGAACTGTTCAATGCCGGCGAAGAGCTGAAGTCGCTCTATGCCATTCGGGCCGGGACGGTCAAGTCCTATACCATTACCGAGCAAGGCGACGAACAGATCACCGCTTTTCACCTTGCGGGCGACCTTATCGGTTTTGACGCCATTAACAGCGGCCACCACCCTTCCTTTGCCCAGGCTCTGGAAACCGCCATGGTGTGCGAAATTCCGTACGAAATACTCGACGAACTTGCCGGCAAGCTGCCCCGCTTACGACAGCAAATCATGCGTTTGATGAGCAGCGAGATTAACGGCGATCAGCAGATGATTTTGCTGTTATCGAAAAAGACCGCCGAAGAACGCCTCGCTTCTTTTTTGCATGGTTTGTCGAGCCGCTATTCGCAGCGTGGTTTTTCGGCCAGGGAATTCAGGCTGAGCATGACCCGCGGCGACATAGGTAACTATCTGGGGCTGACGGTAGAAACCGTGAGCCGGTTGCTGGGCCGCTTTCAGAAGAACAACCTGATTGAAGTAGACGGCAAGTATATTCGCATTCTGGACTTGCCCGAGCTGGCCAGTCTTGCCGGCGCGCCCTCGTCTGCCTCATCGTTAGCTTGACATTTATGTTCATAGAAAGGGACGCCTTATGATTAAATATCAACATATTCTGGTGGTACTGGATCCGCTGGCTGAAGTTCAGCCGGCTTTGCACCGCGCCGTGTCCGTGGCCGCATTGCAGGAGCACGCCGACATTACCGTCTTCATGGCGATTTATGATTTCTCCTATGAAATGACCTCCATGCTGTCGAGTACCGAGCGCGACGAAATGCGCGAAGGGGTACTGCAGGGCCGCGAAGAGTGGCTGAAAACCCTGCTCACACCCTACGAAAACAGCAAGGTAAAGTTCAATCTCAAAGTGGTCTGGCACAGCCGCCCCTTTGAAGCCATTATTCAGCAGGTGCAGGACGGTCAGCACGATCTGGTGGTAAAAAGCACCCACAAGCACAGCCTGATCCAGTCGTTCATCTTTACCCCTACCGACTGGCACCTGTTACGCAAGTGCCCCTGCCCGGTGTTGCTGGTCAAGGAGCAGGACTGGCCCATGGGCGGCAATGTGCTGGCGGCCATTAACTGCGGCAGCGACGATAAAGAGCAGGATGCCTTCAACAACAAGATCATTGGCGAAAGTGCCGAGGTGGCGCGCCTGCTGTCGGCAAAGCTGCACCTGATTAATGCCTACCCCATTACCCCGGTCAACATGGCGCTGGAGTTGCCCGACTTCGATCCCAATGTGTATAACGCCGCGGTAAAACGTCATCACGAGAGAGCGCTCTATGAGTATGCGGTGCGCTTCGATCTGGAAACCAGCAGCCTGCACCTGGAAGAAGGCCTGGCCGAAGAAGTGATCCCGATCTGCGCCGATAAAACCAATGCCAGCCTGGTGATATTGGGATCGGCAGGCCGCACCGGCTTTTCGGCGGCGTTACTCGGCAATACCGCAGAGCAGGTGGTCGACAAATTGAGTTGTGACGTACTGGTGCTGCGCCCCGACGCCTAATACTTGCCTAATCCCGTCACGGGCGTCTTGCCCTCGAGACGCCAGTCACTATAATAACCCCAGTTTTTTTGCTGGGGTTACCATGTCCGTCTCAACTCGATCCGACTCAACTACGTCTGTCTCAAACAAATCCGCTTCAAGCACGTCCGACTCAAACCAGTCTGCGCTTTCTGCCAAACAGGTTTACAGCTTCAACAAGCTGCAAAAGCGGCTGCGTCGAAACGTGGGTCAAGCCATTGCCGATTTCAACATGATTGAAGAAGGCGATCGCGTCATGGTGTGCTTGTCCGGTGGCAAAGACAGCTACGCCATGCTGGATATGTTGCTCAATATCAGGGCCCATGCCCCCATCTCGTTTGAGATTATTGCCGTCAACCTCGATCAGAAGCAGCCCGGATTTCCCGAGCAGGTGCTGCCTGATTATCTGGATGCACTGGGGGTGGAGTACAAGATTGTTGAAGAAGACACTTACTCCATCGTCATGGACAAAGTCCCCGAAGGTAAAACCACCTGCTCGCTGTGCTCCCGGCTGCGTCGCGGCATTTTATATCGCACCGCCACCGAGCTGGGTGCCACCAAGATTGCCCTGGGCCATCACAGAGACGACATTCTCGAAACCCTGATGCTGAACATGTTTTATGGCGGCACCATGAAGTCGATGCCCCCCAAGCTGGTGAGCGACAATGGCAAGCATGTGGTGATCCGCCCGCTGGCCTACTGCAAGGAAAAAGATCTGGTGAGCTTTGCCGCGGCCAAGGCGTTTCCGATTATTCCCTGTAACCTGTGTGGCTCGCAGGAAAACCTGCAGCGCCAGGCCATCAAGAATATGCTGCAGGACTGGGACAAGCGCTTTCCGGGCCGTATCGAAAGCATGTTCCGCTCGCTACAGAACCTGGTGCCCTCTCACTTGCTGGACCATCAGCAGTTTGACTTCAAGAGCATCAACAGTGACTCGGGCGTGATCGACGGTGGCGATATCGGGTTCGACAAGCCGGACGTGGCACCGCGCTTTATCGATGAAGACGCAGAGGCGCCCGAGCTGGGCGAACGCCTGGATATTGTTGAAGTAAAATAAGAACCGTGAGGAGTGAGGTGAAAAGCGGGAGGCGTGATTTACACCTCACACCTATCGCCTCACTCTTTACGCATTACGAGTTTCTAAAACCAGGGCGTGATTCGCACCGCGGGTAACGTCAGGCTGCCCTCTTCTGCCAGCTGCTCCTGAGTCAAGGTCAGCTGCCGCTCGCCGTTAATCCGTTGCTCCGGTTTAGCGGGGGTCAGCTTGATGCCTTTCAGCTCGGGAACAAAATAGCGACCAGGCCAGCCGGCCATTTTTTGCAGCAGACGGTACATGTCGTCTTCTACCTGATGCAATTCAGACAGGGCCACCTCGCCACCGGCCAGGTTGCTTTGTATCTGAACCGAAATATCACAGTCGTGACTCCCCATCATCTCCAGGGCCAGCACGGCTTTGTCCAGATCCAGTTCTTTATCTTCTGGCAGCACAAACTGGCCATGAGGCAATACAGTCACCTCGCCTCTGATGGTGTCATCTACCCGTATCACTCCCGACTCTATGGTGCACAAGCCCTGGCCATCGGCCCGGCTTAAATAAAAGCCCAGCTCGGCATGCTCTATCCTGGATTTTTTAACCTTGGCCATGTATTTATAAAAGCCGCTATACCCCAGCTCCAGGGGCGCGGCTTGCAGCTGACTGGTCGATAGCGCCACCAGCGTGGCAATCATCAGTGACGTCTTCATGCCTCAAAGTGGTCCTTGTTGGTGGGGGAAGAAGAAGGCGGATCCAAAGGGGCGGCATCGGTGCCTTCCACGCCACAGGCTTCACGATACAGAATACCCTTGACCACTATATACATGGGCACCACCCAGATAAGCCCCACACCCAGCGTAAATACCGCGCCCATAAACAGCAGCAGCATCAGGATGTGAATCGTCAGCAATGCCAGCCACTGGCGGGCAAACAGACGCAGCGAAGTGGTTATGGCCTGTATCGGGGTCATGCCCTTGTCCAGGATCAACGGAAAGGTAAACATCAGCGCCACACTCAGGATCAGGGTGGGCAGCATGGACAAGACAGGTGACAGACCCAGCATTTGTCCCAGCGGCATAAACAGGCTGCTGATAATGCCCATCAAGAGGCTGGCGACCGCCAGGGGCAGTAAAAAGCGAAAATAATCAAAAATCTGATTAGGGCGAATGGGTCGGTCAACCGCCCTGTGTACGCCCATCATGTCGAGTGCCGCACTCATGGGGGCGATAATCATGGATATCGCCAGGCCCAGCAGGCTGACGCCCCAGGTCATTTCTTCACTGTCTCCGGAGACCGCCACCAGTAATTGATTGAGTACCAGCCAGCAGCCGACCACGCCAATGGTCGCCAGCAGTATTGGCATTTTGGCACCGTGAATACGCTGCCAGGCTTCTTGAAAAATGACTTTGGGGGCGAGTGTAAAACCCTGCTGTAACGACCGTTGCAGCCGGGCAAATCGTGGTTCATTCATTAATACAGTCTCTAACTTAAGATGGTGCCATTATAACGGAGGAAGCCGAGCGAGACAGCAAAGCTAAGCCATTATTAACACAAGGAATTAAATAGACGCTATTTTCTCATAGAACAGTAAAAGTGTTCATCTCGGTCATAAATATTTGCTTTGCTTTGCTCCCCCGGCTCACTAGAATGCGCGCTCTTTTGGATATCTAAACGCAGTGCGTTTTCATCGAGGTGCATAAGGCTACATGGCGGAACAATCTATTCCCCTAGTCTCTCTGACGGGTATTAGTAAAGCATTTGACGGCAAAGCTATCATAAACAACCTGGACTTATCCATTTATGACGGCGAATTCCTGACCATTCTGGGTCCTTCCGGATGTGGTAAAACCACGGTATTACGATTGATTGCCGGCCTTGAACAGGCAGACTGCGGACGCGTGACCCTGGCGGGGTCCGACATTACCGCCGTGGCGGCCGAACACAGACACGTGAATACGGTATTTCAAAGTTATGCCCTCTTCCCCCATATGACGCTGTTCGACAATGTGGCCTTTGGCCTGCGCATGCAAAAGCTGCCCATGGCCGAGATCAGGCCCCGGGTGCTGGAAGCATTGAAGATGGTGCAGCTGGATGCCATGGCCAACCGTTATCCGCATCAACTTTCCGGTGGTCAGCAGCAACGGGTGGCCATTGCCCGAGCCGTGGTCAATCGCCCCAAGGTGCTGTTGTTGGATGAGTCCCTGAGTGCGCTCGATTACAAGCTGCGCAAGCAAATGCAGAGTGAACTCAAGCAGCTGCAACGCCGCCTGGGTATTACCTTCGTCTTTGTGACCCACGATCAGGAAGAAGCTCTGTCGATGTCGGACCGGATAGTGGTGATGCATGGTGGCAAGATAGTGCAGGACGGCACCCCCCGCGAGATTTATGAGTCGCCGGCCAACTTGTTTGTGGCGCGCTTTATTGGCGAGATCAACGTGATGGACGGTGAACTGCTCGGCCCGGCAACGCCAGGCAGCTGGCATGCCCGGGTAGAAGGCCGAAATTGTGTGGTACACAGCCAGCAACCCTTTACCGCCGGTGACAAGGTGTGTGTCTTGCTGCGCCCCGAAGATTTGCGCATGAAGATCACCGATGCCAATGCGACCACGGACGGCGTTGCCGGGCGTATTGTCGAGCGCTTGTATAAAGGCGCCACATTGGAGTCACGGGTCGAACTGCAGTCAGGTCAGCACATTCTGGTGTCCGAGTTTTTTGACGAAGACGATCCCGACTTTGATTATCGTCTTGGCGAACAGGTCAGCCTGACCTGGGTGGATAGCTGGGAAGTGGTACTGCCCTATGAACAACACTAATACCCTGGCCACTCGCCCACTGGCTGCCCGGATAAAGGGGCTGAAGGGCAATGGTTTCAGAAACCTGGCGGTCAGTCTGATCGTCGGTTGGTTGCTGCTGTTTGTGTTTTTGCCCAACCTGATGATCATTGCCACCAGTTTCATGACCCGGGATCACGCCAGTCTGGTCAGCCTGGTGTTCAGTCTGGACAGTTATAGCCGTTTGCTCGATCCCCTGTATATACAGGTACTGGGGCATTCGCTGCTGATGGCGGGCATCGCCACCCTGCTGTGCTTGCTGGTGGGGTATCCGTTTGCGTTTATTATTGCGCAAATGCCGGTGCGTGTTCGCCCGTTATTGCTTTTTTTGGTGATAGTGCCGTTCTGGACCAACTCCTTGATACGGACCTACGCCCTGAAAATCGTGCTGGGTACCAAGGGGTTACTGAACACTGTCCTGCTGAGCCTGGGCCTGATTGAGCAGCCACTGCGCATCATGTTTACCGAAGTAGCGGTGATCATTGGGTTGGTGTACATACTGCTGCCCTTTATGGTGCTGCCTTTGTACTCGGCCATTGAAAAGCTCGATGGCCGCTTGCTGGAAGCGGCACAAGATCTGGGGGCGGGTAAGGTGTCGCGGTTTTTCCGCATTATATTGCCGCTGACACTGCCCGGCATAGTCGCCGGTTGCCTGCTGGTGTTCTTGCCGGCGCTGGGCATGTTCTATATCTCGGACCTGCTCGGTGGCGCCAAAAACCTGTTGATTGGCAACATCATCAAAACCCAGTTTTTGAATATTCGCGACTGGCCTTTCGGTGCCGCCACCAGTGTCACCTTGACGCTGCTTATGGCCGGCATGATGTATGTGTATTATCGCGCGGCGAAAATGATGAACAAGAAGGTGTCACTCGATGATTAAGTGGCTGAAGGGGTGTTTTTTACTGTTGGTATTCGCCTATTTGTACATTCCGATAGGAGTGCTGATAGCCAACGCCTTTAACCGCTCCAAATTCGGTATCCGCTGGGAAGGCTTTACCCTGGAGTGGTTCGAGCGGCTGGCCAATAACGCCAGCCTGATGGAAGCGGCCCGTCATTCCCTGACCATAGCCCTGGTGTCGGCCACCGCCGCGGCGCTCATTGGTACTCTGGCCGCCGTGGCGCTGTATCGTTACTCGTTTCGCGGCAAGCGGTTTGTGGGGGGCATGCTGTTTGTGGTGATGATGTCACCGGATATAGTGATGGCCATTTCGTTGCTGGCGCTGTTTGTGGTGCTGGGGATCTCGCTGGGATTCTGGTCGCTGCTGTTTGCACACATCACCTTTTGTCTGCCATTCGTGGTGATTACCGTGTATTCCCGGTTAAAAGGCTTCGATGTTCGCATGCTGGAAGCGGCGAAAGATTTGGGTGCGAGTGAAGCCGTTACCTTTCGGCGTATTATTCTGCCCCTGGCCGGCCCGGCCATTGCTGCAGGCTGGCTGCTCAGCTTCACCCTGTCACTCGACGATGTGATTGTGAGTTCGTTTGTCACGGGGCCAAGCTATGAAGTGTTACCGCTGAAAATTTACTCTATGGTCAAGGTCGGTGTTTCACCCGAAGTGAATGCACTGGCTACGTTAATGTTGGCAATGTCGCTGATCCTGGTGGTGATAGCGCAGTTATTATTAAGGAAGAAACAATAATGAAATTAGCTCTTCGCCCTCTGGCCTGGGTTATGGCTGCCACGTTTCCCGTGCTGGCGCAGGCACAAGATCGCCTGTCGGTTTATGCCTGGGCCGAATATATCCCCGAAGCGGTATTGCAGGACTTTACCAAAGAAACCGGCGTTAAGGTGGATTACGCCAGTTTTGACTCCAACGAAGCTCTGTATGCCAAGTTGAAGCTGTTGCAGACCAGCAAGGCCAAGGAAAGCTACGATGTTATTTTTCCGTCCAGCTACATGGTCAGTAAAATGATCCGTGAAGGCATGTTGCAACCGCTCGACAAGAGCAAGCTGCCGCATTTTGCCGAGCTGGATGACAGTATTCTGAACAAGGACTTTGATCCCGAAAACCGTTACAGCATGCCCTACTCTTTTGGCAGCACCGCCATTGCGGTGAACCGTGATGATTTGCCGGATGCCGAGGTGAGCTCATGGCAGCATCTGTGGGACAGCCGCTGGGAAAATCAGCTGATGCTGACGGATGATATTCGCGAAAGCTTTCAAATGGCGTTGTTAACCCTGGGATATTCGGCCAACAGCCGCGAGCCGGCCGAAATCCAGGCCGCCTATGAAAAGCTGATCCCGCTGCAAAACAACGTGCTGCTGTATAACTCGGATAACCCGCGGCTACCTTATGTCACCGGGGAAACCTCGCTGGGCTTGTTGTGGAGCGATCAGGCGTATAAAACCCAGCAGGACGGCATAGCGCTGGACTATGTTTACCCGAGTGAAGGCGCCATTTTTTGGGCGGATAGTGCGGTGATCCCGAGTAATGCCAAGTCGGTAGATGCGGCGCATCAGTTCCTGGACTTTTTAATGCGCCCCGCCGTGGCGGCACAAATCATTCAGGAGTTGGGTATCGCCGTTCCCAACAAGGGAGCCAAGGCACTGCTGCCGGCCGAAGTGGCCAATAACCCTGTGTTGTTCCCCTCGGTCGAGGTGATCAATCAGGGGCATTTTCAGGAAGATCTGGGCGACGAAGTGCTGGCCATTTATGAAGGCTACTGGGTCAAGCTCCGCTCTCGGTAATCTGCACTGACGACAGCAAGGCCCGCCATTGAGCGGGCCTTTTTATTGCAAATAATCTGCAAGTCACCTGCCAGAAGGCTGAGCGATCAACGCCTTGTTATCGACGGATGCTTTTACTGTAGATGACGGGCGTTCAATAATTCGTTGACGCACTTCACCACCTCGACGGTGGCAGCGCCATAACGGTGTTCATTGAAGTGGCTCTTGACCTGACTGGGCTCCAGATTTATTTCTATGGTATGGGCGTTATGCATGGCGGCTTCGTGTACCAAGCCGGCAGCCGGATACACATTGCCCGAGGTGCCAATAGCAATAAACAAGCTGGCTTCACTCAATGCCTGATAAATGCGGTCCAGCCCCAGGGGCATTTCACCAAACCACACCACATGGGGCCGTAGCGGCTCGGGAAACTGACAGCACTGACACAGGTCCGTGGTATGAATGGCGGTTGGCCAGTCGGTGGTCTGATTGCTGTGCGGACAACGGGCCTTTAATAATTCACCATGCATGTGCAGTACGTTTTTGCTGCCTGCCCTTTCATGCAGGTCATCGATGTTCTGCGTGACTAGGGTCACTTGTTCCGGCCACTGGGCTTCGAGTTTTGCCAATGCCTGATGCGCCGCATTGGGCGCGACTGTGTGGAGTAACGCTCGGCGGTCATTATAAAATTTATGCACCAGTTCGGGGTCTCGTTTATAACCCTCGGGCGTGGCGACATCTTCTATATGGTGGTCTTCCCACAGTCCATCGCTGGCCCTAAAGGTTCTAATACCCGACTCGGCCGAGATACCCGCACCGGTGAGAATGACAATATTACCTTTAAGCACTGGTTGCATCCCTCTGTTAGCAGGTTATTCCATTAATCTGTTCATTCAGGCTAACAGCTACCAGGGTTTAAGGCCAATACGGCCTTAGTCTTACTCTTAATATCTGTGAGGGGTTAAGGGGGAAATAGTGAAGGGAAAAAGATAAACAAAACCTGCAGCTAAACATTCGGTGTGTCAGCCGATGCGCCTTACACTTCACGCTTCACTTTTTACACAATAAAAAGCCAGGCACTGGGCCTGGCTGTGTTTTATTCTGCCGACGAGTCAGACTCGTCGGGGGGTGAGAGATGTTCTACTCTGGCTTTAAGTTTTTGCCCCGGTCGAAAGGTGACCACCCGGCGCGCCGAAATGGGAATGTCCTCTCCGGTTTTAGGGTTGCGCCCGGGGCGCTCCCCTTTGTTTCGTAACTCGAAGTTACCGAAACCGGAAATTTTGACCTGTTCACCTTGCTCAAGAGCGGAGCGTATTTCTTCGAAAAACGCTTCTACCATCTCTTTGGCATCGCGCTTGGACAAGCCAAGTTCGGTAAACAGATGCTCTGCTAAATCGGCTTTGGTTAAGGCCATATCAATCCCTCAAGGATGCACTAAACTCGTCAGAAAGTGCCGCCACAATACGCGCAACCGTATCGGCAATTTCTTTCTCTTCCAAAGTTCTGTGAGTATCTTGCAACACCAAGCTAAGCGCTATGCTCTTCTTGTCGTCACTAATGCCCTGACCTTGGTATACATCAAACAAGTTTAATCCAACCAATTGATTTCCGCCAACTTTCCTTGTTAAATCAAGGATATCGCCAGCGGCTACATCCTGGTCTACGACCAGTGCCAAATCGCGGCGGTTGGCAGGGAAGCGGGAAATCTCGACCGCCTCGGGTGTATGACGCTCACTAATGGCACTCAACTCGATTTCAAACACATAGGCCTGAGACTTGAGACCCAGTTTACGCAGCAGGCTGGGGTGCACGGCGCCAAGGGTACCCACCTGGCGACCCTGGTTCAATAACACCGCCGACTGCCCCGGGTGCAAGGCACTCACGTCTGCGCGGGCAAAAGAGAAGTTGAGCGACTGTCCGCCCAATGCCAGCAAGCTTTCTACATCGCCTTTAACATCGAAAAAGTCGACCGTCTTGTCGGCCATATCCCAATGTTCACCGGTCACCGAGCCCAACAACAGACCCGCTAACACCGGGGTTTGGCGCACGCCATTTTCGGCGCTGTCATCGGGAATAAAGGTCAAACCCTGTTCGAACAGGCGTAACCTTGGCTGCTGACGATTCTGGTTATAGACGGCTGCCTGAATGAGCCCGGGCCACAGGGATACCCGCATTTCCGACATGTCGGCGGCAATCGGGTTGGGCAGCACCATGGTTTTTGCATCGGGGAACAGCAACTTCTGCTGCTTGGGATCCACGAAGCTGTAGGTAATGGCTTCCTGATAACCCAGATCGACCAGGGCATCCTTCAAGCGATTGAGGGGCAATCTGGCTTCGCGATGCTGTGACATGGTCAAGCCTGCCACCGGTGCCTGGTTGGGGATATTGTTATAGCCGTAAATGCGCGCCACTTCCTCTACCAGATCTTCTTCGATGCTGATGTCGAAACGATAGCTGGGCACCCTGACCTGCCAACCTTCGGCGGTCGTCGTGACCTCCAGCCCAAGACGAGCCAGCATGTCGCTCACCTGAGTCGCTTCGATGTCGATGCCGATCAAGCGATTGAGTCTGTCATGACGCAAGGTAACCGTGTTGGCGGTGGGTAACTGATCTTGTGCGACGGCTTCCACGACCGGGCCGGCTTCGCCACCACAAATGTCCAGCAAGAGCGCGGTTGCCCGCTCCATGACTTTATGTTGCAGCTGATAATCCACGCCCCGCTCAAAGCGGTGAGAAGAGTCGGTGTGCAGCCCGTAGTTGCGGGCACGACCCGTAATGGCCAACGGACTAAAGAAAGCACACTCCAGCAGCACATCACGGGTTTGTTCGGTTACGCCCGTGGCTTCGCCACCGAAGATGCCGGCCATGGCAATGGCTTGCTGTTGATCGGCGATCACCAGAGTGTCGCTGTTCAGGCTGACCTCAACACCGTCGAGCAGCGTGAGCTTTTCACCCTGCTCTGCCATGCGCACCCGAATGTCGCCATTCAGGGTCGCCAGATCGAAGGCGTGCATGGGCTGGCCCCATTCCAACAACACGAAGTTGGTAATGTCGACCACGGGATCGATACTGCGAATCCCGCTGCGGCGCAGTTTTTCCTGCATCCATAACGGCGTGGCCGCGCTGACATCGATATTCTTGACCACTCGGCCCAGATAACGAGGGCAAGCGTCGGCGGCATCCAGCTCGATGTTGACTTTATCGTCTATGGTGGCGGCAACCGCAGGGATCTCCGGCCAGTTAACGTCTTGCTGGTTGAGTACTCCCACTTCACGAGCCACACCGGCCAGGCTCAAACAATCGGCCCGGTTGGGAGTGAGATCGATGTCGATAATCTCGTCGTTCAGCTGCAGGTAGTCACGCACACAGGCACCAATGGGGGCGTCGGCGGGCAATTCGATAATGCCGCTGGAGTCCAGGTCGATACCAATTTCGCTGTAAGAGCACAGCATGCCGTGAGACGGCTGGCCACGCAGCTTGGCTTTTTTGATCTTGAAGTCACCGGGCAATACGGCACCCACGACGGCCACCGCCACTTTCAGACCCTGGCGACAGTTGGGCGCGCCGCACACTATGTCGAGCAGCTCGTCGCCACCGACGTTGATTTTGGTGACGCGCAGCTTGTCGGCATCCGGGTGCTGGCCACATTCGACCACCTCCCCCACTATTACCTGACTGAAGTCACCGGCGACGGGCTCGATGCCGTCCACTTCCAGTCCCGCCATGGTAATCTGCTCGGCAAGAGCCTCGGTGTTAAGGCCGGTAGCAACCCACTCGTCCAGCCATGATTTTGAAAATTTCATTTTTGCTCCTGCCGCTTACCGGAATTGCTTGAGAAAACGCAGATCATTTTCGAAGAAGGCGCGCAAGTCGTTCACGCCATAGCGCAGCATGGTCAAACGCTCTACCCCCATGCCGAAGGCGAAACCGCTGTAACGCTCGGGATCGATGCCCACGGAACGCAGTACGTTAGGGTGCACCATGCCGCAGCCGAGTACTTCCAGCCATTTGCCGTTCTTGCCCATGACGTCCACTTCGGCACTGGGCTCGGTGAAGGGGAAGTAGGATGGACGGAAGCGGATCTGCAGGTCTTCTTCGAAAAAGTTATGCAGAAAATCGTGCAGTACGCCCTTCAACTGGGTAAAACTGACGTTTTCGTCGACCAGCAAACCTTCTACCTGATGGAACATGGGCGTATGGGTTTGATCGTAGTCGTTACGATACACGCGACCGGGTGAAATAATGCGGATCGGTGGCTGCTGGTGTTCCATGGTGCGAATTTGCACGCCAGAGGTCTGGGTACGCAGCATCAGCTTGGGGTTAAAATAAAAGGTGTCGTGATCGGCCCGTGCCGGGTGGTGTGCCGGAATGTTCAGAGCGTCGAAGTTATGAAAGTCATCTTCGATTTCCGGGCCTTCTGCCACCTGAAAACCCAGCTCGCCAAAAAACGACTCTATGCGCTTTATGGTCCGCGTAACCGGGTGCAGGCCACCAATGCTTTGACGGCGACCCGGCAGACTGATGTCCAGGGTTTCCGACGCCAGCTTCTGGTTCAACTCGGCCAGCTGCAAGGCTTCGCGCTTGCTGTTGATAGCCGAGTTAACCGCTTGTTTGGCCTGGTTGATCACCTGCCCGGCAGCGGGACGCTCTTCGGCGGACAACTTGCCCAGGGCTTTGGACTGTTCGGTAAAAAAGCCTTTTTTACCCATGTAATGCACCCGGATCTCATCCAGTTCGGCGGCGTTGGCGGCAGCCAGGATCTCCGCCTGTGCTTTGACGATCACGTCTTGCAGCTGATCCATGTATTCCTCGTTACTTGCCCACATAGTGCAGACATTGAATAATTTGAAGGTCTTGATAATAAAGGATTTGTGTTTTTTCTGCTACCGCTGAACCAATGAGCAGGCAACAAAAAAGGAGGCCGGAGCCTCCTTTTTTACTTCATCGTCTTAACGACTTATACCAGGGCTTCTTTTGCTTTGGCAACCAAAGCAGTGAAGGTGGTTTTGTCGTGTACGGCGATATCAGCCAGGATCTTGCGATCGATTTCAACAGAGGCTTTTTTCAGGCCATTGATGAAGCGGCTGTATGACAGACCGTTCTGACGGCTTGCAGCGTTGATACGCGCAATCCACAGCTGACGGAACTGACGTTTTTTCGCGCGACGGTCACGGTATGCATATTGACCGGCTTTGGTTACTGCCTGTACCGCTACGCGATAGACGCGTGAACGGGCACCGTAATAACCTTTGGCTTGCTTTAAAATTTTCTTGTGACGAGCGCGAGCGGTCACACCACGTTTAACTCTTGGCATTATTCACTATCCTCTTAAGCATTCGGCAACATGGATTGAACCTGGGCAACATCAGCTGCTGCTACCAGACACTTACCGCGCAGCTGACGCTTACGCTTGGTGCTTTTCTTGGTGAGGATGTGACGCAAGTGGGACTGCTTACGCTTAAAGCCACCCGCGGTTTTTTTAAAGCGCTTTGCAGCACCTTTATTGGTTTTCATCTTCGGCATAACAACTCCGCATTGTTAATAATAACAAACAGACAAGGCGAGCCGGATAACCATTACCCGGCTACTTGCAAAACCTTACTGTTTTTTCTTTGGGGCCAGCACCATGACAGCTTGACGCCCTTCCATTTTTGGAAAAGCTTCAACAACGGCCAATTCGTCCAGATCCGCTTTGATGCGGTTGAGCAAATCGAAGCCGAGGTCCTGGTGCGCCATTTCACGACCGCGAAAACGCAGCGTGATTTTGGCTTTGTTGCCCTCTTCTAAAAAGCGAACCAGGTTGCGTAGTTTTACCTGGTAGTCGCCATCATCGGTTCCGGGACGGAATTTGACTTCCTTCACCTGAATTTGTTTGTGCTTTTTCTTTTGTTCTTTGGTTGCCTTGCTCTTCTCATAGATGAACTTGCCATAGTCCATCAAGCGGCAAACGGGCGGCTCGGCATTGGGACTGATTTCCACCAGGTCTACACCTGCGCTGGCGGCAGCTTCGAGAGCCTCAGCAATGGAGACCACGCCTAGGGCTTCGCCCTCCAGGCCAACTAATCGAACTTCTGGCAGTCTGATTTCTTCATTCAGTCGATTGCGTGGAGCTGGTTTGCTCCCTCTTTTAGCGCCTTTTATAACTTATCCTCCACTGTTTTCTTTCCGCGAGTATGGATTTCCTGCTGTATCAGCTGGCTGAGCTCTTCTACATCGAAGACGCCTAAATCCATTCCTTTCCGGGTACGAACCGCTACTTTGCCGGCTTCGACTTCTTTGTCGCCACAAACCAGCATGAAAGGTACCCGCTTCAGAGTATGTTCGCGGATTTTAAAGCCTATTTTCTCATTTCTCAAGTCTGCTTTGGCTCTAATGCCAATATTATTCAGACGCTTGCTGAGATTGAGGGCGTAGTCGGCCTGATTATCGGTAATATTGAGTACCACTACCTGAGTGGGAGCAAGCCAGGTTGGAAACAGGCCTGCGTACTCTTCTATCAAGATACCGATAAAACGTTCGACCGAACCTAGAATAGCACGGTGAATCATAACCGGCACGTGACGTTCGTTGTCTTCGCCCACATAACTGGCACCCAAACGGCCAGGCAAGGCAAAATCGAGCTGTATTGTACCACACTGCCAGGCGCGGTTCAGACAATCGTGCAGGGTAAACTCGATTTTTGGTCCGTAAAAGGCACCCTCGCCCGGTTGCAGTTCGAAGTCGATGTTGGCGGCATGCAGAGCCTGCTGCAAGGCCAGCTCGGCCTGGTCCCAGGCTTCGTCACTGCCAATGCGCTCTTCGGGACGGGTAGACAGCTTAACGACGATGTCGGTAAAACCAAAGGTCTGGTAAGTGTCATAGACCAGCTTGATACAATCGGATACTTCAGACTGTATTTGCTCTTCGGTACAAAAAATATGGGCATCGTCCTGGGTAAAGCCTCGCACCCGCATCAGGCCGTGCAGTGCACCACTGGGCTCGTTACGATGACAGCTACCAAATTCGGCCATGCGCAACGGCAGATCGCGGTATGACTTCAAACCCTGATTGAATATTTGTACGTGGCCCGGGCAGTTCATTGGCTTGATCGCATACTCGCGATTTTCCGAACTGGTGGTAAACATATAGTCTGCGTACTTGTCCCAGTGACCGGAGCGCTCCCACAGTACGCGGTCCATCATGAGCGGACCCTTTACCTCTTCATAGTCATATTCACGCAGCTTAACGCGGACGAACTGCTCCAGCTCGCGGAAGATGGTCCAGCCGTCATGGTGCCAGAACACCATGCCCGGTGCTTCTTCCTGCATGTGGTAAAGATCGAGCTGTTTGCCGATCTTGCGGTGGTCGCGCTTGGCGGCTTCTTCCAGCTGCAGAAGGTAGCCTTTAAGGGCCTTTTTATCGGCCCAGGCGGTACCATAAATGCGCTGCAGCATCTTGTTCTTGGAATCACCACGCCAGTAGGCACCGGAAGTTTTCTGCAACTTGAAGTGCTGACAAAACTTCATGTTCGGCACATGGGGGCCACGGCACATATCAATGTATTCTTCGTGATGATACAGGCCGGGGCGATCGTCCTGACTGACGTTTTGATCGAGAATTTCTATTTTATAAGGTTCATGCCGTTCGGCAAAGGTGTCACGGGCTTCTTGCCAGCTCACCTTTTTCTTGATGACCTGATAGCCGGTCTTTGCCAGCTCCTGCATGCGCTTTTCGATTTTGGCCAGGTCTTCTTCGGTCAGGACGTGATCCAGGTCAACGTCATAATAGAAGCCATTGTCGATAACGGGGCCGATGGCCATTTTGGTCTGGGGCCAGAGTTGCTTGATGGCATGACCCAGCAGGTGAGCACAAGAGTGGCGCAGTATTTCCAGGCCGTCTTGATCCTTGGCGGTAATAATGGCCAGTTGTGCATCGGTTTCTATCAGTTCGCAGGCATCAACCAGTTGACCATCGATGCGCCCTGCAATACAGGCTTTGGCCAGGCCAGGCCCTATATCCTGGGCGACGTCCATCACGGATACCGCGTGATCAAAGTGGCGTTGGCTACCATCGGGAAGAGTAATTGTCGGCATGAAATATCCTTAACAGTGGTGCACCCTACCAAAGCGCACATGTAATGTATGAAAATGAACCCAGATTTTGCACAAGCTTCATTGCTGCTTTAACCGTCTGACGTACCTTGCCAGTTTGGCGCACCTTAAACGACCAAGGCGTTGGGGCGGCACGGGTTAAGGCGCAGCACTTTATCAGAATTGCCCCTTGCCTGTCATCCGGGTTGATGCGGGGTGTCCTGCTTTTTCTGTGCCTGGTGCTTAAGCCAGATAAAGCGACTGTGGGGAATATAGAGTAAATCCGCGACCTGACGAATGACCCCTTCTTCTTGTGGATCCACTTGCCCGTCGCTAAAGGCGACCGCCCACAAGGCGTACAGGATATCTTCGCGCTCCGCTATCGGCAGGTTTTTCAACTCGGCGGTAAATTCATAAAGTGACACCACCTGATCTTGCCGGCTCTTGTACTCGGCCAACAACTGCTGCACTGTGGCCGCACTTTGCTGGGTCAGCCGTATCAGCAAGTGCTCAAGCTGTTGCTGCTCCTCCCGGCTTGCCTGACCGTCAGCCATCATGACTTCGCCGAGCAAGGCGGTAATGGCCAGCTCTTTACTCGTTGTCGAGGGCGCCGGCTGTGTCTGGTCGGTGACAAACCACTGTTTCAGTTGTTCAAGCATAAGCATTCCCCAATGATGAATGTCATGTATAGCCTATAATGTTGTCACCATCTTCGTCAGTATGCGGGAGAGATTATGTGGCCCACTATTGCCAATCAAATCAGCGAGGCGACGAAAACCGACTTTAGTGTGATGAATAAAAAGCCACTGGCGGGCGGGGAAATTAATCGTGCATTTTACATCGATGATGGCCAAACCGCGTATTTTGTAAAATTGAACGATGCGGTGCACCTGGAGAAGTTTCGTTGTGAATGGAACAGCCTGGATCACCTTAGAGCCAGCGACACCTTGCAGGTGCCCAGACCCATTTGTTGTGGCAGCACCTTGAGCAGCAGCTTCCTGGTACTGGCCTATCTGCCCTTCAACGAGGGCAGCGAGCAGGCCTGGCATGCGCTGGGCCAGCAGCTGGCCCGCTTACACCAGAGTCAGCACCAGCCCATGTACGGCTGGGACGATGACAATTTTTTAGGGTTGTCGATACAACCCAATGCCTGGCACAAGAAATGGTCTACCTTCTTTGCCGAGCAACGCATCGGCTGGCAACTGACGATACTCGCCGACAAGGGCATACATTTTGGTGATGTCGAGGAAATAGTGACCTGCATCAAGCAGCGGCTGATTCATCATCAGCCCGCAGCCTCTCTGCTGCATGGTGACTTGTGGCGGGGCAACGTGGCTTTTTACGATAATAGACCGGTTATTTTCGACCCTGCCAGCTATTTTGGTGATCGGGAGGCGGATATTGCGATGACGGAGCTGTTTGGCCAGTTTCCTCATGTGTTCTATCAAGGTTACAATGCCGTCTGGCCGCTAGACGCTGGCTACAGAGAGCGTAGTGAGATCTATAATTTATATCACCTGCTTAACCATGTCAGTCACTTTGGCGAACCCTATCGCGAACAGGCCAGCAGCAGTGTGAATCGTATTCTTTCGAGCTAGGAGCATTAATGTCATCACCCGTGGTCTTGATTACCGGTGCCGCCAAGCGTATTGGCGCCCAGATGAGCCGTCATTTACACCAGTCGGGTTATCGGCTGGTGTTGCACTATCACAGCAGTGATACCGCCGTGCTTGCCTTGCAGCAAGAGCTGAACAGTACCAGACCCCACAGCGTGGCGATTGTTCGCCAGGATCTCACCCAACTCGAGCAGCTACCGGCCATGGCCGACCGGGTACTGGGCTGCTTTGGTCGCCTGGATGGCTTGATCAATAATGCCTCGAGTTTTTACCCGACGCCGCTGGCATCGAGCACGCCGGCACAATGGCAAGACTTGATGAGTACCAATGCCGCTGCCCCGTACTTTCTCATCCAGGCACTCTCACCGGCCTTACGCCAGCAAAACGGCGCCATCATCAATATGGTCGATATTCATGCCGAAAAAGGGCTGCAGCATCATTTGTTATACAGCATGGCAAAAAATGCACTGGCCACCCTGACCCGGGGCCTGGCAACCGAACTGGCCCCGCACATCCGGGTGAACGGTATCGCCCCCGGTGCCATTATCTGGCCGGCACATGAGCTGACCGCCGAGCAAAAACAGCAGGTGTTGGCTACTATTCCCATGGGGCGCCTGGGGCAGGCTCAGGAAATTGCCGAAACGGCGGCGTTTTTACTGGCGGGCCCTGCCTACCTGACCGGACAGATTATTGCACTGGATGGCGGACGTTCGAGCCGCGGATTAAGCGAAGCCTGATATCCGAAAGGAGCAGCGAGATGCGAGATTATTATGAGCAGGTGATTCAATGCCCTCATTGTGGCCACAATACCAACATAGTGGTGGACGCGTCCGAGGGGGATCAGAATTATTATGAAGACTGCAGCGCCTGCTGTAACTCGATTCACCTGACGATTGTTCGCAATGAATTAACCGATCAGGTGGAACTGAGCGTGGATGCGGATGATGAACAGATTTTCTGAATCAGGCTGATTTTGTGCTTATCTGCATTTGTATGTTGGCATAATAATGCTTGCTGCCAGCCTGAGCCCGGGTTGTTCGCCGTGATCAGCAACCCGGGCTGTCATGCCAGACTATCGACTGGCCATGACCCGCTCTACCGTGTCGACGATGGCTTGGGTCTGGGGGTCTATTTCAAGATTCACCAGGGTTCCCGGGGTAATGCTGCCTAAATTGGTGCGCGCCAGTGTTTCCGGGATCAGGTGCACCGCAAAGCGATCCGACTGCACGGCGCCGACGGTCAGGCTGATGCCATCAATGCCGATGTAGCCCTTGGTAAACACGTATTTTGCCAAGTCTGCCGGCAAGGCAAACCACAACGTGGTGTTGGTATCGCTGACCTGCTGCTCCAGCAAGGCGCTCATGCCCATGATATGACCCGACATCGCATGACCGCCTATGTCATCACCAAAGCGAGCGGCTCGTTCCAGATTGACGCTGTCCCCCACCTTGAGCAACCCCAGGTTGGTGACCCGCAGGGTTTCCTGCATCAAGTCAAAGCTGACCTCCTGGCCATCGATGGCAGTGACCGTCAGGCAACAACCGTTATGTGCCACAGAGGCACCGAGTTCAAGGCCGGGCAGCAACGCAGACGGCAACTGCACCCTATGGGTTCGAAAGTCTTGTTTGTCGACGATATCCAATACGGTGCCTTGACCTTGCACTATTCCGGTGAACATGATTTTTCCTTTATAATGTCAGTTAAAGATAGTGGGAAAACACCTCCATCAAGGCTATAGTCCCAATAATTATCGTTTTACAGCGTTTGTTACCAGCCTTATGCCCGGTAAAGGCACACTTCCCGCTATTCGACAAACCTCTTCCTCTTGCAAGCGAGAACACCATGGCCCTGAAGCCTTATTTGTCTGAAGTCCCCCGTTTATTGCGGTTGTGTGGCCCCATTCTGGTGGCCCAAATGGCACAAACCACCATGAGCTTTGTCGATACCGTGATGGCCGGTCAGGTCAGTGCCACCGATCTGGCGGCGGTTGCCGTGGCCACCAGCTTTTGGCTGCCGCTTATTTTGCTGGTTCAGGGCGTCATTATGGCGCTCACCCCCATCATATCGCAATTGAACGGCGCGCGTCGCCAGAGTGAGGTGGCCAGTGCCGTGCATCAGGGTTTTTGGCTGACCATATTGGTGACTCTGCCCGCCATGCTGGCACTCTATTACTCGCCACAGGCGTTGCACTGGATGGAGGTTGAGCCTTTGCTGGCAGAGAAAACGGCCGGCTATCTGCATGCCATTTTATGGGGCATGCCGGCCTATGCCTTGTATCAGGTATTACGCAACTTCAGCGAGGGACTTTCCCATACCCTGCCCACCATGGTCATCAGCTTTATTGGCCTGCTGGTGAACGTGCCGGCCAACTATGTGCTGATCCACGGCAAGTTTGGCTTGCCCGCCCTGGGCGGGGTGGGTTGTGGTTATGCGTCGGCGGTAATGTTCTGGGTGATGCTGGTAGGCATGGTCATTTACACCCAGCGCTCGCCCCTCCTCCGCCCATTTGCGATATTTTCTGCGCTCAGTGCGCCGGACTGGCCCCGGATTGGCCGTTTGTTTCGGCTCGGTTTGCCCATTGCCCTGGCCATTTTCTGTGAAGTCACCCTGTTTACCGTGGTGGCCTTGCTACTGGCCCCTCTGGGGGCGGAAATTGTCGCCGGCCATCAGGTGGCCATTAACTTCTCCAGCATCATTTTCATGATACCGCTGAGCCTTGGCATGGCGATTACCATACGCGTTGGCCACTGCCTGGGGGAAAACCAGCCCGGCAAAGCCAAAATCATCAGTATTATGGGCATCGCCCTGGGCTGCATGATGGCGATGGGCACCGCCCTGACCACCATCTGGGGCCGTTACTGGATTGGCGGTTTGTATACCGATAATATCGAGGTGATTCAGCTGGCCGCCAGCTTGCTGTTGCTGGCCTCTTTTTACCAGATTTCAGACTCTATCCAGGTGATTGCCGCCGCCGCCCTGCGGGGGTATAAAGACACGCAGACCATTTTCTACATAACCTTCATGTCATTCTGGTTATGTGGCTTCCCCATAGGGATGGTGCTGGGCATGACCGACTGGGTTGTTCCGGCTATGGGCCCTCACGGCTTCTGGATTGGTTTCCTGGTCGGTCTGTCGGTATCGGCCTTCTCCTTGATATGGCGATTACGGGTGATTTATGCGCGGGTCGAACATAATAGTCGGGCTAATCGGCCTCTGGTTGATGGCATGTAGCCCACAGGATGATCTTGAAAGCCACTTTCATACTTATTTGAAACGGGTGGCCCACGTACTAGAGGTCGCGGAGCCGGTATTAACGCCGGCTCCGCCCTTGCCGCCCCTGCCCGCCCAGCGACAGCTAACGCTGACTCAGGAACGTATCAGCACCGGCCTGCTGGACGCATTAAAACTCGGCCAGTGTGACCTGCTGGCCCTGGTAGGGGAACACAACAGCCCGGTAGGTAAAAGCCAAAGTGCCGCCGGCCAGCTGTTATATCACCTGCAATTTCAACAAGGGCTGCAGCTGTGCCAGGCCGAACACCCCGATCCCGAGCTGCAAGCCTGGTTACACAGCATTGAACAACAAAAAGCTCCCCTGCTGCCCGGCTTTCACTGGAACATGATGATCGCGGAGCCCGAAATTCGTGCCGCACTCACCCCTCGCTCCCCCGCGCTGCCTTTCACGCAACAACCTGGGTATCAGGAAACGGTACAAGCCTTCGATCTGTTCGCCCAACTGCACAACCTGGCCAGGGGCGAAATCGATACGCAGCCGCTCGGTACCCAGCAACTCAATCAGGCGCTGTCCGGCCTGTATCAGAACCCCTATCTCGGCCGTTTGTTTTACTCCCTGCACAGTGCCGGCCACTATCTTGAGCAAAGCCGCCGGTTCTTGCAGCAACTGGAACAGTTTGACTGTCGCCGTGGCGGACAAATAAAAGCCAAGCGACTGCGTAATGCCCTGCAGCACTACTACATCAACGGGATTCAGCACTATCTGGGGCAGATAGATCGCCAGTTTGTGCAACTGGCTCCCCTGCTGCAAAGCACACTTGAGCCCCCCGGGAGCAAACGCGACATCATGCAGGCTTATCGGCAACAGCTGGCACTGGGGCTCAACAGTCAGGTCTATGTTCGCTACCGCAAACAGACCCTGGAACATGCACGAATGTGGCAATCTTTTTTAAAGCGGTGCGATATTTCACCAACCTGAGCAATAGTTATCCATCTGATTATGTTATAAGAAAAAAGGCTTGCCACCCCCGAACGCCTTGGCTAATATACCGCTCGTCCAAGACACGATACGCCCTTAGCTCAGTTGGTTAGAGCGCTACCTTGACATGGTAGAGGTCGGTGGTTCGAATCCACTAGGGCGTACCAAAACTCTTGTACTCTGCGTCCTTAGCTCAGCTGGTTAGAGCACTACCTTGACATGGTAGGGGTCGGTGGTTCGAATCCACTAGGACGCACCAAACACTGAAAAGCCCGCTCGATTGAGCGGGCTTTTTGCTTTGTGGGTGAAGAATGAAAAGTGAATCGTGAGGGGTGAGGAGTAATACCAATTACAGTAAAGATCTGTTCACCTTTGAACCTGAATACCAGAGGCACCACAGCCACCTCCCACGACACGCCATAAACTCATCCCTGAGGGCTCGGGAAATGCCATCCATGCATTTCACGGTCGTGGGAGGTGATCTCTGCTGCCTCTTCTTAGGCTCCGAGTTGCCTGTAGGCAGCACCAACAGGCAACTCTGTAGCATCAGGGAGGATGAAGGGAGCTACTCCACCGACCATCACATGACAAGGATGTCATGTGCTGAGCGTGCAGGGGGCGAGCTTGCCTCGCCGTGACGAATCGTTTCAATCTGACCGAACATCCAGTGAATGTTCGCAGCAGGTTAAAACGGTGAGTGTCATTTATCCGAAGCGTGTCGGTGGAGGAGGCCCTTTATCCGACCTTTATAGAGCAAGAAAATAGATCTGCTATTTAATCTGTTTGGTATAAAAACCGAGCCTGCAGGTCAGGGGCTCCCCCTCTCTCTTAACGCCTCACCCCTCACTCGCTTTTATTTAGCGCCTTTCATCGCCAACAGGGTGGCGATATTTCTGGCGGTAAAGGTCAGGTTCTGCTCTGCCTCGGCGAAGGCTTCTTGCAGTGTCATCACCCGCGGCATGATAGAGAACACCGCATCGATACCGTGATCGCAGACGACGGCCACGTCCTCGCTGATGCTGCCGGCAAGGCCAATCACCGGGATGTCGTAGATTTTGGCGGTTCTGGCCACGCCAATCGGCGTTTTACCAAAAATGGTCTGGCTGTCGATGCGGCCTTCACCGGTAATCACCAGATCCGCACCTTTTACCGCGTCTTTCAGCCTGGTCGCTTCAATGACGATGTCGATGCCGGGCCTGAAGGTGGCG
The DNA here is from genome assembly GCF_048268965.1 of Oceanisphaera sp. Lineage (GTDB taxonomy): Bacteria > Pseudomonadota > Gammaproteobacteria > Enterobacterales > Aeromonadaceae > Oceanimonas. The sequence continues at coordinate 148,722 of NZ_JBLWUK010000002.1, forward strand.
TCCATAAAGGTCATCATGCCAAAGCCCATGCCACCGGCGGCACCGGCTCCATTTTTTTCTCGCTGATCGGCAAAGCCGCTGGCCACAATCACATCGGCCAGATGGGTCAGCGCTTGTTCGAGCCTGGCTGCCTGCGCTGTGGTGGCGCCTTTTTGTGGGCCAAATATTGCGGTCGCGCCTCTGTCGCCCAGCAGCGGGTTGTCCACGTCACAGGCTACCTCAAAGGTACAGTCGGCCATGGCCGGGTGCAGCCCACTGATATCTATGCTCTTCAGATTGCTCAAGGCCGCGCCGCCATCGGCAATTTCGTTGCCCTGGGCGTCCCTGAACTTGGCACCCAGCGACGCCAGCATGCCGACACCCGCATCGTTGGTGGCACTGCCCCCCAGGCCCACAATGATATGACGCAGGCCGGCGTCCAGGGCGTGACGAATCAACTCCCCCGTCCCCCGTGAAGTCGCCATACAGGGATCTCGCGCTTCCTGTGCCACATGGTGCAAGCCGGACGCCGAGGCCATTTCAATCACGGCCGTCTTGCCATCGCCCAGCACGCCATAGTGCGCCTCAACCGGATTACCCAGTGGCCCGGTCACCCGGGTGTGCACTATGTTACCTCCGGTAACGGCGACCAGGGCTTCCACCGTGCCCTCGCCGCCATCGGCCATGGGGATCAGCCGGTACTCGGCATCCGGGTAAACCGCCAGAAAGCCCTGCTTGACCGCTTCGGCGACTTCCAGTGCCGTCAGGCTCTCCTTGAAGGAGTCGGGAGCAATAACAATTTTTTTCATGGGAGCACCTTCATCATAAGGGTCAAAGAGAATAAAAGTATCTGTGCTTCGGGGAGCAATGACCATGTGCAAACGCACAAGATGCCGCTTTTCTTTTTGTGCGCGATAGGTCAACCGCCCCTAGTCGAGAATGATCTTGCCAAGATAAAGGCGTAACAGCTGATCCAGTTTTTTGTAATCCACCCCGGTAATGTCGTGAATTCTGTCGAGCCGGTAGCGCAGGGTATTTCTGTGAATATCAAGCTGGCTGGCACAACTGAGCATGTCTGCCGATGAAGAGATGAGTGTGTGCAGCGTCAAGCGCAGTGTGCCATGGGGATCCTGCTCAATGAGCGCACGATACTCTTTGGTCAACTCCGCCAACTGCCACCCCTGTGCCGATGAAGAAACAAGGACTTTTTCTTTATGGCTGTCGTAGCAATACTGCGTTGCCGTCTCGCCGAGTGCCTCAGGTCTGCCAAATTGCATGGCGGCGGTGGCCGTTTTGTAAGACAGGGCCAGTCCCGACAGGGAGTCCACCCTGCAGCCCACCCCTATTGTGAGTGGCTGTGCGAGCAGCTCGACCAGCTGCGCTATTTTGGCGTCTACCTTGGCCTTGTCACCGGCTTCGAGTATCAGGGTCAGGCCGCCCCCCTGGCGATAGAAAAACAGGCCATTTACACGCAAATTCAAGGCGGGGGTCAAGTCCAGCTTTTGTTGCTGTAACCGGTGCGGGCTCTCCGGCTGGATGATGACGCACAGTGCCGGATAGCGGATCTGCAACTGAAGGCTCTTCACGCGCTGCTGCGCCGTCGTTTCGTCCAGCCGGCCGTCAACAAGCTGCTTGAGACACTCCTCCCTTTCGGCATTTAATAACTGTGCCGCGTCCTTTTCCCGGCTTTGCTCCACCAGCAGCTCGGCGGTCATCTTCAGCAAGGCCCCCAAGTCACACACCTGCTGCGGCTCGCCGGTGATCCCCACCACGCCGATGCAGCTGCCTTGATACTCGATGGGCAGGTTGATCCCGGGCCTGGCACCCGTCAGATAGCGGGTACTGGCCTGATCGACAATGACCGGCTCCCTGCGTTCTATGACCCGGCTGGCCCCTTCGTGCACCAGACCCACCCGGCTGGTGTCGGTAGACGCCACCACCCTGCCCTGCCTGTTCATCACATTGATATCGTAGGGGATCAGGCCCTTGGTTCGGGCAATGATTTTTTCGGCAATAATACCTTCAATTTCCATCATATGTTCGTCGTGCTTCAAGATCAGCGCAGGCCCTGTGACATCAAGCCGGCTCGCTGGGGTTGATGGTGCGCCTCTTCATACTCGGCTCGCTGGTCGTCGGCCCAGCCTGCAGCCAGCCAGGTTTGTGCCGCCATCAGAGTGTGCGGCTGGGGCTGGCGATTATAGGCCAGTGATATTTGTCTTACCCGGGGCTGGGGGCTCACGTTCAACACTTCTATGGTGGCCCGCTCGGGGCGTAACATGCGATAAATGTAGCATTGACCCGACATGATCTTGTGAGCATAACTGGCCACACAGTGGTGCATCAAGCGCCCTTCTTCCTGCAGGTCTTCCATGCTCAACACAGGAAAAATATCCTGATTGCCGGCCACAGGTGGCGGTGGAAACAGGGTTGTACCATCGCTCACCAGATAGCTGCGCTGATTCATGCGATCGGTCCAGCGATCGTGCAGCGCTTTTACGGCGGCAAAGTCGGCACAGCGCTCCAGGGCAATTTGCGCATCCGTTATCCCCAGCAGCTGTGCAACATTTACCGCATCTTCCCAATACCGGTACTGAGGCTGAATTTCGATTTGCAAGCGACTGTAGGAGTCGACCGTATTCAGCAGCCGGTTTTTCAGCCAGTGGCTCTTTCGTAACAGCGGGTATCGGCGGCTGGCAAACAACGCCTGTATGGGAATGGTCGGCCAATTCAGGAAAGGGGTTATCTGCTGGGGATGAGCCAGGCAGTCATACAAGGCATGATATTCCTGGCCATCTCCTTTGCTTAACTGAATGCGCGCCAGCACCTTGACCAAAGCCTTGCTGCCCTGGCCGGTGATTGCCTGCAGCATATGCATTCTGGGCCGAGCCAGTGCGGCTTTTATCTCGGTTTGCGACCAGTCGTCGTCAAAGCTGTGGCAGATCAACAGCCAGCATAGCTGGGGGGAATGAGCAAACAGCTCCCGGGCGGTCGCGCTACGGGCCAGCCAGCGTAATAAAATGGCCTGGCGATAGCCATAGGGCTGCACCGCGTCGCGAATATCGGCCGGAATACGCCGTACAAACCCCGCCAGCGGCCCACCGACCGGCGATTGTTTCGCGGCGGCGAGCAGCGGTAGAGCAAAATCACTCTCTTCTGGATACCAGCGTCCCTGCTCCCATCGCTCACAACCAAACCCCGCTTCCCAGGACCGATATCGAAAACGAACCGATATGGGGTGCGACAATTGCACAACCAGGTCCCCTGCTGCCGTGCACTCGATTTGCTGTGGCTCCAATTGCATATCACTCTCCTTGATGTGGGCCAGCTATCAACCCGTACAGCTTATTTTATTGGTGCCCCGATAGCACCGCATTCTTGATGATTAATGCTCAAGACACTGAAATTGCAAGGGAGTAGCTGCTTATCACCAATTGTATGTTGGCATAACAAGGCTATTGGGGAGCACCCTTTTGCATGTTGGCATAAAAAACAAACCCTCTGGTGCAACCGGATATACGGAATATAAAGAAAGAGCGGTCGGGTTCACCCCCTGGAGCTATGACTCGGTTAGCGCCAGCAGGTCCCTGCAATGCCGCCAACCAAACACGGCAAGCTCGCCATCGGTCTGTAGGCACGGCTTATCGCCCCTGCCCCGGGTAACGATGAGCTGGATGCTGCGAAAGAAAGGAGGATCTATATTTACGTTGACGTAAAGCGCCAGCAGTATGTATTGCGGAATAAAAAAGAAAACCCTCGCAAGCGAGGGCCAAAATAAACGGAAACGTGCTTAAACAGAGCTATACATCTTAGTTGCCACCTTGACCACTCAAGCTGGGCAAATGGCTTAACTGCAATGTCCGTCCAATCTAACCGCTGCAAAATGTGGAGTCAATGCATAAAAGGGAAAAGGTACGAATTAAATATCGCCCTCCCACCAATTTGACGTTTACGTTAAGGTGATGATATTTATTGTTTTAGCGACGCTAAGCCCCGCCCCCACAAACGCTGAGCTGCCTCCGGGATCGGGAAGACTCGTATGAAATATTCATAACTGAGAACGATTTCACAAATTCTTCGATATTTCTGAGCGTTACACAAGCAGGTTGGCTAAATCATGACTAATCTTTTACCAAGGGAATGAAGATATGTGCGCAAGGCTCTTGCTTACAAGTACTGAAGCAGCAGAGCCGAGATTAGGGGGAATACATCATGGCTATTTTTGAGCATTACCAAACGCGTTATGAAAAAGCGAAAGAAGAAGAGTACAGCCTGCAGGAGTTCCTGGACATGTGCCGGGACGACAAAGCCTGTTACGCTTCGGCCTCCGAACGCCTGTTGATGGCGATAGGTGAGCCGGAAATGATCGACACCGCACAAGAGCCAAGGTTAAGCCGGCTCTTCTCTAACCGGGTCATTGCCCGCTATCCGGCATTTTCCGAGTTCTATGGCATGGAAGACAGCATAGAGCAAATTGTGTCCTACCTTAAACACGCCGCTCAGGGGCTGGAGGAAAAGAAACAGATTCTGTATTTGCTGGGTCCTGTGGGGGGTGGTAAGTCTTCGCTGGCCGAGTGCATAAAGTCCCTGATGCAAAAGATGCCCATCTACCGCCTCAAGGGGTCTCCGGTTAACGACCATCCCTTCTGCCTGTTCGACGCTATCGAGGACGGTGCCGTGCTGGAGCAGGAATACGGCATTCCCAAGCGCTACCTGCGGGCCATCATGTCGCCCTGGGCGGTCAAGCGGCTGCACGAGTTTGGGGGCGATATTACCCGCTTCACGGTAGAGAAGGTCTACCCGTCGGTGCTGGATCAAATTGCCATCGCCAAAACCGAACCCGGTGATGATAATAACCAGGACATTTCATCTTTGGTCGGCAAGGTCGACATTCGCCAGTTGGAGCATTACGCCCAGGACGATGCAGATGCCTACTCTTACTCCGGTGCCTTGTGTAAGGCCAACCAGGGGTTGATGGAGTTCGTCGAAATGTTCAAGGCGCCGATCAAGGTGCTGCACCCATTATTAACCGCGACCCAGGAAGGTAACTACAACGGTACCGAGGGTCTGTCTGCCCTGCCCTTCGAGGGCATTATACTGGCTCACTCCAACGAGTCCGAGTGGCAGCACTTTAAACATAACCGTAATAACGAGGCGTTTCTCGACCGGGTGTATATCGTCAAGGTGCCTTACTGCTTGCGGGTGACCGAAGAAATCGATATCTACCAGAAGCTGCTGTTCAACAGTGAGCTGGCCCACGCCAAATGCGCGCCGGGTACCCTGGAAACCCTGGCGCAATTTACCGTGCTGTCACGGATGAAAGAGCCGGAAAACTCCAACCTGTACTCCAAGATGCGGGTCTATGACGGTGAAAGCCTGAAAGACACGGATCCCAAAGCAAAATCGTATCAGGAGTATCGTGACTATGCCGGGGTAGACGAAGGCATGAACGGCCTCTCAACCCGTTTCGCCTTCAAGATCCTGTCCCGGGTATTCAACTTCGACCATGCAGAGGTCGCGGCCAACCCGGTACACCTCTTCTATGTACTGGAGCAACAAATAGAGCGGGAGCAGTTCCCACAAGAAGTGCATGACCGCTACCTTGAGTTCATCAAGGGCTACCTCATTCCCAAGTACGTCGAGTTTATCGGCAAGGAAATTCAAACTGCGTACCTGGAGTCCTACTCTGAATACGGACAAAACATTTTTGACCGCTACGTGGTGTATGCCGACTTCTGGATTCAGGATCAGGAGTACCGGGATCCGGATACCGGCCAGCTGTTTGACCGTTCAGCCCTTAATGCCGAACTGGAGAAAATAGAGAAGCCCGCCGGCATCAGCAACCCGAAAGACTTCCGTAACGAAATCGTCAACTTCGTGTTACGGGCCCGGGCCAATAATGCAGGCAAAAACCCTAACTGGACCAGCTACGAAAAGCTGAGAACCGTTATCGAGAAGAAAATGTTCTCGAATACCGAAGAGCTGTTGCCGGTCATTTCCTTTAATGCCAAGACCAGTGCCGATGAACAGAAAAAACACGATGACTTTGTCGCCCGCATGATGGAAAAGGGATATACCCGCAAGCAGGTCAGATTGTTATCCGAGTGGTATCTGCGTGTTCGCAAGTCTACTTAACAAGGTAAGTGTTGGGGGAAACTATGGCGCATTTTATCGATAGACGACTAAATGGCCGCAACAAAAGCGCTGTGAACCGGCAGCGCTTTATCCGCCGCTATCAACAACAACTTAAAAAAGCGGTGTCAGATGCGGTACTCAAACGCAGTATTCAGGATATCGACAAGGGTGAGAGTGTCTCCATTCCCACCCGGGATATCTCCGAGCCGGTGTTTCATCAAGGCAAGGGCGGATACCGCGAGCAGGTCCATCCGGGCAACGATCAGTTTGTAACCGGCGACAAGGTAGACAGACCCCAGGGAGGAGGCGGTCAGGGAAGCGGACAAGGGGATGCCAGCAACCAGGGAGAAGGACAGGACGATTTTATTTTTGAAATCTCAAAAGAGGAATATCTCGACCTCTTGTTCGATGGTCTGGAGCTGCCCAACCTCGAAAAGAACAAGCTCAATAAAATTAGCGAAATGAAGACCTTTCGTGCCGGCTACTCTGCAGACGGGGTACCGGCCAACATTAATATCGTACGTTCGTTGCGCCAGTCACTGGCGCGGCGCATGGCGCTGCAGGTGGGCAAGAAGAAAACCGTGGCCGAGCTGGAGCGGGAGCTGGCCGAGCTGGGGCGCCACCCCACCCGGCATTATGCCCGCATTCAGGAACTGGAGCTGGAAATCGCCGAGTTGAAACGCCGTATTGCAGCTGTGCCCTTCATCGACACCTTCGATCTGCGCTTTAACAACTTCGTGCAAAGGCCCGTTCCTTCAACTCAGGCGGTGATGTTTTGCATCATGGACGTCTCCGGCTCTATGGATCAGGCCACCAAAGACATGGCAAAGCGCTTTTACTTGTTGCTGTACCTGTTTTTGACCCGCACCTACAAGAACGTCGATGTGGTGTTTATCCGCCATCACACCCAGGCCAAGGAAGTCGATGAGCAGGAGTTTTTCTACTCCCAGGAAACCGGGGGTACCATTGTCTCCAGTGCGCTGCAGCTCATGAAAAAGGTCATAGACGACCGCTACCCCGCCGATCAGTGGAATATTTACGCCGCCCAGGCATCGGATGGTGATAACTGGGCCGATGACTCTCCCTTGTGCAGGCAGTTGCTGCAAGACGATCTGATGTCGCTGGTGCGCTATTTCGCCTACATCGAAATAACCACTCGCGCCCACCAAACCTTGTGGCACGAATATGAGTCCATCGCGCGCAGCTTTTCCAACTTTGCCATGGAGCATATACGCTCGGTAGAAGATATTTACCCCGTATTCAGAGAGCTGTTCAAGAAGCAGGCGGCATGAGGTGACCATGATTGAGACCCAAACCCAAACCCGAACTCGCCCGCTTAGTGACGGGCCAGACTGGAGCTTTGAGTTACTCGAAGCCTACCACACGGAAATAGCCCGTATTGCCAAGCACTACGGCCTGAGTACCTATCCGAATCAAATCGAAATTATCATGGGCGAACAAATGATGGATGCCTACTCCAGCATTGGCATGCCCATTGGTTATCATCATTGGTCGTATGGCAAAAAGTTTATTCAAACCGAACAAAACTACAAACGTGGGCAAATGGGGCTGGCCTATGAGATTGTAATCAACTCCAACCCCTGTATTGCCTATCTGATGGAGGAAAATACCCTGCCCATGCAGGCGCTGGTGATTGCCCATGCCTGCTACGGCCATAACTCCTTCTTCAAGAACAACTACCTGTTCAAGGCCTGGACCGACGCCGAGTCGATTATCGACTACCTGCTGTTTGCCAAACACTACATCAGCGAGTGTGAGGAAAAACACGGCGTGGCCGAAGTTGAAGCCATTCTTGACAGCTGTCATGCCCTGATGAACTACGGGGTCGATCGTTACAAACGGCCACAGCAACTGTCGCTGGCCGAAGAAAGGCGGCGCCAGAAGGCCAGGGAAAGCTATCTGCAAACCCAGGTCAACGAACTGTGGAAAACCCTGCCGCGTATGGACGATGCCAAGGCGGAAGAAAAACGTCGCTACCCCGCCGAGCCGGAAGAAAACCTGCTGTACTTCATAGAGAAACATGCGCCGCTACTGGAGCCCTGGCAGCGCGAGATCGTGCGTATCGTGCGCAAGATCAGTCAGTATTTTTATCCGCAAAAACAAACCCAGGTGATGAATGAAGGCTGGGCCACCTTCTGGCACTACACCATTAGCCAGCACATGTATGACGAGGGCCTGGTCACGGATCGCTTCATGATGGAGATACTGCACAACCACACCAATGTTATCTTTCAGCCGGCTTATAACAGCAAGTACTATTCGGGCATCAACCCTTATGCGCTGGGCTTTGCGATGTTTGTGGATTTGCGCCGCATTTGCGAACACCCTACCGCGGAAGACAAGGCCTGGTTTCCGGATATTGCCGGCTCCGACTGGGTGAAGACCCTGCACTTTGCGATGGAGAACTTCAAGGACGAAAGCTTTATCAGCCAGTTCCTGTCACCCAAGGTGATGCGGGATCTGCATTTGTTTGCCGTGTCCGATGACGATACCCGCAACTACCTGGAAATTTCCGCCATTCACGATGAGCAGGGGTATCACGCATTGCGCCAAAAGCTGTCCAGCCAATACAACCTGTCCAATCTGGAGCCGAATATTCAGGTCTATAACGTGGAGGTTAAAGGTAATCGCTCCCTGACCCTGCGCCATGTGCCGCACAATCGCATTCCCCTGTCCGACTCCAGCCATGAAGTGCTGAAACACGTGCATCGCCTGTGGGGCTTTGATGTGTTGCTGGAGCAGGAAGAGCCGGATGGCAGCGCCACTATCCTCAGTCGCTGTCCGGAGCTGAATCCGTAAGGTGTTAGGTGTTAATAGTGAGGGGAAAGCAGTGGTAAGACGGTGAAGAGTATAGGGTAAGAGCCTCTGGGGTTCTCCTTTACTCTTCACGATTCACATTTCACTCAATTATTTAGCCCTGAGCCATACCTTCGGGTAAGCGATCGCGCATTTCGAGCCACAACTTGCCCGACGCCTTGCCATAGTCTCGTACCAGCTCGGCCACCTGGTCCAGCTCGCCTCTGCTTGCCAGGGCGGCCAGATCCCGATAATAAGTGCCAGCCAGCTGACGCGCCGCAGGCAAAGAGAAGTAGTAACGCCCTACCCGACAGTACAGCCCCTTGAAACCATTCAGAATCAACCCGTAAATGGGATTGCCGGAAGCAAAGGCCAACTGATGATGCAGTTCGTAATCGAAGGCGGCATAGGCGTCGGCTTCGTCGGCCAGCTGCTCTAACTCTGCGATAACGCTCGCCACCTTTTCCGGGTTGTTTTTTATTGCCGAACGAATGAAAATGCTGCTGATATGGGTACGGGCAGATAACAGATGATCGATCAACTCCGGCATCTTGTCTTCATCAAGCCGCGCCAGGGTTTCCAGAATATTCAGGCTGGAGGTTTCCCAGAAGTTGTTTACCCGGGTGGGTTTGCCGTGTTGTATGGTGAGCCAGCCGTCCCGGGCCAACCGTTGCAACACCTCGCGCAGCGTGGTTCTGGTCACGCCGATGAGCTCCGACAATTCACGCTCGGCCGGCAAGATAGAGCCAGGTGGAAAGTGACTGTTCCAGATGGATTCTATGATATATTGTTCCGCGAAATTGGCTGGACTTTGTGCCTTAATGACCATAAAACCACTCTGTTAAATATATTAAAAATGGGTAAAACCAAAGGCTGATAATAACAGAGCAGACCAGTTCTCCACAAGCTCCGCCCCCTTTTCCTTCTGCTTACCGGCCAGAATCATTTTTACGTCATACTGTGAGGATTTCATGCTGTACGCCTTTTCTCGTTCTCGTTTCGCCTGGGCACTGCTGACTCTGGGCTCGGGCCTGTTGCTGGCTGTCGCCCTGTACTTTCAATATGGTCAGGGCATGGCCCCCTGTGTAATGTGCGTCTACCAGCGAGCCGCACTGGCCGGCGTGATGCTGGCAGCCTGTCTGGGCTGGCTGGCACCGAAGCACGGGCTTATCAGCAACCTGGCTTTGCTGGGCTGGCTGACCGCCGCCGTTAAAGGCGGACTACTGGCCAAGGAGCATGTCGGCTATCAATTCAACCCCTCCCCCTTTACCCAATGCTCCAGCGTGGCCGAGTTTCCCTCCTGGTTACCACTCGACACCTGGTTACCCGGCCTGTTTCACCCCAGCGGCGATTGTTCCGACGTCTCCTGGGCATGGATGGGTCTGAGTATGCCCCAGTGGCTAATGGGAATATTCGCCGGCCTGGCCGTGCTGGCGATGGTGTTTATCCTGATGAGGATCACGGGGAAGCAAGCAGTAAGCCGTAAGCTATAAACACGCCGTGAATACTTCCCTGTAGGCTCAAACCGCGCCTTCCCTGGCGCGGATGATCGGCTGAGCAGCCCCCTCTGCCTTCCAATTGAACGACAAAAAGGCTTGCAAGAACTTTGTCTTGCAAGCCTTATCAGGTTCAACCTTGTTCTAATCTTAATGATTCCGTGGCTTCAGTGGATTCCGTGGCAAAGATGTTTTTAATCTTGAAAGCCAGCAGGCTACAGAGCTCAGGAAAGTGAAGCGATATGACTTGAGTTTATCTTACAGCTTATGGCTGTGTTTACTCCTCACGCTTTACGCCTCTCCCCTCACTCGGGATCATTTCGCCCAGGTAATGATGTGCTGCTCCCAGGCGCCGGCCCTGGACTCGGGCACGACCTTGCCCCGTACCGACTGCCCCGCCTTGTGCATGGCACTCTTCGAGCCCGTGCGCAGCGGGTGCCAGGATGGCAGCGACTGCCCCTCGGACAGCAACCGATAAGCACAGGTAGAGGGCAACCAGAAATAGTCATCCAGCTTGTCACGGGTAATTTTCAGGCAGTCCGGCACGATGGAAAACCGGTTTTCATAGTTACTGCAGGCACAAGTGTGGGTGTTTAACAGCTCGCATGCCACATTGGTATGCACCAACTCGTCCGTATCCTCATCAATCAGCTTGTTGAGGCAGCACTTGCCACAACCGTCACACAGGGCTTCCCATTCCTGGTCGGTCATCTGTTCCAAAGACTTGGTATACCAAAAATCAGCCTGCATTACTTATCCTGCTACTTGAGCACTAAAACGGTACTGACCGTTCAATTGCATATCGAGTTGATCCTGGGGCTTGAGCTCGGCGACCCCTTGCGGGGTGCCCGTCAAGACAATGTCGCCGGGGTTCAGGGTAAAGCAGCGGCTCATTTCGGCCAGCAGCTTTCCTATCGGCCACATCATCTGGGCGGTATTCCCCGCCTGCCGGGGCTGACCATTGACCTGCAGGCTGAAATCGAGCTGCTGCAGGTGGCCGATCATGTCGGGCTCTACAAACGGGCTGACGGGGCAGCTGCCATCGAAAGCCTTGGCGCGCTCCCAGGGGTGCCCCTTGGCTTTCAGCTCGTCCTGTACGTCACGCAAGGTCAGGTCGAGCGCCAGCCCCACCCCCACGATGGCATCCAGGGTGTGCCCCGGTTCGGCATGACACAGGCGTCGACCGATCAGCAGTGCCACTTCCAGCTCGTGGTGTACGGCACCCAGCCCCTTGGGCAGCAGCAAGGGGACATTCAGCCCCGTCAGGCTACTGGCCGGCTTGATGAACAGCAGCGGTTGGCTGGGGACAGGATTGTTAAGCTCGGCGGCATGGTCCTGATAGCTGCGCCCCACGCACACTACCTTGCCAACCGCATAGGGCAGCGGTTGACCTTGCACGTCCAGATGTTGATACATGTGTCGCTCCTGTTGATGTCATTTCAGGCCTGCTTGCTTCATACCGTCCAGAAAAGGCTACAATTTATTCTTTGCACGAAACTCTTTGAGCAGGTTTTCTGGCGGAGGCGGTAATTGCAGGTAATACCCTTGCGTTTTCAACGCCGTTTTCACCTTGGTCAAATCAGCTTGTCCAAGTTGTGTTTTATTTGCCAGATTAATAATCATAGCAAGTTGCGGCGTACCAAAGGTATCCAGTAACGCGGACGGCACGCGAGAAAAGTCGTCGCGTCGCTCGACAAAAAGATAGGTTTGGTCCATTTTGGGACTTTTATATACTACAGATAACATGGAAGTTGCTATAATCCGTCGGCTTTATTGCCAGTTAGGGCGGCAAACTATAACATCAGCGCGAACAATAACAAAAAGGATTATATCCTTGGGGGAAAGCCGCTTATGGCGGAGCATGGTATTGAATTAAAAGGCAGTAGTTTTACCCTGTCCGTGGTGCACCTCACCGATCACGATGTTGGCAGGGTAAAACGCCTGCTGGCAGAAAAAGTTGCATTGGCCCCGGCCTTCTTTCGGGCCGCACCCCTGGTTATCAACATTGAAAAGCTCTTACAGACACCTGACTTTTCGGCTCTCGCCCAGGCTCTCAGAGAACTGGAACTGGTTCCGGTGGGGGTAACGGGTGCGAAAAGCGATGAAGCCCGGGCTGCAGCTCGCGCCGCAGGCCTGGCCATCGTCAGCACCAGCAAGGCGGCGGTCACACAAGCCCCGGCCGAGCTTAAAGAGCCCCCCGCCGAGCTGCTTAACCAGCCCGGCACCAAGGTGCACCGAGGCCCGGTGCGCTCTGGCCAGCAGGTATATGCCGCCAACGGTTCCCTGGTGGTGCTGGGTGCCGTCAGTAACGGGGCTGAAGTGATTGCCGATGACAGTATTCATGTTTATGGACCACTGCGCGGTCGAGCCGTTGCCGGCGCCAAAGGTAATGAGTCGGCAAGAATTTATTGCCAGCAGCTAATGGCCGAGTTGATTTCCGTCGCCGGCCATTATCAAATCAGTGCAGGGCTACAGGGTGACAACTGGGAACAGGCTGTCACTATTTCTCTGGCGGGCGAGCAGTTAACGATCGACCGACTCTAATTATTTTCGACTTTAGGAACACAATATGGCACGAATTATCGTCGTCACATCTGGAAAGGGAGGCGTGGGTAAAACCACCTCCAGTGCAGCCATCAGTACCGGACTGGCCAGCCTTGGTCACAAAACGGTGGTGATCGATTTCGATATTGGCTTGCGTAACCTTGACTTGATCATGGGCTGTGAGCGTCGCGTTGTATACGACTTCGTCAATGTCATCAACGGAGATGCCAACCTGAATCAGGCGCTGATCCGCGACAAGCGGATCGATAACCTCTACATACTGCCCGCTTCTCAAACCCGGGACAAAGACGCCCTTACCCGTGAAGGCGTAGACAAAGTACTGAAAGACCTGGCCGCCATGGACTTTGAGTACATCGTTTGTGACTCTCCTGCCGGCATCGAAACCGGGGCCATGATGGCACTCTACTTTGCCGATGAAGCCATTATCACCACCAACCCGGAAGTGTCCTCGGTACGGGACTCCGACCGGGTACTGGGAATACTGGCGTCCAAGTCGTGGCGGGCAGAGCACAACATGGAGCCCATCAAGGAGCACCTGTTGCTGACTCGCTACTCACCCGAGCGCGTCAACCGTGGCGACATGCTGGCCGTACAGGATGTGCAGGAAATACTGGCGATTCCGCTGCTGGGGGTGATTCCCGAGTCTCAGGCGGTGCTTAAAGCCTCCAACGCCGGTGAGCCCGTGATCCTGGATAACGAATCCGATGCCGGCCTCGCCTATGCCGACGCCGTCGCCCGCCTGCTCGGTGAAGAGCGCCCCTTCCGTTTCCTCGACGAAGAGAAAAAGGGATTTTTCAGCAGAATTTTTGGGAGTTAATTTATGTCTCTACTGGACTATTTCCGTTCACGAAAGAATCAGAACAGCGCTCAGCTTGCCAAAGAGCGCCTGCAGATCATTGTTGCGCACGAACGTAGCCAGCGGGATACCCCGGATTATCTACCGCAAATGCAACAGGATATATTGGCGGTAATCCGTAAATATGTGGATATCGATATCGATCAGATTTCGGTACAGCTGGATCAAAAAGGCGACAACCTGTCGGTGCTCGAGCTGAATATCATGTTTCCGGAAGGCGATGAAAAGGCCATCGGCAAGGTAGAAGGCTAAGTCGCTTGCACCACATGATGCGTTACGCCAGGGTCGAAACTCTTATCGTTCCTGGCGCAACCTCCGATGCCGTCAGCTCGTCGTCAATTACAGCTGCGACCCCAGCAGCTCACCGCGCCAGCCTTGCAGCAGGATCGGCTTGATGTCTGCACTTTCTTCCAGTCGCCACTTCCAGCTCAGGTATTGATGGATCAGCCGCTTGGAGGCAATCACCTCGGCGGGGATTTCGGCCTGCTCACCGGCGGTTTCCACCAGTGACTTGATTCGCTTTAGCTCTGCCTTGTAATCCGGGTAATCAATCAGTCGTTTAACCGGCTGAGGCCAGTGCGCCGGCTCGGCCAGTGCCTGCTGCACCAGCGCCAGCAGGGTATCGCCATGGCGACGAATTTCCATGGGATCCAGATCCAGCTTCGCCAGATCGGCCAGCGACAGGGGCGCCCGCTCTGCCACACGGAACAAGTGCGCTTCTTTCACTACAAAGTTGACGGCCAAGTCGCGCTGGCGGGCCTCATTCAACCGCCACTGGCACAAAGGCTGCAATATTCCCAGCGCCTGACTGTCCAGAGTCCAGGCATTTTTGATGTCCAGATAAGCGTAGGCAGGATCAACGCTTTCGGTACGGCGCTTGACGGCCCGCTCGCATTCCTGCTCAAACCATTCCGTCAGGCCCTTTTGTGCCAGCTGCTCCATGAGCTTCTGATAGACGGGATAGAGATAAATCACATCGTCCGCCGCATAGCTCAGCTGGGCACTCGACAGGGGGCGAGCCAGCCAGTCGGTGCGCGCATGGGCTTTATCCAGGCTGACACCCAGCATTTTTTCTACCAGGGGGGCAAACCCCAGCTGACTGCCCAGTCCCAGAAACGCGGCGGCCAGTTGCGTGTCGTGGATACGGCCCGGCAAGGAGCCACTTTGGTGCTGCAGCAGTTCGAGATCTTCGCCGCCGGCATGCAGTACACACACTCGGTCCGGATCATTCAGCAAACGCCACAGGGGCGACAGATCGGATACGGCAAGCGGGTCAATCAACCCCGTGTGCTTGCCATCAAACAGCTGATACAGGCCGGGCTTGGCATAGAAGGTACGGGTACGAATAAATTCGGTATCCAGCGCCAGCAGGCGGGCATCCGTGTTACAAAACTCGGTGAGGGTCTGGTTATCGGTGATCAGTGTATAAGTCATGAGTACTCTGTGTGGACGGAAAAATAAAACCCCAGATAACTGGGGTCTCGGCTCAAGAGGCTTCGTCTCTCAGCTCTCGACGCAGTATTTTACCGACATTGGTTTTAGGCAATTCGTCACGAAATTCTATCACCTTAGGTACCTTATAGGCAGTCAGATATTGCCGGCAATGGGCCTTGAGGGTATTTATATCCAGCTCGGCGCCCGGCTTCTTCACCACCACCAGCTTGACCACTTCGCCGCAGTCCGCATGAGGTACGCCCACCGCCGCCGCTTCCAGTACCGCCGGATGCTGCATGGCCACCTCTTCAATTTCGTTAGGAAAAACGTTGAAGCCCGACACCAGTATCATGTCTTTCTTGCGATCGACTATGGTCAAAAAGCCTTGCTCATCCATGGTGGCGATGTCACCGGTGCGCAGCCAGCCATCATGGAACGGACTGTCGGGGCCGTCACTGTCTGCTTCATTCGCGCCCCAGTAGCCGCTCATGACCTGAGGGCCCTTCACTTCCATTTCGCCGGGGGTATGGGTCAGGGTAATGACCTGACCGTCATCATCGACCAGCCGGACATCGGTCGAGCACACGGGCAGGCCAATGGAGCCGTTATAGCCGTCCATATCATAGGGGCACACGGTTACCAGCGGCGCGCATTCGGTCAGGCCATAGCCTTCCAGCAAGCGGCTACCGGTAATAGACTGCCAGCGTTCGGCCACCACCCGCTGCACCGACATGCCGCCGCCTATGGTCAACTTGAGACTGCTGAAGTCGTGCCCTTGAAAGTCTTCATTGTTCACCAGGGCATTGAACAGGGTATTCACCCCGGT
The DNA here is from genome assembly GCF_048268965.1 of Oceanisphaera sp. Classification (GTDB taxonomy): domain Bacteria; phylum Pseudomonadota; class Gammaproteobacteria; order Enterobacterales; family Aeromonadaceae; genus Oceanimonas. The sequence goes on from NZ_JBLWUK010000002.1 coordinate 164,827, forward strand.
AATACAGGTAAAGTCATAGCCTTTGAGCTCTCGCACCAGGCCGGGAAGATCCCGGGGGTTGGTGATCAGCAGATTCTGGGCGCCAATGCGAAAGAACAGCAAACCGTTCACCGTCAGGGCAAAGACATGGTACAGCGGCAAGGCCGTCACCACCTTTTCCTGGCCCATGTTCAGTACCGGACCATAGACCCCCAGACACTGCTCGACATTGGCCAGCACGTTGCCGTGACTCAGCATGGCGCCCTTGGAACGCCCCGTGGTACCACCGGTATATTGCAAGAATGCCAGCGAGTCGCCATTCAGCTCGGGACGGATATAACGCAAGCCGTGGCCCTGGCTTAACGCCGTGCTGTAGCGAATATGATTGGGCAAATGGTAGTCGGGTACCAGTTTCTTGACGTACTTGACCACCAGATTGAGCAAGGTCCCTTTTATCGCTCCCAGGTGATCGCCCATGCGGGTCAAGATGACATTTTTAACCGGCGTGTCTGGCAGCACCTCGGCCAGGGTGTGGGCAAAATTTTCCACTATCACTATGGTATCGGCCCTGGCGTCAGTCAGCTGATGCTTGAGCTCACGTGCCGTATACAGCGGATTGACGTTAACCACCACCAGGCCGGCACGCAAGGCACCAAACAGACACACGGGGTATTGCAACAGATTGGGCATCATCAAGGCGATACGCGAGCCGGGGGCCAGCTGTAACGATTGCTGTAAATAGGCGGCAAAATCTCGCGACAGACCATCGAGCTCGCGATAGCTCAGACTCTTGCCGAAGTTGGTATAGGCGGGCTGATCGGCAAAGTCATTGACGCCCTGCTCGAACAGGTCGATCAGTGAAGAGAAGGTATTGGCATCTATGTCGGCGGGCACATCAGCCGGGTAACGCTGCAGCCAAGGCTTGCCGGAAAAGGGAGTCGGCGCTTCGCCGGATTGGACGTGTTCCATATCAGTCTCCTGGGACAGGACAAAAGGCCTGGCTCGGTCATATGTTCAACCGGCCCTGCTTACTCGCTAGCCTAGTAGATTAAAGTTTTTACTCTAAAAGTCATTACAAATCCACAACAAAACCACCACCAGGTAACATAATCCTTGCCGGGTATGGGTTAGCGCTGCCGTTGCCGCTGTCGTTGGTGCCACAGTCGAATGCGCCGCAGGTTGTTACGCCTGCGCCGTTGCCGATATTGTAAACTGCGATGATAAGGGCGCTGAACATAAAACATCAAAGTCTGAGTGTCCTGGCGCCGCTTGATGGCAAATATAACCACATCGGCTCCTGTTAACGACCGGGCAGTTTCTGCCAGGTCACCTTGTCCCTAAGATAGACGGGTTGGGCCTCGGCGGCATCCACTCCCTGTCCACTCTGCCACAATAGCAGTGCCTGGGGCAGCAAGTCCCGCGCTTCCGGATATGGCAGGGCATCGCAGACATGGTCGACCCGCTCGGTCAGCTCGCCATAGGTGACAAAGCCCGAGCCCACGCCACTGGCCCAGTGCTGATGGGCCGCCTCGGCGAGAAACGCGCCCGGCGCCAGCACCTGTTCGGCCTCGCGCACCACCATGACGCCCTGCTCCAGCGCATAGCCACCAACATAAATTTCTCCCATACGGGCATCAATGGCACTCAACACCTGCCGGGCATCACACAGGCGGTAAGCCCCCTGGGCCAGCGCCTGCAAATTGGACACGCCCAGCAAGGGCAAGTCGGCCCCAAAGGCCAGACCTTGTGCCACCCCCAGGGTAATGCGCACACCGGTAAAGGAACCCGGACCCCGGCCAAAGGCCAGGCCGTCGAGATCACTCAGCGCCAGCTCCCCTTCGGCCAGCAACTCGGCCACCATGGGTAAAATCAAGTCCGTATGGCCCCGAGGCGCCACCTGATAACGACTGAGCACCTCGCCGTCCTGCCACAGGGCAGCAGAACAGGCCTCGGTGGCGGTATCAATGGCCAGTATTCGGGTCATGGGTTATTACTCCAGCGTTGATAAAAATTCGGCCACCTGGCTCAGGCAGCGGGTACGCGGCATGGCAGGCAGGCTATTAATAAAATCGGCACCATAGGCGCGGTTGACCAGGCGGTCGTCGGTGATCACCAGGGCGCCGTTATCGGCCACATCCCGGATCAGCCGCCCGACTCCCTGCTTCAGGGTAATAATGGCTTTGGGCAGCTGCACCTTGGCAAAACCGTCTTCGCCACGGCGGCGACAGTCATCCAGGCGGGCACTGAGCAAGGGATCGTCCGGCGCACTAAAGGGCAACTTGTCGATCACCACACATTGCAGCGCATGACCGCGCACATCGATCCCTTCCCAAAAACTGCTGGTGGCCACCAGGACGGCACGGCCATCCTGAGCAAAGCGCTCCAGCAATCGTACCTTGTTGTCTTCGCCCTGAACCAGAATGGTACGATTTAACTTAAGGCGCAGCACCTCGGCCACTTCGTTCATCACCTTATAACTGGTACACAGAAAGAAGCTGCCCCCCGGCACCGCCGACAAGGTATCCACCAGTGACTCGGCCAGCCAGCGACCACGCCCCTGGGCGTTGGTGGGTGGCAAGTAACGGGGCACACACAAACGAGACTGGCGAGAGTAATCAAAAGGGCTGTCCAATTGCAAGGTGCGGGGCCGGGATAAGCCCATATCGGCGCAGAAGTGGTCAAAACGGTTCCCCACCGCCAGGGTGGCCGAGGTAAATATCCAGCTGGCCGCCTCTTTGCTCAGCTCGGCAGAAAAGCGCTCGGCGACCGACAGCGGGGTTTTATGAAAGCTGATGTGCAGGCGCGTACAATCGAACCAGTAGGAGTAGCCGTCCTCTTCTACCCGGGTGACCGCTTCCAGCTGGGTACGCAAGGTCACCAATCGCTCGAAGCACTGATCCAGCTGCTCGCCCCGCCCCAGCGCCAGCTTGAGCACCTCATAACAAAAGGCCAGGCTTTCGTTTAAGCGCGCCAATCCATGGGTCACTTCCGGGCGGGCCAGCATCGGCCTGAGCTGGCCGCGCTTGCTGTCGTGACCAAAGGTCAGGCGTAAATCCTGGGCATAGCGCTCAACCTGATCCGCCACCTTGCTGATTTGCGCCATGTCCTTGGCTTCTACTTTTTGTGCCAGACGCAAATCCCGCGCCAGCTCCAGAAACTGACGGCTGGACTGGCTCTGGCCAAAATACTGGCCGGCAATATCGGGCAGCTGATGGGCTTCATCCAGAATATAGGCGTCGGCTTCGGGGATCAGTTGACCAAAGCCGGTGTCGCGCACCGCCATGTCGGCAAAAAACAGATGATGGTTCACCACCACCACCTGAGCCTCCATCGCTTTGGCTCGCGCCTTGACCAGGAAGCAGTCCTGATAATGACTGCACTCGCGGCCCAGACAATTATCGTTGGTGCTGGTTACCAAGGGCAGTATTTCGCTGCGTTCGGCCAGCCCGGGAATATCGCCGATGTCGCCGCTGTGGGTCATGGGCATAAAGCGCCGTACTCGCTGCAAGTCGGCCAGCCCCTCGGCAGACAGGTGCGGGACGCTGTCGTTCAGCAGCTTGAGTCGCTCGATGCACAGGTAGTTGGCCCGGCCTTTCAGCAAGGCGACCGGATGATGATAGGCCATGGCCTTGACCAGGGTAGGCAGATCGCGATGAAACAGCTGCTCTTGCAGGTTACGCGAACCGGTGCTGAGCACCACCTTCTTGCCGGCCGCCAGCACGGGGGCCAGATAGGCATAGGTTTTGCCGGTGCCGGTCCCCGCCTCGACCACCAGCGGCACCTTGTCTGTCAACGCCTGGGCCACCGCCGCCGCCATGTCAACCTGGGCCTGGCGAGGTTTAAAGCCCTCTATGGCGTGGGCCAAAGGGCCCTGCTCGGTGAAAAGCTCGGTAAATCGGGAAGCAGAAAGCGGGTTGTCGTCGTCCAAAGCGGGGCAGTCTCGTCAAAGAAAAATCCATGATAACAAAAGCCGCCGCAACACGGCAGTCGACTATTCCGTTTTTAACAATGCCGTGCGACACTCTTGACGTTCCCTTCTTACCTGTTGCCAGCCCCTAGGAGTCATGATGTCCGAAACCGGTGGCCTACTCCATGCCAGTGTTATTTTCCTGTTAACGGCGGTCTTGATGGTGCCGCTTGCCAAGCGGCTCAAATTGGGAGCCGTGCTCGGCTACCTGTTAGGCGGGGTACTGATAGGGCCCTCGGTATTGGGGTTGATCACGGCACCCGAAAGTATTTCCCAGCTTTCGGAGTTAGGCGTGGTGATGCTGATGTTCATCATCGGCCTGGAGCTGTCGCCCCGTCGGTTATGGGTAATGCGACACGCCGTATTTGGTGCCGGTTTGGCCCAGATGCTGCTGACCGGCGTCTTGCTGGCGCTGGGCGCCTGGCAGCTGTTTGGCCAGAGCTGGCAAGCGGCATTGATATTGGGCTTTGGCCTGGCGCTGTCGTCTACCGCCATGGGGCTGCAACTGCTGGCCGAGCGCAAGGAAATGAGCAGTGCCCATGGCCGTCAGGCCTTTGCCATCCTGTTGTTCCAGGATATCGCAGCCATTCCGCTTATTGCGCTGGTACCGGCGCTGGGCACGGCTCAGGCCAGCTCGGGTGAAGGGGGTACCCATTTACTGCAGATTGTGGCCAGTATCGGCCTGGTCGTGATTGGTGGCCGCTACCTGTTGCGCCCGGTGTTTCGCATTGTGGCCAAAACCGGCCTGCAAGAAGTCTCTACCGCCACCGCCCTGCTGGTGGTCATGGGTACGGCCTGGTTGATGGAATGGGCCCATGTGTCCATGGCACTGGGGGCCTTTCTGGCCGGCATGTTATTGGCCGACTCGGAGTATCGCCACGAGCTGGAGTCGCAGCTGGAGCCATTTAAAGGCTTGTTGCTGGGCCTGTTCTTTATTGGCGTGGGCATGAGTGCCGACCTGAGCCTGCTCTGGCAACATCCGGTGATGATATTCGGGCTGGCGTTGTTATTGCTGGGGCTCAAGTTCCCCCTGCTGGCCCTGGTGGGGCGCATGATAGGTAAACTAGACTCGTTAAGCGCCATCAAACTGGGGCTGTTACTGGCCGCCGGCGGTGAGTTTGCCTTCGTCCTGTTTGGCCTGGCCCGTGACAATGGGCTGTTCAACGGGGAATTACACGACATACTGGTGATGACCATCACCCTGTCGATGGCGCTCACCCCCTTGATATTGTTGCTCCTGTCGCGCCGCTTGCGACAGGCTGCTCCGGCTCGCCCGGTTCCGCCGGAATACGAAGCAATAGATGACCATCACCCTCGCGCCGTGATTCTGGGCATGGGCCGCATGGGGCAAATTGTCGCCCGGGTACTGCGCGCCCAGCGCATTCCTTTTGTGGCCTTTGAAAACGAAGTCGACACCATCAGCATTACCCGCAGCATCGACAACATTGCCATCTATTATGGCGATCCCTTGCGCCCGGGCGTGTTGCGCACCGCCGGTGCCGAGCAGGCAGAGTTTTTTATCGTCGCCACCGACGATCCGGACATCAACCTGCACGCCACCCAGGTGATCCGCGAGCGCTACCCGCACATGAACGTCATCTCCCGGGCTCGCAACCGCCAGCATGTGCACAAGTTATGGGATTTGGGCGCCATGCCGGTGCGGGAAACCTTTCATTCCAGCCTGGAAATGAGCCGCCGCGTGCTGCAAGGCCTGGGGCTGGGGGAAGAGCAAATAACCGCCCGGTTGCGCCGCTTCCGCGAACACGATGAGCGCGTACTCATGGAACAACACAAGGTATATGACGACGAAGCGGCGGTATTTCAAACCGCTCGTCAGGCTCGGGCTGAACTGGAAACCCTGTTTGAAGCGGATCATCTCGAACAGGCACCCAAAGTACTGAACCCGGAGGCCAGTGCTCAACGCCGTGAGGAGTAGAGTGTGAGGGGTGGTGAGACGTGTGACGTGAAGCGTAAGGAGTGAGGAGTGAGGCGCAAGGGATGGGCGCTGTCGGCAGTTATGATGCCCTGCGCCCATCCCTGTTTTTATGTTAGCCGTATTACCTTTGGTGTAGAAAAGCCCCGTCGGTGCCGGTCAGCAGACCCGGCCCGGTGGGGATTTCCCGCTCGCTGTGGTAGTGGACCGGAGTCCCGCTACAACCACCGAGCAACAGCAATATCACCAGCATGATAGGTATCTTCATCTGGGCTCCTAAAACTTGATCCGGGCACCGGCAATCAGCGCATCCACTTCATCGAGATTTTCTCCCGCCCGCTCCAGATCATAGTTGCGATAGCCCACATAGAGCTCGGTCGCCCAATCGTCGACACTCTGCACCATCTGTACCCCGACCGACTTGGCCTTGTCGCTGCGCTCTACAGCATGGTTGGCAACATGGTAGTCGGCAGACAGTGCGGTTTTACCGGCGTTAAACCACTGGTTCTGATACCCCAGCTTGCCGTAGAAGAAATTGGGATCCAGGGCATCGCTGTCCCGCTCCCCCGCCGCCAGGGTGACGCTGACTCCGCTGTTATGCAGGAAGGAAGCCGAGCCATTGACCTGGCCGCTGTTGTTTTGCTGATCCGAATAGGCCACTGCCGCCGCCAGGGTGCCCAGATCATAGTCGGCGGAATAGGTCAGTGCCGTATCCCAGGCGCTGTCTTCCACCGCACTGGCCGCCAGTTTCATACCGGCAAATGACGGGGTATCGTAACGCAGGCGGTTTCTTCGGCCCAGACCGTCCAGGTTGAGAAAGACATCGCCCACCCGGGTCATGCTCAGGTTACCGGCGCCATCACGGAACTTGATGCCCCCGGCAATATCGGCCGTCGAGGAGTAGCCCACCAGGGCTGTGCCAGACAAGTCCATTTCGGAGCTGTCTTCACTGGCGGTCCAGCCTTTACCCATCCACAGTTTGCCGAGTCGGTCGTGATCGAAATACACCTCCAGCCGGCGGTCGGAAATAATATTGTCACTATCCGACTCGTTATCCTGGCTGACCTTGGCGGTCGAATTGGACTCCAGCTGTACCTCTATGGCGGTTCCCACGGTCAGCTCGGGGCTGACATCCCCTTCACCGATCACCCGTAACCGGGTAGAAGAACTGTCGTTATCAACATGGTAGAGATCGGTTTCCTTGCCGTCATCCACCACCAGCATGGCCCGGTTCACATGACCGGAAACGGACACCCGGATCTTGTCATTACCCGAGCTGACGGCGGCCGGCGCCCTGTGGGCACTCATGGTTTCAACCTTGGTCTCCGCCGCCCGGGCCCGCGCTTCGGCATTCTGGGTTTTGGTTTCAAGCTGATCGACCCGCTCCAGCAGGGCACCCAGCTGGCGCTTGAGCTGATCCAGTTCCTGTGCATCGGTCAGGGCCAACGCGGGAGCGCTGGCCATGGCGCAGGCGATGGCCGTCGCCAGTAGTGCTTTTTGATAGGCCATGGTGATTCTCCTCTCACTTCACTGCATTCCTGGATACAGACATCCCCACCCGACGGATGAGGCGCTGTGTTTTCAAGGCATTGCATGAGGCACTATGATGCCCTCTCTTCTTGACTGGTTGTTTTTTAAACAACGCCTTACCATTAACCTTAGTCAAGCTCGGGTTGAAGCACCATTTTGTACCGCGAGAGAGTCAGCCATCGCCACACCGGCTCTTTTCATCCGGCCAGCTGCACCAGCCAGGCCGGCACCGCCTTCCCAGCTCTGCTCCCCGGCTATTATCAAGGAATGCCGGTGCTCTGCTGTTGACCTCCAGCAGATTACTCAGAGATGCCGGGTGATAACCGGTACTTTGATGCCGCCTGGCCATCATCCATTCCTTTTTGGAATGGATTCACGAACAGTTGCCGTTTGTCATGACTCATGATGTGGTATTAAGGTGCTGGGGTATGAAACCTCTTTGGTCAAAGGACATTACCATCATGGCGCTCGAACATTTTTTGCCCGCGGACGATATTCGCACTCTGTTTTCCACCTCCATGTCCCGCATGTATCAGCAGGAAGTGCCCCAGTACGGCACCCTGATGCAGCTGGTAGCCGAGGTCAACGAGCAGACTCTGGCCAATGAGCCCGGCCTGCAACAGCAATTGCATGACAACGGCGAGCTGGACCGGCTCAGCCTGGAACGCCATGGGGCCATTCGGGTGGGTACAGCGGCAGAGCTCAGCATGCTGCGCCGGGTCTTCGCTGTCATGGGTATGCACCCGGTGAGCTATTACGATCTGTCCGAAGCCGGGGTACCGGTGCACTCCACCGCCTTTCGCCCCATCGATGAAGCCTCACTCCGCCGCAATCCGTTCCGTATTTTCACCTCGCTATTGCGCCTGGAGCTGATTGAAGATGAAGCCCTTCGCGCGCGCGCGGCCGAGATACTGGCCCAGCGCGATATTTTCACGGCCAAGGCACGGGAGCTGGTCGCCCAGGCCGAGCACCAGGGTGGCTTGACGTCGGACCAGGCCCACCAGTTTGTCGCCGAAGTACTGGAGACCTTTCGCTGGCATCAACACGCCATCGTCGATTTGCCCACTTATCAGGCCCTGCAGGATGCTCACCCTCTGATTGCCGACGTGGTGTGCTTCCGTGGTCCGCACATCAATCACTTGACCCCGAGAACGCTGGACATCGACACCGTTCAGCAACAAATGCCCGCTGCCGGCATCAACCCCAAAGCGGTGATCGAAGGGCCGCCTCGTCGTCAGTGTCCCATTTTACTGCGTCAGACCAGCTTTACCGCCCTGAAAGAAACCATTCACTTTGCCGGTGAGCAAATCGGTACTCATACCGCTCGCTTCGGTGAAATCGAACAGCGCGGCATGGCGCTCACTCCCAAGGGCCGCGCCCTCTACGACGAGCTGCTGAACCGTTCGCGGCAGGCCCCGGCTCAGGCCGACAACCAGAGCCATCAGAGCCTGCTGGCCACCGCCTTCGCCGACTTCCCGGACGATGAAACCAGCCTGCGGACACAGCAACTGGGCTATTTCCGTTACAGCCTGACCGAGGCCGGTCGTCAGCAGGCCGGACAGGGTATCGCCAACGACGGGCTGGACGCCCTGATAGCTGCCGGCCTGGTACAGGCTACGCCCATCACCTATGAAGATTTTCTGCCGGTCAGCGCCGCCGGTATCTTCCAGTCCAACCTCGGCGGCACCAGCCATAAGGCCTATGCCCAGAATGCCAATCAGGCCGCTTTCGAGCAGGCCTTGGGTTGCCCGGTGACCGACGAGTTCGGTCTCTACGCCACACTGCAGGACGACTCCGCCCGTCAGGTGCTGCAGGCACTGGGCGCCTGAAGCCACCCCATGTAACTTCCGAGTACAGGTCGGGCGGCGCCCTGCAGGCCTCTCCCGACCTTGACTCGAACACCGCCACTTTCGAGTCAAAATAAACGACCATGCGATAGAGATTCGACCACTAAAACATCTGGAAATTCGCCAGTAAATGGCTAAAAACCCCACAAAAAGAAAGAGAAACAAACAATCCCGTTTTCACTTTTCATTTGATCTTAAGCGAAAAATAGTAGACCCTTCGCCTTCATTTTTCAGCCCATAACCAGGCCGGAGCACACCAGACATCAACAGTCACTGGCTGACATTGACGATGAAATGGACAGAGAGCTCGGCTGATAAGGACATTGACCCCATGAAAAAGACACTACTGACTGCCGCCACCCTGACGCTGACCACCGCCCTGATCGGCTGTGACGCCGGTGGCAGCAAAGCCAACATCGCCATCGGCCCCGCCGCCAGCACCACCCAGAAAGTTTCGCAAATGGTACTGAATGCCTACGGCATCACAGAAGGCGACTACAACGCTTATCAGGAGCGCTTTGGTGACGCTCTGGACGGCGTGCAGGATGGCAACATCGATATTTCCATGGGCATCATGGGGCTGCCAGCTGGCAGTATCGAAAGCCTGCAGGCTTCGTCCGGTGATGTCGTCATGCTGAGCCTGTCTGATGAAGTGGTCGAAAAAATCGAGAGCAGCAGCGATTACCGCCGCTTCATCATTAGCAAGGACAGCTACAAATTCCTGGACGACGACGTTCAGACCATAGCCGCCTTCGCCGTCATGATGGCCAATACCAACACCATCAACGATGAAATGGGTTACCAGCTGGCCAAGGTCATGTACGACCAGGCCGACCAGATCACCCACTCCCAGGCCAAGTTCCTGACCCTGGAGCACGCGCTCAATGGCAGTGATGCACTTAAAATCCACCCGGGTGCCAAGCGTTTCTATGAAGAGAAAGGCCTGACCGTGAACATGCCGGTAGCAGAGCTGGGCGACATCACGGCCAAGCAGGAGTTTATTCTGGGTACCGGCAGCCAGGGCGGCACCTATTACCCGCTGGGTGGTGAAATTGCCACCACCTGGAACAACAACATCCCCGGTGCCAACTTCACCAACGTAGAAACCAGTGCTTCCATCGAAAACCTGGTTCGCATCCGTGATGGCAAGATGGATCTCGGCATGTCGGTTCACGTTCCGGCCCGCAACGCCCTGGAAGGCAAGGCCGAGTTCGAAGGCACTCCAGTCGATAACGCCGCTTTCATCGGCCAGATCTACCCGGAAGTGGTGCAAATCGTCAGCCGTTCAAGCAATAAAGTGTCTTCTTTCGAGAACATCAAAGGGAACTAAAGCCCCCCGGTTTTGATTGAGGTGGGCATCCGTGTCCGCCTCTTTTTATTTGGCTAATGGATATCTGCTATGGATAACACTCAAACACCTGAAGCACTGCTAGAGAAATACGACAAAGAGTCGGCCTTCAGAAAAGATATTGGCCGCTGGGGCTGGATAGTCACCCTGTTTGCCGTTGCCCTGACCAGCTTTCACCTCTATACCGGCTACTTCGGTACCCTGCCCACCCAAAAGCAGGGCGCAGTCCACCTCGGCCTGGCGCTGGGCATGATATTCTTGCTGTATCCGGCCAGCCGGCATGGCATCAAACGCAGTGGTGTGGCCTGGTATGACGTGATTCTGGCCTTCGTCGCTACCTTCGCGGCCTATTACAAGATCCTGTTTTTCAACGAAATCCTGCAGGGCCGTATTACCGGCTACTCTAGTGTTGACTTGGCCATTTCCGTTCTCGGCGTGCTGTTTGTGCTGGAAGCGACCCGGCGTACCGTGGGTATGCCCATCGTCATCGTTGCCTCACTGGCCATTGCCTATGCCTTGTTCGGCAACTTCATCCCGACCCGTATTCTGTCTCATCCCGGCTTCGAGCTGACCGATGTGTCGGTCAGCCTGTGGTTCCGGGAAAGCGGCATCTTTGGCACTCCCATCCAGATTTCTGCCAAGTTCATCTTCCTGTTCCTGTTCTTCGGCGTGGTGCTGACCCGGACCGGCGTCGGCCAGTTCTTCAACGATCTGGCCTTTGCCTGCACCGGCCGCTTTACCGGTGGCAGCGCCAAGGCCGCGGTTATCGCCAGTGCCTTCCAGGGCATGATATCCGGCAGCTCGGTCGGCAACACGGTCGCCTCCGGCTCTTTCACCATTCCCATGATGAAGAAGGCGGGATTCAAGCCCGAATTTGCCGCCGCCAGCGAAGCCGCCGCCTCGACCGGGGGGCAGATCATGCCGCCGCTGATGGGGGCCGCCGCCTTTATCATGGTGGAGTATATCGGCGTGTCTTATGCCGAAATCATGATGGCCGCCATTATTCCCGCCATTCTCTACTTCAGCGGCATCTTCATCGGCGCCCACTTCGAAGCCAAGAGACAGGGCATTCTGGGTATTCCCAAGGATCAGCTGCCGAGCAAACTCGGACTGCTCAAGCGTCAGGGTTACATGCTGCTGCCGCTGGTGGTGGTGGTCGGCACTATTCTCGCCGGCTTCACCGCCCAGCGTGCCGCCCTGCTCGGCATTGCCGCCGCCCTGATCGTCAGCATGATCAGAAAAGAAACCCGGCTGTCACCCAAGTCGTTGCTGTCGCTGCTTGAACAGGGCGCTCGGGTGGCTCTGCCGGTGATCGCCGCCGTGGCTACCGCCGGTATCATTGCCGGCGTGGTTGGCATGACCGGCCTGGGCTCCAAGTTTGCCGCCGGCATCATCAACCTGGCCGACGGCACCCTGATCCTGGCGCTGATCTTCACCATGATCGCCTGTATCGTACTGGGCATGGGCCTGCCGACCACCGCCAACTATGTGGTGACGGCCACCATAGCGGCGCCTGCGTTGATCAACGAATTTGGCCTGGCACCCATTTCCGTGCACCTGTTCGTGTTCTACTTCGGCATAGTGGCCGACATCACCCCGCCGGTGTGTCTCGCCGCCTATGCCGGGGCCGGTATCGCCCGCGCCAACCCGATGAAAACCGGGGTGACCGCGGTCAAGCTGGCCATAGGCGCCTTTATCATTCCTTATGTGTTCGTCTATAACCCGATACTGGTAATGGTGGACGTGAACCTGCCGGAACTGATCATGGCGCTGGCCCTGGCCCTGCTGGGCATGATGGCCATCAGCAGCTCGCTGATTGGCTACTTCATTCGCCCCTCATCGATGCTGGAAAGAGGCATGCTGCTGGCCGCCGGCCTGGCCATGGTCACCCCAGGCGCCATTAGCTCAGGCTCAGGTCTGGCACTGATTGCAGTCAGCTACTGGCTGCAGCGCCAGCGTCCTGCTCTGGCTGCCGTATAAAAAACAAGGCGTGAGAGAACTCTCTCACGCCTTTCTCTTTGCCTGTCAGTCTCCCTGCTGGCTCCCACCCCATACTCAAGCTATCCAGACACAGGTATACTGGCTGTCTGGTCTCCTTTCATTAACGGTCTCATGCGCTACCTACCTTCCATTGCTGCCATGCAGTGCTTTGAAGCCGCCGCCAGGCACCTCAGTTTTACCCGCGCGGCAGATGAGCTCAGCCTTACCCAGAGTGCGGTCAGCAAGCAGGTGGCTCAGCTGGAGTCCTTCCTGAATCGCAAGCTGTTCCGGCGCGTACGCCGCTCTTTGTGCCTGACCCCGGAAGGCACCATTTATATCGGTGAAGTTCGCAAGATCCTGATTCAGCTGGAAATGTCATCCCAGTACATCATGTCCTACAACAACCACCTGGATGTGCTCAAGATAGCGACCCTGCCGACCTTCGGCACCCGCTGGCTCGCCCCCAGGCTGACAGACTTTCTCGACCGCCACCCCCATATCAACCTGAACTGCTGCGAAAAAGTCGAAACCTTCGATCTGGACAAGGAAGGCATCGACATCGCTTTTTTCTACGGTCACGGCAGCTGGCCCGGCCTGGAGTGTCACCGCTTGTTTGATGAAGAAGTGGTGCCCGCCTGCTCGCCGACGCTACTCGACAGCCAGGCTCTGGACTCGCCGATGGCACTGACCCGCTACCGACTGATGCACCTTTCAACCCGGCCCCGAGCATGGCACGACTGGTTTGCCTCCCAGAGCCTGACCACGGAATACAGCTACCAAGGCAACCACTTTGAAACCTTCCATATGCTGATCCGGGCCACCATGGCCGGCACCGGCATCGCCCTGTTGCCACGCTTGCTGATTGAGGATGAGCTTGCGCGAGGGGAACTGGTCATTCCCTGGCCCCATTCCCTGCACAGTACCAGCGGCTATTATCTGGCCTACCCGGAGCGACTGGGGGAGGTCGAAAAAGTCCGCCTGTTTGCCGACTACCTGCTACATCAACTTGAATAGCAAGCGGTGCATATCGCCGACTGTTGAATATAACGGCTGTTAACCGTGTGTGGTCAGCATGTGCCCGGCCACCCCCAGCATAAAGCCCAGCACGGCGCCCAGAGGAGGTGCCCAGTGCTTGTCCAGCACCGTTTGCGGGGCGATATCCTGAAACACCGAATATAAAATTCCACCGGCGGCAAACAGCATGATGCCCGCGACCAGCATGGGGGAGTCTGCCAGCCAGAAGTAACCGGACAAGCCCGCGACCGGCCCCAGCAAGGCCATGACGGCAAAAATAATAATGATGTTCTTGCCGTTAAAACGCCCCGATGCCCCCAGCTCACGATAGGCGCTAAAGCCTTCCGGCATGTTTTGCAATGCCATCAAGCCCGCCAGCAAGAGCGCACTGCCGGTGCCACCAATCGCCAGCGCCGCCCCCAGCGCCAGCGCCTCGGGAATAAAGTCCGACAACATGGCCGCCAACTGGCTGGCCGGGGTATTTAACTTGTACAGCAGTATATCCAGGGCCATAAAGGCGATGCCGCCGGCACCAAAGCACAGAACGGCACTGGTCAGCGACAGCTGGGCCGTACCCTCCGGCACCAGCACCAGGGCGACCGCAGACAACAAGGCGCCACCGCCAAAAGCGGCTACCGCGTGGCGAAACTCGTCTTCCAGCCAGTTGGGCCGAACATGCTGCTTGCTGCCCGCAAAGGCACCCAGCGGCATGGCCATGCCCGCCATCAGGGTCAGCCCCAGAATAATAAGAATCTCAATCATGAATACAGCTCCTCATATTTAAAATCTCCATTTGGCTCTTATTATGGCAGCTTGTGACTGCAAAGCCATGTCCTGCGGGGGATGCTTTCCCTTAGTCATTGGCTGCCGTTCACGGTAAAATAGCCGAACTGCTTGGCAAATAAGGATATTAATCAATGACGACTATGCGAGTGAACACAAGGCGGACGAAAACCAGGCGCTTGCTTGCCGCCGCCCTCACTCTCACCCTGGCCGCGGCTATCGGCGGCTGTGATGTACCAGATGACAAGGCCAATATTGCATTGGGGCCCGACTCCAGCACCACACAGCAAGTCGCGCATTTAATACTGAATGAATACGGTATTAAAGATACCGACTACCATGCTCACTCCATGCGCTTCGAAGATGCACTGGAAGGAATAGAAACTGGCAGCATCGATATTTCGATGGCCTTTCTGGGTCTGCCGACCAGCAGCATAGCGAGCCTGCAGGCCGCCACCGGTGATGTCACGCTGCTGAGCCTGTCCGATGACGTGATCACCCGGATTGAAAATAACAGTGACTATCACCGTTTTACCATTAGCAAAGACAGCTATAACTTCTTGACCAAGGACGTACACACCCTGGCCGCCTATGCGGTATTAATGGCCAACACGCACACCATTAATAACGAAATGGGTTATCAGCTGGCCAAAATCATGTATGAGAAGACCGGGCAACTTCCCCATGCCCAATCTCGGTTCATGACCCTGAACAATGCCCTGAACGGCGGTCAAAACCTGCAGATTCATCCGGGTGCCAAACGGTTTTATGAAGAGCAAGGCCTGACCGTGAACATGCCGGAAGCCTCACTGGATGGCGTATCCGCCAAACGGGAATTCATTTTTGGCACCGGCAGCCAGGGAGGTACCTATTATCCTTTAGGGGGCGAGCTGACGACCTTGTGGAATAAGCAGCTCCCCAGCATCAATATCACCAATGTTGCCACCCAGGCTTCCATTGAAAACCTGCACGGCATAGCCGAGGACAAAATCGACCTGGGGATGGCGGTGCATGTTTCTGCCTATGAAGCCCAGCAAGGTATGGGTGAATTTGCGAATGCCAAGGTAGGTAACGCCGCCTTTATTGGTCAGCTTTACCCGGAAGTCTTTCAAATCGTGGCCCGAACCGGCAACCGTGTTTCGGCTTTTACCGACATCAAGACCAGCACTCCCTAGCCGCCCCTCAAGCTGGCAATCAAGCCGGAGGCAAGCCATTTGATGCAGCCTTCGGCGCCAGCTCATCAACATTACCCAGCCCTTCGGGCAGCCATCTGCCGTCATTGTTCCCCAACACTCTCTGCATAAGTATTCTCCCGACAAACCACAGCAAGATCCTGATGCTCATCAGGATGGCGGTTCAACAAACCTCTTATACCAGCCACTACACAAGCCTCTTAAATAAAACAACAGCAGAACTAGCATCTTAGGTCGTTACAAAACATGACTTTACAACCACACCCGGGCAAGCTTCGATACATTACTCCGAATCGCAGCGAATATTTATTCACATTTACCGAAAAATGCATCATTCACCCTATAGTCGACTACTCGTCGCGTTCAGCTACCGGAGGGCACTCGCCATGAAGGGGTTGACGGTGATTATTTTATTTAAATCCGGGGTTGGCAAAACCGGTTGGGCTTGTTAATGTGAACCCAGACCCATTAGAGAGACAGGCCACCACACTCATGAACTTCCTGCACAACGCCAAGCATCACCATCATCATCCCGATTAAGCTTTCAGAATAATATTCTGGAAGGCTCAACGCTTGGCGGCTTCCAGCAGGACAGAAAACATCACCCTCGGAAGCTTTGCTCCGAGGGTTTTTTCGTTTTAACGGTTGAATAAATTTTTATTTTTAAAGTGACACAAGGAATATCACAGCATGACTCTGGACCAAACTCGTTTACGTATCGCTATTCAAAAATCTGGCCGCCTGAGCAATGAGTGCCAAAAACTGCTTAAGGGTTGTGGTGTCAAACTAAACCTGCGCGAACAGCGCCTGATTGCTCACGCAGAAAACATGCCCATCGACTTGCTGTTGGTGCGTGATGACGATATTCCGGGCCTGGTCATGGACGGTGTGGTCGACCTGGGTGTGGTGGGCGAAAACGTACTGGAAGAAACCCTGATGGAACGCCAGGCACAAGGCGAAGCCGCCGACTACAGCGTACTCAAGCGTTTGGACTTCGGTGGCTGCCGCCTGTCGCTGGCCGTATCACAAGAAGCCAACTATCAAGGCATTAAAAGCCTGGAAGGCAAGCGGATTGCGACCTCGTACCCCTGGTTGCTGAAGCGCTACATGGACAGCCAGGGCGTCAAGTTCAAGAGCGTGATGCTCAATGGCTCGGTAGAAGTGGCCCCTCGCGCCGGCCTGGCCGATGCCATTTGTGATCTGGTGTCGACCGGTGCCACCCTGGAAGCCAATGGCCTGGTAGAAGCGGATGTCATTTACCGCTCCAAGGCCGTGCTTATTCAAAGCGCCACTCCCCTGTCTGCCAGCAAGCAAGCGACTATCGACCGGTTGCTGCCGCGTATTCAGGGACTGCAACAAGCCCGTGAAAGCAAATACATCATGCTGCACGCCCCCAAGAATCGCCTGGAAGAAGTCATCGACCTGCTGCCCGGCGCCGAGCGCCCCACTATTATGTCACTGGCCGGAGAGAGCAATCAGGTTGCCATTCACATGGTGAGCAGCGAGGACATGTTCTGGGAAACCATGGAAGGTTTAAAAGCGCTGGGCGCCTCCTCTATTCTGGTGCTGCCCATCGAGAAGATGATGGAGTAAGACATGAATATTCTCGACTGGAATCAACTCGGCAACACCGAGCAAACGGCGGCCTTGCGCCGCCCCGCCCTGGCACAGAGTGGCCGCGAAGGCGTGGTGGCCGATATTATTGCCAAGGTGCGCAGCGGCGGCGATGCCGCGCTTATCGAGCTGACCCGCACCCTGGACAAGGCCGAGCGCAACACGCTGCAATTATCCGCCCGGGAGATTGATGAAGCCGCCGACCGCGTCAGTGACGAGCTGAAAGCCGCCCTTGAGCTGGCCATCAACAATATCGAAACCTTTCACCGCGCCCAGCTGCCTGTCTCCATCGAGCAGGAAACCAGCCCGGGGGTGCGCTGCGAGCTGCACTTTCAGCCCATCGAAAAAGTGGGCCTGTATGTACCCGGTGGCAGTGCGCCTTTGGTGTCGACCGTGATGATGCTGGCCATTCCGGCCCGGCTGGCCGGCTGCCAGCGGCTGGTACTCTGTTCACCGCCGCCCATCAACGACGCCATTATCTACACCGCTCGTCGCTGTGGTGTCGATGCCATTTATACCCTGGGTGGAGCGCAAGCCGTGGCCGCCATGGCCTATGGCAGCGAAACCGTCACCAAGGTGGACAAGATTTTCGGCCCGGGCAACACCTGGGTCACCGAAGCCAAGCGCCAGGTATCATCCGGCGTAGACGGGGCCGCCATCGACATGCCTGCCGGCCCGTCGGAAGTGCTGGTGATTGCCGACGAACACGCCGATGCCGACTTTATTGCCTCCGACTTATTGTCTCAGGCCGAGCACGGGCCCGACTCTCAGGTGATTTTGGTGACGCCCAGCCGGTTACTGGCCGAGCGGGTCAATATCGCGCTGGAGCAACAGCTGGCACTCTTATCCCGTGCCGACATTGCCAGCCAGGCCCTGGCCGAAAGCCGCACCTTTATTTGTACCGACCTGGAGCAAGCCGCGGTGATTTCCAACGCCTATGCTCCCGAGCATTTGATCGTGCAAACGGCCGATCCGCGCGGCCTGTTGCCAAGATTGAAAAACGCCGGTTCTATCTTCCTGGGCGCCTGGACCCCGGAGTCGGTGGGTGATTACGCCAGTGGCACCAATCACACCCTGCCGACCTACGGCTATTCCCGCACCTACTCCAGCCTGGGGATTGCCGATTACCAGCGCCGCTTTACCGTGCAGGAGCTGACGCCGGCCGGCCTGCAGGCCATAGGCCCGGCGGTGGAGTTACTGGCAGCCACCGAAACCCTGGATGCCCATAAAAATGCGGTAAGCCTGCGGCTTGCCAAACTGGAGAAACAAGCATGAGCGTGACACAATTAGCGCGCAAACAAGTACAGGCGCTCACCCCTTATCAGTCGGCACGACGCATTGGCGGCCAGGGCCACATCTGGCTCAATGCCAACGAGGCGGCAGACAGCGGCGAGTACCAGCTGGACTGCTCGCGCCTTAACCGTTACCCCGAGTGTCAGCCACCCCAGGTGGTCAATGCCTATGCCGCCTATGCCGGCGTCGGCCCGGATCACATATTGGTGACCCGGGGCGGTGACGAAGGCATAGAGCTGCTCATTCGCACCTTTTGCGAGCCGGGCCAAGACAACATAGTGCTCTGTTCGCCCACTTACGGCATGTATGCCATCAGTGCCGAAACCAACGGCGTGGGCATTATCGATGTGCCCCTCAACAGCGAGCGCCAGCCCGACTTCGACGGCATTATTGCCAAACTCGACAACGCCAAAATCGTGTTCCTGTGCTCACCCAACAACCCCACCGGCGATCTGGTTGACAGCAAGGGCCTGTGCCGCTTGCTGGAGGCCGCCGAGGGCCGCGCCCTGGTGGTGGTTGACGAGGCCTACATCGAATTTTGTCCCGAATTCAGTCAGGCCAGCTTGTTGGCCGACTATCCGCAGCTGGTATTGATCCGCACCCTGTCCAAAGCCTTTGGCCTGGCGGGGCTGCGCTGTGGCTTTACCCTGGCCAACCCGGAGGTAATCGGCTTGCTGCTCAAGGTGATTGCCCCCTACCCCATTCCCGAGCCGGTGGCGCAAATTGCCGCTCAGGCATTAAGCGAGCAGGGTCTGGCCACCATGCGTGCCCGGGTAGCCGACATCAACCAGCTAAAAGCGAGCCTGGCCGAGCAATTGCGCCAGCACGCTCAGGTTAAAGAAGTGTTTGCCCCCAACGGCAACTATTTACTGGTGCGTTTCCGCCAGGGCGCGGCCTTGTTTTCGCGCATGGCCAAGGCCGGTATTATTTTACGCGACTTTGCCAGCCGGCCCGGACTGGCGGACTGCATTCGGATCACCATCGGCAACCAGGCCGAGATGGACGCGGTACTCGACGTACTGCAACAGGAGCAATAAGTGACTAAGGAACGTATTTTATTCATCGACCGCGACGGCACCATGGTAGAAGAGCCGGCGATTGACAAGCAGCTGGACCGCCTCGACAAGCTGGCGTTTTTGCCCGGCGTGATCCCGGCGCTGCTTAAGTTACAGGATGCCGGCTACAAGCTGGTAATGGTGACCAACCAGGACGGCCTGGGCACCGACAGCTTCCCGCAGGAAGACTTTGATGCCCCCCATAACCTGATGATGCAGATTCTCACCTCGCAAGGGGTGCAGTTTCAGGACGTATTGGTGTGCCCGCACTTTCAGGAAGACGACTGTGCCTGCCGCAAGCCGCGCCTGGGACTGGTCAAAGACTATCTGCAAGCCGGTCGCATCGACTTTACTGACTCCTGGGTGATTGGCGATCGCCAAACCGACATTCAGCTGGCGGAAAACATGGGACTACCCGGCCTGCACTATGGCCACGGTGATGTCGGCCAGGAAAAGCTGGGTTGGCCACAAATAGTGGCACGACTGTTAAGTCGTGGGCGCACCGCCGCCGTGACGCGCACCACCAAAGAAACCGATATTCGTATTTCACTGGATCTCGACACCCAGGGCGGCAGCCAGATCCACACCGGTCTGAACTTTTTTGACCACATGCTGGATCAAATTGCCACCCACGGCGGCTTTCAACTCAATGTTCAGGTGGACGGTGACCTGCACATTGACGATCACCACACGGTAGAAGATACCGCCCTGGCACTGGGTGAAGCCCTGCGCAAGGCGCTGGGCAACAAGCGGGGCATCGGCCGCTTTGGCTTCGTGCTGCCCATGGATGAATGTGAAGCCGCCGTAACCCTGGACTTGTCCGGCCGCCCCTACATGAAGTTTGAAGGCGAGTTCCGCCAGGACAAGGTCGGTGACATGTCGGTGGAAATGGTGCCGCACTTCTTCCGCTCGCTCAGCGACAGTCTGGCCGCCAACATTCACCTAAAAGTGACCGGCGATAACACCCACCACATGGTGGAAAGCACCTTCAAAAGCTTTGGCCGCGCCCTGCGCCAGGCCCTGAAAGTGGAAGGCAACGAACTGCCTTCCAGCAAGGGGGTATTGTGAGTCAATCGATCAAGGTCGCCATTATCGACACCGGTTGTGCCAACCTGTCCTCGGTGCGCTATGCCATAGAGCGCCTCGGCTACAAGGTGACCGTCAGCAAGGATCACGACGTGCTGCTGGCCGCCGACAAACTGCTGTTGCCCGGCGTGGGCACGGCCCGCGAGGCCATGAAAAACCTGGCCGAGCGTAACCTGATTGAGCTTATCGGTCAGTTGCAGCAGCCGGTGCTGGGCATCTGTTTGGGCATGCAAATGCTGGTCAGCCACTCGGCAGAAGGCGATGTAGACTGCCTGGGGCTGATCAACGCCAGCTGCGATCACCTGGAAGCCAGCGAAGGCGTACGCTTGCCGCACATGGGCTGGAACCAAATTACCCCCATGCCCGGCAACCCGTTGTTTAAAGATATTCCCGAGGGCAGCTTCTTCTACTTTGTGCACTCTTATGCGGTGCCGGTAGGCGAATACACCCTGGCCAGCAGTCACCACGGGCAAGCCTTTAGTGCCGCCATTGCTCGGGCCAACTTCTTTGGCGTGCAATTTCACCCGGAACGTTCGGGTGCGGCGGGTGCACAACTGTTGAAAAATTTCCTGGAGCTGTAATAGATGATAATTCCTGCCATAGATCTGATCGGTGGTAAGGTGGTGCGCCTGTATCAGGGCGACTACCAGCAAAAAACCGAATATACCGCCTCGGCACAAGAGCGGTTCGACCTCTACGTGGCCGAAGGCGCCACCCAGCTGCACCTGGTTGATCTGGACGGCGCCAAAGACAGCAGTCGGCGCCAGCTGGATGTGATCCGGAGTCTGATTGCCAACACCCGGGCACCCGTGCAAATTGGCGGCGGCATTCGTACCGAGCAAGACGTTAAAGACCTGCTCGACATCGGCGCCCAGCGGGTCGTCATTGGCTCCACCGCGGTGAAAAACCCGGAAATGGTGGTCGGCTGGCTAAAGCAATACGGCCCCGACCGCATCGTGCTGGCGCTGGACATCAACATTACTGCCGACGGTGAAAAGAAAATCGCCATTGCCGGCTGGCAGGAAGACAGCGGCATCACCATTGAAGCCCTGCTCGAACACTACCTGCCCGCCGGTTTGTGCCATGTATTGTGTACCGACATTTCCAAAGACGGCACCCTGACCGGCTCCAACGTGGCCTTGTATCGTGAACTGGCGGCCCGCTACCCCACTATTTTGTGGCAGGCCTCCGGCGGTATCGGCAACATAGACGACGTAGACGCGCTTAAGAATACCGGCGTGGCCGGCGTGATCCTGGGTCGCTCTTTGCTGGAAGGTAAATTCACCGTGGCGGAGGCAATTTCATGCTGGCAAGACGCATAATTCCGTGTCTGGACGTCAAAGACGGGCAGGTGGTCAAGGGCGTTAAGTTTCGTAACCACGAAATTATTGGCGATATAGTGCCACTGGCGCAGCGCTACGCCGCCGAAGGAGCCGATGAGCTGGTGTTTTATGATATTACCGCCAGCAGCCAGGATCGGGTGGTCGACAAGAGCTGGGTGAGCCGCGTGGCCGAGGTGATCGACATTCCCTTCTGTGTGGCCGGTGGTATCAAGTCCGTCGCCGATGCGGCGCAGATCCTGGAGTTTGGTGCCGACAAGATCTCGATCAACTCCCCGGCGCTCAGCAATCCGGCGTTGATCACCGAGCTGGCCGACACCTTTGGCGTGCAGTGCATCGTGGTGGGCATCGACTCTTACTTTGACGCAGCCAGCGGCGCCTATCAGGTACATCAGTTTACCGGTGACGAAAGCCGCACTCAGGTCACCCAGTGGAGCACCCTGGACTGGGTTGAAGAAGTACAGCGCCGCGGTGCCGGTGAAATTGTACTGAACGTCATGAACCAGGATGGCGTGCGCCAGGGCTACGATCTTGAGCAGCTACTGAAAGTACGCGCCATCTGTAATGTGCCGCTGATTGCCTCGGGCGGTGCCGGTGAAATGTCGCACTTTAAAGATGCCTTTTTGCAGGCCGATGTCGACGGCGCGCTGGCCGCGTCGGTATTTCACAAAGGCATCATCAACATTGGTGAGCTGAAGCAGTATTTAAGACAAGAAGGAATCGTTATTCGTGACTGACAGCAACAAGCCAGATAGCAACAAGTTCAGCCCGGAGCAGCTGGATTGGGATAAAGTCGACGGTCTGATGCCGGTTGTGGTGCAAGACAATCGCAGCGGCCGCGTGCTCATGCTGGGCTATATGAACCAGGAGGCCCTCGCCCACACCCTGGCCAGCAAGCAGGTCACCTTTTTCAGTCGCACCAAGAATCGGCTGTGGACCAAGGGCGAAAGCTCGGGTCATTTTCTGCAGTTAACCGACATCAGCACCGACTGCGACAACGACACCCTGCTGGCCCTGGTGGAGCCTATCGGCCCCACCTGTCATTTGGGTAATGTGTCTTGTTTTAACGAGCAAACCCTGCCCGACCTGGCATTTTTGGCCGAGCTTGAGCAGGTGGTGGCCAGCCGCAAGGGGGCCGATCCCAAGTCGAGCTATACCGCCAGCCTGTATGCCAGCGGCACCAAGCGCATTGCACAAAAGGTGGGTGAAGAAGGAGTAGAAACCGCCCTCGCCGCCACCGTGCATGATCATGACGAGCTGGTTAACGAGTCGGCAGACTTGTTGTACCACCTGACGGTGCTGCTGCAACAGGAAGGCCTGCAGCTAAGCGACGTGATTGCCAAACTGCAAGCGCGCCACCAGCTAAAACCATAAACCAAGCGGTATCTAATCGTAGGGTCGAATTCATTCGACCGCTTTAAAGGCGTGCCGCTGTGTGGGATCGAATACTTTTTATGTAAAGCATGGCCCCTACAAAAAACATCGGTTTCTGATTATTAATAGCTACCTCTATATGTGCTCCCATCGCTTTTCGTGGGAGCATTTTTTTAGCCGCCCTTCTCATTCATCACCCGTTACGCTTCAGGCTCCATGTCGTCTGTTGCTTTGGCCGCGCTGTCCCGCCTCAGTCGCATTTAAAAAGCATCCTGCTCCGCAGGCCCGGCAGCTAAAGCACCGGCTACAAAACACCCCCTTCCTCTTGAATCTCTGATTTTCGTTTTTGGCTTTATACAAGCACGACCTAAACTTCGCCACTAGCCACATTATGTCAAATATAAACCAGACAAGCGGCGCCCAACCTGCTCTTGCCACCCGCAATACCCCGTCACCCTCGCGAAGGAACGTCTCCCCCGCGGGGACGGGGACGGGGGTCCAGTGACCTTGCGAGCGACACTAGGGCTGACCGTGCTGTGCCACCTGCCCTGGATTCCCGTCTGCACGGGAATGACGGCAGATCAGCAGCTGTTATGCGGGCTGCTTAGCTACGTCCGCAAATGTGTTAAATCGACTTGCCGTTGTGTGGCCGGGCTGCTAACTTAATGAACAAACCTTGTATGTTGGCATAATGACATGTTTACACTGGCAGCACGTTTAACGCAGACCTTTACCGAGCTGGAGCTCGCCATGGCGGAGTTAACCCAGCGGGTAACCGAGCTGGCTAACAGCACCGATATTCTGGCTGGCTGCTTTTCGCTGCCGGCGGTGGCCACCGGCGACGAGCACGACCCGGTTTCGCACATCAGCGTCAGTCCCCTGGAGGGGGACGAGGCCATAACGGCGGCCTTGAACGGCTTTCGGCAATGGTTTATTCAGCCGAACTGTTCGGCCAAGGCCAGCTTTCGGCTTCCCGGCTATCTGGTGTTGCCTGCCAGTACCCAGCCTGAGCTGCGCGCCCTTATCGAGCGAATAAACAACCTGAAAAGCCAGTTCAAGGCGCAGGTACAAGAAGCGGGCAGTCGCGACCAAAAATTTGCGCTGGTGCACGACACCCTGCCCGGTCTGATCACCCTGCAGGTGTATCGCCATTTGGTGCTGTTACCTCATGCGGTCTCCCGGCTGGGCTTTACCTGGGCCAACAAGCAGATTATTCAGAAGATAGATAAAGACGCCCTGGTGCAACAACTCACCGATGCCCGTTTGTCACCGCCGCCACTCACGGATCCCCAAACCTGGCTGCAATGCGTAGACAGAGAAATTTATGACGTAAAGCGACTGCCCGCCAACGTAGAGCTGCGCCTGCGCCGGCCCGTAAAAACCCACCCCATGGTAAATGTTCGCTGGCAGGAAGAACTCACCCCGCGCCAGCAACAGGTGAAAGCGCACCTGCCCTTGCTGTTGTGTCAGGATGAACTGCCCGCCATTACCCCGCTGGGCAACTACCCGCCAGAAAAGGTACGCAAACGTCGCGCCGCCGCCATTACCGATGAGCCGCTGATCCCGCGATTGCATATTTACCCATATCAACCGCGCAAGTGACCGTGAGGGGTGAGGATAAAGGGTAAGAGACGTACAGAAAATCGGTTGTTGGCCTGGTGTTCTTTCTCTCGCTCCCCCCTTTCACGGGTCCAGGTGTGCCCTGCCCACAAAAGGTCTGGCCAGTGTGAGTGTTAAAAGCCGTTTTTTAATGGCGGCGCAAGTGATATAAATAGAGGGGTCACCTAACACCCTTAACGACAAGGATTGAATAGCATTATGTTTGAGAAAGTCACCGCTGCACCGGCCGACCCAATTTTGGGCCTGACTGACACTTTTCGTAACGATCCTCGTACCAATAAAATCAACTTGGGCGTAGGTATCTATAAAGACGAAGCGGGCCAGACCCCGGTACTGCGCTGTGTAAAAAAAGCCGAAGCCCGTTTGGTGGAAGAGCAAACCACCAAAAACTATCTCAGCATAGAAGGCGTAGCAGCCTATGCCAAGGTAGTACAAAAGCTGCTGTTTGGTGAAAATGCCTCCATTATCGCCGAGCAACGTGCACGCACCGCACAGTCTCCAGGCGGCACGGGTGCCCTGCGCATTGCCGGTGAGTTTATCGCCCGCCAGCTGGACACCAACACCATCTGGCTTTCCAACCCTACCTGGGCCAACCACAGAGCCGTGTTTACTGCCTCTGGCCTGGAAGTAAAAGAGTACGGTTACTATAACGCCGACGCCAAAGACCTCGACTTTGACGCCATGCTGGCGGACCTGGCCCAGGCCAAAGCCGGCGATGTCGTACTGCTGCACGGTTGCTGCCATAACCCCACCGGCATAGATCCTACGCCTGCCCAGTGGGAACAACTGGCCAAGCTGTCTGCCGAAAAAGGCTGGTTGCCGCTGTTCGACTTCGCCTATCAGGGCTTTGGTCAGGGCATAGACGAAGACGCCTACGGCCTGCGCGTATTTGCCGAGCACAACGTGGAACTGCTGATCGCCAGCTCTTTCTCCAAGAACTTTGGCATGTATAACGAACGTGTGGGCGCGTTTACTCTGGTCGCCAAAGACGCCGACACCGCCAACACCTCGTTCAGCCAGGTGAAAGGCATTATTCGCTCGATTTACTCCAACCCACCCGCCCACGGTGCCAACGTTATCGCGCTGATTGCCGATGACCAGGAGCTGTATGCAGACTGGTTGCAGGAACTGGCCGAAATGCGCGATCGCATTCAGGAAATGCGTACCCTGTTTGTAGAAAAGCTGGCCAGCCGTGGCGTCAGTAAAGACTTCAGCTTTATTGCCCGCCAAAACGGCATGTTCTCGTTTTCCGGCCTCACCAAAGAACAGGTTGAGCGACTGAAAGACGAGTTTGGCATCTACATTGTTGGCTCGGGCCGCATTAGCGTGGCCGGCATTACCAAGTCGAACATAGACGCCTTGTGTGACGCCATCGCCGCCATCGTTTAAGCGCCGCCGAATAGCAAAAACCCCGCTCTGCGGGGTTTTTTATTGCCAGTCACAACGGGGTGAAGAGTGAAGAGTGAAGAGATAAAGATAGCGCCCGGCATTGGCTTTATGTAGGGTCGAATTCATTCGACCAAAACCCTGGCACGGCCTAAGCGGTCTGATACTTGTACCTAAAATAAGTCGACCTTACGATTATCTAAATTGTTGTGTTAAATCGCCTACGGCTTACCTATGCCCGTGGCGAAAAAGCCTTTGGGCTTTCCTTGCCGTGCAATTGAATGAACGGCTAAAACTGTCGTATTATCAGTCACTCATTGCTAGTATCCCAATACGACTTCCATTGGTTGAACCTCATTGCCAACACACGTCACCGCACATCACAAAGCGCCTGCTAAACCGGTTTCCCGCCGGCGGCTGCGAATATGTCACGAATGTGACTTGTTGCTAGCGCTGCCTCGCCTTAAAACCGGCGAAAAGGCGGTGTGCCCGCGTTGTGAACATACCCTGGTGCGGCGACACTCCAATCCGGCCGAGCGCAGCTTGGCACTGGCGGTGGCCACCCTTATTCTGCTGGCGCTGTCGGTGGCCTTTCCCTTTTTAAGCTTCGATATCAGCGGCATTGGCAATCGCATCGAGTTAACCGAAACCGCCTCAACCCTCATCGGGTTGCATCAGCCGCTGGTGGCCCTGTGCGTGCTGCTCACCGTTATCATATTGCCCGCCGTCTACCTGTTGAGTCTGGTCTGGCTGTGCGTGGGCATCACCCTCGGCCAGCCCTTGCCCCGCAGCCGACAAATGGCTCGCACCCTGGGCTACATCACCCCCTGGATGATGGCGGACGTGTTTGTCATTGGTACCCTGGTCAGCCTGATCAAGATTATCGGCATGGCCGACATAGAGCTGGGCATGTCGTTCTGGACCTTTTGCGCCTACGCGCTGCTACTCTTGCTGACCACCCAGTCGGTCGACCGCGACTGGCTGTGGCTCTATCTTGATCCCGAGCCCAAGGCCCCGCCAGAGGGCGAGCTGGGCGTGTCGGCCTCACAGCAGGGATTGGCAGGCTGCAACACCTGTGGCCTGGTGAACAAGCTGTCCGACAACGGCCGGCCCCGCTGCTTGCGTTGCGACGAGCCGTTGCATCCCTACACTGGCGTGAATAATCAGGCGACCCTGGCCCTGCTGGTCGCGTCCATGCTCTTGTATATACCGGCCAACCTGTACCCCATCATGATCACCACCTCGCTGGGCGACACTCAGCCTGCCACCATCATAGGGGGCGTGCTGCTGTTTTTTCAGCATGGTGACTGGCCCATCGCCATGATCATCTTAACCGCCAGCGTTCTGGTGCCGGTCAGTAAAATGCTCGCCCTGCTCTGGTTGTGCTACATAGTGCGTCAACCCAAAACCACCCTCAGCCAGCTCAGCCGGGTGCGTTTGTATCGCATCACCGAGTTTATTGGCCGTTGGTCCATGGTGGATGTCTTTGTGGTGGCCATTCTGGTGGCGCTGATCCGTAACGGCTCGCTGATGTCCATTGAACCGGGTGCCGGCGCCTTGTCGTTTACCGCGGTGGTGGTACTCACCATGCTGGCCGCCATTATGTTTGATCCGCGCAGCATCTGGCAGTCGGCAGCCCATCTGCCTCCTGTTTCAACGTCTAACGTCACTTCGCCTAAGGAAAATCATCATGTCTGACCCCCAGCGCGCCACGCGCCGGATCCAGCGCTCTCTTTCTCCGGTTTGGATAGTGCCTTTGGTTGCCGTCCTCATTGGCGCCTGGATGATTTACGACAACCTCAGCCGCCTCGGCCCTTCCATTATCCTGGTAATGGACAATGCCGAAGGCATAGAAGCCGGCAAAACCCTGATTAAAACCCGCAACGTAGAAGTGGGCCGGGTCGAAAAGGTGAGCTTGTCGGACGATCTGAGCCATGCAGAAATAGTGGCCCGCATGAGCCCTCAAGCGGCAGACATGCTGAACAAGGAAACGCAATTCTGGGTGGTCAAGCCACGCATTGGCCGTGAAGGGGTCAGCGGTTTGGGCACTGTGTTATCCGGAGCCTACATACAGCTGCAACCGGGCAACAGCCCAGAGCCGCTCGAAGTCTTTGAGGTACTGAATAACCCGCCGGTTGCCCCCGCAGATGCCCCCGGGCTGCGCATTAACCTGGTCAGTCAGGTAGGCAACGCCATTACCACCGGCGACCCCGTTACCTACCAGGGCTACACGGTAGGCCGGGTAGAAAACAGCCATTTTGATCCCGAAAAGCGCGAAATGCGCCACCGGCTGTACATTCAATCGCCTTACGAAGTCCTGGTGACCACTACCACCCGCTTCTGGACCGCCTCCGGGCTGGATCTGCGTCTGGACTCGGAAGGCTTTCGCGTGAATGTAGCCTCGCTGGAGTCCTTGATAGGGGGTGGCATTACCTTTGGCGTGCCCAATAATGCCTCCATGGGCCGCCAGGCCAAAGAAGGCGCCAACTATGTGCTGTTCAATGATGAAGACAGCGCCAAGGAAGGTCGTTACAGCGACTACCTTGAATATGTGCTGTTGGTTGACGATACGGTGCGCGGCCTGAGCAATAATGCCCCCGTTGAATACAGAGGCGTGCGCATTGGGACCGTGGTCAGCGTCCCCTGGAACTTTACGGCTCCCCAACCCGACTCCTTGAGCCGCTTTGCCATTCCCATCCTTATTCGTATCGAGCCCCAACGGTTCGACGACACCGAGCAGGAGCTCGATTTAGACGAGTGGCAACAGCGGCTAAACCGGATGTTCAGCCATGGCTTGCGTGCCTCCCTTAAGGCCGGTAACCTGCTGACCGGTGCCCTGTTTGTCGACCTTAACTTCTACAAGGATGCCGCACCGTTTCAACACATGACCTTTGCCAGCAAGTCGGTGTTTCCCACCACCTCGGGGGGCTTTGCCCAAATTGAACAGAAGGTTTCCAACCTGCTCGACAAGCTGAACAACCTGAAAATCGAGCCCATACTGGATACCCTGAACAGCACCCTGGCCAGTACCCAGCAAACCATGAGCAAGGTCAACGAGATTGCCGCTTCGGTCGACAAGCTGCTTACCGACCCCGCCACCGAGCAGTTACCGGCCAACGTCAACAACACCATGCGTCAGCTGCGCGATACCCTGCAAGGGTTTGCCCCCGACTCGGCTGGCTATAACGAGCTGACGCAAACGCTGTCGCGACTGGAAAAACTGATGCGAGATCTGCAGCCTGTTATTCGTACCCTGAGCGATCAACCCAATGCTCTGATTTTTGATAAAAAGTTAACGGAAGATCCACAACCGAGGGCCAACAAATGAACATAATGTCTCCTGCCCGCCCCGTCCTGTTCGCCAGTGTGCTGCTGGCATCCTTATGGGGGTTGGCTGGCTGCGCCGGCAGCAACCCCGGCCCTGCCAGCTATGTGTTGCCGGCCTCGGCGCCGGAGCAGCAGTATGCCAATGCCATGGCCGTCAAGGTGGCGCCGGTACGCCTGGCTGGCCACCTGGACAGCGAAGGCATAGTGATGCAATTGAATGACATAGAGGTGTATCAGGCCCGCCAGCACCTGTGGGCCGAAGATATTGGCCGACAGTTACAGCAGCAACTGCAACAGCGCCTGGCCCTGACTCTGCCTCAGGCTCACGTCGTCAGCCAGGGGCAGCCCTTGCAAGCCGGCGTGCCGGTGCGCGACATTCGGGTGTTTGTCAGTCGTTTTCAGGGGCATTATCAGGGGGGTGCCATTGCCGAAGGCCAATGGCAATTGTTGGATGGCAGCGGCAGAGTGCTTAAACAAGCCCGCTTCAACATTGAGCAGCCGCTCGCCGATGATGGCTACCCCGCGCTGGTACGCGCACTGGGTAGCGCCTGGGATACTTTGGCCGATCAACTGGCGGCCGAACTCGTTCGCTAAGGCGGCCGTGATCAAACAAAGGGCGCCGTGGCGCCCTTTGTAAATTCATGTTTACTCGTCAAAAGTGAGAGTGCAAGTTGTTAGCGCACTACTTCTCGCCGATTGAATACTCTGTCATTATTACGACGACGCGGCTGAGTCAGAATATCCAGCCAAGCTCCGGGATCGACCAAGCTGCCCTCTCTCTCGGGTTTGAGCCAGTTGGGCAAGTTCTGAATGGTAACCCTGATGTTTTTTTGCTCTTTTGAGTAGGGCTGCACTATTACTCTTGTGGCATCCAGACCCAGTACCAGTTCTGGCTCCAGTTCGGGTTCATTGTGCACACTGGCAGACTCCTTCAGGCTATAAAGGGTAGTCTTGTCCTCAACCAATGTTTGTAGATTACTGCCGAAGTAATTTAGCCCCGCGCTCATGCTGCCCACCTCACCCACCTTGACCTCCGCATCTTGTACGAGCACAAAGCCATAGCGAAGACGGTCATTTTCATCACCCAGAGTCGTTGTCTTTCCCTCAATGTCTTCAAGATCATCGTGATCGTTAATGGTCAGGGAAAGAGGCAGATCCAGTGCCGTTTCCGGAAATGGCTGGTCTTTGGTGAATTCAAGCTTGCCAGTGTTCAAGGTAATAATATGCTCGCCAGTTCCACTACCTCCTGCTGTTTTGCTTTCGGAAATAACTTTCTCCAATCCATGAATCGGATACTCTGTATCCAGCACAAGATCGGCATACTTTTTAAGTCCGCCGGCAAATTCACCACTGTAACTGGGCAGGAACTTGCTGTTTATATCCAGGCCCACCACGGTAAAAGAAGGAGCGGGTTCAAAACTTACGCCTGGCTTGCCAGCATAAACTACATCATCCCTGATATCGCCGGGCGTGGCAGTCACCTGCAACGAGGCTGGCACAGTACGACCAACAAAGGCCTGATGCCCTTTGGTAATCAAGAGATTGTCATTGTCAGGTATATATGGCGCGGTCCATTCTGGAAGACTTATACCCAGCCTGCCGACTAACTTGCTGTCTAACTTATATTGGGACAGTGTATCGTCTTGGCTGTTAATACCAAAAGTATTTATTTGTATTTCGTCGCTACTTTGTAGGTTTACTTCAACCAATTGAGTGAGACCTTGCTGTTCTTTAAGCCAGTTAAGGGGCAAATTGTTGTCGTTAACATCCAGCGCAGCCACAGAAAAACCAACAGGCTCACCGGCCGCACCCAGCACTGTGCAGCTGCCAGCGTGGCTTGCATAGAAGAAGCCATTATCATCGCCACAGTCTACAGCCTGCTGCACCTGCCAGGATACTGGCACAAAGGCGACCTGTTCAGTAACGGCTTTAGCCGCATAGCCTCCTGTCGGCAGCATTTGCCTTGCACTCAGCGTTAATAGATCCGCACGAGGGTAATTCAGCGTGGCTCCGGACACCGGCAAGGTCAGCTGTTTTTTTAGCCCGGCATTCAAAGTTTCGGAGCCGCCAGGCCAGCTAACAATAACAGGGCCGCTAAAGCCACTGGCACTACTTTCAAAACCAAACTCCATATCTACGATAGCATTTGATGCCAAGCAACCGCCGGTAATGTTAATTGGAGCATGATCACCGGCGTAAGTGGTATCTACGGAAAGAGTAAAGGCTCCGTCATTTGCGTTTTCATCCGGTTTGTTAACCGTACAGCTTCTGGCACCATCTA
The DNA here is from genome assembly GCF_048268965.1 of Oceanisphaera sp. GTDB lineage: Bacteria > Pseudomonadota > Gammaproteobacteria > Enterobacterales > Aeromonadaceae > Oceanimonas. Next base: position 196,777 of record NZ_JBLWUK010000002.1, read on the forward strand.
CATAACAGACCAATGGATTTTCCGCATCGGGATCCATGTTTCCACCTTGACCACCACTTTGTACTACCATGGTAAAAGGATAGTTCAGTTTATTACTTTTTATATGTTTGCTTTCCGTACCAATAAAGTTATTAAAGTTAACCAGATTAGAACCATTGGCTTTGACATGAAGCTTTGCTTTATCTTGGTATAAATCATTGCAGAGATTGTCTGTACATGCTTTTACCGTTAGATACTCAGAACAAGTATTAAAATGAAGTTCATAATGATCGACTTTCGTTACATTAGTAATATTTAGCTCACGATAATCAATCAAAGAGCTACTTTCCATATCGAGATTGACTACATTGACAGCACCATATATTTTTGTAGAGCTGCCCATTTCCAGATCCCCCTGAACATAAAGGTGACCATACAAACGGGAGGAGCCCTCTATATCAGCCTCTCCATCATCATCATCATCGTCGTCACCGTACACAAACAACAACAATGGCTGACCGTCTTTACCTAATTGTACATCACCTTCCAAGTCAATTTCTTCCCCGACATACACAGTAGTAAGGCTGTTTCCTAGGGGGATTAATTTAGCGCTTCCTGTCAGCTCTAACTCTTCAAACCAGTAGGTGCCCGCCGTCAGATAAAGCTCTGCCGAACCACTCATCACCAGCGATTTAGCCTGCACAGAACCATATAACTTTGAGCTTCCGCCAATCTTGATATCCCCCTTTGTTTGCACATCGCCATACCAGACAATATCGTCACTCAGAGTGATATCATTATTATCGTAATGATAAATATTCACCTTCGACTCGGCGCTGCCCAAAGAGGAGATAGCAATATTAACGTTGTCTTTAACGTAAAAATTTACCTCCCCAGCCGGTGCAACCATTAATTTTGCGCCACCGGACAAGTCCAGTGAGTCGAGCCAGTAATTACCCGGCTGCAGGGTTAATACCGCACTTCCGTTTATTTTTAAAGTCTCAGAAATAGTCACATCGCCTGCATTCGAAATAGAAACTTTGCAATCACCACCTGCGATCACTTCTTTATACTTATCGTCTTTGAGTTTAATATTTTGACCATTCCAACTGGTACACTTGCTTCCAGCTGATGAGTTTTTCTTATTAAATACTGGCAGAGTAAACGGGTGATTATTAAAAGCAGGAAGCGAATAGGGCGCTAGTGTTTTACCACTTATCCGACACGAGCCATTATCACATTTACCATTAAGATCATCGTACTTTTTAAAATCGAGTTTACCTTTCCTGGTACCAATAATCTGGCTATCCCAACCCATATCCACCTCACCCTCTTTACTGTGGCTTTGTGCGGCATAAGGGAAAAGTTCTGCAACATTATGTGTTGTCGCAGCATAAGTTACTGAAAAAAAAGGTAGCAAATAAGTTGCCAGCACTAAAACTTTAATATTCATTTATCAATCACCTCAACTTCAATGTTTCGGATCACCGTTAATTGGCTGGTACTACAAGCTCCGGTGGCAATGACGTTAACCTGTGTCACACCGTTTTCAGTTGTTGGCAGAGTCACTTTTATCTGCGTATCACAGCCACCAATTTCAGGTGAATTGACGGCAGGGGCAGCGATGTCGTTCAGCAATATAAATACTTGTTGCTCCAGTGCCGACTCGGCTGCCAGGCGCGCCTTTAGCGCTTGTACTTCATATACCAGCTGCTGGCTGCTTTGGTTAGACAAGGTCGCCAAACCAGCCATTAGGCCGGCCAATATCACTATGATAAAGATAACGCTCAGCAGCATGCTGCCAACTTGCTTGGGGCTAACTCTACCATGAGTATCAAGGTTCATAAGCCACCTGTATCTGGCTGGGTAATACCAACTCACCGTCTTGGGTTTGCAATGATAACGACATCACCAATAACTGAAGGGGATCATCGTAGCTTGAAAACTCACTGTTTGACGTTAGGTTGCTCAACATTAAAATACCGGGTGCGGGCAACCAATCCGAACCCGTTTTTTCGGCCCGCAGCAGCTTATCACCTTGCAGGCAAAACCTGACCTGACGTTGGTGCAGCAAAGTATAACGATTTCCCCTGCCTTCTTTACTAAAGATAGGGGCCGGTGGGTCAAAAGCATCAGCAAAAGATACACTAAGGGGTGCCTTGGGTGTTTGGCTTTTAAATGTAGCCACATTGGTCGGCAATGTGTCCGGGTAATCCTGCCACACGGTTTGGCCACTGTCGGCTTGCACCGCCAGATTAACATCTGTAATGGTATTTTCTTGCTGTGTTAACGGAATAATAAAATTTGCGTTCTTATGTATGACATCGCCTACATAATGACCTGACGTTAATACCGGTACAAAAGACACACAGCGATTCGCTATTCCCACCTCATTAGGACTGATATACACACTGGGGCTGTAAGCCAGATTGAGTTCGCGCTTGATACGTTCCATGGCAAAGCGGGCACCGGACAAAGCCTGGCCGCGCTCGGCAGTGTTAACATAACTGCTGGCCATATCGGCAATAAAGCGGACGCTGAAGATAGCACTAATACCGATTAATACCAGTACTATCACCAGTTCTATGAGCGTAAAACCGCGCGCTTTCATCGGATATTGTACCTGTGTAGCTCAAAAGTCAGAGTGCCACCTTGAATGATTATGATGTTAATTCTGACTTTTTTAACGAATAGAACTGGGTTGGCTTCATCGTAACCGGGCATTAACGCCGGAGGAGACTCAACACAGGTCTCCACATTAAAACGCGAATACAGCTCAGGAGCTGGCAATCCAAGATCGCTCGCTAGTGTTTGGCCATCGATAGCATTGGCACCACACCAAAGGTTGAAGTCATCCACCACAGTAAAGTCTTTAATATTGGCTGTGCTAGCTAGAGAGCTAGTATTGATACACCCTATTACACTGGGAGTAATACCACAGCGCTCTTGTACGCTGGGGTTATTATTGTCGTCGTATTTTACCGACCAGATTTGTTCAGTCAGGGCTTCGGCCAGCGACACGGCTCGAAACTGAAACACCGGATCCAGTTGCCGATGTTGGCTGGAAAAAAAAATACCCACGCCCACCAGAACGATGGCAAGAATAACCAGCCCCAGCACAAATTCCACCAGGCTGAGGCCCGTTTGTTTGGCACTGTGCAAACAAAGGCGCTGATGGCTTAAAACCTGATTGTTAATATTAAGGGCCATGAACATACCCCTCGGGTTCTATACGCACGACTTTATCGCCCAAGGTAATCATCAAGGTACTATCTAACGGAGCACCATTAATAAATGGGCGCCCCAAACGACTATGTTCACTCAAATAGTTAGGATCAACAGCTGACTGCTGACCAAACTGCAATAGCAGTGGCAAGCTATAAGAGGAGGAAGATGCTATCGTGAGTGTTAATCCGGTTTTACCTAAAAACAGCCCCTGTTGTTCGGCAGCTGTTAGTTGACTTTCGTCCAATAGTTGTGCTGCATTACAGTTTTTCGCAATAGAAAAACCGTTATCCGTAAATGCAATCAGGCCGCAGCGTGATAGCTCACTATTTTCTGCCAACGCCGCCGGATCATTCATGGCTCTTAACTGCACTTGGCGCAGCAAGCCCACCAGGTTTTCTGCCTGCAATCGCTGCTCAAACTGATTATCTAACGGCAGCCGCGGCAAGACTACGGCTCCGACAATGCTCGTCAACAAGATGACCAGCACCAGTTCAATAAGAGTAAAACCACGCCATGCATGCATAAGATTAAGGTTTCATCGGATTAGGATTTAATAGCGTTAAAAAAGGCGGCCTAAGCCGCCCTATTAAAGTATTAATTATTAACACTCTTCAGTTGTAGATGTTACTTCCGCAGGAGTAATTATAGTTTCGTCAGCAGCTTTTGACGCTTGTGTATACACGACCTTACACTTTTCAGAGTCTAAGCTCTTCGGACTGATGGTTACTGAAGTTTCATCAATAACAACATTATAACGGCCCGCGTCGAAATTATCTAATGTACCTAAAATACCACCTTTCCAATCGTCTTCAACGTTGGTCGTAGCGTTGAGTCCCGCAATTGGATAGCCAAAAGCAAATGTAGTATCTGCGTATCCTGGTACTGATTTTGCATCATCGGCATCTGCTGCTCCCATACCTTTACTGGCTATCTGAGCTTTGGCGTTAGCCATGGTCGCGGCCGTAGAAATAGAGCTCTTCATGGCATTCAAGTTGGCACCGTAGGCATCACCTTGCAGGTTGAACAATCTAGGGGCAGCCACGGCACCTAAAATACCGAGAATGATAATAACAATCACTAATTCTATTAATGTAAAACCGGCAGACTTATTCATGAATTCTTTTATCCCTTCGTTAACATTTAACTATTTAAATATAAATTAAAGTTGATTTAATAATCGAGAATATCATACTTTGTATGCTAAGAACCGGCAAGCATTTACGTGATTAAGAGTTAACCGGCCAAGCCCACCATGTCCCACATGGGGGTAAAGATACCCAAGGCTAATAGTAATACCATGGTGGATATACCGACTATCAAGATAGGTTCGATTTTAGAGGTCAGGTTGGTAATGTCGTAGTCCACTTCTTCTTCATAAAAGCGCCCCGCTTCCATCACCATTTGGTCGACCCGGCCGGTTTCTTCACCCACCTTGAACATCTGCAAAATCAGCGGGGTAAAGACACCGCTGTCGGTGGCCACCCGCGACAGGCTGTTGCCCGAGGCCAGCTTGTCGCCCATGGCTAAAATCGCCTGGGTCAAGTAAGCGTTGCCAGTGGCGTTGCCGGCCAGGGTTAACACCTGCACTATCGGAACTCCGGCGCTTAGCATCATGGCAAAGCTGCGGCAAAAACGTGCCAGTAAAATTCGTTTTACCAAGGGCCCGATAATGGGAATACGTAATAGCCAGTAATGCCAGCGCAAACGGCCTTTTTTAGTCTGTACGTAGCGCCAGAGTAAAATACTGGTGACAATAATGCTCACCACTATATGCATTATGTAGCTGGTAAAAAAAGCAGATGAATTGATCAACAGCTTTGTAGCCCAGGGCAAGTCGGTACCCATGCTGGCAAATATGCCAGTAAAGGCCGGGATCACATAAATGTTGACCACCACCATGGCCGCTATCATGGCGATAGTCACAAACATGGGGTAGCGAATGGCCGCCTTCACCCGACGGCGGGTGTCCAGTTCCAGCTGAAAATAATGGGCCAGTTGCAAAAATGCCTCTTCCAGCTGCCCAGTGCTTTCGCCGACATCGACCAGAGACACGAACAGGTTGTTGAAAATATGCGGGTGTCCCGCCAGCGCATTGGCCAGGGTTTGCCCCTGGTTAAGCGCCTCGGCGACCTCGTTTAACGCCGAAATCAGCAGCTTGTTATCCGTGGTGTCGCGCAGCCCTTCTACAATCCGCAGAATGGGAATACCGGCCCGCGTGAGCGAAGAAAACTGGCGGCATAAAATCAACAGCACTTCCAGCTTTACGCCGCCATGCAGAAACTGACGCCACTTGATATCGGTTTTTACGCTGCCTTTGGCCTCTTTTATTTCGACCGGTATCAGGCCGGCGTTCATCAGACTGTCGGCGGCGGCCTGGGCCGAGGCTGCCTCTAGTCGACCTTTGTTTAGCTGGCCACGAGCATTGCGCGCCCGATATTCAAAAAACGCCATCAGTCCAGCCACTCGCTCAGGCGCAGTACTTCGCTTAAGGCTATGTCACCGGCCTGGGCCAGCTTGAGTGCCGAGCGCGCCAGGGTGACGTAACCGGTGTCGGCGGTCACCAACTGATTAAAACGCTCTATGTTTTGTTCGCGCAGGCTGTCGGCCATGTCCTGGCTGATCTCCAGCCATTCATAGACCCCCACTCGCCCTTTGGCGCCGGTGTGATTGCAGCTGGCACAGCCTTTGCCCTGATAAAAGTGCCCTGCCTCTATGCCCGGAGCCAAATACTGCAAAAACTGTTGTTCACTCTGCTCAAGCGGATGCTCCACCTTGCAGTATTCACACAAACGGCGCACCAGCCGCTGGGCCAATACGCCTTTAAGGGTACTGGCCACCAAGTAACCGGGCACGCCCATGTCCATCAGCCGTATTGCCGAGCTGGGGGCATCGTTGGTGTGCAGGGTCGACAGCACCAGGTGACCGGTAAGCGCGCCGCGCATGGCTATTTCTGCGGTTTCCTGATCGCGCATTTCGCCAATCAGCAAGACATCGGGATCTTGTCGCAGGCTGGTGCGCAAGATACCGGCAAAGGTCAAGCCGGCCTGGGTGTTCACCTGCACCTGATTGACCCGAGGGAGTTGGTACTCTACCGGATCTTCTGCGGTAATGATTTTACGCTCTGGGGTGTTGAGTTCGGTCAAGGCGCTATACAGGGTGGTGGTTTTACCGCTACCCGTGGGGCCAGTCACCAGAATAATGCCGTTGGGGCTGGCCAGCTTGCGCCGAAATGACGCCAGCAAGTCTGCAGGCATGCCGGCTTTGTCCAGGCTGCGAATGCCTTGGGACTGATCCAGCAACCGCAATACCACGGCTTCACCAAACTGCACCGGCATGGTGGCCATGCGCACATCCACCGGATTGCCTTTAATGGTCAGGGCAAAGCGGCCGTCCTGGGGTAAACGACGTTCGGCAATGTTCAGGCCGGCCATGATTTTCAGTCGTGATACCAGGGCGGGGGCAATGTTGACTTCTTTAAGTTCGGTTTCCTGCAGCGAGCCGTCTACGCGCATGCGTAAACGGATCAGGTTTTTTTCAGGCTCGATATGCACATCGGACGCCCCCACCTGCAAGGCATCTTCAAACATCGAATACAGCAGTTTGGCCACGGTTGCGTCGCTGTCATCCAGGCCGGCGGCCTCTAGTGCCGGTCGTGATAGCGCGTTTTCATCCTGTAACTGCTCGGCGAGGTTGGCGATGTCCTTGGTGCGACGATATAACTGATCATACAAGCCAAACAGCTGGCTTTGCGGCGCTACCGCCAACTCCACTTCTCGCGGAAAAAGCAAATCATTAATGGCGTCTTGGGTATCAAGCTCGGCGGGGTCGGACAACACCACCGTCGCCTGGGTATCATCCGCCGCTATCACCAAAGCGCGATGGCGGCGGGCATACACCTCGGGCAGCAATTTGACGGCCTTGGGGTCTATCTCTACCTTGTTCAAATCCAGCAGGGGCAAGTCAAGTTGTCTGGCGACAAAGCCCAGTAGTTCTTGCTCGGTGAGTATGCCCATTTGCACCATCAGCGCGCCAATGCGCCCTCCCTCACGCTGCTGTTGTTGCAGTACTGTGTCCAGTTGCTGCGGGGTGATCACCTCATGATCGATGAGTAACTCACCCAGGCGTTTAGTCAGTTTGTGTTTGGCCATCTTGCCCCCGCTGCTGTAACTGCTGTAATTGCTGCTCTACAAAACGTTGCGATGCCGCGCCCAGGTTGGCACTGGATCGCGCCTGCAAAAAGGCGGCGGTAAAATCTTCACCTATTTGCCGTTGGCATAACCCCAGCCCCAGCCACCAGCCGCCCACCCGATTATGCTCCAATAGCTGTTTATAGGTCGCAATGGCTTGCTCACACTGGTTACTGCGCCGCGCCATGTCGGCCTTGAGGCTGTAATAGTCCAGGTGTTCGAACAAGGGTGGATGGACTTCGTCAAGCACTTGCAACGCCGCATTATAACGTTGCTGCTCGGCCAGCAGTCGTGCCAGGGTTAACCGCAAGTCGGCCTGTTCGGGCGCCAGCGTCAAGCCGATTTGTAGCTGCTCTCGCGCCTGCACCAGGGCGCCACGGCCATACAACAAGGCGGCCAGTCTTAAACGGCTGCCATGATCGTCAGGGTATTCAGCAAGCGCCTGCTGTAATGCTTGCTCCGCCAGCGGCCAGTTGTTGATGGCCAGGGCGGCATCTGCCTGCCGATGCAGTTCGGCCAGCCAGTCGGCGCGACTGAGCACCACTTCGCTAATGTTGAGTTCACCCAGAACCTCGCTATCAGCAGGCTCTGCCGTGACCAGCAGATCTTGCCACGCCACGTTTTGGTAGTCGGCGTCCAGCGCATCCGAGCTATTGACCAAGGTGGGGATTGCCATTAATGACAGTCCCAACAGGCAAAGCTTCGAGGAGCTGATTACCCCTGCTGTTCCGCGGCACAGTGCCATTACAAGACTCCGCTGTGGATCATGTTAAGCGGCGCGGGCTGGGGTGGATACCATTTTTCCAGCAGGTCGCGAGAGCGTTGCAACTCGTTTTGCCAGGTATTTTCGGCAACCACTACCGGGCGGAGCATGATCACCAGCTCGCTTTTTTGCGTGCCCAGATTGCGGTTTTTAAACAGGTTGCCCAGCACCGGAATTTTGCTGAGCACCGGCAAGCCGCTTTCCATCTGCCTTTGTTTTTCCTGCATCAGGCCGCCAATGATAATCATCTCGCCGGAGCGGGCTTCCACTATGGTATCCGATTCGCGTACCGTGCTGCGCGCCAGCGGCAAGGTAATGCTGCCTCCGCCAAAGTCGATTTGCTTATCACCATCGGTGACTTCAGTGACCGAGGGGTGAATATGCAACAGCACCTTGTTGTCGTCGGATATTTGCGGCGTTACATCCAGTGATATGCCCGAGAAAAACGGCGCCAGCTCGATATCGGGAGACTGCTCTACCACGCCATTGCTGGTGGTGGTGTTAAGGGTAAAGTTGGTAACAAAATACTCATCGGTGCCCACCTTGATCACCGCTTTCTGGTTATTGCTGGTGGTCACCCTGGGGTTGGACAAGGTGTTTACCTCGCCCTGAGTCTGCAGCAGGTTGACGACGGCGGTAAAGTTACCGTCGGTAAAGTTAAACACGGCTCCGCCGCCGATGAGATTGGCGATAGGATTCAAAAAACCGGGAAATGGATTGACGGTGCCACCGGTAACTCTATGCTCGGGCCCTATGTTATCGCCGGTGCCAGCCTGCAGGTTCGCCCAGTCTATGCCCTGCTCGTAGCCATCATTAAGCTCGACTTCAATAATACGGGCTTCCAATACCACCTGGCGCTTAAGCTGGCGTTCGGCTCGGGTTAAAAAATCTTCCACCAGAGCCAGCTCATCAGGGGCGGCACGTACGCTGACCAGACCCGCCTGTGCGTTGGTGACCACCACGCGGTCGTCCTTGTCGCCAATCAAACGGCTAAGGGCCGACTCGAGATCTGCCCAAAAGTCGTTGTTGGACTCGGTACTGATGCGCGTTGAATCTCCCGAGTTGCCGCCATCGCTATCGCTGGACAGGCTGCTGCCACTCACGGCGGTTTTTGACTGCCCCAGGCGCGACAGCATCAGATAGTTCACGTTAAAGGTGCGAGTACGCACGCCGTTGGGATAAACCTGATACACGCCGTTTTTATACTCAATGCCGTAACCATAAAGCTGTGAAATGGCCGCCATGGTTTCGGACAGGGTCGCCTGGCGCAGGTTAAGGCTAATGGCGCCGTTTACGTCCGGGTGTACCGCTATGCTGATGCCGTGCTGGCTGGCCAGGGCATTGAAAAAGCTGCTGGCCGCTACCCCGTTGGCGGCAATGTCGAAGCGACGCACCCGAGGGCTGGCCGTAACGGCGGTGCTGGTGGGCCGGGCGCTCATTAATTCCTGCTCGACCTCCATGGGCACCGCATCGGGGCGAATGTTGAGAGCGTCGTCGAGTGCTGCTTTGGGTAAAGAGCCACCCGGTGCCGTGACACAGGCCGCCATAGACGCACCCAGCAAGGCTATCGCTAAAGGTCGTATTGTTACGTTCATTGATTACTCAAGCTTGATAATGAAGGAAATAACGTCAGGGTCAGCGGCTTGCCCTGCCCTTGCAGCAATACCTGATCCGCGTTAATGCGCACCAGCCGATAGTTCTGCACGCTATCGCCCACTTGGTAACGCTGGCCGTCGATAATGGCACTGCCCTGACGGCCACTGAAAATGGCCTGCAACTGTAGCTGAGGTGCGTGTGTCATGCCTGGTGCTGTGGGGGCTGCGGGTACAACAGCCGGCGCCCTCAAGGGTTGGGTAGGATCCTGCACCCCTGCCGTCGTGCTCAGCAGCAGCAACAATAATGAATTAACCACGCAGCAACTCCTTGTGTTGGCTGATAGTAAAAAAGTCGAGGCGAATAATGGCTTGCGGGTATTCCTCTAACTCGAATTCCAGGCCACGCCAAAAAATACGGCCAGACAGCTGCTCCAGCAGTTTGACGTAATCAAGCAGTGCCATATAACTGCCGCTGAGCAAAAGACTGAGATCGTGCCGGTACAGGGGCTCGCTGGCCTCTTCAGCGTTTAGCCGCTGCGGAGCCTGGTTGCTCAGTTCCAGCAGCTCCAGGCCCTTGCTCTGCTCCAGCATGCTCAGCAGCAGGCCCGACATTTGCTCTGGCTCTACCAGGGTACGCATTCGTTCATCAACGTTCTCGTTGAGCTGGCTCAAGCGGCGATTAAGCCGTTCCAGCTGCCGGGCATTATCACTATTCGACAATTTCGCAATGCCCTGGCTGAGTTCGGCCTTAATTTGCTCTTGCTCGGCAAGCTGACGGTGCAGCGCTTGCTGCTCGGTATCACGCTGTATCACGCTGGCCTGCACGCTGGACTCATACACCAGCAGCCCCAGCCAGGCCACCAACGCCCAGCAGGCGCCCAGCACCAACCAGCGCTCACGCTGAGACAAAGCAAGAAAACGGCTGTGCAGATCGGCCATCTGCTGCTTGATGGAACTCATGGCGTCATCTCCGCACTATAGAGGCTGAAGCTAAAGCCCCCCTCGGGTTGCTGATTAATCGCCAATTGACCAAACGCATGCCCGCGCAGGCTGCTGCGCTGCTCAAACCCCAGAATCCAGGCAGGCACGTCACTGGCCCTGGCGGCTTCGCCACGCAATACCATTTGTTTTCCTTGCAGGGTCAGGCCCTTTAACGCCACGCCCTGCCAGGGAATGTGCGCCAAATCGTTTAATGTGCTGGCATAAGACACGAGATTTTTTTGTGCCAGCAGGCTCAGCAATTGCTGGCGCGCCTTGATATTCTGCTCGACACGCTGGCGCTCGCTGTCGTCCTTGCGGCCATTCAGCAGAGCCAGGGTTTGATGCAACTGCTCGGTATCCCGCGTTCCCGCCATCACGGCGGCCCGCAAGGCATTGTTCTGCTGTTCAAGCTGATAGCTATTGAAGCCGGCATTGGCAAATATGGCTCCCCACAGCACCACTATGGCCAGGCTGACTTTCCACAACAGGCCAAGGTTGGCATGATCCTGGTCCGGCTTCAGCGCGGCCTGATAAAACTCGATGCGCTGCTTCATGCCTTGCTCTCTTTCAAAATTCCCAGTGCCGGCAGGCCGATGGGGCTGAAAACGTCAGAGGTCAGTGACTCGGGTTTGATATCAAATACCTGGCTAATGGCGTTTTGAATGGCTGGCGTCACGCGCTGCGGGAGTGCCAGATACCAGTTGTTGGGCGCGGTCAGCTTGAGCTGGCCCACCGCATAGTCGATGCTGCGCTGTAATTCGAGCAACAGGTTGTCGAACACAAACTGATCGACCGGCATGTTTTCGTCATCCAGTGCCTGAAAGCCGCGAATGGTGCGGGAAAAGTGCCACTGGCGCTGATGAATAAAGGTCAGCGTTAACTCCTGACCGGGCACCTTGTGCAATAACAGCCCGCGTACGTCGGGCTCAAGCAGGTTGGCCATCGCCAGCTCATCCACCCCGATAGTGGCAATCTCACACTGAGGGGTAATGGCTCGTACCAGTGTCGCCAACTGCTCGCGCTCGCTGCTGTAAACGGCGATACGGGCCTGCCCTGCCGGGCCTTGGGGCAAGTCGATATAATCGAACAGCAGGGTTTCAACCGGTTCACTCACCAGCTCGCGCATGCACCAGGGCAAGGCTTGCTGCAGTTCGTCGTCCGGCATGGCGGGCTTTTCGATTTGGGTTTGCTTGTACCACTGTCGGCTGAGCGCAATATGCAGCCGCTGCCCCAGCCATTGCTGTTCGTCAAGCAAGGCACGCAGCGCAGCGGTCACCGTCTCGCCACTGGCAAGGGGCCGCTCAATCAGCATCAGGGGGTTAAGTTCATCAACTGCAAGCAAGGTATTTGATGTCAGGTAAATACCCACTGCAGAGGATGCCCGCGCGGGTTTAAGCCAACTTGGTATCAGTTCCATTTGCACCGCATAATAAATAAAGGGTCAGTATAAACAGATAAAATCGCATTAGAAACAAGCAGCTGGATAAATTAATAAATACGTGTTTGTCGGCGTATTTAGGCTTTTATCCAGATTGGAGTCAAGGCTCTAACTTGGTAGAGGCGTCTTTTCTCATAGGTGAATCACAGAAAAGTCAAGGTGAGATAAATAACCACGGGGATAGTCACTATCGACAGCAGATTTCCCAGTAACACAATGCTGGCCATTTTATCAGGTTGGCAGCCATATTGTTCACATAATAGATAATTAAGTACCGCAGGAGGCAGCATCACCGACAGCGCCAGCAACTGCAGCCAGTCCCGGGTTAACGGCAACCACCAGGCTACCAGCAACAAACTGCTGGCCCCAACCAGCAGATAACTGACATTTACCTTGAACGCCAGCCCCAACTCGCCAATTTCGCCACTCGACAGCCGAACCCCCAGGGCAAACAGCATGAGAGGGACTGCTATCTGTCCCAGCAAATCACTACTGGTGTACACAAACTCTGGCAGCAGGCTGCGATGCTCGGCCAACAGCAGTCCCAGTGCGGCCGCCCACAGGATGGGACTTTTCAACCACTGCCAGCGCCCTGCGGAGTGCGATAAAATAAACAGGCCCAGGGAAAAGTGAATCACGTTGGACAGCACAAACAAAATAATAATGGCGCCGAGCTTATCGTCGCCATAGGCCAGCATCATCAGGGGGATACCAATGTTGCCGGTATTGCGAAACATGCCCCCCAGCACCAGGGTGCGCCGCTCCAGCCCCCGGAAGTGAAACACACACAGCAAAAGCCCCGGCAACAGAATAACCAGTACGCCGGCCACCAGCAGCGGCCAGCTGGCTCCTAGTTGTATCGGGTTGTCGACCAGCGCCGAAAATACCAGGGCCGGGCAAAACACCGCCACATTGGCCAGGTTCACAAAGCTCATGTCGGTATGCCGCTGGCGTCGGCCAAAGGCAAAGCCTATCGCCACCACGGCAAAGACCGGCACCACTATGTTGAGCAAGGTCGAAAACATACTTCCCTTAATAACTTGGCGCCCGCCACCCCGCCCCCGGCTAAAAATGCACACCGCCTTTCATCGAGCTGCGTGAGACAGACAGGCACGAAAAAGGCGCCATTATGGCGCCTTGATATACCGCTGTCTAGCCGCCGACCGGGCCGGCTTCAGGCTTAGCCGTAACGGCTGACTGCCAAACCACTGTCGTCGATATCGGGCTGACGACCACTGATAAGATCGGCGATCAGCTTGCCCGAGCCCGGGCCCATGGTCCAGCCCAGGGTACCGTGGCCGGTGTTCAACCACAGGTTCTTGTAACGGGTGGCACCAATAATGGGTGTGCCGTCTGGCGTCATGGGGCGGAAACCAGTCCAGAACTCGGCTTCTTCTACATTGCCACCTTCGGGGAACAAACTTCTTACCGACTCGGCAATGGTGGCGCGACGGGCTTTGGGCAGATCGGCGTTAAAGTCGGCCAGCTCTGCCGTGCCGGCGGCACGAATGCGATTATCGAATCGGGTAATGGCCACCTTGTAGGTTTCATCCATGACGGTGGACTGGGGCGCATCTGCATCGCTTTTCACGTCCAGCGTCAGTGAGTAGCCTTTAATGGGATACACAGGCAGACGAATACCCAGGGGGTTCAGCAAGAATGGGGAGTAGCTGCCCATGCATACCAGCACCTGATCGGCGGTTTCCAGTCCATTTGATGTTTGTACGCTGCGAATCGTGTCGCCGTCGTTCACCAAGGCCTTGATTTCGGTATTAAATTTAAACACCACTCCAAGCGCCTGGCATTTCTTTACCAGGGATTTGGTGAACAGGTTGCAGTCACCGGTTTGGTCGGCAGGAAAATGCAAGCCGCCTACCAGCTTGTGCTTGACTCGCTCCAGCGCCGGCTCATTGGCAATACATTCCGCTACATTCAACATGCTGTGCGGCACATTAAATTCCTGCAGCACCTTGATGTCTTTGGCCGCATCATCAATTTGCTTTTGGGTACGAAAAACCTGTAGCAACCCTTTCTTGCGACCTTCAAAGGGCAGTTTGAGCTCATCCTGCAGGTTGTTGATGCACTGACGGCTGTACTCGGAAACCCGCACCATGCGCGATTTATTCACGCCGTAGGATTTTTCATTGCAGTTGGCCAGCATAGACAGCATAAACTGCCACTGAGCCGGGTTAAGGCTGGGGCGAACCTTCAGGGGAGCGTGAGACTGAAACATCCACTTGACGGCTTTTTGGGGGATACCCGGCGCCGCCCAGGGGGAGCTCATGCCAAATGAAAGCTGACCGGCATTGGCAAAGCTGGTTTCTTCAGCCGCATCGGGCTGTCTGTCGATAACGGTCACTTCGTGACCCTGTTGCGCTAAATACCAGGCGCTGGTTACACCGACAACGCCACTACCCAATACCAATACCTTCATCACATTCCCCTGGCAAGATGTTTCAATACCGAGAATATCGTCTATAAAAACAAGAAAATCCAGAGTAAAAAATAGCGCAATCAAACCACGAGCCAAACCGCATCAGCTCAGCACTCCAGCAGGCTACATCTTCATCTGAGCGTGGTTTACTCGACAGCAGATAACTCCAACTTTAAACCTCAAGGTAAAATAAAACACCACCACCGAGTAAAGTGTGAGAAAGATCTCATTTTCAAAAATAATGGCTAAAAAGCGAAGGTGGGCAGCGCGACGCCAGGATCTGCTGACCCGTGGCGCACAGGGTCCCCCGTCCCCGTCCCCGCCTTCGCGAGGATGACGTTCCTGCGCGAGGATGACGTTCCTTCGCGAGGATGGCGTTCCTTCGCGAGGGTGGCAGAGTTTTCAAGGGGGTGATGGGTCCAGTATTAGAAGAACAACGCTCCCTAGCCCGATGCAGCCTGCAAGCGCTGCTTTTCTTCCGCCAATAACTGGTTCAGCTCGCTTATCTGCTCGGCCGATGGCCTTTGCTCCCGCTGCAGGGGCAACAATAAGGTGAGTACCTGGTTGGCCAGCGAGACCAAGCCACAGGCCCTGGCCTGCTCGGCCAGGGTGCGCACCACTCGCTGCGCTTCCGGCCAGTTTTCGGTGGCCAGCAACGCCTGTAATAGCCAACCGTCATCCTGGTGCTGTGCAATAAACTGCTGCTGCTCCTCGGTACAAGTCCTTGCCTGCCCAGGCATTGGCTGGCGTTGTGGCTCGGCCTGCACCGGCGGTACCTCTGGCTCCTGTTCCCGGATGGCTTGGGTCACGACCGGCGCTAATACCTGCATCAGCGCCTGATACAAGTCGAAGCGATTGACCGGCTTGGTCACGTAACTGTTCATGCCTGCCGTCAGGCTGGCTTCCCGGTCACCCCGCATGGCGCTGGCGGTGAGTGCCACTATGGGAATGTCGTGATTGATATTGAGCTTGCGAATTTGCCGGGTGGCTTCTATGCCGTCGAGTATGGGCATTTGCAAGTCCATTAGTATGGCATCAAAGTTATGCTCGGCAGTTAACTCCACCGCCTGACGGCCATTGTTGGCCAGGGTGACCGACACCCCTATTTTTTTCAGAAACTCCACAATAAGCTGCTGGTTCATGCGGTTATCTTCGGCCAGCAATATTTGCTTGCCCAGCAGCCGCGCCTGATAAGGTGCCAGATCCTGCTCATCGCAGCTGGGTGTTGCCTCCTGCTCCTCGGGCTGGTGCAGCAATCGCTCCAGGCAATGGCGCAGGCTGTGCTCGGTCACCGGCTTCGCCAGGTACTGGTTCAGGCCGAGGGTGCGCATTTGCTCGGCGGGCTTCTCCTGGCCAAAGGCACTGCTCATTGCCACCTTGATATGGCTTAAATGGGGTTGCTGAAGCATATGGCGAGCCAGATCCAGACCGCTGTCCTGACCCAGACAGCAATCGATGAGCGCCAGCTCAAGCTCGCTGCCGCGCTTGAGCAGCAGCTCTTTCGCATCATTGATGTTCGAGGCGCTATACACCACCAACCCAAGCTGACGCAGCAACTGGCCGAGCACTTCGATGACCAGGACATTGTCATCCACCAGCAGGATTTTTCGCCCTTTCAGGTGCGAAGGCCTGTCGGCTCTTTCCGAGCGCACCCTTGCCACCGGCTGCAGTGGCAAGTGCACGGTAAAAGTCGAGCCACGTCCGGGCTGACTGCTGACCTCGATGGTGCCCTGCATCAGCTGCACCAAATGATGGGTAATACTCAGGCCAAGGCCGGTCCCCCCGTATTTACGGGTGGTGCTGGCATCCACCTGGGTAAAGGAGTGAAAGAGGCGGTCGAGTTGTGCGGGAATAATGCCGATGCCGGTGTCGGTCACCGTAAAACACAGCCGAGGCTCGGCCTGGTTGCAGATAAAGACTTTAAGCACCACCTCGCCCCGCTCGGTAAATTTAACGGCGTTATTGACCAGGTTGACCAGCACCTGCCCCAGGCGCAGCGGATCTCCGTGCAGGCGATCGGGCACGGCGGGATCCTTGTCGATAATCACTTCCAGCTGTTTATGTTCCGACATATCCGAAAACAACCCGGACAAGCGTTCGAGCTGCTCGTTAAGATCAAACTCTATGTCTTCCAGCTCCAGCTTGCCCGCCTCTACCTTGGTGAGATCCAGAATATCGTTAATCAACAGCAGTAGATTGTCGGAGGAGTTTTCGATTTTTTTCAGATACTGCAGCTGTTGCATGGTCAGCGGCGTTTGTTGCAGCAAGGAGGAAAAGCCGATAATGGCGTTCATGGGAGTACGAATTTCGTGGCTCATGTTGGCCAGAAAGTCGGTTTTGGCCCGTGCCAGCGCAAAGGCGGCCTCACTGGCGTCGCGCAGCTCACGGTTACGCAAGACGAGCCAGGCCAGTCCCAGGCCAAAATACAGCAGCAAAATCAGCGATAAAGCCATCACCATGCCTTGCCAGCCGTCTTCGGCTTGCTCGCGCCACTGGCTGGCATGGGCTAACAACACGGCGCTGTCGTCCACCGCAATGTCATAGCGCAGCTGCACCAGTTTTTCCAGGCTATGCCAGTACAGCTGAAAAAAATACAGTGCCTCTTGCTGCTGCTCACTGGCCCCGGGCTGCAGGCGGCTGGCGTCATCATCCAACGCATACAGATACTGGAGGTTGGTCGCATTGGTATACAGCTGGCTGCGCCGCAACAAGAGCCGGTATTGCTCGCTGTTGGCCTGGGTGTTTAACGCATTCACCCTGTCGGCAAAGGCACTCAGGGCATAGCGACTGCGCATGTCTGCGTCTTGTAGCTGCTGCAGTCTCTGCTGATAGTGCTCAAGCTGCGCCAGCACCTCATCCAGGCTGGCCGGTGGATGGCTTTCTCTATTAGCAAACTGCATGAAGCTTGAGGCAGCCAACGACAGGTCCACTATCTTTTCATTTAAATACTGGCCGTTCTCGTTATAGAACTCCACCTTGTGCTGTAGATGGTGCAGCGCCTTTACCACAGGCATGACGTTTTGTTCCAGCGCCGAGTAATCGCGATGTTGCCGGTACTGGTTAACGCCATAACCCAGCAATAATAGCGATAACAGCAGCACAGAAATCGAGAGATCCCAACGGGGAATAAAAAATCGATGCCGTTTTGCAAGCAACATCATTTTTTGTCCCCCCAGTCAGGTGATATACTGCTAATCTTCGATAAAACAATAACATAACGAGAAATGAACATGTCTGGTGAGATTCCACAACAAAATATAAATATCAGGGCTAAGTGGGGCATTTTAAGCGTCAGCCTGATTTTGTTCCTGGTCATGCTGAATACGCTGCCGTTTGAACCAGGGGTGACCAAGGGCCTGAGCCTGCTGGTGTTTATTGCCGTGCTTTGGTTGACAGAAGCCCTGCATATTACCATTACCGCCTTGTTGGTACCTCTGCTGGCCGCCTTGTTGGGTATTCTGACCACCAGCGCCGCCTTGAGCAACTTTTCCAACTCCATTATTTTTCTGTTTCTCGGGGGCTTTGCCCTGGCAGCCGCCATGCACAGCCAGCAGCTGGACCGGCTGATTGCCAGTCGTATTCTGCACCTGGCCAAGGGACGACTGGCTGCGGCCGTGCTGTTACTGTTTTTTACCGCGGCTTTCTTGTCGATGTGGATCAGTAATACCGCCACCACCGCCATGATGCTGCCCTTGGCATTGGGGCTGCTCAGCTGTCTGGAGGCCGAACGCCATAATAATACCTACCTCTTTGTACTGCTGGGGGTTGCCTACAGCGCCAGCATTGGGGGGATTGCCACCCTGGTCGGCAGCCCGCCCAATGCCATTGCCGCCGCCGAAGTGGGGTTGAGCTTTAGCGAATGGATGGCCCTGGGCCTGCCGGTGACCCTGCTGCTGTTGCCCGTGGCCATTGTGGTGCTGTATCTGCTATTTCGTCCAAACTTGAATGAGCGCATCGAGCTGGCAGCCGAGCGCATTACCTGGACCGGCAAGCGCAAGACCACCCTGGGCATTTTTGTGATTACCGTATTCTTGTGGATATTTTCCGGCCCCGTGTCCAAGGCGCTGGGCGGAATCGCCTCGTTTGATACCATAGTGGCGTTGCTGGCCATCGCCATGATAGGTATTACCCGGGTAGCCGAGTGGAAAAACATCGAGAAGCATACCGACTGGGGTGTCTTGCTGTTGTTTGGTGGCGGCTTGACCCTGAGCCATGTACTGAAAGAAACCGGCACCAGCCTGTTTCTGGCACACCACCTGACCGACATGCTGGGCAATGCCAATCCGTTCTTGATTCTGCTGGTCATTACCGCCTTCGTGGTGTTTTTAACCGAGCTGGCATCCAATACCGCCAGTGCCGCCCTGCTTATTCCGGTCTTTGTGGCGGTGTCGGACAGCCTTGGCCTGCCGCCTGTGATGGTGGCCTCGGTTATTGCCGTATCGGCTTCCTGCGCCTTTATGCTGCCGGTGGCCACCCCGCCGAATGCCATCGTGTTTGGCTCGGGCTTTATTCAGCAAAAAGACATGATGCGAGCTGGTCTGGTGCTGAACCTGGCCTGTATCAGCCTGTTGGCCGGCTATTTCTATCTGTTTGGCTAATTGGCCAAGTAGTTCGTTCTAGCAGGCGAGTAAACCATAACCGTAAGCCGGACCTTGTGAAGGGTGAAGGGTGAAGGGTGAAGGGGAAAGATAGCGCCGAGCGCCCTGCCAAACATGGGGCTGTGTGTTTTGTAGGCGCACACTTGTTCGCGCGCTTGCTGCTCTATGCTTACCCTGTTGCACAGGGTCCGCCGAAGTCCTCTTTACCAAAGAGACGGGCGGGCTACACTAAACGCAAAAAAGCCGCTGAGTTTCAGCGGCTTTTTTGTTGGCGCATCCTTGCCGTATTGCGATTGCTTACGACTGCCAGAACGGTTTACTGACTTCCTGGTAGCGGTCGGCTTCGTTCAGTCCGATGTCTTTTAGCAGATAGTCCGGCATTTGTGCTAACTGGCGACGGGTGCGACTACGCTGCAACCATAAAACCAACTTGGCACGTAAACTAGCGGGTTGAGTGACTCCACCCAGACGTGAGCGGGTAGGATATTGAACCTGAGTATCGGTATGCATGATGCGCCTCCTGAGCAGAAATTCGGCACAGCATAGTCAGCACCCTGCCCACTCTCAAATCACATTTATTCGATCGCAACATTAGATTTTGTAATAGGTTAACGAATCTAAAATGCGAACAAACACACTACCATCAACCCCTTAACAAGCCGTCTCCATGGCTTGCTGGCCACGGCGGCTACAAAAACATGCACCTAAAAATAATCAATCACTATTGGTAGCTCTTTAGGCATCACCACCCATTTAAACTGAGGAGTGCTGGTGCCATGCTGAATAATTATACAAAAATAGCACAACAGCAGTCACCACTGTAAAAGCGGCGGCTTGTCGACGATTATACTCAAAATGCAAAAAACACAGATGAACCACAAAATTAAACCAGGGCGATACATAACACTAATTTAACAGCACAACACAAATAAAATCACCAACATCGACAGCCAACACCCGCAATCTCCAGTGTCTACATGGCTCATTCGACCAGTTGCCACATTGATTTAATGAGGCTGGCTCCCTATTCTGCGCGCCACTTATCTATTCTTACCTCTTATAACATTGCTTGAGGAATTACTATGAAACGAGAACAGTGGGGTTCTCGCACCGGGTTTATCCTGGCGGCCGTTGGCTCGGCCGTGGGTTTGGGTAATATCTGGCGCTTCCCTTACATGGCCTACGAAAACGGCGGCGGTGCCTTTTTCATCCCTTATCTGTTTGCCATGCTGACCGCAGGCATCCCGTTTATGATCCTGGAGTTTACCCTGGGTCATAAGTATCGCTCCGGCGCCCCCAAGACACTGCGCGCGCTGAACAGCAAATTTGAGTGGCTGGGTTGGTTTCAGGTCATGATCTCGGCCATTATCGCCTTCTACTATGTAGTGGTGATTGCCTGGGCCATTTCCTATGCCTACTTCGCCTTCACTCAGGCCTGGGGGGAGGATAGCAATGCCTTCTTCTTTGGCGAGTTTTTGGGGTTGGGTGACGACAGTGCACCGTCGAACCTGGGCAGCCTGCAGTGGCACTTGCTGTTGCCGCTGTGTCTGGCCTGGGCCGCCACCTACTTTGCCACCTACCGTGGCGTAAAGGGCGGCATAGAGAAGGTCAACAAGGTACTCATGCCCTTGTTGTTTGCCATGGTGCTGTTGCTGATTGGCCGCATTGCCTTTCTGCCCGGCGCGCTGGACGGCATTAACTGGCTGCTGGAGCCTGACTTTAGCAAGATTTGGGATCTCAAGGTGTGGTCTGCCGCTTACGGTCAGATTTTCTTCACCCTGAGCGTCGGCTTCGCCATTATGCTGTCTTACGCCAGCTACCTGCCGGAAAAATCCGATATCAATAACAACGCCTTTATGACGGTGTTAATGAACTGCGGCTTCTCCATTCTGGCGGGCATCATGATCTTTGGTGCCCTGGGTTATATGGCCAATGTGCAGGACAAGGCCCTGACCGACGTCGTTAGCTCCGGGGTTGGCCTGGCGTTTGTGACCCTGCCTACCGCCATTAACCTGCTGCCCGCCCCCGGCGTGATGGGACCGTTGTTCTTCCTCGCCCTGATGTTTGCCGGTATCAGCTCGCATATTTCCATTGCCGAAGCCGTGACCACAGGTCTGATGGACAAACTGGGCTGGAGCCGCCCCAAAACCGCGACCGTGTTTTGCTCTGTAGGCCTGGTGGTGAGCACGCTGTTTATTACTCAGGGTGGCCTGTTGCTGCTGGATCTGGTTGATTACTTCATCAATAACATTGCCCTGCTTGGCTCTTGCCTGCTTGAGCTGTTACTGGTGGGCTGGTTGTGCCGCCTGCAGGACTTCCGTGAACATGCCAACCGTATCTCCGAATTTACCATCGGCGGCTGGTGGGCCATTTGCATCAAGTTTGTCTCTATTGGCATGCTGGTGATCATTTTGTTCAGCAACATAATGACGGCATTCAAGGAAAACTACGGTGGCTACTCCAACAATGAAGTGACCTTTATTGGCTGGGGCATGCTTACCCTGATGCTGGTGCTGGCCATTATTATCAATCTGAGCAGCAAGCAGGAGCGTAAAATATGACCACAGGTGCCATCATCATGCTGATCATTGGCCTGGGTATTACCTGGGGCGGTGCCGCCCTGTGTATACGCCGCGCCATGAAGGCAAAGCAGAGCGCATAATGTTGCGCTCACCCAGGGTCGATTGACCTGAATCAACGGCTGCCAACGCAAGTTGGCAGCCGTTTTTTCGTTTATGAAGGGTTACAAAGGCAGTGTGTCTCGTAAATTTGCAGTGTTCAGGGGGCTTGCTTGGTGCTCAATTCCAGCTCCGGCTTCTCGTATGGCGCTGTTCTGGGGTATGCTTGCCCGTTTTACCGCTTCGAGTCTTGACTGAATATGGATTGGGATGCTGCCGTTACCGAACGTAACGCCGTGCTGGCACAGCTGGCCGGGTTGATTGACACAAGCACGGCGCACTGGCCTGCCCCGAGCGAATTGAACCAGATGCTGGGCAATCACCTGCCGGTACGCTTTATTGATGATAACGACTTTGCCGCTTTAAACTGCTATTACGAACAGGCCGTGGCACAAGGCATGGTGCCAACCCGGGCCGCCAACTGGCACGACTTTTTTGGCGCCGTGATCTGGGCCCTGTACCCCGAAACCAAGGCATTGCTTAACCGGCTGCACATGGTAGACATTCAGGCCCATGGCCTGCGTCAACGTACTCCCAGACGCGATCGCATCACGCATTTTGATGAGTGCGGCATGGTGCTGGCTGTTACCGACAAAGCCGAAATAGAGCCCTGGCTGCGCGAGCACCAGTGGCAACTGCTGTTTCTTGACCAGCGCCACCGCTGGGGCAAGAGCTGGCAACCCTTCGTGTTTGGCCATGCCTTGTACGAACAGGCGCTGGCGCCCTTCATTGGCATGACGGCGAAATGCGTCATAGTAGAAATGGCCGACGATTTCTTTACGCTGCCCCTCGCCGAGCGTTATGCCATGCTGGATGCCCGACTGGCGGTGGAACTTGAGCAAAGTGCGCTGTTTGATCAGCCTCGCCCACTACGCCCCCTGCCGATGCTGGGGATCCCCGGCTGGTGGCCGGCCAATGAAGACGCTGTGTTTTACGACAATCAGGATTATTTTCGCCCTCGTCGTAACAGATGATTTATTCCGTGTTTTTTCTTACACTTACCGCCCGACTATAAAGAGGATCTTGTTGTGTCTCTGGCCGACCCCGTTTATGACCTTGAATTTAAACGCCAGTATCTGCACCCCAGATACTGGCCGACCTGGCTGGCCATTGCCGCCCTGTGGCTACTGGCCTGGCTGCCGGTGCGAGCACGGGATGCCTTTGCCGGCGCCTTTACGCCCCTGCTGATCCGGCTGGCCAAAAAGCCCTGCTACATTGCCCGTACCAACATAAAGTTGTGCTTTCCCGAGCTGTCGGCGCCACAAGTCGAACAGATGCTGGCCGACTCCATTCGTACCGGCCTGATGACCTTTATCAGCTATGGCGAGTGGACCGCCCGCAGTCGCGAGTATTTACAGCGCCGCTTTGTGGTACAGGGCCAGGAGCACCTGGACGCCTGCCTGGCCGCCGACGAGAAAATAATTTTCATGATCCCCCATACCTGGGCGATTGATGCCGGTGGTCTCTATTTAACCTCCTTGGGTTTGCCCATGTGCACCATGATGCACAGCGCCAAAAACCAGGTGTTTGACTGGTTTATCAACCGCCAGCGCGCCCGTTTCAATGGCATAGTGTATGAGCGGGATGCGGGCATTAAAGCGGTGATTAAAACCATTAAAAGCGGCAAGCATTTCTTTTATCTGCCGGATCAGGACCATGGTCGCGAGGCCAGCCTGTTTGTGCCGTTTTTTGCCGAAATGAAAGCCACGTTGCCGGCACTGCCCAAGCTGGTCAAGCTGACCGGCGCCAAGGTGATACCCGTGCTCAGCGTGTACAACACCCGGCTGCACCGCTACGAGTTGATCATGCGCCCCGCCATGACCCCCTATCCCACCGCCGACTTGACTGCCGATACCCGCGCCATGAACGCAGAAATAGAAGCCCTGCTGGGCGAATGGCCAGAGCAATACATGTGGTTCCTGAAGTATTTTCAAACCCAGGTGGATAGCGATGAAGGCCGCTACGAGGCTGGTATTCGCCAGATAAGAAAGCGCTGATGGACTGGCTACATTATCTATTGATGATAGCGCTGGGCGCGCTCGTGTTGTGGCTGGTCAGCCGAATTGACGACTGGCTAATCGCCAGAGAAAATCGCCGCAGGCAGCGGTAAGCTTGTAGCCCGCTCGTCTCTTTGGTAAAGAGGACCTAGGCTTACCCTGTGCAACAGGGTAAGCCTAGACCACCAAACCGCGTAAACAAGTATGCGCCTACAGAACACACTGCCCTTTGGATAGCTGGGCGCCGGGCGCCCAGCTATCTTTATCCCTTCCCTCTCACTGCATCCCAATCAACCCGGAAACAGCAGGAACTTGGCGCCGACCAGGATCAGGAAAATGGCGAATGCGCGTCTGAGTGCGATGGCCGACAACCGGTGTGCCAAAATGGCGCCCAGGCGGGCAAAGGGGACGCTGGCAAGGCTGATGCCCAGTAATGCCGGCAAATAAACATAACCCCAGGCTTCGGCGGGCAAGTTCTGGTGTCCCATACCGTGCACCACATAGCTGAGCGCCCCCACCAGGGCGATAGGAAAGCCACATACTGCCGACACCGCGACGGCCCGCTGCATGGGCACCGAGCACCAGGTTAAAAATGGCACCGTCAGCGAGCCGCCACCAATGCCAAAAATACCCGACGCCCAGCCAATGATACCGCCCACCGCTGCCTGCATCGGCTTACCTGGTAACTGGGCTCCCCCCTGCGGGGCCAGGCTGAACAGCATTTGGGCCGCCATTAACCAGGCAAACAGGCCAATCAAACGCTGCAGCAAGGGACCCGATAATTTGTCGGCGGTATATCCCCCCAACCAGGCGCCAACTATGATGCCCACCGATATCATGGCGGCCAGCCGCCAGTCGACGGCTTTACGACCATGGTGGGTGTGAATGGCACTGAGGGAAGTAAACATTATGGTCGCCAGCGAGGTACCCACCGCCATGTGGGTGATCAGGTCGCCGCCTATCCCCTGGAGTTTAAAACTGATGATGAGCACGGGCACAATGATCAAACCGCCGCCGACGCCAAACAACCCCGCCAGAGTGCCAGCAAAGGCCCCCAGCGCCATATACATTAACCAGGTCATGATATATCCCTAAAAAGACAAAGTATTTTATGATGTAAAGGGTAAGCGCCTCATTGGGTGTTTATTTCACTCCTCACGCCTTACCCATCACATAGTATCTCACGGTACCCACATGAGTTATACGATGTGACTTAAGTAATATCTCGTCACTGATGTGGATATCGCCACCCTCGCGAAGGAACGTCATCCTCGCGTAGGTGGGGGGGGATAGTGTCTTTGCAGGAGAAGCGCAGGCTGACAGATCTGCGCCATAGGCCCTGGATTCCCGCCTTCGCGAGAATGACGACAGAGCCACAGAAAAAGGGACATTGAATCAGATAGGGATTAAACGCTAGATCTGTGTTTTAACGCCCAGGCTGATCACCACGCGACGGTTGGTATTGCGCCCTTCTGCATCGCGGTTATCGGCTATGGGTCGGCGTTCGCCATGGCCTTCAAGGCTGATGCTGCCTTCTGGCAACCCCAACTCCATAAAGTAAGCCTTGATAGCCTCGGCGCGGCGCTGTGACAGCTGCTTGTTATGGTATTCGGTGCCAAAGCTGTCGGTATAGGTATTAATGACCACTTCACCAATGTTGGGGTCGGCTTTCACGTATTCGCTGATCATGGCCAAACGCTGGCTGGAATGAGCCGTGAGCTCGTCTTCGTTATTCACGTAATTCAGCACGCTGAAGGCGATATCCTCGAAGCTGTACGGCAACAGGTTGGCCTGACAGTCTAAAAAGGCCGCATAGCGGGCACGAAAGTTGACCGAGGACAGGCCAACGCTGGTGAGCCGCCCATTGCGATACCAGTCGTCAAAATAAAAGGTTGGCCAGCGACCCTCGCTCAATTCGTCCAGCATCACCCAGGCAGACTGCTGCTCTACCATGGCATCAAACTGTTGATAAAACGTGACCTTGGACAAATTGCGTGCCGCTCGGCCCGGTTGCCACTGGGGAGCTTCGCTCACCAGGGCCGCCGACTGCGTGCGCGGCTGGGCCCGCAAGGGGCTGAGGGCGAACACCAAATTGATATTCTTGGCGGCGCGACTCACAAAGGCACCGGTGCCAAAGCGAGGAATCGGATGCTCCAGCCGACACTCTATGGCCGAGTCGGATGTCAGCCGCCATAAAGACTGATCCATATTGGCAAGGTAGGCGCGGGGCTGGGCCCAGGCTCCTGCACACAGGGTCAGCCCTGCTATGAATGTAATAATGCGCACGACGACTCTCCCGTAAATCGATACCCAGATCATCGGCGGCATTGGCAATAGCTTTAGTGCTTTAATGTAATGCCAAATTTTTCCCCGTGGGCTTTAATGTCGCGCGCCAGCACGGCTTTTTCTTCTGGTGACAGCCAGCAGGCCTCTACGCTGTTCAGCGCCAGCTGCAACAAGTCGTGATTGCTGGCCCCCAGGCCGTGTTGCAGGGCCCGGTAATTGGCCGTCATGTAACCGCCAAAGTACGCCGGATCGTCAGAGTTGACGGTCACACACAAGCCCGCGTGCAGCAGCTCGAGTATGGGGTGCTCACTCATGTCGTTAATCACCTTCAGCTTGAGATTGGACAGCGGGCACACGGTAAGCGGGATCCGCTCCTGAGCCAGCCGAGCCATCAGGGGGGTATCATGAATGGCCGCCACACCGTGGTCGATGCGTTCCACATTCAGTATATCCAGCGCATCACGAATATAGCTGGCGGGACCTTCTTCTCCGGCATGGGCCACCAGTCGATACCCCTGAGCCTGGGCGGCGGCATACACCTTGGCAAATTTGGCCGGCGGATTTCCCTTTTCTGCCGAGTCGAGGCCAATGCCCGATAACTGCTGGCTGAATGGCTCCGCCTGGCGCAGGGTGTCGAAGGCGGCATCTTGAGAGAGGTGGCGTAAAAAGGACATAATCAATCGGCTGGTCAGGCTCCATTGTTGCCGTGCCTGCTCCAGCGCGCGTACTATACCGCCAATAACGGCGGCCAGCGGCACATCGCGCTCGGTATGGGCCTGAGGATCAAAGAATATTTCTACATGTCGTACATTATCGGCATGAGAACGCTCCAGGTAGGCCCAGGTCAAATCAAAAAAGTCCTGCTCGGTTTGCAATACCTGCATACCCTGGTAATACACATCCAAAAACGATTGCAAATCGCTGAATTGATAGGCGGCCCGCAAGGCATTTTCATCGGGATACTTGAGGGTGATACCATTGCGTTTGGCCAGGGCAAACACCATTTCGGGCTCCAGAGTGCCTTCGATATGCAGATGCAACTCCACTTTGGGCAATTCACTGATAAAGGTGGGCATGGCGTTTCTCCACAGGGTTGTTCTTGAACAGAAATAATAACTTAAGATAAAGATAACAAATATCTAACAACCCGCCTCGGGATATTGCCCAATGTGCGCCAAATCGGTGGCAGAGCAGACCGCGAGGCCGATATAGCCTCCGGGCAGGAAACGCCGTTTATTTTTGCTCCATATCGGGTCGGTAGCTGGCGCAGACGACACACATAACGGATATCCGGGCAAAATAGTGCAAGCCGGTCTCGACTGCAGAGGTACACTGCGGGTTGGGGTTTACCGTTTATTCACGACAAGGACAGGGTTACATGTTCTCTTTTCTAAAACGCAGCATTGTCTGGTTACTGACCTTACTGATCATGGTGCCGCTGCTGCTGACCCTGCTGTATCGCTTTGTGCCGGTGCCGGCCACGCCGCTCATGGTCATCCGCCTGTTCGAAGGGGAAAGCTGGGCCAAAGACTGGCAGCCTTCGGCGCGCATATCCAGCCACCTGAAAGCAGCGGTGATTGCCGCCGAAGACAATAAATTCTGCCGGCACCAGGGCTTTGACTGGGACGCCTTTGCCGACGTGCTCAGCGAGTTTAAAGACGAAGGTAAATTAAGGGGCGGCAGCACCATTACCATGCAAACCGCAAAAAATCTGTACCTGTGGCCCGGTCGCAGCTTTGTTCGCAAGGGGCTGGAGGCCGTTTATACCCCCATGCTGGAACTGATTTTGCCAAAGCAGCGTATTATGACGCTTTATTTGAACATCGCCGAATTTGGCCCCGGTATCTATGGTGCCGAAGC
Organism: Oceanisphaera sp.; assembly: GCF_048268965.1. Taxonomy (GTDB): domain Bacteria; phylum Pseudomonadota; class Gammaproteobacteria; order Enterobacterales; family Aeromonadaceae; genus Oceanimonas. The sequence continues at coordinate 224,801 of NZ_JBLWUK010000002.1, forward strand.
GGCCGCACAGGCGTATTTTAATACCTCTGCAGCCAATCTGTCGCGCTATCAGGCCGCCCTGCTCGCCGCCGTATTACCCAACCCCAGGCGCTTCCTCGCCAACCGCCCTTCTGCCTATGTGCAGGGGCGAGCCAGCACCATTCAGCGCCGCACCCAGCAGCTGGGTCCGCTGCTCGAGTGTGTGGCCAAATGATGAGCTGATAAGGGCCTTGTCATCTGTTTGTCATCACCCATAACGACAGTAAGCCTCAGGAGCAGTGAACACCGAGTGAGCCGATAAGCAATATCTCATAACCGATGTGAATACTGGGGCTAGCGGGAGTAACGACAGAACCACACCTGTGATACGAGATTACTTACAGGATTCAAGGAGAATAGTAGTGAATATAAAAAATCTGATCTGTGATATTGATGGCGTTATATTGCATAACAACGATTTAATTCCCGGAGCCGATGCCTTTGTGCACCGCGTGCTCGAGCAAGGTATCAACTTGCTGTTTTTGACCAATTACCCGGCGCAAACTCCCAGAGACTTGCAAAACCGTTTTTATTCGGCAGGCATCGAAGTCCCCGAGTCACTCTTTTATACCTCGGCCATGGCCACCGCCGATTTTTTAAAACGCCAGACCGGGCAAAAGGCCTATGTGATTGGCGAAGGCGCCCTGATCCACGAGCTCTATAATGCCGGCTTTACCATTACCGACATCGATCCCGACTTTGTGGTGGTGGGGGAAACCCGCAACTACAACTGGAGCATGATCCAGATGGCGGCGCAGTTTGTGGCCGGCGGCGCCCGCTTTATTGCCACCAACCCGGACACCCATGGCCCGCACATGCACCCCGCCTGTGGTGCCCTGTGCGCCCCCATAGAGCGCATGACCGGCAAAAAACCCTTCTACGTAGGTAAACCCAGCGCCTGGATAGTGCGCGCCGCTCTTAATCACATGGATGCCCACTCCGAAAATACCCTGATTGTGGGCGATAATCTCAAAACCGATATATTGGCGGGCTTTCAGGCCGGCCTGGAAACCGCATTGGTGCTCACGGGCGTGAGCCAGGTCAAGGATATTGACAAGATGCCGTTTCGTCCGCAGCATGTTTATGCGTCTGTCGCCGACATCGATTTGTTTTGAGTTATGCTTGAGCCAAACACTATCTCATCACTGATGTGACTCTGTGTTCTTTAATCATCATCCTCGCGAAAATGACAAGAGAGAGGCGGGAATGACGGGAGAACCATACCTGTTATGCGGGATTACTTAACATAACTAATAAGTTGATTTAATGGACCCTACTTTTATTGCAATCGCCTTTGGCTGCGGTTTACTTGTTTACCTGATTAACCTGCCTCCCTTGATTGGTTTTTTGGCGGCGGGCTTTGTGCTCAACGCCATGGGCTATGAAAGCAATGCCACCCTGGACACACTCGCCAACCTGGGCGTGACCCTGTTGTTGTTCAGCATCGGCCTTAAGCTCGATATTAAAACCCTGTTGAAAAAAGAAGTGTGGGGCACCGCCTCGGGGCATATTGTGCTCTCCACCCTGCTGTTTACCCTGGTACTGCTGGCAATAAAAAGCATCGGCTTCAGTCTGGCACTGGAGCTGGAATGGCGTCAGGCCGTGCTAATGGGCTTTGCCTTGAGTTTTTCCAGCACCGTCTTTGCGGTCAAGGTGCTGGAAGAGCGCAGCGACATGAACACCTTTTATGGCCGTATTGCCATCGGGGTGCTGGTGATGCAGGACCTGTTTGCGGTGGCCTTTTTAACCGCCTCTGCCGGAAAAGTGCCCAGTCCCTGGGCCTTGAGCCTGCTGGTCCTGCTGCCCCTGCTGCGTCCTGTGTGCTTCAAAATTCTGGAACGCACCGGCCACGGTGAACTACAAACCCTGTTTGCCGTGTTTCTGGCCCTGGTGGTCGGGGTCGGCGGTTTTGAGCTGGTGGGCCTGAAAGGCGATTTGGGTGCGCTGATCATGGGGATGTTGCTGGCCTCCCATTACAGTGCCTCGGCGCTGGCCAAGTCGTTCTTCAACATGAAAGAACTGTTTTTGGTGGCGTTTTTTCTCAGCATAGGTCTGAACGGCATGCCCACCACGGAAGCGCTGTGGATTGCCGGAATTCTGTTGCTGGTGCTGCCGGTTAAAAGCTTTATCTACTATCTGCTGTACAGCCGCAGCCAGCTACGTATTCGTACCTCTTTGCTGGCCACCTTCAGCCTGTCCAACTATTCTGAATTTGGTCTGATTGTGGCCGCCCTCGCCGCCAAGCAAGGACTGCTGAGCAACGACTGGGTGATAGTGGCCTCCATTGCCCTGGCGGTTTCCTTTGTGGTATCGGCGCCGCTGAACAGCCATAACGAGTCCCTGTATCGCCGTTTGATGAATCGCTTCCAGCCAAAAGAAAGCCCACACTTGCACCCCAACGACAGACCCATAGAGCTGGGCAATGCCAAGGTATTGATCATCGGTATGGGACGCATTGGCCAGGGTGCCTACATGGAGCTGGAAAGCCGCTATCCGGGCCAGTTGCTGGGCATCGACAGCGACATCAAGAAAATAGAGTTACTGAAAGAGCTGCAGATCAATGCCATTGAGGGGGATGCTTCCGACTCGGACTTCTGGGACAAAACCAGCATCACCGATCAGCTGGAATATATCTTTTTGGCCATGCCCAACCACGCGGGTAACCTGTACGCACTACAGCAGATCCGCTTTCACCATTTCACCGGCCGTGTCGCCGCTATTATCTGTTACCCGGAAGAAGGGGCCCAGCTGCGTGCCATGGGAGCCGATGATATCTTCAATATCTATGAAGAAGCCGGCAGCGGCTTTGCCCGCCATGTGATTGAAGACAACGAAGCACAGGCGATTGCAAGCAGGTGAGGAGTGAGGAGTGTTTTCACCTCACGCCTCACTGTTAGCACCTCACGATTAATCAATGGCCGCCGTCGTCTTTGTCGTATGGGTATTTAACGTGGCCATAGCGGATCACCAAAATGGCGATGGCCAGTACCAGAGCGGCCCCGGCCACCGTAATCAGGCGCCAGCTGTCCATGCCTTTCATGTCCAGTATCAGGTAGCGAGCCAATGCCACTATGGCGATATACAAGGGGATACGAATCGGCAACTTACCCGAGCGCAAATAAATGGCCACCATGGCCAGCACTTCCAGATAAATAAACATCAGCAAGAGATCGGCCAGGGTCACGGTTCTGGCTTGCCACATATGGCCAATTTCAATGCCGACCGCCGCAACCGTTGCCACGGCCACTATTATCAAGCCGAGATGCTGCAACATATCCAGCACCTTGCTCCCTAACATGCGATTCTGGCTCATGATGTTTCCTTTGTGACGAATGAATAACATAAATCGATAATGGGTTGTCCGCATGGCGCTTTCTGTTTTAAGCACAGCCTTGGCGGTGCCCTTGTCCCTCCTGCGGCTGCCCTCTATAATACCCGCGATTTAGCGCCCATTGCTTATAAGAAATGAAACTTGTATGAATCTTTTTCATAAAACCAAGATGCCATTCTAGATCACACCGTTAACCGCTATGGTGCACCGAGGTGCTTGAGCCTTGGCCTGCGTTTGTGCATCTTCGCGTGAGTATCTCGGCGCTAGCCGGTACTGCCCTCACCCGCCCTTCAACCCTGGAACATTCACAATGCTATCGAATATTAAGCAGACTTGGTTTTTTAACGTCCGAGGAGACGTGCTTGCCGGCCTGGTGGTTGCGCTGGCCCTGATCCCCGAAGCCATCGCCTTTTCCATTATTGCCGGCGTCGACCCGAAAATCGGCCTCTATGCCTCATTCAGCATGGCGGTTGTCATTGCCTTTGCCGGCGGCCGTCCCGGCATGATTTCGGCGGCCACCGGTGCCATGGCACTGCTGATGGTGACTCTGGTCAAAGAGCATGGCCTGCAGTACCTGCTGGCCGCCACCCTGCTCTGTGGTGTGTTGCAGATTATCGCCGGCTATTTACGCCTGGGCGAACTCATGCGCTTCGTGTCGCGCTCTGTGGTCACCGGTTTCGTTAACGCGCTGGCCATACTGATTTTTATGGCGCAGTTGCCCGAACTGATCGACGTCACCTGGCATGTCTACGCCATGACGGCCGCAGGCCTTGGCATTATCTACCTGCTGCCTCTGGTTCCCAGAGTCGGCAAGTTGCTGCCCTCGCCACTGGTCTGCATCGTCAGCCTCACCCTGGTCGCCGTGTTCTTTGGTATTGATATTCGTACCGTGGGCGACATGGGCGACTTGCCCGACAGCCTGCCGGTGTTCTTGTGGCCCGACGTGCCGCTGAATCTGGAAACCCTGGCGATTATTTTCCCCTATTCGTTGTCACTGGCCATAGTTGGCCTGCTTGAGTCCATGATGACGGCGACCATAGTCGACGACCTGACCGACACCAAGAGTGATAAAAACCGCGAATGCAAAGGCCAGGGTCTGGCCAATATCGCGACTGGTGCCTTGGGCGGCATGGCCGGTTGTGCCATGATTGGTCAGTCGGTGATCAACGTGAAGTCCGGCGGTCGTGGTCGCCTGTCTACTCTGGTCGCCGGGGTGGTATTGCTGATTATGGTGGTGTTTCTCGGCCCCTGGGTGTCACAAATTCCCATGGCGGCCCTGGTAGCCGTGATGATAATGGTGTCTATTGGTACCTTTAGCTGGAGCTCCATTACCGATCTGAGAGCACACCCCGCCAGCTCCAGCATAGTGATGATCGCCACCGTCGCGACTGTGGTGTACAGCCATAACCTGGCTTATGGTGTTCTGGTCGGTGTATTGCTGAGCGCGCTGTTTTTTGCCAACAAGGTCGGCCAGATCCTGTATGTGGGCTCCAGCAAGGCCAAAGATGGCAGCCGGGAATATCAGGTCGTAGGCCAGGTATTCTTTACCTCTGCCGAACAGTTTGTTGGCGCCTTTGACTTCAAGGAAGTGGTCAGCCATGTTCGTATTGACCTGACCCGCGCCCACTTCTGGGATATTACCGCCATTGGTGCCCTCGACAAGGTTGTGTTGACCTTCCGCAGAGACGGAACCGAAGTAGAAGTGGTCGGGCTCAATGAAGCCAGTGCGACCATGGTCGATCGCTTCGCGGCGCACAATGACCCCAAGGCCGTTGATAACCTGATGGGCCACTAACAGAAGGATTTTGTATGACAACCAATGTAATCGCCTGTATCGACGGCTCCAGCCAGGCCAGCGCAGTCTGTGACTCTGCCAGCTGGGCAAGCCAGCGCCTGAGCGCCCCCCTGACCTTTTTGCATGTGCAGGACAAAAGCCGGGCAGCCATGGACAGCAACTTGAGCGGCAGTATTGGCCTGGGCAGCCAGGAGCAGTTATTGGCGCAGCTGGCCGATCTCGATGCCCAGCGCAGCAAACTGGCCATTGAACAAGGTCGACTCATGCTGGAAGCCGCCCAGGATCGCGCCCTGAACAACGGCGTCACCGCCACCCCCCTGCAACGCCACGGCGAATTTATTGAAACCCTGGTGGAGCTTGAAGCCAGCACGCGGCTATTGATTCTCGGCCGTCACGGTGGGGACGCGACCTCGGCTTATGCTCATATTGGCAGCCAGGTAGAACAGGCTATTCGTGTTCTGCATTGTCCTGTTCTGGTCACCCAGGGGGAGTTCAAGGCCCCCCAAAAAATCATGCTGGCCTTTGATGGCAGCGCCACCACCCGCAAAAGCGTCACCATGCTGGCCGACAGCCCGCTGCTGGCAGGGCTGGAGGTGCATCTGGTGTTGGTAGGCGCCGATACCGCCGAGCATCAGGAGCAACTGAAGTGGGCTCGCGCCTTGCTGGACAATGCCGGCATCCCTTCCCGGTCATGCATAGTGCCCGGTGACGTAGAGCAGGCATTAACGACGTATCAGCAGCAGCAGGGGATCGACATGATAGTGATGGGCGCTTATGGCCACTCACGCATTCGCCAGCTGCTGGTCGGCAGCACCACCACCAACATGATCCGCGCCGCACAGGTACCGCTACTGATACTGCGCTAAGTAATCCCGAGCAGGTGCGGAGTTGCCTGTAGGTGCTATCTACAGACAACTCGGTGCTTGTGGAGAGGCAACAGAGTTCGGCTCCCACGACCGTGAAATGACAGGGATGTCATTTCCCGAGCCCCCAAGGATGGGTTTATGGCGTGTCGTGGGAGTTGACTCTGTTTCCTCTGGTACTCAGCTTTAAAATAGACCTTATTTTTACTTAGATTGGTATAAAAAAAGCCCCTGCAGGCTTATGCCTGCAGGGGCTTTTTTCTGGCTAGCGCAACGATAACAGCAAGGAGTCAACCCGACCTGAGCAGTGTTTGACGCCTTACCCTTCACGCCTCGCGCTTTACACTAACTTAAGCAATACCCTTCTCGCGCAGGTACTCTTCGTAGCTGCCACTGAAGTTACGCACACCGTCTTCGCTCAGCTCTAAAATACGCGTCGCCAGTGAGGAAACGAACTCACGGTCGTGGGACACAAAGATCAGGGTGCCCTGATACATTTCCAGTGCCATGTTCAACGACTCGATCGATTCCATATCCAGGTGGTTGGTCGGTTCATCCATAATCAGGATGTTTGGCTTTTGCATCATCAGCTTGCCAAACAACATGCGACCCTGTTCACCACCAGACAGTACGCCCACCTTTTTCTTGATGTCGTCCTGGCTGAACAACAAGCGCCCCAGCACACTGCGTACCGATTGCTCGTCATCCCCTTCCTGCTGCCACTGGCTCATCCAGTCGAAAACGGTGAGATCCATATCGAAGTCGGCCGCATGATCCTGGGCATAATAACCAATGCTCGCATTTTCAGACCACTTGTACTCACCACTGACCGGGGCCAGTTCACCGAACAGGGTTTTCACCAGGGTGGATTTACCGATGCCGTTGGCACCCAGAATGGCAATACGCTCGCCCACTTCCACCAGCATGTTCAGGTTTTTGAACAACAGGTTGCCGTCGTAGCCCTGAGACAGCTGTTCCACTTCCAGTATGTTGCGATACAGCTTTTTGTCTTGCTCGAAACGGATAAACGGGTTCTGACGGCTGGACACCTTGACGTCTTCCAGCTTGATTTTTTCAATCTGCTTGGCACGAGAAGTGGCCTGACGCGCCTTGGAGGCGTTGGCGCTAAAACGGGCGACAAAAGATTGCAGATCGGCAATTTGTGCCTTCTTTTTCGCGTTGTCGGACATCAAACGCTCACGAGCCTGAGTCGATGCCAGCATGTAATCGTCGTAGTTGCCCGGATACACTCGCAACTCACCGTAGTCCAAATCGGCCATGTGGGTACAAACGCTGTTCAGGAAATGACGATCGTGAGAGATGATGATCATGGTGCTGTTGCGCTCGTTCAACGCACTTTCCAACCAGCGGATGGTGTCTATATCCAGGTTGTTGGTGGGTTCGTCCAGCAGCAGTACGTCCGGATTGGAGAACAGAGCCTGGGCCAGCAGCACCCGCAGCTTCAGGCCCGGTGCCACTTCGCTCATGGGGCCATTATGCTGTTCAACTGCAATGCCCACACCCAGCAGCAACTCGCCGGCGCGTGACTCGGCGGTGTAGCCATCATACTCGGCGACCAGGCCTTCCAGCTCTGCCGCTTTCATGTAATCGTCGTCGGTGGCTTCCAGATTGGCGTAAATGGCGTCGCGTTCGTGAATGGCAGCCCACAACTCACTGTGGCCCATCATCACCACATCCAGCACGCGGAATTCTTCGTAGGCAAACTGATCCTGACGCAACTTACCCAGACGTTCGTTGACATCCAGGCTGACGTTACCCGAGCTGGGGTCCAGATCCCCACCCAAAATCTTCATAAAGGTGGACTTGCCACAACCGTTGGCGCCAATCAGGCCGTAGCGGTTGCCGTCACCGAATTTGACGGAAATATTTTCAAACAACGGCTTGGCGCCGAATTGCATGGTGATGTTGTTGGTGGAAATCAAGAAGCAGACTCACAATTAACGAAATGAAAAAAGAGGCGTTAGCCGAAGGGGGACAAGGATACCGACAGTCGGCGTAAAGTTCAAAGAATGTACGCATTTATCGGTCTGAACAGGATGAGGTTCGTTGTTATTGTTAAATAGGAATAAGCAGCATTTTTTTATATCATATCTGCTCATATGAAGGTCACCTTATGGAGAGCACGGTGCACAACAATTACCTCAACGCCACCCTGATGGATGAAGTCGTCGCCATCGCACGCCAGGCCGGCATCGTTATCATGGACATTTACCGCCGCCCCATCAGCGTGACGGAAAAAGCCGATCACTCCCCCCTGACCGAAGCCGATTCCGCGGCTCACCGGTTGATTGACCGGCGTCTTAACCAGCTGTCTCCGGGATTGCCGGTGTTGTCGGAAGAGGATACGGCGTCATTTCCCGGCCCCGATGCCCAGGGCCGCTACTGGCTGATCGATCCCCTGGATGGCACCAAGGAGTTCATCAAACGCAACGGCGAGTTCACCGTGAACATCGCCCTCATCGAGCAAGGCAAGCCGGTGCTGGGGGTGGTCTATGCCCCGGCACTGGATGTGTGCTACACGGCCGCCCTGGGGCTGGGCGCCCATAAAATCGATGCTCAAGGTCAGGTCAGCCCGCTGGCCGTGGCCACCCACCACGCCAATCACCCCTGGCGTGTGGTGGGCAGCCGCTCTCATGCCGGAGATGCCCTGCCCCGGCTGCTGGCACAGCTGGGCAGCCATGAACTGGTGGCCATGGGCAGCTCGCTCAAACTGTGTCTGGTGGCAGAAGGCAGTGCCGATCTGTACCCGCGTCTGGGGCCCACCTCCTTGTGGGATACCGCAGCGGCCCACTGTGTGGTAGAGCAGGCCGGTGGCCAGGTGCTGCAATTGAACGGCCAGCCCCTGAGCTATGCCAATACCCGGCAATTGTTAAATCCCTACTTTTTGGTGACCGGCAACAGCCAGCAACATTGGCCGGAGTTGTTTGAATCGTGAAACGTGAGGGGTGAGGGGTGAGGGGAAGACAAACACTTAAATCTATTTTTGCCACGGAATCCACGGACCCCACGGAAAAATTAAGATGAAGACCAAAACGAACATTGACTTGGTAAGACCTTACAAGAGAGATGCTCTTGGCCTGTCGCTCTTCGTCCGTGGGTTCCGTGGGTTCCGTGGGTTCCGTGGCGAAGAAGTCTTGAGTCTTTAAAGAAAAATTTCGACTAAAGCCACATTAGTTTCGAGGTATTACTTAGCCGCCTGTTTGGCAGTCTGGTCTCTTCACGCCTTACGCCTCACCCCCTCATTCATGCAGCCTTTATCTCGCAACCAATACATCACAGGGAAGCGTACTCAAGAAGCTGGTGGCGACACTGCCGATCAGCAGCCGGCTGATGCCTTGCCGGCCATGGGTGCCCAAGACCAGCAGTTGAGGGCGCTGCTGCTCAACCGCATCGAACAGGCAAGCCTGTACATTGCCCGTTAATATGTCGGTTTGAATGCGGCTTTTATCCCCTGCTGCCAGAAAGTGCGCCATCTCGGTTTCCACTTCCTGGCGCAGCCGGGCTTTTTTCTCGCCCAGCATATTGTCGAGGTCCTGCGGGTCGTAGCGCACAAAACCGATGAAAGGCGGATCACAGACGTGCACCAGCCGAATGCTCGCCTGAGGCGCCAGCTTCAGTCCCGCCTGCAGCGCATGATGTGAACTGCGGGAAAAGTCTGTGGCCGCCAATACATTTTGGTAAGGCTCGGCAGAGTCGGTACTGACCATCAATAACGGAATATCGCAATGACGCAACAAGCGCTCGGCGGTGGTCCCGATAAACAGGTCCCGCAACGGCTCTATATGATGGCGCCCGACAATCAGCACTTCGGCCCCCAACTGACTGACCTGCTTGCTTAACACCTGGTAGGGCTTGCCTAACAGCACGTGGCAGCGGGTGTTGGCTTTAACCGAGTCGGGTAACTGTTCGAAAAGCTCCTGCAGCGCCAGATCGGCCGCCTGCTTCAGCCGATGACGCATCGATATCTCGATCATGGGCTCGTACAATGTCAGTGCATCATCCACCACATGCACCATGTGCAGCCTGGCCTTGAGCCGCGCCGCCAGCTCGGCCGCCCTTTTCACCACCAGCAGGGAGCCGGGTTCCAAATCGATTGCAACAAGTAGCGTTTTCAAAGCGACTTTCCTTATGTCAGTCTCAAACGGTAATGGCTGAAGCGCACGGGGCAGGCTCTGCACACTATTTAAATTGAGCATTCCCGTTTTTGCCACTAAAAGCAAATTCCGGCCATCCACCCATACAAACCCCTTGGCCGTCGGCTTTGTATTTTCCTAACCCGCTCTTTAGTTTACACTGTTGCCCCTTTACCGCCCCACTGTCTGTCAGGAGTCTTAGTGTTAACAGCAGAAATTGCCATGCGTTGGCTAACCGCCGGCTATATCGACCACTATGTGTGTGAAAACTGTCACGGCATTCACTTGTCCGAGTTACAGGAGCTGGATGGCATACTGGAAAGTCGACTGTTTGTTGAGCATGAAGGCGCAATCGTCACGACCGAGATTGAAGTCAGGCCCACCGGCCTGCTGGCGTTAATGGCCGACTTGAGCCGCCTGAACATGAATTACCCCAGCCTCAAGGTGTTTATAGATATAGTGGACGATAACCTGCCCCGCCTGATTGTGGCCGATTATCTGCATACACAGGCCGGTATGGATCAGCGCCAGTTTTTATGGATAGTACAGCAGACCATGATGGCGACTCAGCAACTGCTGCAGGAAATTACCGAACTCGGTTTTCTGATGCAGGACGATGAACCGCAAAAAACACCCTCCGCTGTGCACTAAGCGATCAATTTGCACAAGCTTAAGCCGGTTAAACGTTTTTTTAGCGAAAAGCCTTGAACAAGCCACGGCTTGTCGCTAAATTACCGCTCGTCTTACGGAGCCAGCTACATCTGCCCGAGGACATGAATCCGCAAGCAATAAGCTGGTGAAAGTGACACCTGTTATCAAAAAACACAAAAAAATATGGTGAGGTGTCCGAGTGGCTGAAGGAGCTCGCCTGGAAAGCGTGTATACGGCAACGTATCGAGGGTTCGAATCCCTCCCTCACCGCCATATTGACGAGAAAGCCCTTGTTTAGCGTATCGCTGAACAAGGGCTTTTTTGTGCCTGTCATTCTCTTGCTTTTCATTTATCCCCTCTGTTTGCCACCGATTTGATGATCGTTCATCGTTAAATATGACAAGCGGCAGTTTAAGCAGTACTCTCGTCCTTCACATGCAATTTTTCTTTCTGGCTACCTGAGTCGCGATAAGTGTTAATAGGCGCTCCTGATGGAGGGTTCGACGTGAATGCAGTTGTACAGTTTGAACAGGATTTTAGTAACATAATAGAGGCCATCGCCGGACCCGGCATTGGTATTTTCCCTCACTTTATCGATGCCGGGCTGGCAGCCGCGTTGCGCCACGATCTGGCCACCCTCCCCCCGGAGGAGCTGACGCCTGCCGCCATTGGCCGTGAACAACATCAGCAAACCAATGAGCGGATCCGCAGTGACAAGACCCGCTGGATAGAAGGCGACACGCCGGTACAACGCTATTATCTGGCGTTGATGACCAGCCTGAAACAGGCCCTGAACCGCCAATTGTTTATGGGCCTGAAAGACTACGAATGCCACTACGCGCTTTATCAGGCGGGTGATTTTTATAAAAAGCACCTGGATGCCTTTCGCGGCCGCAGCAATCGTCGACTCACGACCGTGCTCTACCTGAACGATGACTGGCAGGCCAGCGATGGCGGCGAGCTCCTGGTCTACCCGCTGCAAAGCAAAACGGTTTTGCACAGAGTGACGCCCGAAGCCGGTACTCTGGTGTGCTTTTTATCGGAAGACTTTCCCCATGAGGTATTGCCGGCGGCAAGGGACAGAGCCAGCATTGCGGGCTGGTTTCGCATCGACGACCCTATTGCCCCCAGCCTGCAGCTATCACCAACATAATCACCAATTATCGATAACACAAAAAACAAACGCATAATTTAACGTTTCACCATAAAAGCCACTAATAATTATCATATATATAATGAGGTGGCTTTATTTATGTTTTTTATTCATTTCTGCTTTCCATCCCACCGTGAGTCTGCCAACCTGAATTTATAGTACGGAGCAACAAATTAAGGATGATGCTATGTGTTCTATCTTCGGTATTCTTGAACTCAAGTCTGATGTCGCCACCCTGCGCGCTCGCGCACTGGAGCTCTCCAAGCTGCTTCGCCATCGTGGCCCGGACTGGTCCGGCATTTACAGCTGTGAGCAGGCGATTCTGGTGCACGAACGGTTGGCCATTGTTGGCCTGGACAGCGGCGCCCAACCCTTGCTGAACCCGGCCAGAACCCATGCCCTGGCAGTGAATGGCGAAATCTATAACCACAAGGCGCTGCAGGCAGAGCTGACCAGCGACTTTGAATTTCAGACCCAATCGGATTGTGAGATTATCCTGGCCCTGTATCAGGAAAAAGGCCCTGAGTTTCTCGATGATCTCAATGGTATCTTTGCCTTCGTGCTCTACGACGAAGAGCAGGATGCCTATTTGATCGGTCGGGATCACATGGGGATTATTCCGCTTTATACCGGCCACGACGAACAAGGTAATTTTTATGTGGCCTCCGAGATGAAGGCCCTCACCCCGGTGTGCAAAACCATTAGCGAATTTCCACCCGGGCATTTGCTGTACAGCAAAGAAGGCAAGTTGCGCCGCTATTATCAGCGTGACTGGGAAGATTACGCCAATGTCGAGCAGCAAACCTCGAGTGTAGAGGAGCTGCGCGACGCGCTAATGGCGGCCGTCAAGCGCCAGCTAATGTGTGATGTTCCCTATGGCGTGCTCTTGTCGGGCGGGCTCGATTCGTCGGTGATTTCTGCCATTGCCAAAATATATGCCGACCGGCGCGTAGAAGATCAGGACAACAGCAAAGCCTGGTGGCCCCAGTTACACTCGTTTGCCGTAGGCCTGGAAGGCGCCCCGGACCTGCTTGCCGCGCGCAAGGTGGCCGATCACCTCGGCACGGTGCATCACGAGCTGACCTACACGGTGCAAGAAGGCCTGGATGCCTTGCGTGAAGTCATCTATCACCTCGAAACCTATGATGTCACCACCATCAGAGCCTCTACCCCCATGTATTTGATGGCACGGCGCATTAAAGCCATGGGCATCAAGATGGTGCTGTCCGGCGAGGGCTCCGATGAATTGTTTGGCGGTTACCTGTATTTTCACAAGGCCCCCAATGCCAGGGAGTTTCACGAAGAAACCGTACGCAAGTTACAGGCGTTGCACATGTTCGACTGTTTGCGAGCCAACAAGTCAATGGCCGCCTGGGGAGTGGAGGCTCGGGTCCCTTTTCTCGACAAAGAGTTTATGGATGTGGCCATGCGCCTCAACCCCATCGACAAAATGTGCGGCCAGGGAAAAATGGAAAAGCACATACTGCGCCAGGCCTTCAGTGACTTGCTGCCCGAGGAAGTGGTGTGGCGTCAGAAAGAGCAGTTTTCCGATGGCGTGGGTTATTCCTGGATCGACAGCCTTAAAGACATGGTAGAGCAAGAGGTCACCGACCAGATGATGGCGGCGGCAGGCTTTCGCTTCCCGTTGAATACCCCCATCAATAAAGAAGCCTATTATTATCGCGCTATTTTTGAGGCCCACTTTCCTCAGGAGTCCGCCGCGCGCTGCGTGCCCTGTGGCCCGTCCGTGGCCTGCTCGACACCCACGGCCATCGAATGGGATGAACAATGGAAGCTGATGGCCGATCCTTCAGGCCGCGCCATTAAAGGGGTACACGATCAGTCCTATTAGGGTCTGTTGACCGTTCGAGATGATTTTCAGCAGCCACCGACCCGCCAGGCTCGGTGGTTTGCTGTTAATGCGTAAACAGTGCCCAGCACCCAGCGCCTGGTTAAAAATACACATCGCCTTTTGTAGTCCTGCGCTTTAGCTGCAGGTTCTGCGTAGCAGAATGGTTTTATACCATCCTGCTGAGACGGAACTGCGCGCTCAAAGCGGCAGCCTACAGGCTGTGCTGCCGTTTTTGGTCCAATGAATTGGACCCTACAAAATATGCTCTTCGTTTGTGGGGTCCGTGGCAAAAGGGGTTGGGGTTTAGAGCTTCCTATTCACTCTTTACCCCTCACTCTTCACCTGTTCGAACGGTCATCTAGCCAATCCTGCCAGCAGGCCGCTGCGCCGCTCTACCCGTCTTTGTATGGCCTGCTCAAACACCTGATCGCGGCTTTCTATCAAACTGAAGTGATGCCGTGCCCGGGTAATACCGGTATACAGAAGCTCTTTGGTGAGCACCGGATTCAGGCTCTCGGGCAGGATCAAGGCGGTGTGGGCAAATTCCGAGCCCTGAGACTTGTGCACCGTCATGGCAAACACGGTTTCTATGGCGCTGAGTCGACTCGGCAAAACAAACTTCAGCTCGCCCGAGCCATCGTTGCGCGCAAAGGCCACCCGCAGGACGGTTCGGCCCGGCTCGTCCGGCAACCGCAGGGCGATGCCAATGTCGCCGTTCATGAGCCCCAGACTGTAATCGTTGCGGGTGACCAGCACGGGCCGACCCTCGTACCAGCCTTGATCGGCACTTAACAAGCCACGCTTGTGCAGCAGGGTCGCAATGCGCTCATTCAGCCCTTCTACCCCCCAGGGGCCCTTGCGCACCGCACTCAGTAACCGAAACTCATCAAAGGCGGCCAGCACTTGCCCTGCCCACAGTTCCCAGGCTGGATCATCGGCGTCACAACTGGCCTCGGGCCGCGCTTGCTGCAGCAGCTCGAGGTAATGGCCGTAACCCAGCGCCTCGCCCCAACCGGTTAGCAGCAGCTTGTCCAGAGCCCTGTCTTGCTCATTGCGCAGCCCCAGCCGGTACAGGTCGGGGCGACCTTCGGTGAGAATGCGCCGCGCCTGTCGTGCATCCTGCTCGTTCACCGCCAATGCCAGTTGCCCGATGCCGGACTGGCTGCCAAAGCGTCGGGAATAACGCAGCATCAGGGTGCGCTGCGCCAGCGGATGCTGTTCGTTATTGCCCGGCTGCAAGGCCGGATGAGCCAACACTTCGCCACTCACCTGCTCCAGCCAGTCCCGCAGTGCCGGATCGTAGCGCCCCGCTTCGGCGTCGCGACACAAATCACCCAACAAGGCGCCCGCCTCCACCGAGGCCAGCTGGTCTTTATCACCCAGCAAAATCAAACGTGCATGCAGGGGCAAGGCCGCCAGCAGAATGGCCATCATCTCCAGGTCGATCATAGAGGCTTCATCCACCACCAACACATCCAGCGGCAGCAGGTTGCCCGCGTGATGACGAAAGTGCCGGCTATTGGGCAGGCTGCCTAACAGGCGATGCAAGGTGGTCACCTCGCTGGGAATGGTGGCGCGCACCGCCTCGCTCACCGGCAAGGACGCCACCTGAGCACCAATCGACTCGGTGAGTCGCGCCGCAGCCTTGCCGGTGGGGGCCGCCAACCGAATGCGCAGCGCCTGACTGCCCGCCGACTGCTGCAACAGCGCCAGCAAGCGCACCACGGTAGTGGTTTTACCGGTTCCCGGCCCGCCGGTGATCAAGCTGAAATTACCCCGCACCGCCAGGGCACAGGCCAGCTTTTGCCAGTCGGTCTGGCGCTGACCCTCCACCACTAACGGCTCGGGAAACAACTGCTCCAATTGCTGGCTCAACTGTTGCGGCAACTCGGGCGTCAGCGCCATCCGGTTAGCCAGCGCCTGGGCCACCGACTGCTCATAACGCCAGTAGCGGCGCAAATACACACGCTGCTCATCCAGCACCAGGGGCGTGGAAGTCTCTCCTGTGGCCCCGGCCACCAGGGAGCTGGCTTGCAGTTTCCGACACCAGTCGGCCAGCGTCACCCCGGCCAGCAACCGGGACGGTAGCTGGGTAACACCGGCTTCGTCACCTTCCGGCGGCATGGACAAGGCAAAGTCGGGGCTGGCCAGCGTCGCCTCCAGATCCAGGCACACATGGCCATGGCCCAACTGGTGGCTGGCCAGGGCCGTGGCCAGCAACAACAACGGCTCGGCATCGGGATCCAGCTCGGCAAAAAAGTGCGCTAAGGCGCTGTCGAGCGCGCGCAGCCAGCCCTTTTCTACCCAGGTGTCGAGCAGCGTAAACATCTGGGTTCGACACTGCAGCGGGGTCTCCATTACGGGTTCAGGATGAAGCATGAGATGACTCCTCGTTGATCTCGCCACTAAAGAGGGCATCCAGGGTTTCAATCAATTCTTTGGCTGGCCGCTCGTAATACATGGCCTGGGGATGACGCACAAATAAATACAAGGCGCCGCCCATGTGGGTGTCGTAGTCATAATCGGGCAGACGCAGTTTGAGCTGGCGGTGCAGTGCCAGTATATAGAGCACATATTGCAGATCGTATCTGTGCTTGACGATCTGCTCTACCATGGCGGCCTGGGTATAGTCGGCGTCCTCCGCCCCTAGCCAGTTGGACTTGTAGTCCACCACGAAGTAACGGCCCTGATATTCAAACACCAGGTCGATAAAGCCCTTGAACATGCCGTTCAAGGTATCGGGCAGCAACTCGGCTCTGGGGTGATCGGGCAATACCGCCGCCTGCACCCGTTGATCCAGGCGGCGCACATCGACCTTGGTGGCTTCAAACCAGAACTCCAGCTCGGGCTGATAGGTCACCAGCTCGGCCAGGCTCACCGGATCGTATTGCGGGTCATCGTTTAAGCCAGTGCCTGAACCGGTGCCAAACAGCGGCGTTTGCACCAGTTGCCCCAGCCACAGGGTTAGGGGCGTGATCCATTCGGTCAGGCCGCGCAACTGGCAACGGCGCGCCAGCTGTTCGGTGAATGCCGGTGAGTCGATGTTGAAGTTTTCTGCCGCCGCCAACTCGAGCAGGCCGTGCAAAAAGGTCCCCGGATTGGGCCCCCGCGGAAAGCCGTGCAGCGTGGGCGTATCCTGCGCCAACAGCGGCATTAACACCGCCTCTTGATCGTCGTCGGCCACCGTGGCCGCCGCCGCACTCTCTGGCGCCGTATCTTCAAAGCGCTGGGCCGGTTTGGCCGAACTGAGCGCGCCGGTACGCAAGGCACTGTAAGAGGCAATCCACCAATGCTCGGCGGCGCGGCGCATCGGGGTTCGCCAACAGAGTTCGGCCTGGGCCTGGGTCAGATCCTGCAACATCTGGCCTTTGGGCTCGGGGAGCGGACTGATGGCGATTTCGCCGGGGGTGGCCAGCGGGGTTAACCAGTCAGTTAACGACGGACTGGTGGGCAAGGCCACCCCCGCCCCCAATAACTGGCCGATGGCCGAACGGTGCAATATCGACTCCTTGGCCCGGCTCCTGATGTCGGCCAGGCCCAGCCAGCAGCCGTGACGCGCCCGGGTCAGGGCCACATACAGCAAGCGCATGTCTTCCGCCAACCGCTCCTGCTCGGCCTGCTCCCACTGCTCCTGGTTCGGTGAGAGCACCAGCTTGCGCTTTTCGCCATCATGCACCCGGATCGGCTCTTTTTTGTTGAGATCACGAAACGAACAGATAAACGGCAGAAAGACCAGGGGATATTCCAGCCCCTTGGATTTGTGAATGGTCACCACCCGCACCAGCGCCGCATCGCTTTCCAGGCGCAACACCTGCTCATCGGCGGTGTCCTCGGTGCCTAACACGCGTTCGGCCAGGTGTCGGGTGAGCGCCTGCTCGCCATCCAGGTTGGCGGCGGCTTGCTGCATCAGCTCGGCCAGGTGCAAGATATTGGTGAGTGCCCGCTCGCCATCGGTGCGCTGCATCAGCCGGCCGGGCAAGTCAAAATCGTGCAGCAGCTGGTGCAGCATGGGCAGCACCCCCTGCCGACGCCAGCGCGCGCGATAATCGCGAAACTGCATCACCCTACGCTCCCAGCTGCGCTCATCCTGATTGAGCTGTTCCAGCTCACTCAGGGTCAGGTCCAGGGTACGACTGGCCAGGGCCGCGCGCAGTAAACGGTCTTGTTCCGGCTCGGCGCAGGCCCGTAACCACAACATCAGATCCAGCGCTTCCTGGCTGTTAAAAATAGAGTCCTTATCGGACAAGTAAACGCTGCGTACGCCCAGTGCGGCCAACTCGCTGCGGATGGCCTGTGCCTCGGTAAAGTTGCGCACCAGCACCGCTATATCGCTGGGTTGCAGCGGTGTCAGCGTATCGTTTTCCACAAAGCCGGCGCGCCTTTGTTGCCCCAGATTCAGCAGATCGGTGATCTCGCTGGCGGCACTGGCGGCCATGTGGGCACGATAGTCGCCGGCGGTCACCGGTTCGTCCTGGGTGAGTTGCCAGCAGGTCAAGGCGGGCTCTGCCGTTAGCGGCGAATCTGCGGTGCGACTCACGCACCACTGCTCTTTGCGGCCTTTGCCGTTCACCGGCATGAATGGCAGCGGGTTGTCATCGCCCTGGCGAAACAGAAAGGCCCCTCGGCCCTCCGCTCGCTGTTCGGCCAGCGAAAACACGCGGTTAACGGCGTTCACCATGGCCGTGGCCGAGCGAAAGTTGGTATCCAGACTCTCGTGCCGACCACTGGTGGCCTGGCGCGCACTCAAATAGGTATGAATGTCGGCACCACGAAAGGCATAAATCGCCTGCTTGGGATCGCCGATTAAAAACAGCCCCGTATCCTGCGGGTTGTCGGTTAACTGATAAATGCGGTCAAAAATGCGGTACTGCAGCGGGTCCGTATCTTGAAATTCATCGATCATGGCCACGGGAAACTGCAACCGGATCACCTCGGCCAGGCGATCGCCGTTCTCCCCTTGCAGGGCATCGTCGAGCCGGGACAGCATGTCGTCGAAGCCCATTTCGGCGCGGCGGCGTTTTTCTTCATCGAAGCGCCGACTGACCCAGGCCGCCGCATGCCGGCGGGCAGTTTCGAAAGGAGCAGCCAGCTCCGCCAGCTGAGCCGGCAAGGTCGACATGGCGGTAAACGCCGGATGGGTTGGCGGCTCCCCCACCTTCCAGGCTTCGGCGATACCCTCGGGCGTCAGGCGATGAATCGCCGCCTCGCTCAGGGTCAGCTCTACCTCATCACTGTCGAGCCAGTCGCGAATAGCGGCCAGCCAGCCATCGGTGCGCTTGGCCTGCAGCCACTTGCCGTGAACCTGTTTGTTCGCGATGCCCGTATGCAGCAGACAATGTAGTTCATCCAGCCAGAGATCCCAAGGGGCCTTCAGCGTGGCCAAGGCCCGGGCTTTTTGCTGCAGGCCAGCCTCCAGCAGCTCGGCCAGTGACTGCGTGACGTCACCGGTTTCCTGCAATAAAGGCTGTATCGCCTTCAGCAGCTTATCGGGGTTTTCCCAGTGCTGTATGACCCAGGCCAGGGGCTCACCGGTGAGCGGATAGCATTGCTGGCGCCAATAATCCCGCACTACCTGGGCTTTCAGCTCGTTATGATCCGTTTGCAGGGTTTGGGTAAACAGGCTGCCGCTGTCGAAGGCGTGCTCGCGCAGCATGCGCTGGCACCAGCCATGAATGGTGGACACCGCCGCCTCGTCCATCCACTGGGCGGCAATGTCGAGGCGGCGTGCACAGGCGGGCCACTGCTCCTGGTCAAAGTCGGCCTTGAGTTCTTCCAGCAGGTCATCGCCCTTGATGTCGTCACGAAACACCTGCGCCGCTTCGACCAGTCGCGCCCGAATGCGGTCGCGCAGCTCGCGGGTGGCGGCATCGGTAAAGGTCACCACCAGTATTTCGGGAGGCAGCAACTCGCGGCCAAAGGCGGCGTCGCCACCGTGGCCGAGTACCAGACGTAAATACAAGGCCGAGATGGTAAAGGTTTTACCGGTACCGGCACTGGCTTCTATCAGGCGGCTGCCGCGCAGCACAAAGCGCAGCGCCAGAGGCCGGGTGGCTGCCTGTGGTGGGGGTAATAATGCGCTCATGCTTTTTTCTCCGCTTTCATCAAGGTGGGCTGGTGAGTGAATAACGGGCGATACAACTGCTCGCTCCAACGGGCAAACTCGCCGCTGGCGGTCAGGCTGGCAAAGCTGGGATACTGGCGGGACAAGGCGGCATTTTGCCGGCATTCTCCCCCGCCAGAATAGTCACTGCCCTCGTACTGGGTGCGTGCCTTGTTTTCATCTTCCTTTTCCAGCCACGCCATGGCGGTTTGCAGGGCCACCGGCAGCGGGGACTCCAGTCCCAACCGCCAACCGCTGAGCCATTCCCGCAATATGTTGCAGGCCTCGTCCTGATTGAGCGATTTGAACTCCAGGGTGGCATCTTCCCCCACCAGCCAGGTGGACAGTTCGATACCCGAGGCTGCCGCCACCACCTGCGCCACAAAGGGCCGCAGCAGCCGGTGCCACTTGAAGGCTTTTTTGTGCAGCAAGTTGCCCGGCTGCAGCTCGAGTCGAGCCAGCTGCTCATTATGTTGGTGCAGACCACCCAGCCAGCCTTGCAGCTCAATGCCCCCATGAGCAAAGTGCAGCGGCAAGGGTGAGTCGAGCCGGGTGGGCCACTGCTGGCACAATCGCTGATAACGCCGTAACTGCTCGGGCAGCGGCCCCAGTAACTGGGCTTGCAGCTGGGCACCAAAACCGGCCAGCGGCAATAACCCCTGGCCGCTTTGCCGAACGGCGGCCTGCGCCAGCACCGACTCGAGATCCTCAACCGACTCGCTGGCGTGCTCCAGCAGTTGCTGCTTGAGCTGATAGACTTGCAAGCCATCCAGGCTGAACGGCTCTTCGTCCAGCTGGGGCGAGGCATCTTCCCCCAGATACACCTTGAGTCGCTGGGTAAAGAAGTGCCCCACGGGATCGCGTAAAAAGTGCTGTAGCTGCTCCAGCTGGCGCTCCAGTAGCTGGCTGTTATCGCCCAGCAAGGCAGGCAAGGGAGCTTCTTGAGGCTCGGCAAAATGATTATGCACCCCGGCCCATTCCCGGGCATAACTGAACAGGGGCCCCTGGCCGGTAAAGTACTGTCGACTGAAGGGCTGTAACGGGTGCTCTGTGGTGATGGCCGCCAGCACGTCATGCTCGATATCACTCTCGTGCCGGGGGTCCTTGTCCCATTGCCAACCGGCGGCCAGATGGTCCCTGAGTTGTCCCACCAGCACCGACGGCGGACGCTCGCTGTTATCCCGTATGCTGCGCCCTATCCAGCTGATGTACAGCCGCTCTCGCGCCGATAACAGGGCCTCCAGCAGAAGATAGCGATCGTCTTCTCGCCGCGAGCGGTCTCCGGGCCGGTAATCATTGGCCATCAGGTCAAAATCGAGCGCCGTCACGGTGCGCGGATAATCACCGTCGTTCATGCCCAGCAGGCACACCATACGAAACGGAATGGCCCGCATCGGCATCAGGGTACAGAAATTCACCGCACCGGCCATAAAGCGCTGACTCAGCCGCCCTTGATCCAGGGCGCCCAGCCAGGCTTCACGCACTACATTCAGCGGCAAGGCTTCATCGAGATCGACACCGGAACACAGCTGCTGCCAGTCTTCCAGGGCTTCGGTCAGGCTGGCGATCAGGGTTTGATCCCGGTCATTCGTCGCCAGAAAGCAGTCACTCAGCATACCGTGCAGCGCCTGACCCCAGTCGGCGGGCAGCTTGAGTTGCGACAATTGCTGATGCCAGTGATCCAGGGTGTCCAGCAAGCGCACCAGAGGCCCGATCAGGGCCGCATCCAGACCGCCAATTTCATCATAGGGCTCAATGCCCAGGCAGGCATCGCCACTGCCCACCGCATACCCCAGCAGCATACGGCGCAAGCCAAAGCGCCAGGTATTTTGCTCCATATCGGCGGGCAGACCCAATGCCGCCCGGCGTTGGGCATCCAGCCCCCAACGCACTCCGGCGCCCTCAATCCAGCGGTGCAGGGTGGGCACGTCCTGCTCCTTGATGCCGAAGCGATCGCGCAGCGCCGGCACTTCCAGCAAGTCGAGAATTTCGCTCACGGTTTGCCGGTTATCCGGCAGGCGCAGTAACTGCTCCAACGCAATCAACAAGGGATCCGTGCCCCGGCTACCCTGATCGGACAGGGTAAAGGGAATATAGCGGTCGTCTTCCCGTTGATACTGGCCAAATACCGCCTCTATGTGCGGGGCATAAATATTGACGTCGGGCACCATGACGATGATGTCCCGGGGGCGCAGGCTGGCATCGCGGCTAAAATACTCCAGCAACTGATCGTGCAGTATTTCCACTTCCCGCTGCGCGCTGTGGGCAATGTGAAAGCGAATGGACGCCGACTCCATGTTGAGTGGCGGCCATTGTTCGCGGGTTTCGGCCAACGGTCGCAGGTTAAGCATATCGTCCTGCAGCTGACCCAATAAATGTTGGGTGTCTCCTTCGCCAAACAGATCGATACGGGTGCCCATGGCGGCAAAGCGTTCCCGGTAATGCTCCGGATCGTCAATGCTGTCGAGCAGGTTGATGTAATCGCGCCCCTGCTTGCCCCAGGCCGCCAGCAAGGGATGCGCATGCTGGTGCAGGTCGTTATCGGTTAATACCTGTGGCTGGCCGGATTTTCGGGCATGGCGGCGAAACTGGTGCCGGAGCAGGTCCTGATCCGGCACTATGTCGCCCCAGTGATGCTGGCAAGGGTTGTGTACGCACAATAACACCTGACTAAAACGCGCCAGTGCGGCCAGGGCTTCCAGGGTTTGCGCCGGCAGCGATGAAATGCCAAACACGATCACCCGCCGTGGCAAACCCGCAGGGGCCTGCTCGGCGTCGCGCAAATGCGCCACAAAGCGCGGGTGTACACCGGCACGACTGCCGGCCAGCTGGTCGTGGCCCACGTCATCCAGCAAGGCGCGCCATAATGCCGGCTGCCACAACACGGCCTTATCCAGCGCCACCGGCCCGCGACGGGCACTGATGATCTGGTCCCGCCCCTCGGCCCATTCGGCCAGCCAGTCGGCACGATACACCTGATATTGATCGAACAGGTCGGCCAGACGCTCGGCCAGTTGATAGCGTTTGCGGCAATCATCATCCTGCTGCAAAAAACGACTTAAAGGGGAAAAACGCTCGTCTGCCAGCAAATCGGGCAGCAAACGCATTAAACGCCAGGTTAGCGGTGCTTTATCCAGCGGTGACTGCTGGGGAATACTGTCGCTGCCCAACACCTGCCGGTA
Source organism: Oceanisphaera sp. (assembly GCF_048268965.1). Classification (GTDB taxonomy): domain Bacteria; phylum Pseudomonadota; class Gammaproteobacteria; order Enterobacterales; family Aeromonadaceae; genus Oceanimonas. The sequence continues at coordinate 247,900 of NZ_JBLWUK010000002.1, forward strand.
GGTTTGCCACAAAAATCGCGCCGGTAAATCCACCTGCATCGCCGCCGCAATGCCGCCGCTACGCTGCTCGGCCAGCGCCAGCTTTAACCACTGGGCTATGCCGTTGCTTTGCACCAGTATGACTTCGTTTTCTAACGGTGCCAGCGGGTTACGCCGCATCCAGGCCACCGCCAGCTCTCTCAACTCTTCCAAATGGTTACCGTGCACCACCATCAAACCTGGCGCCAGCGCATTATTATTATGCATGCAAATTCCTTGTTATCACCCTGCTCGCCCCATGATAACGCCAAACGCCGCAATACGCCTTTCGAAGTGCAGTCTGAAGTTCGGCCCCCCCTCTACTGTTATGTTGCGCCTTTGTTATGATGAGCCTCGCGGCTGCCAAGACACGGCAGCGCGATAGGGTTTTATTTACCAATAAAATAAGGATATTTCTCTTGTCACAGTATATTCAATCTCGGCCCCATATGGGGATATCTGATGCGGAGGTCATTTCCTCACGGGTTGCCAATCGCAGACCGGATACCCGCATCGATCGCTTTACCTTTTTCTCCGTGCTGTTCATCGTCGTGGCCGTCACCTTGCCATTGGTGCTGTATCCCGAACAAGGGGCTGACTGGGTCGCCCAGGCCAAGACCTTCATTACCGACAAGTTTGGTGTGTTTTATCTGGCGCTGGGGGTGATGGCGGTGCTGTTTGTCACCTACATCTCATTTTCTGACATCGGCAACATCAAGCTGGGCAAGCCGGAAGACGAAATGGAGTTCAAGACCAGCTCCTGGGCGGCCATGATGTTTTGTGGCGGCATAGGTGCCAGCATCCTCTATTGGGGCATTATCGAGTGGGCCTACTATTATCAGGGCCCTCCTTTCGGCCTGGAGCCCGGCTCGACCGAAGCCATTCGTTGGGCGGCTACCTACGGCATGTTCCACTGGGGCCCCGTAGCCTGGTCCATCTACCTGATCCCTGCCATTCCCATCGCCTATTTCACCCATGTTCGCAACTCCCCCAGCCTGAAGATCAGCCATAGCCTGATGCCCTTGTTCGGTGAAAAGTTTGCCGTCAGCAACTGGGGCAAGCTGGTCGACGTCCTCTTTGTGTTCGGCATGCTGGGCGGCGGCGCCACCACTCTGGGTCTGGCTTCTCCCATGGTCACCGAAGGTCTGCACGAACTGGTGGGGCTGCCCATCAACATCTGGAGTCAGGCGGGCGTGCTGCTGGCCACGACTGCCTTGTTTGCCTACAGCGCCTTTCGCGGCCTGAAAAGCGGCATTCAGTTTTTTTCCAACATCAACTTCTATCTGGCACTCGGCTTCGTTCTGCTGGTGCTGCTGGCCGGCCCCACGTCCTTTATTCTGAATACCGGACTCGAAAGCCTCGGCCGCTCGCTCACCCAGATGCTGACCATGATGACCTGGACCGAGTCCTTCGGCGGTTTCAGCGAATACGGCTTCAAGGAAACCAACTTCCCCGGTGACTGGACCATTTTCTACTGGGCCTGGTGGCTGGTGTTTGCCCCGACCGTGGGCTTGTTTATCGCCAAGATCTCCAAAGGGCGCACCATTCGCCAGATGGTGGTGGGCTCCATTTTCTTCGGCTCGCTGGGTTGCTCGGCCTTCTTCATGGTACTCGGCAACTACGGCCTCTATCTGCAGTTGTCCGGCGTGCTGGATGTCGTGAATGTGCTCAATACCCAAAGCCCCACCGCCGCCATTTTTGCCGTGCTCAACACCCTGCCAATGACCAAGCTGGTGATTGCCCTGTTCACCCTGCTGGCCGTGATTTTTACTGCCACCACCTTCGACTCCATTTCCTACATTCTGGCGTCTGTGGTGCAGCGTGAGGTAGATGACGAGCCCCATCGCTGGAACCGCCTGTTCTGGGCCTTTACCCTGTGCTTTATGCCGGCGGTATTAATGTTCCTCGGCGGACTGTCCACCCTGCAGACCGCCTCGATTTTTGCCGGGGCGCCGCTGCTCGTGATCATGACCTTGATGATGATCTCCATCATCAAGGCGGCCAAGTACGATCTCCACTACCAGCCGGATTACTCGCTGAACACCATTCACATCGAAGAGCTGCCCGAAAACTCCCCCTGGGAGCACGGAGCCACTTCGGAAGCTCCGGAAGGATCCGTCTTGGCACAACAGGCCGAATACGAAGAAACCCGTATCAATCTGGAAGAGGAAGTGGCTGCAGCCAGGCTCGATACCTGAGTCGGCGTGAATTAAAAAGCAGGATAACCGCTCGGGGCGCCGCTAATGCGGCGCCCCGATTTTCGTTTATGGACGTTGTGTTATGGACCTTGTGTTATGGGCGATAGTTGGCACCCAGATCCATGGACTGCTCTGGTGGGATACGGGCAAAACTGACCGGCATCTTGCGTAAGCTGTCTTTGCCGCGGGCGGTTAAATCGGACATAAACTGAAACTGCTGTCGCGGATCCATGGGGTAGGCTTTAATCCGATAGTGAGTCCCCCAGGGCTGCTCTTCCAGCAACACCAACACCGGCCGGCTGAGTTTAAGATACGGGCTGGACAGGGCTACGTCTTCCAGTACCCGGCGCACTTCATGGGCATCGTGATCCGGGCTCAGATAAAAGCTGACCACACACATCAGGCTGGCACCGCCGTTATTGGCGTTATGAATGAGCCCGGTCCACAGCTTTTGGTGCGGAATAAAAATAACGGTGTCATTCGGCGTGACCACCTCCACCACCCGCATGCCGATGCGCCTTACTTCGCCATAATTGCCCTCTACTTCTATCCAGTCTCCGGGCCGGTAAGGCATTTCGTAGGCGGCGACGACGCCGGCGATAAGGCTGCTCACGTAGTCTTTCAGCGCAAAACCAATCGCCAACCCGGTCACACTCAAGATGGCTATCGTGTTTTGTACGGTCAGCTCAATAAACAGCGGCACTATCCATAGTATGGCGCCGATTATCACCACAATACGAATGGTGGGGATCAGCGCCAGTACAAACAGTCGGCGACGACTGTGCAGCCGGTTAGCCAGCCAGGGCAAGAGCTTCTGGCTCAGCCACACCAGCACCACCGCAACCAGCACCACTATGATGGCTTCAATGACGATGGCGGTGGTAATGTCTCTGAACAGGTTGATAAAACGTTTTGGTTCCATATTCGCCGCCCGTTAGAATCCGTCCAGTAAATAGTCTCGGCCCGCAAGAAAGTCCCGCGCCAGCAAATAGCCCAGCACGTTCAAGCGCCAGAACTCCCCTTCTCGCTCAAGGATCCCGAACTGCTCTAATCGCAATAACTGTACGTTGAGTTCATCGGCCGCTATCGACGACAGCACTTCTTGAAGGCGCTTGCCACTCAGGCCACGATGTAATAACAAGGCATAGAGAATAAAGGCGGTATTATCGTCGGCCTCTACCGGTAATGACGGTTGCAGCTGTTCTGTGCTGTTCTTGCATGCCCATAAGGCCAGGGCCATACCGACATTGCCCCTGGCTTCTCCTGCCAATCGTTCGAGCTGCCTATTGGGCCCTTTTATCCCCAGTTGCCGCAACAAGTCGGGCGGGGCAGGAGCAAAACAATAGACCCGGGGCAAGTTAAGCGGCCAGGTACTGCGCAAAAAAGCAAATGCCCAACTGTCGCACACGATCAACCCCTGGCCAAAATCCCCTTGCAGCAATCTGGGTAACAGCACCCGAATAAACCGCAAGCCGTCGGCACTGCGCAGCACAAAACGCGCCAGGTCCTCAATCAGCCAGGGGGAGTCATGCAGCTCTTGTTGCTGCCACCATTCATCTACCGACACCTCGCGTATTTGTGCCATGCTGGGTGGGGTCAGTAACGCCCACCCTTGTTGCCAGGTCCAGTCTCGTGCAATCACAGCGGTGCCGCTGAAGGGGGGATCAAGCAAAAAAGTAACGTCCGGTTTTTTATCCGACACCCAGTCCGCAAGATGATGATGCAAGGCACTCACCGCAGCCGTGCGATCAAAGTTCTGATAATCGGCCAGCTCCACGCTCGCATCTTTTTCTACTTCATCACCGTCATCTATACCAAAGGTACGCAGTAACCGACGCCACAGCAGCTGAACGCGAGTCAGGGTGGGAGGCAATGGACACTGATAGTCTTCGGCCAGAATCAATTGCCAATGGTTGGTGTCGGGCATCCCGTCTCCTTGTCGGTGCAGGCATTTGGTGCCGAGTGGATTTTTTACCAGGGTAGACAGTGCCCTCTTGCTTGCACCTTTCAACAAAGCACAACAAGACTGACTATAGCAATAAACGAGGGTATATCTTTTAACGAGGGGTAGAAAGGAGACAAAACGGTAACCGGCGAGGCTTATTCTGGGGGGGCGTCTGTATTTATTGTTGACATCCTCCCCCTCCCTAAAGGAAGAGGATTCCCGTTAGTCACCTGACGGGTTCCTGTTTCACAGTGGACTGCTCAGGCGGGAGCTTGGTTATCGCTGTAAATTCCGCACAGTTGGCGGATTTTACGGTGTCGAACCAACCCCATATCCGCCTAAGTCTCACATCCACTCCGCAGGCTTAACATCCGGCGAGCCCCGCCGTAGGTCTGCATAGAGACAGAGTAAGTATAGAAACCGTTGGCGCGTTGCGCCAATCCGTTATCCCTCCTCGCTCAGAAAGGGCGAGGAGGGATAACGGAGAGCACTGATGAGTTACGCAGCATTACTTACAAGCGATTAACGGGCGTGTTGCTTGGCGCGTTTGCCGCGTAATATCTTTTTCTTTGGCCCGGCATTTTTGGGAGCCTGGCCGCCTTTCAGGCGCACGGGCCTGGCCGTAGATTTGCCGGCCGACTCACCACCAGACTTGGCGCGGCGTGGCTTGCCTTTGGGCTGGGAGTGATTGGAGCTTTCCAGCTCAATCACGGTTTCACTGGCCCGGTTGGAACGACCCGACAAGACCTTGCGCGAGATATTCTTTAGCAGTGAACCCCGATCGCTCACCTCAAAGCCTGGCTTGATGATGCGCTTGATCCCGGTACCAATCAGCTTTTGAATACGCTCCAGGGCCTGCTCTTCTTCACGGCTGACAAAAGAAATGGCATTGCCTGGCGCGCCTGCCCGCCCCGTGCGACCGATACGGTGCACGTAATCTTCCGGCAAATAAGGCAGGTTAAAGTTCACCACATAATCCAGGCCTTGAATGTCCAGCCCCCGGGCGGCAACTTCAGTGGCAATCAATATTTGCAACTTGGCGGATTTAAAGTCGGCAATAGCACGACGCCGCGAGCCCTGGCTTTTATCGCCATGACAAACGGCAGCTTCAATCTTGTTCTTTTTAAGGCCGGCTAATAATCGCTCGGCCTGATCCTTGGTGCTGGTAAACACCAATACCTGAAACCAGTTTTTTTCTGCCAGCAGTTGTTCAAACAACTCTATTTTGCGGCTTTCTTCTACCGGATACACCGCATGTCTTACGGTATCGGCCGTGCTGTTTATTTTGGTCACGCGCAGTTGCTGATGGTTTTTCAGTATTTTATGCGACAACTCATTGACGGCGGGTGACGTTGTGGCTGAAAACAACAGGGTTTGGCGGGTGGCTGCAGTCAGTTGCATCAACTTCAGCACATCGGCAATAAAGCCCATGTCCAGCATGCGGTCGGCTTCATCCAGCACCACAAATTCAACGTCGCTTAAGGTGACATTCCCCAGGGTCAGGTGCTCCAGCAAACGGCCGGGGGTGGTGATCACGACATCAACGCCCGCTTTTAACTTGTTGGCCTGGCCACCCATTTTAACGCCGCCATAGAGGGCCGTTACGCTAATAGGCAAGAACTTCGCATACGCACCAATATTGTCGGCCAATTGCTCGGCCAGTTCACGGGTGGGGGTCAGGATCAAGGTACGCGGACGCCGAGCCACTGTGACTTTGGGTTTATCCAGCATGCGTTGTAATACGGGAACGGCAAAGGCGGCGGTTTTACCGGTACCGGTTTGCGCAACCACCTGTAAGTCTTTACCGCGACGCGCGGGCACAATGGCCTGGGCTTGTACGGGTGTCATAGCACTGTAGCCACATTCAACAAGAGCGCGTTGCAGCTCCGGGGCCAAATCTAAAGATGAAAATTGCATAAGAGATCCTCTGTAGAGTAGCTACAGTCAAAAAAACGAGAGCAGAATATACAGCATTTTAGCAATAGAAGAGAGGATTGATTGCCGGATCACACTTTTAGCCGGACACCCTGTACCTTTTGCCCCCGGCATTCATCGACTCCTTTGATAACACTCCCTCTGATAAACCTGGGCTGTTTGGCTAAAAGCCTGCCTTGGCGCCTGAACGTCAAACACCGGCCCCTGCGAGGCTGACAAGTCATCAATGGTCACAGATTGACCTTTATAAATGAATGATGTAAGATACTGATTATATTAATAATTTATTTAACGAGGTTTTATCACACAAGGAGAGCATTATCACTATCAATCAAGGTGATCGTATTTACCATCCCGGTTATGGTATCGGTATCGTTAAAGCCATTCGTAAAAAAAGCTTTTCTGGTGAAAGCAAAACCAAATTTTTCAAACTCCACTTCGAACGTAATGACCTCACCTGGCTGGTGCGCGCCAACGATATGCCAAGCAGCATTCGCAGCGTGATGAGTGCCCAGGAAGCCAAAAAAATTATTCAGCATTTAACAAGCTGGCAAGGCACGCTGAGCGAGCAGTGGAAAGTGCGCGCCACGGCCAACCAGGCGGCCATCGATAAAGGTGATCCGTTTGGTTACGCTGAACTGGTAAAGGGGCTCAGCCTGATGCAGCAACAGACTGCCCTGAGCGCAACCGATCGCAAGCATTTGAACCATGGTATAGAGTTTCTGTGTGAAGAGCTGGCCGACGCTCTGGGTAAAACCCACGACAGAGTGCGCCAACTCATTGATAAAGCTACCTCTTCACAACCCACGGTAGCCTAGCCCACGGCCCTCATCAGTGAGGTTGCATCCAACAGCACCTTCTTATGGCCTGCCCAACGGCAGGCCAGCTTTTTTGTTTGAGCAAAAAAAATCGCTTTCTGCCATGGCTATGTCGCTGGCTCCGACCAGACCGCAAACTCACAGCCATTGGGATCACTGAAGTGAAAACGGCGCCCTCCCGGAAAAGAGAAAATATCCTTGACGATAGTCCCACCAGACTGCTCCACCTTTTTGAGAGTGGCTTCCAGATCGCGACTATAAAGCACAACCAGTACACTTCCATTGCCGGTTGTAGCCACCTGCTCCGACTTAAAGAAGCCGCCATCCAGACCGGCATTCTCAATCGCTACGTATTCAGGGCCATAGTCGATAAATGACCAGCCGAATGCATCACCAAAAAACCTTTTGCTTGCCTCCAGGTCCCGTGAAGGCATTTCGACGTAGTTGATTTTTCCAGTCTCTTTCACGGCTTTCTCCCGCTCGCTAACGCTCGGTTCAATGGCGACCACTTCGCTCTATTGTAGCGGCTTGTTATGTACTCAACATGGCATATGCGGTGGTCCAGGCTTTGAGTGTGTCTTTGCCATATAGATAAAAATAGATGTTCAAGTCGTTATACCTGGGCTCGCCACAGACGCCAAACGCTATGTTGGCGGCCTCGGTTATCGGGTAGCCATAGGCTCCACAAGATATGGCAGGAAAAGCAATCGATTGGCAGTTATAGCTAAGCGCCAGCTCCAGGCACTGTCTATAGCAGGACTCAAGTAAAACACCTGGCTGCTGCTCGAGCTTGAATACCGGCCCAACCGTGTGGACTACGTATTTTGCCTGCAGCAACCCGGCCGGCGTTATTCTTGCCTCCCCCGTGGGGCAGCGAATACCATTGACCGCCTTAACTTTACGGCACTCTTCCAGTAGCCCGGGCCCCGCTGCCCTGTGTATGGCCCCATCAACGCCGCCGCCCCCAAGCATGACCGGGTTTGCTGCATTGACTATGATATCGACATGGGCAGTTGTAATGTCGCCTTCCAGAATTTCAATGTTGTTCATGGCTTCCCTTGTTCTTGGGTAGATAACGCTGAGCATAGCGGCAACGAAGCCTTCTATCTACATAGTCCATTGCGAACTCCCTGTTTGCGTCAATGCACTTTAAGAACTGCATAGCCACCCGCTTTAGAAACACTCCCCTGCTGTTGCCACATAGCGCCAACAGTCTGGGTTTATTGCCATCATCAGCAAAGGGAGTGATGAGGAACAGTAAAAAATTTTAACTTGGCTTGGTTTCTACAAAAGCCAATTCGACTGGCACCCTACACCCACGTTACATCTCGATTGAATCCCCAAGGTAAACTTTTCGTCAAGCTTACGATCCTAAACCGGCAAACCAGAATAAAGTCATCTATCCTTTGAAATCATATATGCAGCTGATATGCAACATATATACAGTAGCAATCATCAGGCAAAACAGGATGAATCATTAGCCGTTAGGGAGGATGCTGAATGCAGCTTAAAAATCTCTACAAACCCATACGCATCGCGAGTTTTGTCGTGCTCGGCCTGATGCTGGTCGCCGTGCTTTACGCGTTCACCATGACCGTCCTGCACTGGACCGGGATCAATGTCTGAAGATGAGGCGCGATTATGAACAATAGACAAGCCAGACTCTTCGCCATCGGCTCCACCGCCGTCGCGGCCATTCTGTTTCTGGGCATGACGCTGGACAGTCATCGCCAATTTCCCACCCTCACCAATGCCGACAATATCACTCCGGAAGTCATCCACGGTAAAGACGTGTGGCACAAATACAATTGCATCAACTGCCATACATTATTTGGTGAAGGTGCCTATTATGCCCCTGATTTGACCAAGATCACTCAGCACAGGGGGGAGGCCTACCTGCATGCCTACATGCGTGATCCGTCAAAGTTCTATAACGAACAAAAACACCGCCGCCTGATGCCCAAACAAGATCTCAGTGAGCAGGAAATCCACGATCTGGTGACCTTCCTCGGTTGGGTCAGTGAGGTTGATAACCAGGGCTGGCCACCCCGGCCAATCCTGGTTACCGGGGGTTTCAGCCAGGCCGCAACTCACGCCGAGGCGGCAACTGCCCCGCCAGCAGACAGCAACAGCGATCCGCGTGCCCTGGGCGAAAGCCTGTTTGCGACGGCTGTGCCTACCTGTATGGCCTGTCACTCCCTGGTGCCTGGAGCAGACGGTGCCGGCCCCAGCCTCGCAGGCATAGTGACCCGAACCGAAGTACTGCTGCAAAGCGACGACTACCAGGGCCAGGCAACGGATGTGGAAGGCTATTTGCACGAGTCTATCGTCAATCCCTCTGCACACCTGGTCCCAGGTGATATGTACTCGGCAGGGGGCACCTCTTTCATGCCCACCGGCTATGCCAATAGCCTGACGGATGAGCAAGTCGACCAGCTGACGGCGTTTCTCGCCACTCTGAAATAACACCTAGCGGCTGCCGCGCTGGTTGCGGCAACCTAAAAAAGGAGAAGACAATGCGCTATAAGTCCCAGTCTGTCGCCTATTGGTACTTTGCCGTGGCCATGGTGTTGTTCGGCTTGCAGCTGGTGTTCGGCCTGCTCTCGGCGACCAAGTATCTAGGGCCGGACCCCTTGCTGTACATACTGCCCTTTGACGTCACCAAGGTGATTCATACCAACCTGCTGATCGTCTGGGTACTGACCGGCTTCATGGGCGCGGCCTACTGGCTGATCCCCGACGAGTCGCGTACCGAGCTGTACAGCGTCAAGCTGGCCTATATCCAGCTGGTGCTCTGGACCTTGATGGGCGTGACCGCGGTCATCGGCTATCTATTTCGCTACGGCACTGGCAACAAGCTGCTGGAACAGCCGCTGCCACACAAGATCGTCATCGTCATCTGCATGCTGATATTTCTGTTCAACATTGGCATGACCATCAAGAAGTCCGGGAGGTTCACCACCACCGAAGGGGTATTGGTGCTGGGCCTGGTCAGTTCGGCGGTGCTGTTCTTCCCGGCACTGCTGGAATACGAGAACTATACCGTCTCCATCTTCTATCGCTGGTGGACTATCCACTTGTGGGTAGAAGGGGTGTGGATGATGATTTTAGGCAGCTTTCTGGCCTACCTGTTGATCCGTCTATCCGGCGCCGACCGGGAAGTCATGGAAAAGTGGCTGTATGTGATCGTCGGTCTGGTATTTCTTGCCGGCATCCTCGGCACCGCGCACCACTACTACTGGGTTGGCGTGCCCTACTACTGGCTGCCAATAGGGGGCTTTTTCAGTGCCCTTGAGCCGCTGGCCATAGTGGGCATGGCCATGTACGCCTATGGTGCCATGCGACGCTCTGGGCTGTCCCATCCCAATGTATTGGCCCTGCACTGGACCCTGGGCTGTACTATCTTCACCCTGTTTGGCGCAGGCTTGCTGGGGCTCGCCCATACCTGGCCCAGCATCAACAAATGGACCCACGGCACCCTGATTACCGCCATGCATGGTCACGCCGCCTTCTATGGCGCCTATGCCATGATAGTACTGGCGATGATCAGCTACGCCCTGCCTTCACTGACGCATGAGCGCAAAAACCAAAGTAATGCCATCGGTTACTGGGCATTCTGGCTACAGCTGGCCGGCATGTTTGGCATGACACTGTCGTTCGCCACGGCCGGAATCGGCCAGGTCTATCTGGAGCGCATCATGGGCATGGGCTATCTCGACGCCCAGCTGAAAATTCAGGTGCACTTTGTCATGCTGATCGCCTCTGCCACCTTGTTCACCGGCGGGGTTGGCCTGTTTATCTTTGACTTCTTCAGCCGTCGCCCACGCTTCGACGTCGACGAAGCAGAACCCGCTCATGACCCCGTCGCCAGCGAGCACAGCTGATATGATCGTTAATCACCTCATGCAAGAGCAGGAACGGGAGCCAGTGCCGACCACCGAGCCCTGGTATCAGCCAACCGGCAACGAGGTGGCACTGTTCGAGCAATGCCATGAGCGCCATCTTGCGGTCATGCTCAAAGGCCCGACCGGGTGCGGCAAAACCCGATTTGTTGAGCATATGGCCTGGCGTCTGCAGCGGCCGTTAATCACCATTGCCTGCCACGATGATCTGGCGGCCAGCGACCTTATCGGACGCTACCTGATTCAGCATGATGGTACCGTCTGGCAGGACGGTCCCTTGACTCGGGCGGTGCGCGAAGGCGCTATCTGCTATCTCGATGAAATAGTTGAAGCGCGTCAGGATACGGTAGTGGTACTGCACGCGCTAACCGACCACCGGCGTATGCTGCCGATCGACAAGACGGGCGAGCACCTCCAGGCCGCCCCCGGTTTTCAACTGGTGGTGTCTTACAACCCCGGTTATCAACGGATGCTGAAGGATCTCAAGCCGAGTACACGCCAGCGTTTTGTGGCCATGGATCTGGATTTTCCTGCTGCACAAGACGAAGCTCTGATCGTCCGCCATGAAAGCGGCGTCGATCATGCCACCGCCACCGGCCTGGTGGCACTGGCCGAGCGCATTCGGCAACTTCGTGACCGGGGTCTGGCCGAGGTGCCCAGCACCCGCCTGCTGATAGCCGCAGCAACCTTGTCTGCCAGCGGAATCGAGCTGCGCGAAGCCTGCTATGCAGCTATCGTCTCCCCCTTGTCCGATGAACCGTCTATGATCAGCGCTCTGCGGGATCTGGTTGACGGCACCTTTATTTAACATGGCCGAACCCGAAGAGCTGCTCAGCGATGCCGCGCGGCATGCAACCATCTTTAGTCAGAAACTCTGGCGACGCTATCGTCCACTCCCGGTAGGGCCACCCACCGCCCTGCTGGCCGATATTGCACCGCGTCTGGATCTGCTGATTACCGCGGTGACCGGCCATAGCTATCCACTGCGCATTGCCCAGCCTCCTGCCCACCCGACCTTTCTCTCGCGGGTATTTCGGCGCACCCAATTTCCCTGGCAGCAACAACCGGTGCCGGCAACCAATGGCCGGTTTCTCTGGTTACCAGCCGACTCACGAATCGAAGATATCAACTTCGGCTACGAGCTGTATCGAGTCATGGCCTTGCAGCAAGCTTTGCGCGCGGTACGCGGTAGTGCCGAGCCACCGCAACCAATAAGCTCCCCATTGCACAGAGACGTGTATTTATTGCTTGAAGCCTGGGCGTCGGATGTGACCCTGCTGCGTCTGCTTCCCGGTATGCAACAGTCCGTGCTGCGGTTACGCCAGCATGCCCTGCAACAGCGCCCCACCCTGAATCGCTTTTCTGCGGCACGCCGCCCCTTAGAGCTCTGGCTACGCCACTTACTGGAAAGCCCTGTTACCTCAAGTTTCGTTCCCCTTAGTGACAGTCCCGCACAATCTTGCTGGCTGGCCGCGGAGCTTATCAACAGTCAGCGGCTTTGCTCTTGCGATAACAAGACGGGGATTCAAAATGCGAGCGACCACAAGCTGGGGGATGCGCCGTTGCTTAAAGACTGGTGGACGGGAGAGCTGCTTGCATCTGCCCTCACCAGCAGCCATATCGAAGACAGCGCCGAGCAGCACGCCGACCCGTCTGCCACGCCGCCGCGCAGTAGTCATATGCCACGCCGCCCTGAGGTACGCGAAGCGACCGAGGAAGAAGACAAAGAAACGGCTGACGAGGGTATTCTTATGGTGCAGGCTGACGAGCCCCACCAACAAGCAGAAGATCCCTTCGGTATGAACCGACCGATTGATCGGGATGAGGACACCAGCGCCGACGAGTTTGGCGATATGTTGTCGGACTTGTCCGAAGCACGCCTGATTTCCACTCCCGGTTCACCCAAGGAAGTACTGCTCGCCGATGACCCGCCGGATACCAATACCGCCATGCAATTACGACGGGCCGTGCGTGAGAATAGCGGTATTCGCTACCCCGAATGGGATTATCGGGCTCAGGCCTACCGCGATCCCGGCGCAACCGTAAGAATACTGCCCAACCTGCCAGGCACTCAGGCCTGGGTGGATAGCACGCTGGAGCAGCATAGCGCCCTGCTGAATCAAATCCGCCGCAACTTCGAAATGCTCAGTGCCAGGCGCGTAACCCGCCGCAAACAACTAGATGGAGATGATATCGATCTCAATGCCTGGATCGACAGCTATGCAAACTTTCGCGCCGGTGGCGCACTATCTGAAGCCTTGTATCAAACCCGCCGCACCGCCGATAGAGATCTGGCCATCACCTTGCTGATTGATGTTAGCGGCTCGACTGACAGCTGGGTTGGGGCTAACCGACGGATTATTGATGTAGAGCGTGAAGCCCTGTTACTGGTATGCATTGCCCTCGAGGGCATGGGCGAGCCCTATGCCGTACAAGCTTTCTCGGGGGAAGGCCCGGATAGGGTGATTGTTCGGGAATTAAAGAATTTTGACGAACCATTCAGCAACAAGGTTGCGCTGCGCATCAGCGCGCTGGAACCCGAGCACTATACCCGTGCCGGTGCCGCCATCCGCCATGCCAGCACCGCTCTGATGCAGCAACCGGCAACACATCGGCTACTGCTATTGCTGTCGGATGGCAAACCCAACGACAAGGACGACTACGCCGGCCAATACGGCGTCGAAGACATGCGCCAGGCGGTAACAGAAGCCAAGCTGCAGGGAATTTCCGCTTTCTGCCTGACGATTGACCGCCAGGCCCCATACTATCTGCCGCACATCTTCGGTATCCATCATTACGCGCTCTTGCCACGCCCCGAACTCCTGCCAATTGCACTGCTGGATTGGTTGAAGCGTTTGGTCATTCACTGATGACAGCTGTAGTTGTAACCCTGCCCTCGTCCCTGCAGGCTGTTATAAAGCATCCAGCTAAACCTTACTCTCGGCACATAACGCTTAAATAATAGAAAAATATTGATTGGCTATTTTTTGCGTTACTTTGCAAAAAAGAGACACTTGCTAAACACTAACAACAATATGATAATTACTTAACCTACCCCACAGCAAAGAAATTATTTGTATGAAAACACCTAAGCACCTTAATGCACTAAGGGCTTTTGAAGCGACAGCCCGACTAGGTAGCTTTAAAGCCGCAGCTGATGAAATAGGTGTCACCCCTGAAGCTATTGGGCAATTAGTTCGCACATTGGAATCTTACTATTGCATACAGCTTTTCATACGTAATAAAGGTGGAAAAAGACTTACAGCAACCCAAGAAGCACTCAACATTCTGCCAAGCTTGAGTGAAGCATTCAGGTGTTTGTCTAGGGTTACTGATAGATTAAAAGGCTTGTCGAAATCGGGAGCTTTAACTATTAGCTCTCCCCCATCTATTACTTCTAAGTGGTTAGTACCTATTTTACCTAAGTTTTTGAATGACGAGTCTGATATAGACGTTAGATTAGATATAACAAACCGCCTACTCGATTTAACTACAGGTGAATTTGATATTGTCATTCGATACGCTAGAAAAGCAGAGGATTGGTCAAATTTGAATGTTACATCATTAGCTGAGGATGAAAACCTCCTAGCTGTATGTTGCCCTAGATTATTAAAAGCACACCCAGAAATCGCCGAGATTTCAGGCTTACTTAAGCAAACTTTAATTCGAGATATAACCCTGGAAAATTCAAGTTATCCTAACTGGCGAGAATGGTTAAATAAATCCGGGGTTACCGAATTCAATAACACTAACTTTTTAGAGGTCAACGCCCCCTTAGTTGCAATAGAAATGGCAAAACTTAGTCAAGGTGTTGCACTTGTGCGTGAACACCTTGTGCATAGCGAAATAGCCGCAGGAACTTTAATAAATATTTACCCTAACAAACTTCTATCAACAAATTGGGGTTATTACATTATTACCCCGCCAAACCCTAGATCTCAAGTTAAAATTTTTGCTAACTGGCTTGAAAAAGAGTTAAGGTTGTTGTTGTAAAAGGCTGTACAGTTAGCCGCAAGCATTTTTGACTAAAAAATAAGTGTTAAAATAATTACAGCCAGCTAATCGTGTAGCTTTTTCACTTCACATTGTACAAATAATTGCTGTTATCGCACTGCCTGCAACACGCATAGCCATACCCTATGCTCACCGCTTACCCCATCAAAGATAGTCTATTCCAGTTAATTTTCGCATTCATACAAACATTTTCTTCTGTTGCACAGAAGTTATCATGCTTTGTTGAAGTTGAGTTAAATAGGTAGAATCTACATATTAAGATGGCACAAAATCAGTTACAGCATAAAAGGACAACTATTTAGATGGCGACGACATCCTCAATAATGAAAACATCTGGCCAAATCAAATCTGAACTTAATTATATTAAGCCAGACAGTACTCTCGCTCCTGAAGTTTTTTACTCTGGTGGATCAGCACCACAAAAATACAATGATGCTTATGCATTTATGCCAGCTACTATTGATGATGCGCGCAGTTCACAAGAGATATTTTCAGTTCACAAACAAGGCTTTCAATTAGTTACAGCCCCGACAAAACATAAAGATTTTACAGACGAAAAAGCTATTGAAGCTAGTTATTATGACGAAGTGATTGCGATTATTAAAGATGCCACCGGTGTGAAAGATGTTTTTGTTTTTGATCATACTGTAAGACGTGGCTCTGCAGACAGCAGCCGTAAACCAGCGCATCATGTTCATAATGATTATACTGAGCAGACGGCTCAGTCTCGTGCACAAGAGCGTATTGGAGTGGAGCAGTTTGCTAAACTCAAAGGTCGTCGAATGATCCAGATTAATGTTTGGCGTCCCTTGGTGGATATTGTAAAGCGCTCACCTTTAGCATTTTGTAATGCGGCTAGTGTTAATCAAAAAGATTTACTGATATCCAAAATTCACTTCCCAGATACAGATCATGTTGGTGAAATATATGCATTGCGTAAAGCTGCTGAGCAGAAGTGGGTCTATTTTTCAGAAATGAATCACGATGAAGTTGTTCTTATTAAAGGCTTCGACTCCGTGAAAGAGGGCGTAGCCCGGTTCACACCGCACACGGCTTTTGAATACCCAGATCAAGATCCAAATGTTGACGCAAGAGCGAGTATCGAAATACGTACATTTGCTTTTTATTAAAACAATAAAAAGTAGTAACACCTACCTAATTTATTACTATTAACTTAGGCTGTGAAGGAGTTAATAGTTTTCTGGCATGAATATTTTTTATTAAAATAACCATGCATTAAAAAATAATATGAAATAAAGCTTAAATATAGCTACTTCAGCTAAAAATAGGTGGCTTACTAAAAGCCGCCTATTTAGCTTTAGTGTTACTGACCGCATTTTCGAAAATCAATGCAAGCAGCAGATTTTTGCCATGATTATCAGATGGTTACGAGCAAGTAAATGTTAATTAATGGTAATTAGGTCAGTAGCTGTTGTCATGAAGTAGCTACCACATACTAGTTATTTATTAACCTCAGTTGAGACACCTGTGCTGTTCAAATTTTAGGACTACTTTGAGCGACTGTATTTATTAACTTTTTCTTTATCACAAAAAGAAACGAAACAAGCTAAAAACTTTAAATAAAATGCCAAAACCACAAAATAAAACAATCGAACACGTGGTGGCATATAACGCCCTGTTAAGGTGTGAGCAACGTAATACCAAAGCTTCCGCATAACACCTTAACCACTAAACGCAACGCGTAGCAAAAATGCCACGCGTTGCGAATCACTCTTAAACAGTTTGTTGAACTAAGCCGCTTCGCGGCAGAAAAATGGCGCTCCCTATCATACTGATCTCAGAGCCCTACCAGAGTGGTAGCGGACTGGAGATAGCATGATGAATAGCCAACAGCAACGCCACTTCGATG